>CACZBS010000020.1 GCA_902779455.1 uncultured Prevotellaceae bacterium
ACTGCTCTACTATTTCAAGTCCTTCAGGCAGGTACATGTCCGCCTGGAAGGATGCATAATCGGTCACCTCGTTGTCGAGCATGATCGAGACATCCACTGTTTCGCCTGGATCAATGCTGAAGTCCTCGATGTACAGCCGGTTCTCAGCGGCAGCTGTCCATGCGTGTAAAGCTAACACGCAGGACAGCAGAGTTGAATACAATCTTTTCATCTTTGTATTCTTTAATTATTTAACAAATGTAATCTTCCCATTGATAACATAAACGCCCTTCTTCTGCTTGACGTTGTTCACCTTTCGGCCTGTCAGGTCATAGTAATCTTCGCTGTCCGACGGATCCTGACCTATGGTAGTGATACCAGTAGGCAGAGTGCTTTGAACAGCATTCAGCCGCATAGTAGTAGCATTACGTTCGGCAAGGATTATATTGTCAATAGTGACCGATCCTCCGAGTGTTGTGGTGCTGCCTAAAAGAGTCAAGGTCAACAGTTCGTCGTCAGCCAGCCAAACCGACTTGTTATCAAGTGAACCATAGAGCAGTCGCCATGAGCCATCCTCAAGTTTATTATAGCCCAGATTCTTTGTTTGGCTTGCCTTAGCCATTGTAGCATCAGCAATCTCTATGCCCTCAGGCAGTCTGATATCCATCTGGAATGCAGAGAACGGTTTAGCGTTACGCAGCATCAATTTTATTGTTCCGTTCTCTTGCAGGCCGATTTCCATCCAGGGTAAGGTTGTCTCAGCACTATAAGCCATGATGCCATTCACAGGCACACCTTGCCAATTGCCATACAAGATGATGTTGGCAATGCCTATATAATCGGTTACGTCAATGCTGTTGTCATTATTGATATCGGCAGCCGTAGCGTTAAAGTTGGGGAAGTTTTCGTTAAGAATGTAATTAGCAACTGCGATATAGTCATTAACGTCTGTTTGGCCGTCACCATCGGCATCACCGCTAATGGTTGTTACAACGGAAACTTGGCAGGCAGACGACAGATTCGTACCGTCGTTTGTCTTCACCGTGATAGTGGCCGTTCCTTCTGCTACTGCCGTCACCTTTCCATTATTATCAACAGTCGCTACGGCTGTGTTGCTGCTCGACCAGGTCACGCTCTTGTCCGTGGCATCCTCAGGTGTAATGGTGGCAGTGAGCGTAGCCGTCTGCCCAGCCGCCGTGAAGTTGAGAACTGTCTGGTTCAATGAGATGCCTGTGACAAGTACAGCTGAGGGTAATTGCCATTTCAGCAAAGGATAACCATCTGTGGGCATTGTCCATACGTTTTCAAAGTCCCAGCCTTTCGCTTCATAGGTCGTAGCCCGTTTCAATTCTGCCTCAGATTTTGCAATGCCTTCAACCAGATCGTCGTACTTTTTCACGGGCACATTGTTCAATGACACCTGCATCGTTGCCAGAGCCAAGTTGCTGCCGTCGGGATTGCCGGAAGCCTCGTCGTAACCGCCAATCACACGACTTGCCCACGCGCTCTGGTCGGTATAGTTCAGAATGCTGTTCAAGGCCACGCAGTTCGTCGTCTTGGTGTTTGCATCGTACAAATTGCCCACAATGCCTGCTCCCTTATAGATACCCGTCAGATTACCTGATGCATAGCATCTGTTAATCTTGCTCGCTGCATAGGCCCGGCCTACCACTCCTGCCGTAAAGAGTGTTCCTGATATGGTGGCTGTGCTATAGCTGTCAGAGAGCTGGCAATTGGGAGTCAAGACGCCAGCGATACCACCAGCATCAGAATCAGCACCAGTCACAGTTATGGAGCCTACGGAGTACGATTCTGATATGGTCGTTACGGCAGAAGTAGAGTAGCCCGACTTTCCGAATAATCCTCCCACCTGACTTTCCTTCCCGGATGCACTGATGTTGACATCAGCAAAACATTGTGAGACCGAACGGCCACTCAGATGTCCAACCAGTCCTCCAATCAAGCCACTACTACCCGTTGAGGCAATCTGAACTTTTGTTGAAGAATGATACATCCTGCATGTTGAGCCATAGCCGGCTATGCCGCCAACTACAGCTGAGGCAGACGATGAATTAAGCTTTCCTTCGTAGGTCAGGTCGGTCAGGTTTGGACTTGACGTATTGCCACTGAAATAGCCTACGATGCCACCCACTTTGCCTGTGCCCTGCACGTCACCCTTGACAGAGCAATTCGAAAGCATAAAGTTAGTAGCGTAGCCAATGAGGCCGCCCGTATTTGTTCCGCCTATGACCTTCTTGCCTGATGCCATCTCCACATTCAAGTTCTTGATATGGCCATCCTTCAGCTTAGAGAACAGGCCGACATAGCTGTCAGTAGTGTTCGTCCACAGGCCGGAGATCTTGTGGTTGTCGCCATCAATAAACACCGCGGCACCGTCGTAACCCACAGGAAGCCATCCTTTGCTGGAGCTATATTGGTTGATCCATGACGTCAGGTTGATGTCGTTCATGATTTTATAGTAGCCGCCAGTGTTGATGCCCTGGAGGTCTTCGGCTGACGTAATCTGATAGGGGTCGCTTTCCGTTCCGCTGCCAAGGAATCCTACTGTGGCTGTTGTGAAATAGGATTTCTCCTTGTTTGTTGCTGCTGCATAGGCAGTAACCGTCTCTCCAGCATGAAGGACGCTGACAGTCCTGCTCCAAGTGTTACCGTTACAGGTGGCCGTGTAGGTCTTGCCAGAGCTTGTGGTGATATGGACGGTGCCCCCGTCGATACTCTTTCCGCTGATGGTAGTAGCGCCAGAGGCGAGTTTGCCTGTAAAGGTAGGGGGAGCCGACTGCCAGGTCTTATAGGGGAAGCTCTCTGTTTCCTGTATCGTCCAGCAGTTGTTGAAGTCCCAGCCCCAAGCCACATAGTTGGCCCTCAAGCGAAGTTGGCTGACACCCACTGCTGTGCCATTCTGAAGATTGTCCGTAATTGTCTGGGTAACACCATTCTTTACTACTTGAGTAGATGCCATGGATCGGTTCTCGCTGTTTGTGCCTAAGGCGGCAATAGTGAAGTTTTCTTCTCTATAGCCATAAATTCGGCCGACATCCTCGGTGCCTGTAATATTCGTGCTGACAGAAACATTGGCATTCATTGAGTTTTCGTTGGAATCATATTGATCTTTCGATAGACGGCCTGCTATTCCTCCTACATATCTTACTCCAGAAATAGAAGCGGAAGCATAACAGTTGTTAATACAACCTCCCTTCTTCTTTCCGGCAATACCGCCAATGTTATCTGTACCCTTTAAATTACCTGAATAATATGACTCACTGATATTGGTTGTTTTATAAGCGTATTTATACTTGCGTAGAGTTAAAGAACTCAGACTTGTTGCTCCGTCCTCATAATAAAGAACTTTTTTTGATTCGCTGAGGGTACAACTCTTATTATCGGTTGCCCAATCATTGCCTATGATTCCTCCAACATCCGATCCTGAGCCGGAGATATCTCCATTTACAGAACAATTAGCAATACTAGTAATAATAGAAGAAGTTGCTGTGCTTCCGTCAATTAAGTTGCAATAAACAACGTAAGGAACATTCTCAATAGTATGAGTACCATATAAATATGTGAATGTCCTATAAGATGTAGCCCAATCTTTTATCTCAGTAGTTAAAACATATCTGGAGGAGGAAACATAATACCAATCATCACTAGATCTTTTGTCAAATTGTGGTGTTTCTTTAAAAAAACATTTGCTATCCAATACACTAAGGCCATTGAATGCCCCTCTCTGTCCTGCTGTTACTGTTGAGTTAAAATCGATATAGGAATCATTTTCACGTTTTCCGACAATTCCTCCTAAACAACCATTACCGGTAATATTCCCCCAATAATGGCATCCACTGATCATTGAAGAATTAGCATCCTGTATGATGCCACAAATTCCTCCCACAGATGTTGTACCTGTAATATTACCCTCAACATAGCAAGATGTCAGGTTAACGGCACCGTCCTTGCTGCCTCCAATGGCGCCGCCAGTATTCGTGGAGCCTGTTATGTCGTTTCGATGTATACAGTTGTTGAGTGTGACATTCGCAGTAGCATAACCAACCAAGCCTCCCGTATAAGACTTGCCTTGTACAATTCCTATTTGCTTGCAGTTGCTCGCAGTAATTGCAGCCCGGGCATAACCAATTAAACCTCCGACATATTGAGCCGACGAACTGGAACTTTTCACGGGTGCAGTGACTGTACAGGCAGAAAATGTGCCGGAAGCAGAACCCTCAAGGCCACCAACATACGACGAAGAACCGGTCACCTGCCCGTTGAATGTGGCGGTAGTTATTCCAGCGCCATAACCATAAACGCCACCAGTATAGCTGGCACCCTTCACTGTAGCTTTGACCGTCAGATTCGTTGAGGCAGTTCCCTGATGACCGCCGACGCCACCTATGTAATTGCCAGTACCCGTAACAGTACCTTCAAAGGTATAGTTTGTCACAGTAGCAGAGCCGCGTCCCATCAGGGACCCCACATAGGCTTTTCCGCTGATGTCGCCCTTCAATGTAAGGTCTTTAATGGTGGCACCGGTCACATAGGCAAACGACCCCACATAGTCTGTTGAACTACGCGTAATGCTAAAACCAGAGATGGTCTTGTTGTTACCATCCAAAATGCCCTTGAAGGGCTCCGCGCTTGAACCCACAGGCTGCCAGCCCTGCCCGGGATAGTTCTCGGCCAGCCAGTCGGTCAGGTCAAGATCGTTCTGCAACTTGAAGTAGACTCCCTCCTGATTAAGGAAGTTGCGCAGCTGAGTGAGCTGGTCAGCATTAAAGATACGGTAAGGGTCAGAACTTGTTCCAGAACCTGAACCCGAAAATTGTGCAAATACTATTTGCGAACAAAAGCAGATAGTTGCGAAGGTTATTAGAATCCTTTTCATCTTCTTAATAGTTTTATGTTGTTTTTACTTTTTCAAGATATACCTAATAGGATTTCTTGAGGGTCGTTTCCCATTAGTACTCTTTTCAATTCGCTTATTGAGGTAAAGGTTTAATATTTGGGGATCAGTTACTGGCGTACCGTCAAATTGGTAACGTCTGTTCTTTGGATCACCGCAAGGATACCATTTACGGTCAACCTTATAGAGAGCCTTTATAACCCCCTGATATTCGCTTGCGACAAATTCACACTTGTCCGCATTGTTTTTATTTAACACCCAACTGCTGCGAGTGGCGTCATACAAGTCTTTTCCATTCTCGTAAAGTCTATTGATATTAATGCAAAGCAGGTTGTGCTTAACCATTTTTGCTGTTAACGGCTTGGCACCATATAACTTTTCTACTTCTTCTACAGGCATCAACCCATTCTTCCTCATTCCATGACCGCACTGGATATTTGTTAAAACAGCAGAGAAGTTGATGTCACCCATTTCTGATGTACCTAAAAGGTTAATAATAACTGATTCGACAATGTAAGCCTCTTCATCCGTAAGATGTACACGAACAATGTATTTTGTGACTTCCTTTCCTGCATCAAGAATATCCTTTATTCTTTTTTCTTTTGCACTTGAGACAGCTAACATGTTTTTTTGCACATACTTCTCATGCGCAAAGACTCGATTTGCTTTCCCCTTTCCGACATAAAAAATGGTATTGTCTCTTGGATCTACAAGCAGGTAAACATAGTTACCAATCGCCTTGTTTGTTGTGGGACTAAATTTATTCATATTATTATAGGTTTGTAATATAAAGACACGAGCGGTGCGGGCCTCTCAGCATTCTTTTACTGGAAGGTCCTGGAAATTACCTGTGATAAAAAAGAATGAAAATCAGCCCGCACCTATAATGACGGCGGCAGACCTGACGCCACACACTGGGAGGTGGGGCAGTCAGGGCACCGTAGACGGATTACAGGAGAAGCGCAATTTCAAACTTTGTCCCTTATCACTGCTGTGGGGTAAATTTTCCAGGTTTACCAGTGGAACTTGGTTTGCTGCTCCTCGCATTGCGTCGCCACGTCAGGGCGACGGTGCAAAGATACGCATTTTTTCCGAAAGTTGCTCCATTGCGGGCTGATTATTTTTTGTTTACGCCTGCAAATATAGGCAAAAGGACTGAGACGTGCAAGAAATGGCTTGTCCATTTCACTTGTCCATTTTGTCCATTTTGCATGGGAGGCGGAATAACGCGATGAAATCGGGGATTTTTGAAGAACGGAAATTATTCGGAAGTGGCTTTTTTTAACACGAATGACCACGAATTACTCACGAATTGAGCTTGTTTTTTAACACGAATAACCACGAATAACCACGAATGGACCACGAATAACTCACGAATTTATAACACGAATGGGCAGGAATGTTACTACTCGGCACTTTCAAGATGAGTGGTTCATTCGGAGCAGAAATCTTACAAATCTGTCCAAATCTTACAAAACAAAGAATAAGAGATTTGACAGATTTGAATAGATTTGTCGGATTTCTGCCGATAGGCACCCCTTAATATGATTCGCTGAAGAGTGACGTCAAACTTGCGTCACGGCGTGACGCCATGAAATCACGACGTGACGGCATGAAATCACGACGTGACGGCATGGCGTCACGACGTGACGAGAGTTTTGCGGTCTGGAAGAAATGCGATGAAATGGGCGATTTTTGAGCCTCGGACTGTCCGGTAGCCGGAATAACGATCATTTTTTGAGGATAATTTTTTGCTAATTGTGATAAAAGTATTATCTTTGCCGTCGAAAAACAGACGAGGAATCATCATGGAGTCTCGAGAACAGGAGATAGTGCGGTTGCGGCTTGCCGTGGAGCAGACTGCCGGCCGGAAGATGCGGACGAACAGGGACTTCGAGCTGCTGGCAGAGAGCATCTGCGAGAAGACGAAGGCCAAGATCAGCCCGACGACGCTGAAGCGCATCTGGGGCTACGTGTCGGAGGACGTCAGGCCACGCCCTTACACGCTCGACCAGCTGTGCCTGTATGTGGGCTATGAGGATTTCGACGCCTTCATAAGGCATGACGCCGGCATCGCCGCGTCGCAAACGGAGAGGGATTCTCAGCCCGATGCGACGCCGCGGCAGACGGAGGAGCGCCCTGGGCCGCATCGGGGTCGCAGGGCCATGACGGCGGCTGCCGTCGCTGCCGTCGTCGCGCTGCTCCTGGCCGTCCTGATGCCCCTGTTTGGGGGCTGGGGCGGCGCGAAGAGGCCCATCGTCAGCAAGGGTCAGCACTTCGAGAGCTACGAGGACTACCAGCGGCTGTTCGGACTGGCCAGCGACACCAACGTGCCTTACTTCGTGCGCTTCCCCGAGAAGCCGTATATTGTCCTCTGGGCGCCCGAATACGGCAACCCCGTCTGGCACAACGAGGGCGACTCGGCCGCGATGATGCCCACCATCACGGAGCGCTATCACCCCGACGACTGGCCGACGGACTCCGCCTCGATGGCGGCGCTGACCGAGCTGCAGAAGAACGGCTACATTACGGCCTTCAAGCAGAACCAGCTGCGACTTTGCTTCATGAAGAACCTGACTGACTCGGGCTTCGTCTTCCTCGGCGTCTACTGTCTCTCGTCGTCGCTGTCGGACACGACCAAGCTGGTCTGGGAGCGCTGTGCCGACGAGGTGACCGACATCGAGAGCCTCGACCTGCTCAGGCCGTAGGCGCTGGATTGTTTTTGAACGCTTCGCGCCACTGACAAGAATAACTTGGCATGAGGGAAGGGATGGCTGCGCATGGTTTTTGCAACTGCCCCACTATCTGTCTCTTCCTGACTACAGGCTCTGTTCCCTGTATTCGCTGGGAGGCATGCCCATGATTTTCGAGAACAGTCGCGAGAAATAGAGGCTGTCTTCAAACCCGACCTTATAGCATATCTGATTGATGTGCATGTCGGTCACTTTAAGCATGTGGCAGGCATACTCTATCTTCAGGCGGTTGAAATAAGACAGAGGGCTGCAGCCCATTTGCTGCTTGAACAATGTCGAGAAACGTGTTGACGAATAGCCGACATAATCGAGTATGTCCTGGAGGGTGATGCGGCGCTCGATGTTTTCTTTCATGAAGTGAACGGCAGCATCAACCACACCTATATCCTTATTAGTATTCAACGGGCGGTTGCTGTGGCTGGCATCATAGTTGACGCTGCGCCGATACTGTCGCAGATAGCGCAGCGAGGCCAGATAATAGTGCAGCAGGCTGGAGGCATAGCGCAGGTCCTCGATGCCCTCGACGAAGTGGAGCGTCGACAGCATCTCCTCAAAGATGTTGTTGCGGTTGGCGATGTTCGAGTTCAATGTCGCCTTCACGTCCAGCGGCGTTTGTGCGCCCTCGGCATAGATCGATGCGTGCTCACCCCGGAAGTGCACCCAGTAGATGGTCCATTTCTCGCCCTCGGCCGCTCCGTATTCATGAGGGACGCCTGCGGGCAGGATGAAATATTGGTTTCGCGAAACGAAGTAGGTTTGTCCGTTCAGTTTATAGAATCCACGGCCGTCGATGCAGTAGATCAGTACATACTGGTCGATGCCCTTCTCGCGTCGGCGATAATGGTGCTCAGCCATAGGATAATGGCCGATGTCCGTGATGAACAAGCTGCTCACCAGGGGATCGTCCTCTTCCATCTTGACGAGCATGGGGGGGAGTATGACCGACCGCTCGCCGAGGAATCCGTCTTTCTTCTTTGCCATAGTCTTAGTAGTTGTCTTGTCGTTATTATCAATATCGTCGGCAAAAATACGAAATTAATTCCATGCGCCAAAACTATTTGTGGAAAAATCGTCCATAAACAACGCCTGTTTTGTCTATACCGCCTGTCAGAATTTTGTGCTACCTTTGCAGCGGAATTCAGAACAGTAACTAAAAACAAAGAATTATGCAAGGTTTTAACAAATCGTTTATCTACTTCATCTGCCTCGTCTCGGCCATGGGCGGACTGCTCTTCGGCTACGACTGGGTGGTCATCGGCGGTGCAAAGCCGTTTTATGAACTCTATTTCGGCATTGCCGATTCTGTGAGCGACCAAGGTCTGGCCATGACCATCGCGCTCATCGGCTGCATGATCGGTGCCTGCACCTGTGGCTGGCTGGCCGACAAGATCGGACGTAAAAAACTGTTGCTCGTGTCGGCCGTCATCTTCCTCGTGTCAGCCGTCATGACTGGCGCCTTCAACACGTTCGGGGCCTTCCTGGTGGCACGCTTCTTTGGCGGCATCGGCATCGGCATCGCTTCAGGACTGTCGCCCATGTATATTGCAGAGGTGGCACCCTCGGAAATCCGCGGCAAGCTGGTCTCGCTGAACCAGATGACCATCGTCCTCGGCATCCTGGCGGCGCAGATCGTCAACTGGCAGATAGCCGAACCCATACCCGCAGACTTCTCGTCTGCCGACATTGCCGCATCGTGGAACGGGCAGATGGCCTGGCGCTGGATGTTCTGGGCGGCCGCCTTCCCCGCCGCTGCCTTCCTGCTGCTGGCCTTCTTTATCCCTGAAAGCCCCCGCTGGCAGGCGATGGGAAGTGAGAAGGGAAAAGTGAATAGTGAAAAGTTGGCTGCCGCCCGCCAGACGCTGGCCCGCATCGGCGGCGAGGCTTACGCTGAGCGCGAGTTGCAGGCCATTGCCGAGGCCAACGCCGACGCCAAGGAGCAGGCGGGCCTGTCGACGCTCTTCTCGAAGCCCTTCCACAAAGTGCTCCTGCTGGGCATCATCATCGCCGTGTTCCAGCAGTGGTGCGGCACGAACGTCATCTTCAACTATGCCCAGGAAATCTTCCAGTCGGCAGGCTACAGCGTCGGCGACGTGCTGTTCAACATCGTCATCACGGGTGTGGCCAATGTGCTCTTCACGCTCATCGCCATCTTCACCGTCGACAAGCTGGGTCGCCGCCGGCTGATGCTCATCGGTGCCGGAGGCCTCTGCCTGATCTATGCCACGCTGGGCTGCTGCTACTATATGCACATCACTGGCTTCTTCATGATTATCCTCGTCGTGGCCGCCATTGCCTGCTATGCCATGACGCTCGGGCCCTGCACGTGGGTGCTCATCTCGGAGCTGTTCCCCAATCGTGTGCGTGCCATTGCCGTGGCCACCTGCACCTTCGCCCTGTGGGTCGGCTCGTCGACGCTCACCTACACCTTCCCCCTACTCAACAAGTCGCTCGGCTCCTACGGCACCTTCTGGATCTACGCCCTCGTCTGCCTCTGCGGATTCCTGTTCTTCCTCCGCCGTCTGCCTGAGACCAAGGGCAAGTCGCTGGAGCAGCTGGAGAAAGAATTGATTAACAAATAAAAAAACAACGAATAAACATTTATATAACTATGGTTAAAGCTTGGAGAGAAATAGTGACAATCCCGACCTACGAGGTGGGAAAGCCGGAGAAGAACCCGATGTTCCTGGAGAAGCGAGTCTATCAGGGGTCAAGCGGCGTGGTCTATCCCTACCCCGTCATCGAGACGATGTCCGACGAAAAGGTCGACAAGGACTATCAGGCCATCTGGCTGGAGAACGAATATATCAAGGTGATGGTGCTGCCCGAACTGGGCGGTCGCGTGCAGATGGCCTACGACAAGATTGCCAAGCGACACTTCGTCTATTATAATCATGTCATCAAGCCCGCGCTGGTGGGGCTCCTCGGTCCCTGGATCTCGGGCGGTATCGAGTTCAACTGGCCCCAGCACCACCGCCCGACGACCTACATGCCCGTTGACACCTGCATCGAGGAGAATGCTGACGGCTCGGTGACGGTCTGGGTGAGCGAAATGGAAAAAATGTTCCACCAGAAGGGCATGGCAGGCTTCACGCTGCGTCCCGGCTGTGCCTATCTGGAGATCAAGGGCCGGCTATACAACCGCACCGACGTGCCGCAGACCTTCCTCTGGTGGGCCAACCCCGCCGTGGAGGTGAACGATGAGTACCAGAGCGTCTTCCCGCCCGACATCAACGCCGTGTTCGATCATGGCAAGCGTGCCGTCTCGTCCTTCCCCATCGCCACGGGCACTTACTACAAGATGGACTACTCGGCCGGCGTCGACATCTCGAACTATAAGAACATCTACGTGCCGACGAGCTACATGGGCGTCAACTCACGCTTTAACTTCGAGGGTGGCTACGAGAACGACACCCGCTGCGGCATGCTGCATGTGGCCAGCCACCACTTCTCGCCCGGCAAGAAGCAGTGGACCTGGGGAAACGGCGACTTCGGCCGCGCCTGGGACCGCAACCTGACCGATGAGGCCGCTCCCGAGGAGATGAAGCGTTGGAGCATCGACCGTGAGGGTTTCCGCCCCTACATCGAACTCATGGCAGGTGTCTATACCGAGAACCAGCCCGACTTCACATGGTTGATGCCATACGAGGAAAAGATGTTCACCCAGTACTTTATGCCTTATCGTGAGCTCGGGGTAGTGAAGGAGGCTTCGAAGGATTTGGTGTTCAATGCCTACCCCCAACCCCTCCCCAAGGGAGGGGAGCCAGGGGTCACCTTCAAGCTCTTTGCCACCTCGAAGCAGGAGGTCTGCATCATCCTGCGCAACGACAACGGTGAGGTGTATTATAAAAAGGAGATGACCGTCAGCCCCGAAGAGGTGCTGGTGGAGACGGTCGACGTGAAGGGCGCGAAATTCAACGAACTGACCTTTGAGGTGGTGAAGACCTTCGTCTACGGCCAGCGCACCGTCCTGCATTGGCATGCCGAGGCCGACGAGATCCGTCCTATCCCCGACTCGGCCGAGGCCGCCCTGCTGCCGGAGCAGGTCAAGACCAACGAGCAGCTCTACCTGACGGGCATGCATCTCGAGCAGTACCGTCATGCCACCTGGCAGGCCACCGACTACTACGAAGAGGCGCTGCGCCGCGACCCGAACGACATCCGCTGCCTGAACGCCATGGGCCTGTGGTATATCCGCAAGGGGCGCTTCGACAAGGCTGAGGAGTATCTGCGCAAGGCTGTCCGGCTCTCGCAGAAGCGCAACCCCAACCCCTACGACGGTGAGCCCATCTACAACCTCGCCCTCGCGCTGAAATATCAAGGCAAGGCCTCTGAGGCCTACGAACTCTTCTGGAAGGCCACCTGGAACAAGGCATGGGCTGACGCCGGCTACTTCGAGGCGGCTAAGATCAGCACCGCCCAGGGCCGCTACGAGGACGCCCTCGACGAGGTGAACCGCTGTCTCGTCAACAACTGGCACAACCATAAGGCCCGCGCCCTGAAAGCCGCCATCCTGCGCAAGCTGGGCGAGACCCGCGATGCACTGGCACTCATCGGCGAGTCGCTGGAGTATGACCGATTCAACTATGGCTGCCGCTACGAGAAGTATCTGATAACAAAGGACGAGGACGTGCTGGCGGAGATGAAGCAGATGCTGCGCCGTTCAGCACAGAACTACGACGAGGTGGCACTCGACTACTGCGCTGCCGGACTGAACGACGAGGCCCGTTCTATCTGGCTGATAGCCATCGAGGAGGGAGCCGCCACGCCCATGACCTATTATTATATGGGCCGATACGACGAGGCCGAAAAGGCTGACTCCGCCTATTGCTTCCCCAACCGTCCCGAGGATGTCATTGCGCTCGAAACGGCCAAGCGGGCTAACCCACAGGGAGCCCGTGCGCCTTACTACCTCGGTTGTCTCTACTATGCCGCCCGGCAGTACGACCTCGCCATCGAGAACTGGGAACTCTCGGCCCGTCTCGACCCGACGTTCCCCACCGTCTGGCGCAACCTTGCCCTCGGCCGCTTCAACAAGCAGAACCGCCAGAGCGAAGCCCTCGAATACATGGAGCGTGCCTTCCACCTCGACGAGAACGACGAGCGCGTATTCATGGAACTCGACCAGCTCTACAAGCGCCTCCACCGTCCGCACGCTGAGCGGCTCGCCTTCTACGAGCAGCATGCTGAACTCATTGAGCGTCGCGACGACCTCGTGCTCGAACATGCCACCCTGCTCAACTCGTTGGGTCGCTACGAGGAAGCCAAGGAGATCATCGACCATCGCATCTTCCATCCGTGGGAAGGCGGCGAAGGCAAGGTGAGCGGACAGTATCAGATGTGCCGTCTGGAGATTGCGAAGCAACTGTTGCAGAAGAATCCAAAGGATGCTCGCGCCAAGCAACTCTTGGAGGAATGTCTCGTGTTCCCCCACCACTTGGGCGAAGGCAAGCTCTATGGCTCGCAGGACAACGATTTCCTCTACTTCTTGGGCCGATACGAGGAAGGCACCGAAGGACCTACTGAGCCCGCTGCCGCCATGTATTACAACGATGCAAAGCCCGACAAGATCTTCTATGCCGCGCTCTGCTATCGCAAGCTTGGTCAGGAGGATAAGGCCCGCTCGCTGTTCAACAAGCTCATCAACTACGGCAAGCAGCACATCTTCGAGAAGCAGATCATGGACTACTTCGCCGTCTCACTGCCCGACCTGCTCATCTGGAACGATTCACTCGACACGAAGAACCTCATCCACTGCAAGTACATGCTTGCCCTCGGCTACTTTGGCCTGGGCGACCGGGAGCACGCCGAGCGCTACCTGAAGGAGGTGGAGGAGCTGGACAACAACCACCAGGGCATCCAGCAGTTCCGCACGCTGATGAACTCAGGACTGTAACCCAACACGACATCAAAGCACAAGGGCACGCTCACATGGAGCGTGCCCTTGTACCCCGACCGAGAGCATGTTGTATTATGTTTTCTTTTGTTTTGTTTGTTACACCTTATTTATAAATATGGTTGGAGAAGTACAAAGAATAACAATAAAAACAATCTATTGTGACCTATTTGTGACCTAAAATCACTTTGGGTCACATTTCCGTATCTTCAGCTTAAACTCCTAACACTACGGACGCGTCTATATTGAGCTTCCTGGAAATATCACGAGCCGTCTTCAAAGTTGGCTCACGCTTACCTGACAATATCTCAGAAATGGTGCTTGTACCTATGCCGAGCAGTTCTGATAGTTTTTTCTGAGTCAATCCCATCTCGTACATACGCAGCATAATGGTTTCTATCAGCGTAGGCGGTTCTACAGGATAATGAATGTGCTCGTACTCTTCCACAAGCCCGGAAATCAGATTCAGTTCAATCATATTGGGGTCTGTCATCGGCGTCTGACCGTTGACCACCTTCAGCAGCTCATTGATTCTGTCACAAGCCACCTTGTATTCCATTTCGTTCTGTATCTGTGCCATATCCCTATAAATTTTGTATATCTGTTATTTTATCGTACTCTGCATGAGTCCCTATCCATCTGATATAGACTTGGGACGCTTGAAGAAATATCATTGCTACAAGCCTGTAGTCATTGCCTTTGATATTAAACACATATCGGTCGTTACCTACATAATCAGCAGAGCCAAACGTGTTCTTTATATCTGCCAGCGTCTTCCAAGTAGCCTTTTCTGTCTTTGTATGCCAGTCACGCAGGGCTACACTCGCATCTGCATGATGCTGACTATACGACCTTATTGCTGCAAATGATATTACGTGCATATCTTTTTCTTTTCTGCAAAGGTACAAATAAAATTCGACATAACCAAACTTTTTTCTAATTTTCAGAAGATTTTAGCAATTAATAACAGGAAGCCCCGTCTATCCTCACGGACTGACGAGGCCTATTACGAAGGAATACACAGTAATACTTTTATAGTTAAAGTCCCACGAACCTCTCGGCTCAAGGGACAATGAAAAAAGACCATCCTCAGACGATGTTTGCGAGTTCCGTGCCATCGGCACAATACTTGCCATCACAGAAATGTATTATTGCCCTTCCCTCCATCATGCTCGCTGTACTTGCATGGGTCTTAAACCAATTTTTCGATGATTGCACAGACAACGTCTCAAGCTCGTTAAGAATCTCACATGCTTTGACGGCCAACTCCCAGATTTTCTTTCGGTTCTCAGTATTGAGGCTCACGGAATGCTGTTCCATGAGGTAGGCGTCGAGCTTGTCCTCCAGCACATGAAGCCTGCGATCCAATATCTCGACATAATCCGGCGAAGTCCAGTAAAGCGAAAGCGTAGCCCTGACAAACGGAGAAAGTTCAGTCTTAATCCGGTCCTCAAGTTCCTCCTGCGACGTTCCAAACCGGTTACCGCCACGAATCCACAGGTCATTAGCCAACTGGCTTACAAACGGCGTTAAACACTTGCGATTCTCAAAAAACAACTTAACATCATCTAACCTCAAAACAATTCCGAAAGTGTTCTCGAGGTTATCAATGGCTTCGTTAAAAGCTTTTGCAAAAGAAGAATAGCTTGACTTTACCTTGGCTATCTCCCGTTCGTTCTTCCAAACAATCTCCATAGTATCATCTTATCATGTTAGATACGGCTGTCTTCAGGTCGCCGTTACTCACCTGCAATTCTTCTTTTTGAAAGCGGGCTGCAACTTTCTTGAGGTATTCCTCCAGTTCCGCATCAGTAGAAGTGTCAGCGACGGCAAACCCTTCTCTGATTCGTGATTCCGGAATACCCATCTTCTCTGCCCTGGCATTTATTTTCATCTGCCAGTTGGCCGACTTCAACTCTCGCACCTCCTTCTCGAGGCTTTCAATTCTTTCTTGGTCTGTCATGATTCTTAGTATTTAATGAATAATTTTTTTTTGCTTCGCACGTGCCTGCGCGCGCTAACTCTTGCTCTATTTCTTTTCGTTCGGCTTTAAGTCTCATATAGATTTCTTGCGCTTTCCAAGAACATGCGTGGCTCTTTCTTTTGGCCTCATCCCATAGAGAGCGGTTGAGAGACTTCTTTGATTGGCGTTCTTTGGCCTGCTGCAGGTCTTCGTCGAGAACAAACAGCATGGCCTTGAGCCTGTCTGTGCATTCCTCAGAGACGGAAAACGTCGTACTTCCGCTTTTCTCTGACATCAATGTTACCGATAGCCTCTCGTTTTCGTAAGTGAACTCAATAAACACACCCGAATCTATCTGCTCTGAAACTTTCATCATAGATTAGAATAGTTTTAGATGTTCGTTAATCTCTTGAATTCGGAACTCTACTCTCGGCCGGCTTTTGTCAATGCGCTTAGTTGCCTGTATATGATAGCATAGGTTATCATCCGTGATAGCATCCACGTATTGCAGGCAGTCAAGTAGCGTCTTCAATGAGTTATCCAAATCGTATTTGGCATTATCATAGTAAACAGTAACGTCCAACATAAACGGGCTGTCTATATGCTTGTTCTTATAGCGACGGCATTGCAACTGAAACGATTTTTCGTAGGCACGGATCTTTGAGTCCTTGATGATACGTCTCGCGGAATCTCCACCAACAGCCATGTAGTGATTGGCCTTGGCTGGTATCTGTCCATAAATAATCTCTGCGTCTCTGACTCTGCTTGTGTTTTAAATATTTTTCAAAATGGTGCCTCTTTGAGTTCATCGTAGTTATCCATCCCACTCAGCTGAGGAACTCTCCTAAGGTCGTAAAAACGTACATGTGTGCCGTCAAATCCAACAACACGCCCTTTCTTACCCGTGTGCCTGCCCTTTGCGTTACGCACCAACGCTGTGCCATCAGGGGAAACATTTGCGAATTCGCCAGAATACTTCTCGCCGTCTTTAGGCAGGTAGAGCATGTACAGGTCATCGCAGCCTTCCAGTATCTGACCACTACCTCTCAGCATACTCTCATCCGGCTCGCCCGACGTGCTTCTGTTGACCTGACAGAGCAACATAATGTGAATGTTAAGCAACTGGGCCAAGTCTTTTAGTCTCGTCACGCATCTGCCGATAAACTGCTCATTTGTTTCAGCTTTCTTGGAATTGTCGATGATACGCTGCAGATAATCGACGACAACCATCTTTACTCCGTATTTCCGGACGACCTTACGAATCCCGTCGGCGATGGTCTCTAACGTCATTGATTTTCCTTGACAAGGGAAATATAGCGGCAACGACTCAAGTCTTTCACATTCAGACTGAAGTTGTTGCATGGAAGGTTTTCGCTCGACAAATAATTCGCGCATGGTTATATCGGATTCTGATGCCACAGCACGCGCCATTATATCTTTCGGCGGCATTTCCATTGACACATAGGCTGCAGCATCGCCATTCTTGGCCACGTTCACCAGCATTTGTTCGGCTAATGCCGATTTTCCTTGCCCTGAGCGTGCTGCCAGCACCGACAACGCCCCCAATCTCAGTCCGCCTTCGTCAAGATCTATGAACTGGAAGTCTGTCTTTAAGGCGACCTGCTTACCAGCCTGGACGTCTCTGATTTCTTGTATAAGCTCAGAGCACGCTTCTTTTGCCGTCGAAATATCATCGTGAAGGATATTGTCTGAGTCCTGAATGACTTCGACGGCTTTACTCACGGCTGCTTCCAGCTCTTCCATCGTATTATGCCCGGCTGCCGCTTCCATGAGACGGTAGCTCTCTTTGTAAATGATACGCCTTTTCCGATAACTACACAACATTTGCAGACCCTCATCGAAGTTAGCCGTGCTTACAGCTAAGGCGGAGAGTTCGGCCAGCTCATCAATGCCCACTCCCTTATCATGAGAATTAAGCCATTCCCAAATATTTACGATATCGGCAGTCTTCGGGCTATTAGCAACCGCACGAATGGCATAGAATACCGCCAGCAGTCTCTCGTCAGTGAAACTCTCCGAGTCTATAAAACTGCCATATTGGTAAAGTAGGGCGGGATTCTGCAATAGGCAGCTGATTACTCTCCGCTCAACTTCCGGGTTTTTAATTTCTGCTAAATCTTTCATATGTCATTTTCTTAGATAGTTTCCGTCCAGGACGTCAAAAAAATTCTTCTTGTTCCGAATGAGCCAGTTAAAGTTTACTTTGCTCCGAAAATCGTTCGAGCGCAGGTAGTTCTTATCTGTTACGTCGCTGGCTTGCAATAGGACCTTATATAACATACTCTTTGCCGTTTCATAAGAAGACTTATACTGCGCCATGCAGTCATGTACTCTTTCCCGAATAACCTCTTTCTGTTCGTCACGGAATTTACCATGTTGCAG
Source organism: uncultured Prevotellaceae bacterium (assembly GCA_902779455.1). Lineage (GTDB taxonomy): Bacteria > Bacteroidota > Bacteroidia > Bacteroidales > Bacteroidaceae > Prevotella. The sequence goes on from CACZBS010000020.1 coordinate 17,907, forward strand.
ACATTGAAGTGGACTGCCAGGTTTGTTGTTCCATTGATTCTTAGCCCACTCATCCAGCAATTTGTCCCAATCGATACCATCATCATCATCTCCTTCACGTATAGAGGAGGATTCTTTTTCTATTTCTATTTCTTCTTCGCTATCGGCTTGCGATTCTTTTGCTATTGGTTTGCTATTCGTTTGCCATCGTTTATCCAATCCTTTTTTCCCTGCTTCAGTGCGCACCTCAGAAATCTTGATACCCTTGTCGATACTTGGCTTTATCATTTCCCATAGGGTTTTAGAAGTCCCTTCAAGTACGGGTTCAGCGTCGTCAAGAGCATAATTGCACATCTGTTTAACAAAAAATCCGAACTCAGCGTCTGTTAAAATCTCCGCAGGCTTCAAGTAGCTTCGGAAAAAAATAAACTTATCTCTCATACCTTAACCTTTGATAAAAATCGTAAACTCCATAGCGCGCTCACCAGTGTAGAAATCCCGTCGGACTCCTGTGCAGCATACAACACCTTCTTCCCGTAATCGTGAAAGGATATAACAAATGTTGGCTCGTTCAATGCCCGTGCCCTTGGAACACTCGAGCATCGTACTTTTATGCGAACTGAACCAATCAAGAATTCGCTGCCGTTGGAATGGTATTTTCTTCATCGTTTGTAGAATTATTAACAGTTATATTTTGGAGGATCGATGAAGAATTTGTATCTTTGCAAACGGATTTGAAACTCTCTTCATTCCTCCCCTCTCCGTCGGTGCTGCCAACACCGACTTTTTCTTTATATGCCATTAAGGAGCTTAGTTCCTCTCGAGACAATAGTACCCGTCGCTTACCTTGCCGGTAAGTCGTCAACATTCCGTCCCTTCGCCATCTGTAGATGGTCGCTCGTGAGAAGTGGAATTCCACCGGGACGTCATTCAATGTGATAAAATCTGAGTCTGCCATAAACATAAAATTTCACTTGCAAAAATACGTTTTATTGTGAATCATAAGAGAACAATTCGGTTCAAAGCTGTTACACTTTTCAAAGTGTGCTAAAAAAGCGCTATTTCTGGTCCCATAGAGGTGAAAATTATATGTATCTTTGCATTGCAGGGAAACACTCTGTAATGGTTTATATGTGTACGTGTGGGACAAAGCAACTCCTGTGAAAGGCAGATGACATAAGTTGTCTGCCTTTATTCACCAAAGACTTGCTTTAGCTCCGATAGCCTATAGTGCTTCTCAACGCCACGACGCACAGGATGCAGCAAATCACCGCGCTCGTAATTCTTAAGCGTTTGTTTACACACGCCATATTTACCCGTGACGACCGAGGTGGGCAACCATTCCTCTGCCAACCGACTCTCACTCCAGGCCATGAAGGCCTCCCGAAGGTCTGCAGCTGATACTACGAGCTGTAATTGATGGCCAGATTGCAATAACGAATTTATATCCATACTGATGCTGTTTTGTTTGCAAAGATAATTGGAAAATTCATCGATTAAGCACAAAAATTCAAAATTCAAGTGTTTTGGTCAATGTATTCAAGTTTAGTCAAGCAAAAAAAAAGCGTAACCATTACCGGTCACGCTCAATAATCGCCTGATACTCACGAATGATTGCCTCAACTTTTTTTCCAGGCTTCCGGCCAAACGCTTCGGACCAATTCTGTTTACTCCGCACATCAAAGCCAAAAGATGCCAACTCGCACCTTACAGGTTCAATTCTCCGATAGCTATTGAAACACCCCAGTTTTATCAAAGCTTGAAGCTCATGAACAATCTGTGCACCTTGCAACCCATGACAACGATTCAAAAAGGCGTTTAATATTTCGGCATTTTTGAACATGCTAGTCAGCCTGGGTGATGGTCTCTTCTCTCCTTTGTAGCCGAGATATTTTTTATAAAACTCAACCGCCTCCAATTTGAACAATTCCTGCTCAATATAATATTGCGTCCACTCTTGTTCCTCTTCTGGGTCAAGATAATAAGCATCTTCTTCACGCTGACGCTGACGCTCATCTTCTTCATCACTCCTCTGAAACGAAAGCTCCAATTCATAACGCTCCTCTTCGGTGAGGTCGTTCCAATCACCTTCTAAAATCTCCAACATATCTATTCAATTAATGCAATAATTCTCCGTTTTGTCTCATCGTCTATTGTCCGGTACCTGGCAAAGGCTTTTGAGCCTTCCGCATGGCCAGACATTGAGCCTATAAGATTCGGGTCTTGGACTTGGTGGTACAGACATCCGATGAAGGTGCGGCGAGCCATGTGGCTGCTTGCCACCTCATTGATAGGCCGTTGTTCCTCTTTGTCTGTTGCTGGATTAAGCACAGTGACCATCCTTTTGACACCACAGCGCGTCAACACTTCCTTAATGGCATCGTTGTACTTTTGCGGACTGATGAAGGGAAACAACCGCCCCTCTGGATCAATGCCATGATATTTAGCCACAAGCATCGATGCACGCTCATTCAATGGCACGGTGACCGTGAGAGGCTTGTTGTCCTTGGTTTTTTGGGGAACATACTGAAGCATTCCATTAACAATATTGCTCTCGCGTAGGGTTATCAGATCGCTTACACGGCATCCGACCAGGCATTGGAATATAAACACATCCCTTTGGGTGCTCAACCTCACATCATCTGACAAGTCGGCTTCAGCAATAAGGTTACGCTCATCTAATGCGAGGTAAAACGGCGTTCCATACTTCTCGACGCCGCACCTGACACGTTCAAATGGCTTGTTATCGGTGTAACCCTCACTGTTGAGCCACGTGAAGAATGCTTTGAGCCGTTTCTTGTGACCGACGAGGGTATTCCGGCCTCGTTGGACTAACTTCTGCTGTTTCCGCTGAGGCCTAACCTCTGCAGGGTACCTAGCGAAAATTTTCTTGAAAATCTTCGGGTAGTCATCTGCCAGCTGCTTTTCATTGGCCATGTAGTCGAAAAAATCTTCCAAGGTTTCTTTGTTGATGGTCTCGATACCGAACTCAAAATTTTTCATTTCCGGGTTTACAACTCTCACAAACATCTCATAACGGGCCATTATTCGCGCAAGCACCCTAAACTCCGCTGTGCGCGAAACAGACAATTTGCGCCTTTCAAGATAGAAGTTTATAACCTCAAAGAAAGACTTAGCCTTAACGGTATTACTATTGTCATCTGGCTTTTCCATCTTAGAAAGCAGAACATCTTTCAGAAATGTCGGACTGATAGCCGATGCAGGCGTTTTCCGGCTATTGGCAAGTATCTCTTCAATAACATCATGGGTAACACTTTCTCCAAGCGACTCAAGTCCGTTGCAAATGACCGTCAGTCTGTTGACAAATTCCATCAGCATCGTTCGTGCTTCTTCGGCCTCCTTGACCTCACGCATGTTAAACCGCCCTTTCTTGGGTGGTACAATGCCGTAAACAATTCCATGCTTAGTTTCCTGCACCACTTTGAAATAGTCTGGATTGACATAAATACCACTCTTGAAACACGGCCGTTGTGAGCGTGAAATCGTGAGTTTGACAATGACCTGGCTTTTGCCGTCAGTGCCTCTTTTGTTCGATAGCCTTAATGATGTTGCTGCCATATCTCATATATTTTGGTTATTACTTGTTTTCTATTAAAATAGGGCGCGTTTCACAACGGACCCACCTAAGTTAAACATAATAGTTATCTCAGTGCCGCTGCACGAGTTTTGAAGAAAGTCTTTTCGCTTTCGCTGATGAAAGGTATTTCGTCGATATTGTTAACAACGCCTGTGAAGGTGTTCTTTGATGACCATTCGACCAACTTTGCACAAAATCGTACCCAATTAGAAATCTTCTCAAAATCGGTTGAGCCTTGGTGCTGTCTGAATTCGATTGTGCCATGACGATTTATAGACATCGGATTCACCTTGAAATAACGGCTGCTAAGCCTTCTTTGAACGTCTGATATAGAATTTATACCAGAATCAAAATCAAAGCCGCTGAGCGACTTGCAATAGGTATTATTGTCGCTTCTGCGTGAAGGTGCCATAAAAGTATCAATCACTTTCTCTAACTTCTGATAGTTCTTGAAAATATTGATAAACCACGTGTCTGTCATCCCTTTGACGCCTATATGAACATGCAAGCCCGTCGAGCGGTTAACCTTAGCATCGGCCTCATTAAGTGTCTTGCAGCAATTTTTTAGACTATCGAAGCCACTGTCATTGCCCTCTAAAACCGGTGACACACACTCGATAGGATTGTCGCCGTGAATAGACGCATCACTTACAAATTTATAATAAGACCTGTTATCGGTATGATTGTAACCCTGGTATTCATAACGTACCCCGTTGAGTCGGGCTCTTTCAATAAAGCGGGCACGCATCATCAAACACTCGATTTCGACACCAAAGGTAAAAGAAAATTTGCCATCTGCCTCACGAAGAACAAACTCAACCTCATAAGGGGTAAAGCCCAGTTCAATGAGAGCTTTACACTTTTCATCTTTGCTCATCATCGACTCACGAACCTCATTAACTTGTTCGCTCAAACTCTTTTTGCAAAACCCTTTCTTCATAAAACAATTACTTTAATAATTACGGTGCAAAGATAAATAATTTATTTACTATAGCAAAATATTGGTTTATTATTTAACAAAGTTTAGTAAAGTAATTCTTTTATTTGTTGGGAGTTAGATGAAATATTTGTATATTTGCAGTCGAATTACAATTATATCATTTATGGAAACGACTAAAAAATACAGGGACATTGCAGTTAAGGCATTCCGCCTTGATGAAATTTTGAAAGAACGGAAAATATCCCAGGCAGCTTTTTCCAAGATGCTTGAGGATGTTGGCGTGAAAAAATCAAAGGTGATCATTTCTCAGTTTGCGACGGGGAAGGCTCTTCCATCCTTAGAAACCCTCGCAGCATTTGCAGAGGTGCTCGACATTCCAATGTGGCAGTTCATTGCCCCCCCCCCAACGGAAGGCATATCACCAATAGAAGGGGATCTTGGTTCCGAGGCTGATGGTGGTGAAGTTACTATTGAGTGCCCTCATTGCCAGAAGAAGATATTTGTCGACTTTAAGGCACATAAATAATTTCTTATATGACACACAAACGGGGAATAGCACGAATTATCAGCTATTCCCCGTTTTTCGTTCACATTTTTCATCAAGTGATAAAGAATACCTTTTCAAGGTGTTAAACATATACTTTATTAAATAATTGTGAATTATAAGTATTCCTTTATTAAATGATATTAAAAAATAAAGTAATATTTTGTTGCTATAAAGTATTTCTTTATCTTTGCATCACAATTAAGAAAGTCATTCACCTAATAAAATTAAAAGGTATGAGCACAACGGTTAAGAATAAGATGAGAGAAGTGATGCAACTTGCACATCAGTTCATTCGTAAGAACGGCATGAGTCTCAGCGAGGCTTTAAAAACTGCCTGGGTAAACATCAAACTCAAGGCAGCTATGAAAAACCGTATTGTCAAGTTTTATTTCACCAAGGTTTCAGGCGAGATTCGTGAGGCCTATGGCACGCTGGCAGATGGGATTATCCCTGCTGTAGAGGGCAACAGCAGCCGCAAACAGAACGACACCTGCCAGACGTACTACGATTGTGAAAAAGAGGCTTGGCGGTGCTTTAAAAAGGCTAATTTGCTTCGTTTAGCATAGAGTGACAATAGTGGGTGCACACTTAAAATCGCGTAATTACTATTATCAATCAAAGTTTTAACCATTATGAGCGAAAGAATTTTTGAGAACGAGAAAGTGATTATCACAAGTGAGGTTATCGGTGAGGCCGATTATCCCGTAACAGTAGTAAAAAACAAGAAGACGGGAAAACGCCGGGCTTTCATACCTCAAGACGGCTCTTTGGAGATAAGTTATACCGAGGCAGGTTCTGTCGTCACTAATGACATCGTTTGGTTTGGCAGATTCAGTTATGAGACAGGAATCCCATTCATTAAGAAGAAAGGCTTTTGCATAGCCGTTGACCTTGCGTCATGAATCTATTGGCACACTTTAATAATTGTGACATTTAATTAAGCAAAGATAGGTGAGAATTTCTCTTTTATCACTATCTTTGCTTCGTGATTTATCAGCGACATGACAACATTAAAAATTCGAGAGGACATATTTCAGAGCCTCATAAACAATGGTTCTGCAGTCATCACTTTTGAGGGTGGTGCTGCGGAAGACTACTCTATCAATGAGTCAGGGCGTGGCGTACCATACAGGGAATTTACTATATCCGAATCCATTGATGAGAAAAAAATGACTGCGCAGGTTATTATTTTAGGATGCAAGGTAATTCTCGATGACGATAAAGCACTGGAAGTTCTTGTCGATGATGCAATAGCTTGGAATGCTACCGAGATTCATGATAACAAGGCTAACAATTTGATTTAATAACATATGACAAAGAAAGAGTACATAGGGCAAGGCAAAAAGGTCTTGACGTTACAAATTGACAGGAGGTGTTTTGAAGCTATCAAGAGCGGCAGACAACTCATCGAGCACCGTTACATCTACCCTCGAAACGCAAAGATGTATGTCAATTTTGAGGCCGATGGAAAGGTTTATCAGAGTCAAGATGAAATACCTGCAGACGTAGAAGAGCTCAAGCCCGTGCCAATTAAGTATGATGCACTTTACCTCATCAATGGCAGGCGTCTGGATGCACCGCGAATGATGATTGAAGTCAAAGACGCTGAATTCTATATCTTAACGGACGAGGAAGGCAACGATCTTACGTTTATGCAGGACGGTTGTGAATATTATGTCTCGCAGGTCTGGTATCATCTCGGCAATGTGGTATTTACTGAGAATTGTTAATAATAATCAACTAAATTTTTAGCAGAGTCCAAAGTTTTGTAAACAGAGCAAATGGCCCTCGCCGCAACATGAATGGGGCAGGGCAAGGTGGAAGGCTTGTAGGCCGAAGAACAGAGGGTAACACCCGGGTAATTAACGGTATGCAACAGATAGGAAGCCGTGAAGCACGCCAGCAAGATCTTAACGCTGCTTTCAGTGCAGGTGACGTTAACAAGGCTGGCACCGGCAGGCTGGTGCGTAGTGGAAGAAATGCCGGACAATTCCGGCCTATCAGTCATCCTGCCCGAAGAAGTGACGTGTAATCATGGGAAAGTACGCAGAGACTGTTAACCTTATCCGTAGTGTCAGAAAAGAGTCTGACACTGCGGTTTGCTTTTATTCCGCCGGCGGTAAGGATTCTATCGCCTTACTTGACATGCTGGCTGGTGAGTTTGAACACGTCATCTGCTACTACATGTATCTGATTCCCAATCTCGACCACATCCAGCCTTATATCAGATGGGCTGAGACCCACTATGACAATGTCGAAGTTAGGCAGATACAACACTTTCAGATGGACTACTTTAAGAAATTAGGCTTGTTTTGTGATGCCGACCCTCGCTACAAGTTGCCCAAAAAAGACCCCAGAGCACTCAGGGTAAGGAAGATTGGCGACATAGAGGAGTGGGTCCGTGAGCAGACAGGATTCAGATACGCCTTTTCCGGGATGAAGTCTATCGACGGCTACATGAAACGTATGCGTCTGTTGACATTTAAGAAAAGAAACGGTGCTTACATGTCGGAGAAGGGTATGGTCTATCCATTTGCAGAGTGGACAAACAGGGAGGTGCTTCAATACATCAAGGCCAGAAACCTCATTAAGCCATTCTATTATGGGGAGGGTGTTTCGCAAGGCTTTTCAATAACGCTTGACGTGCTATCCCTGCTAAAGGCATATTACCCTAACGACTATGTGAGGACCCTTAAGGAATTCCCCTATGCCGAGACGTTAATATTTGATTATGAACGAAATTTAGAGCTGAGTCAAAGAAAATAAAATCAAACAGTCGGAGACAAGAGTGGTATTGCGAAGCCAGATAACTCTTGCAGCCTATAACCCGAGAAAAATAAGTGACACTGCCCGAAAGCAACTGAAAGCTAATCTAAAAAGGGTGGGCTTGATGGGTGGCATCGTATGGAACGAAGATACGGGAAATCTCGTCAGCGGTCACCAAAAGGTAAGCATTATGGATGAGGTGAACCGATATAACCTCCAAACTCACGAAAATGACTACAAGCTGAATGTAGAAGTGGTACACCTGGATCTGAAAACCGAGAAGGAACAAAACTTGTTTATGAACAATAAGGCTGTCCAGGGCGAGTTTGACGACGATCTGCTTATCCAGATGCTTGACGGCATAGAGTTCGAAAATGCGGGATTCGATTCCTTTGACATGGAGTTATTAGGCATAGGCATTTCTGATGTTGCGGAGGAGGTGTCCAAAAACGACTTCACCGAGATTGCGGACGAGACACTTCAGTGGCGCAAAGAAACTGTTGTAAAGGATAACAAGCAGTTAGCAAAAGTTGACGCTGAAACACGTGAAGCAGAGGAGAATAAGAAGATAGACCGCTCAACCGACTTCTATGGAGATAGCGAGGAAAACCAGATAGCGCGCCACAATGAAGTCCAGAAGATAAAAGACCGCATCTCTAATCACGCTTCATCAGATAATGACAGAGTTGCACAATCATACGTGGTACTGTCTTTTAGCAGTCCATCGGAAACAGAAACGTTTCTAAAGGAATTCGGATATCCGGTAGAAACGAAAGTTTTAGACGGGAAGGCGTTCCTGGATAAGCTGGAGTTTGGATATTCCGAATGTTGCTGACTCGGACCCTTGCCATCTGCGAAGACAGCAGGGGGTAATACTTTTCCTTTGACTCTACACCCCCTGCCATCTGCGAAGACAGCAGGGGGTTCTCTTAAAAGAAATACTAGTATGAACAAAATGCAGGTACAGGAGACATTATATTCGATACGTTGGGTGTATGAACGTGACAGTTTCACTTCTGACGAGCTTGATTCAATACTTACCAAGTCTGGTTTCAAGTCTAAGGAACGTCAACTGATTATCAGGCGAGGTCTCATGTGGGGGTATATCGTTACGCAAAACTACGGAATCAAGATTGTCGATATAAATAAGGCTGTCCGAACACGCACTTTGCACCATGGGAGACACGGAAAAACACGGCCGAGAAAAAGGGACTGAAAAGGGCACAAAATGCCGTTTTATACCCAATGTGACCCAAATGTGACCTAAAAATAAAACTACGATTTTAGAGATTTTTTCTAACCAACTGATTTACAATTAGAAACAAAAGAACAAGCTATTTTTGTTTGTACCCCGACCGAGAATCGAACTCGGAACTAAGCTTTAGGAGAGCCTTGTTATATCCATTTAACTATCAGGGCAGCCAAAGACGCCGATGAAGGTCGTCTTGGGGGTGCAAAGTTACAAAGAAAACGGGGGATGACAAAATTTTCCCCCACTTTTTTTACCATTCATATGCATTCTTGCCGCCACCGATGGCGAAGCTGACGCCCATCACCAGGTTGAAGGAGGGCTTCATTGGAATGGGAATGCCCTCGTATGTGGCGTACTTGCCCAGGGCGATGCGGTCCATGCCGAAGAAGATGTTGATGACCTTCGGATGGTAGTGGAGGACATAGCCCAACGACGACCCATAGTTGCTCAGGCCATAGCTGAGGGCCAGACTGAAGGAGCGTGAGGGGGCGAGGTTGGCGGAGAGGCGGCCCTCGGTCCACGAGAAGTTGCTCCCGCTGAAGTGGCGGCTGAGGAGGAGGCCGGCCGACAGCCGATTATAGAAGGGCATCCGATACTCTGCGCCCAGATTCAGTGTGGCAGCCAGGGCATGGGTTGAGGAGCCCGTTTCGTCGGTGACAGCCAGATTAAGGAAGTCGCTCAGCTGGTCTTCGTAGTCGTCAAGTTCGTCGTCGAGCGAGGTTCCGTAATCGCCATCGACAGCCACTTCGTGGAATCCGTCGAACGTGAAGTGCGTCTCGCTGGTCTTTGCCACGGTTTTCGTCTTCCATCTGATAAAGCCCAGGTCGGTCAGGGATGCGCTGAGCGTCAGGCCCGGCAGCAGGCCGTCATAGGTGGCGCCCAGGTCGATGCCCAGTCCGAAGCCGCCCATCGGCTTATAGTCGTCGACGTCGACATCGGTCACCTTGTCGTAGGTCTGGCCCTCGCGGCTCTTCGACTGATACTCCTCCTGCTCGGTGACGAACGCGAAGCCCTTGGCATTGACCTCGGCCTTGGCCTGTGCCCTCAGCTCCCATACGTCGCCCTCGAGTCTGGCGTAGGCATTCTCCATGCTGACGTCGACGCGTCCCAATCCAATCAGAGCCTTCACCCGGGCTCCGATGCGCAGCTGCTCGTTCAGCTGATGGCTATGCCCCAGTGCTATCTCGCCGTAAGCCATGCCGCGTGCAGCCAGGTCGTCGAAGGAATAGGTGTCGTTGCGGACGCTTTTGGCAAACTCCAGGAAACTCTTTGGGAACGACACCCCAGCCATGCCCTTGACGTTGACGTCGAGGGTGTTATAGCCATGGAAGGCCCTGAATCCCAAACCGATGATTGTCTCGCGGAAGTCGACGCGCGTCTTCAGCCCGTTCTTCAGTTTCCCTACCGACTGGTCGTAGGTGATGTCGGGGTGCATGAAGGTGACGGTGCGTTTCTCGCCGGGTTGCCCCCAGCGGGGATTCTCAAACAGAAAGTTATCGACGCCAAAAGAGCCCTGAATGCCGACGTTGATGTTGCTGAAAGGCAATGCGACGTAGCTCTGCCGATTGCCGAAGGCAGGATTCATGTCGTGGCGCCACTTGAAGTCGTCAAGGAAATAGGCCGTTCGCAGGTCTTGGGCGACGGCACTGCCGACCGATGCGATGATCGCGGCCGTCAGGATGCTGATGCGATATATTCTTTTCATCTCGATTAAGCTTCGAAGGGGGTTAATGGTCATCGTCGTCGGTATTGACTATCACGGTGGCGTTCAGTGTGGCGCCCAGATTGTCTATCTTCAGGTGATGGGTGGTGTCGCCCGTCGACCCGCTGTTGAGCGTAAACTCGTCAGTGACGCGTGCAGCAGCCTTCAGACGGATGCCGTCGAGCTGCCTGAAGGCATCGGCAGTGCTGAACGTCAGTGTCGCAGTGAGATGTGTCTGTCCCTTTGCGGCCACCTTGTTCTGGCCTTGCCCGTTATCAATATTGACGGCCATGCCACGCACAGGGTTGCCATCAATGTCGACAGGAATGATGTCGAGGGTCAGCTCGGCTGGAATCGTATTCGTCACGTCGGCCTCTATCAGCACCCTCGCCGAACGTGCATCGTAGAGGTCAACATCCTCCAGGTCGCCGGCCCAGCCCGTGATGGAATCTGTATAGCTGATGTAGGAGTCGCGCCCCAGCGCCAGGTCGGCCCTGAACTCATAGCTCGGCTCGAAGGCATAGGAATGGCCGAGCAGGATGGTGGCCTGTTCACCCGTACGTGTCGTCGCAGAGCAGGTGAAGTCGATACGGTCTGGGATGCTGCTGAGGAGCGTGCTTAGGTCGTCCTGCACGATTTTCTGGTAGTCGGCATAGGCTGCTTCAGAGCGCGGACGACGGCTGATGACGATGTCGGACGTCTGATTGGGCTTGACCTCGATGCCCCTGACGTCCACCGAACGGGTGGTGCCGTCGCTGAAACAGGAGGTCAGCGTGCCGTCAATCAGTCCTGTCAGAGGCAGGTTACTCCAGATGTGGAGCTGGATGATGGGGTCGCTGATGTTGAGCACGACGTCGGGGTCGTCAAGGAAGCTGGGCACATTGTCGATGGTGACGCTGCCCACCTTGAGGTCGACGTCAGGCCGGAACTCGCCCGTCACCGTCTGGAACTGGACAGCCCCGAACTCGAGGTGGCTGTCAATGCGGAACGACATGTCGTGGCGCAGGACGGCCGGGTCGGTGACAACCGTCGACTGGTCGAATTTGACAAGTGCCTCCACCTGTCCCTTCATGTGCACCTGTCCGAGCATCGTGCCGTCAGAATCAGTATAGCGCGAATAGGCCAGGTAGTTGGCGTCGTCTGGCCGTCCCCCTTCGGTGAAACGGAGCCCCTCGACGATGACTTCGAAGACGAGAGGCTCCGACGTCACGACGCCCTCAAACCTGATGTCGTTGCCGTCCATCGCCACCCGCTGAGAGTTCTGCAGCACCCTGACACTGCCTTTCCTCAGCATCAGATAGTCAGGCAGCACGGCCGTCAGCTCGGCTATCTCATGAATGACGGCGGCCAGGTCAGGGCTGAAGGTGAGGGTGAGCCTCACGCTGGTCGAGTTGACCAATGCCTCGGTGAGGCTGACGACGTCGCCATAGAGGCCGTCCTCCAGGATGTCGAAGGTCTGGATGGTCTTGCGCACCTGCTTCATCTGGGGAGCCTTGGCGCGGGCTAAGTCCGGACGCACGATGCCCAAGTCCTCGAATGTCAGCTCGAACAGATTCGGCGTGAAGTCGCCTTCCGACGAAGTCACCGTAATCGGCGAGACATGGATGGTCGAGACACCGCTCTCCTCACCATGCTGATAAAAAAAGTAATGACCGTCGCGCGGATCGATTTTCACGCATCCTGTCGTGTCGATGCTGAAGACTTCATCGAGCGAAATCTCGTGGGTGGAGTTGTTGGTGGGCAGCTTGAAGTCGCGGAATTCCAGCCCGACGGTCGAATCAATGTCGTCGAAGTCGATCCCGTCTACTTTCTGGCAACCTCCAAGACTGACAGCCGCCACGATTAACCACACAGGCGCCAACCATTTAAAGATAGTTTTGTCCATGTATTTTTTAGTGAGTTAAAGCTTGCTTTAATTTGTTTTATAAGCGATTCTGTCTTTTGTGTGCAAAGTTAATGTTTTTTTTCAAAAAAAGCCTTCGTTTGATTCTTTTTTTCTTAATCATAGCAAAAAAAACCTATTTATTTTGTCGTTTAAAGAAAAAAGCGTAACTTTGCCCTCGCATTATTCTAAAAACGTATAATTATGAAGAAATTAATGATTCTCGCAGCCATGATGGCTATGGTCGGCTCGGCCTTCGCCCAGATGCCGAAAGTGACCCTGAAAGACATTTCCGGAAAGGCCATCTCGACGGATACGCTCTCCAACAACGGCAAGCCCTTCATCATCGACTTCTTTGCCACCTGGTGCAAGCCCTGCAACCGCGAGCTCGACGCCATCGCCGAGGTCTACGACGAGTGGGTGGAGGAGACCGGCGTGAAGATCTTCGCCGTCTCCATCGACCAGGCTCAGAACATCAACAAGGTGAAGCCCCTCGTCGACAACCACGGATGGGACTACGACGTGCTGCTCGACCCCAACAGCGACCTGAAGCGCGCCCTCGGCATCCAGATGATCCCCTACACGCTCATCGTCGACGGCAAGGGCCAGATCGTCTATAAGCACAACGGCTACACCGACGGCGCCGAGCAGGAGCTCATCGAGAAGGTGCGCGAGCTGGTGAAAAGTGAAGAGTGAAAAGTGAAGAGTGAAGAATTTGCTTCCGCCTGAAATTCAACGAAAGTAGTGAAAAACCATATGTTTAGACAGCTATCAAAGCTCTCCTGTCTGGTGTGCTGCGGCATTGCCGCAGCAACGACCGTCAGCGCACAGACCGACGACAACAAGCTGACCCTCTCGGGCTCCATACAGAGCGACATGCTTGTGCCCCAGGCCGACGACAAGATCGGCGCCGAGAAGACCGAAGACTTCCTGACCAACACCTACGTCGACCTCATGCTGCAGCACCGCGACTTCGAGGCCGGCGCCCGCCTGGAGTATCTGGAGCACCCGATGCCCGGATTCGAGAAGGACTTCAAGGGCTGGGGCGTGCCCAACTTCTACCTGAAGGGCAAGCTCTCGTGGGCCGAGCTCACCGTCGGCACCTTCTACGAGCAGTTCGGCTCAGGATTCATCCTCCGCACCTACGAGGAGCGCTCGCTCGGCATCGACAACTCGCTGCTCGGTGGCCGCCTGCTGCTCAAGCCCGTGCAGGGCGTGCAGATGAAGGTGCTCGGCGGCCACCAGCGCCGCTACTGGGACCACAACAAGTCCTGGATCTCGGGCGCCGACCTGGAGCTGACCGTCAGCGACTGGATCCCCTCGATGCAGCAGAGCGGCACGACGCTCACCTTGGGCGGCTCGTGGGTCAACAAGCACGAGGAGCCCGGCACGTTCCAGCGCACTGAGGCCGTCAGGGACACTACGGCCCACACGACGACCATCACCACCTGGCAGATGAACCAGCCGCGCTACGTCAACGCATGGGACGCCCGCGCCAACCTCAACACGGGCAACTTCTCGCTCCTGCTGGAGTATGCCCAGAAGACCGACGACCCCACCTTCGCCAACGGATATATCTTCAAGAAGGGCGAGGTGGCCATGCTCTCGACCAGCTACTCGCGCAAGGGCCTCAGCCTCCTGCTCCAGGCCAAGCGCTCAGAGAACATGGCCTTCAAGAGCGACCGCACCGTCATCGGCACCTCGTCGGCCATCAACCACCTGCCCGCCTTCACCCAGGACCAGACCTACGCACTGGCCGCCCTCTATCCCTACGCCACGCAGCTGGCCGACGGCGAGTGGGCCTACCAGGCCGAGCTGGGCTACAACTTCAAGCGCAAGACGGCCCTGGGCGGCAAGTACGGCATGAACCTCAAGGTGAACTACTCATACGTCCGCGCCATCGACCGCAAGTTCATCGACGGACAGCAGCGCCACGCCATCGGCGGCACCACCGACCTGGCCGGCACCAGCGGCTACACCTCGAAATGGCTCAAGTGGGGCGACCACACCTACTATCAGGACCTCGACATCCAGCTCTCGCGCAAGTTCTCTAAAGCCTTCAAGCTCAACCTCATGTACATGAACCAGCGCTATAACAAGACGCAGATCGAGGGCCACGGCGGCATGATCCACAGCGACATCTTCGTCGCCGACGGCAAGTATCAGTTCTCGCCCAAGACCACACTGCGCGTCGAGGCACAGTATCTCGCCACCTCGCAGGACGAGGGCGACTGGGTCTACGGACTGGCCGAGCTCTCGCTCGCTCCCCACTGGATGCTGACCGTGAGCGACATGTGGAACGTGGGCGACAGCGACCCCCTCTACTACAAGGAGAACACCCACTACCACTACTATCAGGGACTCATCACCTACAACGTAGGCTCCCACCGCCTGCAGGCCGGCTACGGCCGCACCCGCGCCGGCTACAACTGCTCGGGTGGCGTCTGCCGATGGATTCCCGCACAGAAGGGCTTCACGATCTCCTACAACTACAACTTCTAAACAAAAGTCCCAAAACAGAGATGAAAAACCGACATAACCTCATCGCCGCCGCTGCACTCCTGTGCGTCAACGTCGTAGCAGCACTCACCGCCTGCTCCGACATCGACGAGAACGAGCGCATGGTGCCCGTCAGCACACGCGTCGTCGTCGACTCCATACCCCAGCCCGTCGAGGTCGACAGCCTCTGGGATGCGCCCATAGAGCCCGTCGAGAGCCGCGTGCTCATCGAGGACCACACGGGCCAGAAGTGCCCCAACTGTCCTGACGCCGCCCGGCTCATCCACACCTTCCAGCTGAGCTACGGCGACCGCATCGTCCCCGTGGCCATCCACTCGCAGATGCAGGGCATCATGGAGCCCGAGGGCCTGGGCAACGAGCTCGGCAACACCTATTATAAATATTGGAAGATGGAATATAAGCCTGCCGGACTCGTCAACCGCCTCGACGGTGGCGACGGACGCGTGCTCGACAAGACCATCTGGGACTTCGCCGTCACCTACGCCCTCAGCATGGAGACACCCCTCGACATCCGCGTCAAGGCCCGCCAGCAGGACGACGACCCGACGAAGGCCGAGGTCGACGTGAAGGTCATCTGCACCCGCGAGGGCCAGTCGGCCAGCGGCAAGCTGCAGGTGTGGATCACCGAGGACGGCATCATCGCCGAACAGGATGACATGGGCAAGCACATCGCCGACTATGAGCACAACCACGTGCTGCGCGCCGCCGTCAACGGCGACTGGGGCGAGCCCGTCAGCGTCAGCGGACTGGGCGACGCCCGCGAGTTCAGCTACACCGCCAAGCTCAAGCCTGAGTGGAAGGCCGAGAACCTCAGCATCGTCGCCTTCGTCTACAACGACGACGGCGTCGTCCAGGTGGTCAGCCGCAAGCTCAAAGTGAATGACTAACAGAAACTAATTAAATCAATAACGCTTATGAAAAGATTTTTCTACTATTGTATGTCACTCCTGATGCTGGGCACCCTGAGCGCTCAGGCACAAATCGTGACGGATGAAGAGATGGACGACACCTTCGAATTCGTAGACGAGCAGGGAAATGTCGTCGCCAACGGCTCGACCATCGTGGTCACCAAGATCAACAAGCAGGGCCAGATGATCGTGCCCCTCTACGTGCAGAACAAGTCGGGCGAGAAGGCCGCCGTCAGCATGTATGAGGACCTCAGCCGCAAGCCCAACGGCGGATGGCAGACCTGCGCCTTCGGCAACTGCATGACGCTCAACGGCTCGGGCTATTCGGCCAAGAGCATCGCCGCCGCGGACTACAAGGCCGACATCCAGACCGAGTGGATGCCCGTCGTGGGCCAGTATGCCACATGGGAGGCCCGCCTGCAGATCCATGTCTTCAACATCACCACCAAGACGCAGTTCGGCCGTCCCGTCGAGCAGCCCGGTGAGGAAGTCATCGGCTACGGCCCCGCCATCACCGTCCGCTTCGTGTATGACGCAAGCAGCTCAATGACCGCGGTCAACATGGGCAGCTACAGCTCCGACAAGTATCTCGACGTGGCCAGGGACAACGCCGCCTACGGACTGCCAAACTATGTCGCCAGCGCCACCACCGTCTACATGTATCAGCTCCTCACGGCTGACGACCTCAAGATGTTCGACGGCGCCACGGTCAAGCAGCTCCGTGTAGCCTTCACCCAGGACCTCGACACCAAGGCCTCCGTCTTCCTCGCTCCCCTCGTGGGCGGCAACATCAGTGCCAACGTCGCTGAAGGCGCCATCGACACGCCTAAGACGGGATGGAACACGGTCGACGTCGACCCCTATACGATTGACGTCAACAGCGTCGACGGCCTGCTGCTGGGCTTCAGCTACATCCAGAAGAACACCAACAACGGCCAGTACTACTACAACGAATGCTTCCCCTGGTCGGGCTACGCCCCCGTGGGACACAGCTATACCGTCTTTGTCAAGGGTCTGAACAACACGCAGTATGGTTTCAACGCCAATAATATCTACGACTTCGGCGAGCTGAACCTCAGCGTGCAGGCCATCGTAGAAGGCGACTTCTCAGCCGAGAATGCCGCTGAGGCACTCGACTACAGCTCAATCATCATGCGTCCCGGAGAGTCGAAGGAAGGCACCATTGCCATCCACAACACGGGTCTGACGCCCATCACCAACCTCGCCTATACCGTCAACGTCGACGGCCAGGCCGGTGAAGAGAAGACAGTGGAGATCGCCGACGAGGTCTGCTTCAACGAGTATGCCACGGTCGACCTGACCTTCAACGCCTCCAGCAAGGAAGGCACCGAGCGCCGCGCCGTCGTCATCACCAAGGTGAACGATGCCGACAACGAGCTGGCTGCTGTGGAGTCGGCCGGCTATGGCCTCGTGACCACCACCAGCCGCAGCGTGAAGAAGCGCGTGGCCGTCGAGGAGCTCACCGGCACGGGCTGCCCCTGGTGCACACGCGGCATCGTGGGCATGGAGCTCATGCGCAAGACCTTCCCCGACGACATCGTCAACATCGCCGTCCACCAGTATAACAACAGCGACGCCATGTTCATTGAGGACTATGCCAACATCGGTCTGAGCAGCGCTCCCAGCTGCACCATCGACCGTCAGCTGACCGTTGACCCCTACTACGGCAGCTCACAGGGCACCGCCTTCGGCATCAAGGACGACCTGGAGGCCGCTCTGCAGCAGCAGGCCACGGCCGGACTTGAGGTGAAGGGCGAGTGGGCCGACGAGAACACCGTCAAGGCCACGGCCACCATCGAGTCGCTCATCAACGGCGAGAACTACGACATCGAGTACGTCCTCGTGGCCGACAGCCTCAGCGGCACAGGCAGCGCCTGGACCCAGGGCAACAACTACGCCACGCGCAACGACGGCGGCGACCTGGCCATCTTCTGCCGTGGCGGCAAGTATGGCAAGACCAGCGTCACCGGCCTGAAGTTCAACGACGTGGCCATCGCCTCCTCTTACAGCGAGGGCGAGAACCAGGCAGAGCCCATCATCGCCGCACCTGACGATGCCAAGGTCGAGAGCAGCTTCACGCTCAGCCTGCCCTCGAAGCTGAAGAGCACCATCACCAGCGAGAACGTCTGGGTGGTCGCCCTGCTGGTCAACCAGTGGAACGGCTTCGTCGAGAACGCCGCCAAGTTCAAGATGCCCAAGTATGTCGATCCCTCCGGCATCATGACCACCGAGAGCAAGGCCGCCACCACCGTCGCTGAGCGCTACTCGCTCGACGGCCGTCAGCTGCCCGCCGCCCAGAAGGGCCTCAACATCGTCCGCATGAGCGACGGCAGCGTCCGCAAGGTCGTGGTCAAGTGATAATAGAAGTTACTGACCCCACCAGAAGCTACTGCCCCCAACAGTAGTTACAGACCCCACCCCCAACCCCTCCCCTTGAAGGGAGGGGAGTGGCTACCGCCCTGCTCTACGGGAATAACGGCGCAGCTGCTCCCCGCCCCTCAAGGGGAGGGGTTGGGGGTGGGGTCTGTAACTTCAATTAGGGTGGGGTCTGTAATTATTTCCCTACCAGGTTATTAATGAACCACAACGGATTAAAGTAAAATTCACGAGAAAGATTTGGTGCTTTCAAAAAAAAGCACTACCTTTGCAGGCGATTTCCGAGGAAGTCGCCTGCTTTATTTATTCTTGGACGATGGTGTAATGGTAACACTACAGGTTTTGGTTCTGTCATTCCCGGTTCGAATCCGAGTCGTCCAACCCTCATTTGGTGCTAACTTCCTATGAATAAACCCATCATGAACATATCCGACTTTGAGATCATGGCCCCAGTAGGGTCGCGCGAATCGCTCACGGCCGCCATCCAGGCCGGCGCCGACTCCGTCTACTTCGGCGTGGAGCAGCTCAACATGCGCTCCCACTCGGCCAACCACTTCACCATCGACGACCTCCGCGAGATCGCCCAGACCTGCCGCGAGCACGGCATGAAGAGCTACCTGACGGTCAACACCATCATCTACGACGAGGACCTGCCGCTCATGCGCCAGATCATCGACGCCGCCCGCGAGGCCCAGATCACGGCCATCATCGCCAGCGACGTGGCCGTCATGCAGTACTGTCTTTCAAGTCAGAAGTCAGAAGTGAGAAGTGAGAAGTCAGAAAGCAGAAGTGAGAAGTCAGAAGTGAGAAGTGAGAAGTTTTATAACCACTGTCCCGATGAAGCCTCTGCCGACAAAGGTAATAAAACTTCTCACCTCTCACCTCTCACTTCTCACTTCACAAGCGTCCACCTCTCCACCCAGCTCAACATCTCGAACGTCGAGGCGCTGCGGTTCTACGCACAGTTTGCCGACGTCGTCGTGCTGGCCCGCGAGCTGAAGATAGAGCAGGTCGAAGCCATCCACCGCGCCATCGTCGAGGAGCACATCTGCGGCCCCTCAGGCGAGCTGGTGCGCATCGAGATGTTCTGCCACGGCGCCCTCTGCATGGCCGTCTCGGGCAAGTGCTACATGTCGCTCGACCAGGCCAACCGCTCGGCCAACCGCGGCGAGTGCATCCAGGTGTGCCGCCGCTCCTACACCGCCACCGACAACGAGACGGGCTATCAGCTCGAGATCGACAACAAGTACATCATGAGCCCGAAGGACCTGAAGACCGTGCGATTCATCGACCGCCTGATGCGGGCCGGCGTCAGCGTCTTCAAGATCGAGGGCCGCGCCCGCGGACCCGAATATGTCTATACGGTCGTCAAGTGCTATAAGGAGGCCATCCAGGCCGTCATCGACGGCACGTTCACCGAGGAGCGCAAGGACGAGTGGGACCGCCGCCTCGCCACCGTCTTCAACCGCGGCTTCTGGGACGGCTACTACCAGGGCCAGCTGCTCGGCGAATGGAACAAGAGCTACGGCTCGTGTGCCACGGAGCGCAAAGTCTACGTCGGCCGCGCCACGAAGTACTACTCGC
The DNA here is from genome assembly GCA_902779455.1 of uncultured Prevotellaceae bacterium. Lineage (GTDB taxonomy): Bacteria > Bacteroidota > Bacteroidia > Bacteroidales > Bacteroidaceae > Prevotella. Next base: position 37,982 of record CACZBS010000020.1, read on the forward strand.
GACTCGGCGTCGGCGAGTTCCAGGTGGAGGCCACCACCTTCCGCTTGGGCGACCGTCTGCTCGTCACGGGGCCCACCACGGGCGTGATGTATCTCGACTGCACCGAGATCCACGACAACGACGGCCGCCCCGTCAGCGAGGCGCCCCAGGGTCAGCCCGTCGCCATCCCCGTCAGCGCCAAGGTGCGCCCCTCCGACAAGCTCTTCAAGCTGGTCAGCGAAGAATAGGGAGTCCCACACACACATTCTTGTATGGGTTAATTACAGACCCCACCCCCGACCCCTCCCCTTGAAGGGAGGGGAGTAGCCTCCCCCGACCCCTCCGAAGGAGGGGAGTGCCTGCCGCACTGTCCGACGAGAATGACGGCGCAGCAGCTCCCCTCCCTTCAAGGGGAGGGGTCGGGGGTGGGGTCTCTAACTATATCCGACACACCATCTTGCTGAATCCAACAAGCGAAGAGTCTGCCTTTACTCCCCTCCTTGTAAAGCAGGGGAGTAAGGGAAGAATACCCGATGACTATTTTCAAGGCTTGAAAATATATTTCCACGACGCGGAATACTATTTTCAAGCCTTGAAAATAATATTCCGCGGCGATGAAATAAGGATTAAGCAGCCCTTCGGTCGGATTTTGTTTTGAAAAAAACGATGATTTTTGACGTTTTGTCTACGAAAATTTGTACTTTTGCAGCGTAATAGTAGGAGGCGACGTGTCTCACGTCGCAACAAGCTGCTGGATTGCGACGTGAGACACGTCGCCTCCTACTCTAAAGCGGTGTAATAACCATTAGTTATATAGAAGCGTCAATTGACAATAAGAGTTAAACCACAATGACCATCAACGAACGACAAGACGAAATTATCGCCGAATTCCAGGACTACGACGACTGGATGGACCGCTATCAGCTGCTCATCGACCTAGGCAACGAACAGGCACCGCTGGCAGCCGAATATAAGACCGAGCAGAACCTCATCGACGGCTGCCAGAGCCGCGTGTGGCTGCAGGCCGACCTGACCGACGAGGGGCTCGTCCACTTCCAGGCCGAGAGCGACGCCCTCATCGTGAAGGGCATCGTCACGCTGCTCATCCGCGTGCTCGACCTTCAGACGCCGCAGGCCATCCTCGACGCCGACCTCTACTTCATCGACCGCATCGGGCTCACGGAGCACCTCTCCCCCACCCGCGCCAACGGCCTCGTGGCCATGGTCAAGCAGATGCGCATGTACGCCCTGGCCTTCCAGGCCAAAGCCAACTGACAACCATCCTTGAAGACTAAACATGAGACGTACCTTATTCATAATGACACTGGCCGCCATCGTGCTGCTGACGGGCTGCGCCCGCCGCGAGCCACGCTTCGTCATCGGCGTCAGCCAGTGCTCGCAGGACATCTGGCGCGACAAGCTGAACAGCGAGCTGCGCATGGGTGCCTACTCGCACGACGACATCGAGCTGCGCTTCGCCTCGGCCGACGACAGCGACGAGCTGCAGATCAGCCAGATAGAGCAGTTCGTCAGCGAGGGCATCGACCTGCTCATCGTGGCGCCCAACCAGGTGTCGACGGTCACGCCGGTCATCGACCGCGTCTTTGACAGCGGCATTCCTGTCATCGTCTTCGACCGCAAGACCAACACCGAGAAGTTCACCGCCTACATCGGCGCCGACAACCGCGAGATGGGCCGCATGATGGGCGAGTTCATCGCCACGCAGCTCGGCGGCCGCGGCCGTGTCGTCGAGATCATGGGCCTCAAGGGGTCGTCGCCGGCCATCGAGCGCCACGAGGGCTTCGCCGAGGCACTGGGCCGTTATCCCGGCCTGGAGCTCGTCGCCTCGCTGCAGGGCGACTGGACCGAGCAGAGCGGCTACGAAGCGATACAGAAGTATGAGGGTGAGCTCGGCAACATCGACTACGTCTTCGGCCAGAACGACCGCATGGCCATGGGTGCCCGGCGGGCGATGCTGAGGGAAAAGGGAAGAGTGAAAAGTGAAGAATTTGCTGCCGCCACAGATTCTGCGCTTGAAACCATGGCGGCAGCAAATTCTTCACTCTTCACTCTTCACTCTTCCCTAAAATTCTGCGGCATCGACGCGCTGCCCGGCAAGGGCGGCGGCATCGAGCTGGTGCTCGACTCGCTGCTCATGGCCTCGTGCATCTATCCCACCCACGGCGACGAGGTGCTCCAGCTGGCCCTCGACATCCTCGAGGGACGCCCCTATGCCAAGGACAACCGCCTGCAGACGGCCCTCGTCACGCCCGACAACGCCTCGGTCATCCAGATGCAGAGCGCCGAGACCCAACGCCAGTCGACCTATCTGGACCGACTGCACGAGCAGTCGGACCAGTACCTGAAGCGTCTCAACTCGCAGCGCACCATCACGCTGCTCGCCCTGGGCGTCATCGTCCTGCTGTTGCTCGTCATCCTGCTGCTCTACCAGTTTGAGCAGGGCAAGATCAGCCTGCGCCACCAGCGCGAGGTGAGCAACCTGTGGAACCTGGAGAACGAGCCGGAGACGGCCCTCGCCAAGGAAGAGGAGAACGACGACGCCCAAGGGCCGAAGCCGACCGACGCCCCCGCCCCATCCGCGGACAGCCAGCCGACCGGACAGGAAGAACAGCCGGCGAAGTCGGAAGTCCAGAATGCGGGACTCTCCGACACCGCCTTCATCATCCGCTTCAAGGACGTTGTCGAGAAACGCCTGGCCGAGAGCGAGCTCAGCGTCGAGGACCTCGCCGCCGACATGCACCTCAGCCGCGTGCAGCTCTACCGCAAGGTGAAGTCCGTCACCGGATCGTCGCCCGTCGAGCTGCTCCGCACCGCCCGTCTGAACCGCGGCTACCAGATGCTGCTGACCACCGACAAGTCGGTCAGCGAGGTGGCCTACGCCGTCGGGTTCACCGCCCCGAGCTACTTCACCAAGTGCTTCAAGGACGAATTCGGCAAGAGTCCGACCGACATGAAACAGTAATAAAAATCGTTCGTCTTCGAGCAAAAATGTTACAACGAAACAATTTTTGCCCGCGACGAACGATTTTTTTACTGTCTACGCCCCGTTTTCCACTACCTTTGCGGCAGTTTTTTTAATTATCATTACTAACCGCAAAGATTTATGGAAAAAGCAAAAAGAATCTTTCTGAGCCTCGTGCTCATGTTTGCCGCTACTATAATGTACGCGCAGACGGAGATTACGGGCACGGTCATCGATGACCTCGGCGAGGGCGTCATCGGAGCCACAGTGATGGAGAAGGGCACCTCGAACGGCGCGGTGACCGACTTCGAAGGAAATTTCCGTCTGAAGGTCGCAGCCGGCAAGACGCTCGTCGTCAGCTACATCGGCTACCAGACCCAGGAGGTCAGCGCTGCCCAGGGCATGAAGGTGACGCTGGTGCCCGACGCCCAGACCCTCAACGAGGTGGTCGTCACGGGCTACCAGGTGCAGCGTAAGGCCGACCTGACGGGCGCCATCAGCGTCGTCAGCGTCGAGGAGCTGCAGAAGCAGAACGAGAACAACCCGATGAAGGCCCTGCAGGGCCGCGTGCCGGGCATGAACATCTCGGCCGACGGTGCACCCTCGGGCGCTGCCACCATCCGCATCCGCGGTAACGGCACGCTCAACGACAACGACCCGCTCTACATCATCGACGGTGTGCCCACGAAGGCCGGCATGCACGAGCTGAACGCCGGCGACATCGAGTCGATCCAGGTGCTGAAGGACGCTGCCTCAGCCTCTATCTACGGTTCGCGCGCTGCCAACGGCGTCATCATCATCACCACGAAGAAGGGCAAGGACGGCAAGGTGCGCGTCGACTTCGACGGCAGCATCGCCGCCTCGATGTATGCCCACCGCATGAAGGTGCTCAACGCCGAGCAGTGGGGCCAGGCCTTCTGGCAGGCTCGCGTCAACGACCACCTGGATCCTAACAACAACAACCTGGGCTACCACTTCGACTGGAGCTACGACGCGCAGGGCCAGCCGCGGCTCAACGGCGTGACGATGAGCAAATACCTCGACGCACAGAACACCGTCGAGGCCGCCAACACCGACTGGTTTGACGAGTCGACCCGCACGGGCCTGGTGCAGAACTACAACGTCAGCGTCAGCAACGGCAACGAGCGCGGCTCGTCGTTCTTCTCGCTCGGCTACTATAAGAACCTGGGCGTCATCAAGACCAGCGACTTCGAGCGCTTCTCGGCCCGTATGAACACCGAGTACAAGCTCATCGGCGACGTGCTCACCATCGGCGAGAACTTCACGCTCAACCGCACCAGCGAGGTGGGCGCTCCCGGCGGATTCCTCGAGAACGCCCTGCAGTTCAACCCCAACTATCCTATTTATAACACGGCAGGCGAGTATGCCAACCTGACCGGCGGCTATGCCGACCGCGAGAACCCCCGCTCCACCCTGTCGCGCAACGCCGACAACCGCTACACCTACTGGCGCTCGTTCGGCGATGTCCACGTGAACCTGGCCCTCTTCAAGGGCTTCAACCTGCGCACCACCTTCGGTATCGACTACGCGCAGAAGCAACAGCGCATCTTCACCTATCCCCTGCTCAACGGCAACGTGGCCCGCGACGAGAATGGCGTCGAGGCCAAGCAGGAGCACTGGATGAAGTGGATGTGGAACGCCGTCGCATCTTATAACTTTGAGGTGGGCAAGCATCGTGCCGACGCACTGGCCGGCGTTGAGCTCAACCGTCAGGACGACGTGTGGTTCTCGGGCCTGCGTCAGGACTTTGCCGTGCTGAACACCGACTATATGTGGCCCAGCGCCGGTACCGAGGGCACCGACAAGGCCTACGGCTCGGGCTCGGGCTTCTCGCTCGTCTCGTTCTTCGGCAAGGTGAACTACACCTACGCCGACCGCTACCTGGCTTCGCTGACCGTGCGTCGCGACGGTTCGAGCCGCTTCGGTAAGAACAACAAGTACGGTACGTTCCCCTCCGTCTCGCTCGGCTGGCGCATCAGCGAGGAGGCCTTCATGGCTAACACCAAGACATGGCTCGACAACCTGAAGCTGCGCGCATCGTGGGGACAGACCGGTAACCAGGAGATTGACAACAACGCCCGCTACACCCTCTACACCACCACCGGCAGCCTCAACTTCGGAGGCGACTCCTACAACACCGGCTACGACATTCAGGGCAGCAACGGCGGACGCATCCTCGACAGCGGATTCAAGCGCAACCAGATTGGCAACGACAACATCAAGTGGGAGACGACCACACAGACCAACCTCGGTATCGACTTCGGATTCCTCGGCAACAGCATCTACGGCAGCTTCGACTGGTATAACAAGAAGACCACCGACATCCTCGTCAACATGCCCGGCGTCGGCGTCATGGGCGAAGGCAGCAACATGTGGATCAATGCCGGCGAGATGCTCAACCGCGGTACGGAGCTCACCATCGGCTATCGCGGCAAGTCGGGCGACCTGCAGTTCGACCTGGCCGGCAACATCGGCACCAACCGCAACAAGATCACCAAGCTGCCCGAGACCATCGCCTCGCGTGGCACCTTCGGCGGCAACGGCGTGAAGAGCGTCGTCGACCATCCCATGGGCGCACAGGTGGGCTACATCTTCGACGGCATCTTCCAGAACCAGGAGGAAGTGGACAACCACGCCGTCCAGGAAGGCGCCGGCGTAGGCCGTATGCGATTCCTCGACCTCAACAAAGACGGCTTCATCACCGAGGCCGACCAGGACTGGATCTACGACCCGACACCCGCCTTCACCTACGGTCTGAACGTCTATCTGCAGTATCGTAACTTCGACTTCACCATGTTCTGGCAGGGCGTGCAGGGCGTCGACGTCATCACCATCGACTACAAGCGCCAGACCGACCTCTGGGCCGGCGTCAACGTGCCCAACCTGAACAAGGGCAGCCGAGTGCTCGATGCCTGGACACCCGCCAACAGCGGCTCCACCATCCCCGCACTGACCACGATGGACACCAACAACGAGACGCGCGTGTCGTCCTACTACGTCGAGGACGGCTCGTTCCTCAAGCTGCGCACCATCCAGCTGGGCTACAACCTGCCCGACGCGCTCGTCAAGAAACTCTACATGCAGCGGCTGCGCCTCTACGTCTCGGCCCAGAACCTCTTCACCATCAAGAGCGGCGACTACACGGGCGTCGACCCCGAGGTGCCCACGTTCGGCTATCCTATCCCGCTCAACCTTACCTTCGGTCTTAATGTGTCATTCTAATTGATAATTGATAATTGATAATTGAAAATTATGATTACAAAGATATATAAGTTTTTCGTAGCGGGTCTGGTATGTTGCAGTATCACAGCAACCCTCACCTCATGCTCCGACTTCCTCGAGGAGCAGGTGCCGCAGGGCACACTCTCTGACGAGCAGGTGAACACACCGGCCTACGTAGACAATCAGGTGACGTCGGCCTATGCCGTCTTTGTGACTGCCGAGGACATCAACGCCTCGTTCTCGCTCTGGAACTACGACGTGCGCTCGGACGACGCCTATAAGGGCGGATCAACCACCAACGACGGCGACGTCTTCCACCAGCTCGAAGTGTCGCAGGGCATCCTCTCGACCAGCTGGAACCTCAACGACATCTGGGTGCGCCTCTACAACGCACTGTCGCGCGTCAACGCCGCCATCCATGCCGTCGAGAACTGCGACGACAGCTTCCAGCTGAAGCAGCAGCGCATGGGCGAGCTGCGCTTCCTGCGGGCCTACGCCCACTTCCAGCTGAAGCGTCTGTTCAAGAAGATCCCGTTCGTGCTGAGCAGCGACCTGAGCTACGATGACTACGGCAACATCTCGAACACCGAGTTCACCAACGACGAGGGCTGGGCCAAGATTGCCGAGGACCTGGAGTTTGCCTTCAGCGTGCTGCCCGAGACGCAGGCCGACAAGGGCCGCCCCACACGCGCCGCCTGCGCTGCCTTCCTGGCCAAGGTCTATCTCTATAAGGCCTATCGCCAGGATAATGAGAACACCAACGAGGTGACCTCCATCAACGAGGCCGACCTGCAGAAGGTCGTCGACTATACCGACCCGAAGCTCTACGCCGGCTACGGCCTGGAGAGCGACATCCACAACAACTTCCGCCCCGAGGAGCAGTTCGAGAACGGATGCGAGAGCCTCTGGGCCATCCAGTACTCGCGCAACGACGGAACTAAGTATGGCAACCTGAACCTGGGCTACGGACTCATCTGCCCGAACATCGTCAACGTCACCGACGGCGGCTGCGACTTCTACAAACCCTCGCAGAACCTCGTCAACGCCTTCCGCACCGGCGACGACGGTCTGCCCCTGCTCGACACCTACAACAACAAGGACTACGACCAGGCCACGGACAACGCCGACCCGCGACTCTTCCTCACCGTCGGCATGCCCGGACTGCCCTACATGTTCAACACGAAGTACATGATGGACCGCTCGTCGAGCTGGAGCCGCTCAGGCGGACTCTACGGATACAACGTCACACTGAAGCAGAATGTCGACCCCGACCTCTTGGGCAGCTACCTCATCAAGAGCTCCTTCTGGGCTACGTCGATGAACCGCATCGTCCTGCGCTATGCCGACGTGCTGCTCATGCGCGCCGAGGCACTGGCTCAGCAGAACAAGACGGCCGAGGCCATCGCCCTGGTCAACCAGATCCGCAGCCGCGCCGCCACGTCGACTCAGATGATCTCGAACTATCCCTCGCGCTACGGTGTCAAGCTCTATTGCAAGAACTACACGGGTTCCTACTCGAAGGAGCAGACGATGAAGATCGTCAAGATGGAGCGCCGTCTGGAGCTGGCCATGGAGTCGGAGCGATTCCTCGACCTCGTGCGCTGGGGCGATGCCGCCCGTGTGCTCAACGACTACTACGCTACGGAGAAGTCGAAGTGCAACATCTATGAGGAGGCCCGCTTCACTGCCAACAAGAACGAGTATCTGCCTCTGCCCTATCAGCAGGTGGCTGCAGCCAACGGCAAGTATAAGCAGAACTGCGGCAACTGGTAAAAGAAGGGGAAAAGGAAAAGTGAAAAGTGAAACATTTGCTGCCGCTTTCCTTTAGTCAACAATCAATAATAAATAAATAATTCTCAACAATGAAGACTATCTGTAATTATATAATGTGTGCGCTCGTCGCACTGCTCGCCTTCACGGCCTGCGACAAGAACGACGAGACGGCACTACGGCTCAGCGGCGACTGCATGATTGAGGAAATCGCGCTCGACGGCTATGCCGGCAACATCGACCTGGCATCGCGCAGCATCGTGGTGCGGCTGCCCGAGGGCACGCCCTGCTCCGAGATGAAGGTGACCAGCCTCCGCGTGTCGGAAGGCGCCACGGCCGACATCGCCGTGGGCCAGGTGCTCAACATGGACGCTGCCCAGACCATCCGCGTCACGAACAACGACCTCTACCTGAACTGGAACATCAGCGTGCTCCACGACGAGGCCCGCATCCTCCACTTCGTGGCCAACGAGATCTACACCGGCATCATCGATGAAGAGGCCAAGACCATCACCGTCTACGTGCCCGGATCGGTCGACGTGACCAGCATCGTGCCCACCATCGAGGTGTCGGCCAATGCCACCGTCAGCCCGCTCAGCGGCCAGGCCGTCGACTTCTCGCAGCCCGTCACGTACACCGTGACGAACAACACGGCCCGCTCGGAGTATGTCGTCAGCGTCATCGCCATCGGCAAGCCCAAGGCCCTCTTCGTCGGCGCCGCCAGCGACATGTCGGGTCTCGACCCCGAGGCCGGAGCTGCCTGCCAGTGGATGCTGGCCAACGTCGCCGAGTCGATGTATGCCTCGTTTGCCGACATCCAGTCGGAGATGATCGACCTCTCGGAGTGCAAGATCATCTGGTGGCACTATCATAAGGACGGCGGCGTCGACGGCCATGACGCCTTCGTGGCCAACGCTCCCGAGGCCCTGGCTGCCAAGAATCAACTGCGCACGTTCTACGAGAACGGCGGCTCGATGTTCCTCACCCGCTATGCCACCAACCTGCCGTCGTTCATCGGCGTGACCGGTGACGACGAGTGGACCACGCCTAACAACTGCTGGGGCCAGAACGAGGACGGTGCCGAGCTCTGCGGCGGCCCGTGGGAGTTCAGCATGTTCGCCGGACAGAACGGCCATCCGCTCTGGCAGGGCATCATTCAGGGCGACGACCCCAACCGCGTCTACTGCACGGATGCCGGCTACCACATCACCAACTCGACGGCACAGTATCACATCGGCACCGACTGGGGCGGCTATGACAACCACGCTGCATGGGAGGCCCGCACGGGCGGCAAGATCCTCGGCGTAGGCGGCGACGGCGCCGTGGTGGCATGGGAGTATCCTGCCCGCGACGGCCGCGGCGGCATCATCTGCATCGGCTCCGGCTGCTACGACTGGTATTCCTACACCTATGAGGCTGGCTACGTGGAGAACTTCCACAAGAACATTGCCATCATCACGAAGAACGCAATCAATTACCTAACGAAATAAGAAGCCATTATGAAAAAATTCATCAATATCCTGACCTCTTGCCTGATGGGCTGCGGCATCGCCGCAGCCACGGCAAGCTGCAGCGACGACGACTTCGTCGGCGACCCCCAGAAGGACTGGGCCGGCACCACCGAGACGTTCACCCAGGTCAACGACGACACTGAGGACGCCTTCTCGACCTACTACAAGCACGCCCTGGGACGCATCGGCGACCCCATGCCCTTCTACGACAAGAAGGCCGGCGACTTCAAGGTGCTCTATCTGCAGGACTACAACAACAACGGCGACTTCTTCCACCCCATCTGGGCTGTGAGCACGAAGGACGGCTGCAACTACGAGTCGCTCGGTGAGCTCATCCCCACCGGACAGAACATCGACCAGCAGGACGCCGCACTCGGCACGGGCTGCGCCGTCTACAGCGAGAAGGACGATCTCTACTACATCTACTACACGGGCGAGAACGCCCGCTGCACCAGCCGCCAGGTGGTCATGCGTGCCACGTCGCGCGACTTCAAGACCTGGACCAAGGACCGCGCATGGCGCCTCAACGGCCCCGACTACGGATTCTCCGGCCAGGACTTCCGCGACCCGCAGGTGTTCCAGGACGGCGACACCTACTACATGGTCATCACCAGCAAGAACCGCTTCGCCTACTTCAAGTCGCAGAACCTGAAGGACTGGACCTGCGAGGGTGGCTTCAACATGGTGTGGGACCGCATGTGCGAATGTCCCGACGTGTTCAAGATGGGCGACTGGTGGTATCTCGTCTACAGCGAGGCCTACCGTGCCCCCTGGAGCCGCAAGGTGAAGTACATGATGGCCACGTCGTTCGAGGGCCTGCGCCGCTGCTTCGACGACCCGGGTGCCAACTGGCCCCGCGACGACAAGGAGGGCGTGCTCGACAGCCGCGCCTTCTATGCCGGCAAGACGGCCTCCGACGGCAAGGAGCGCTACATCTGGGGATGGTGCCCCTTCCGCACGGGCTCGACCTTCCACGACAAGAACATGGCCGTGGGTGCCGAGGGTGAGCCCAACTGGTCGGGCGCACTCGTCTGCCACCGCCTGGTGCAGCACGAGGACGGCACGCTCACCGTGGGCGAGGTGCCCGCCATGGCTGCCAAGTACGCCAAGCAGCAGGAGGTGAAGGTGATGGCCAGCCAGGGCTATGCCGACGGCCGTCTCTCGGGCGAGGGTGCCTACGTGCTCTACAACCGCCTGGGATCGCACAACCACATCTCGTTCACGGTGCGCACCGAGGGCGAGGGCGACCGCTTCGGCGTCTCCTTCTGCCGCGGCACCGACGCCACGCGCTACTACACGCTGATGGTCAATCCCGAGTGGGCCAACGGCCGCCGCAAGATCAACTTCGAGCAGGAGGGCAGCGAGGGCCGAGGCTTCGTCGAGGGCATCGACGGCTACATCTTCCCCCGTCCGGCTGACAACGTCTACAACGTCAGCATCTACACCGACAACTCTGTCGTGACGATGTACATCAACGGCGTCTATGGCTACACGCAGCGCATCTACGGCATCTACAAGAACTGCTGGTCGGTCAACAGCTACGGCGGCACGGTCACAGTGAGCGACGTGAAGGTGTCGAGCTATTGAACCCTGCTTCAGTATGAACAATGTCTTAAGAAAACTCATGATTGTGATGGCAGCCATACTGCCATCACAATCTTTTTCTCAGCCCATGACAGCGATAGCCGACACGGCGCAGCTCTATCATGAGCACTATCGCAACCAGTATCATTTCAGCCCCCGCCGCGGATGGATCAGCGACCCCTGCGGATTCCTCTACCGCGAGGGACTGTTCCACTGCTACTGGTGGGGCTGCGCCGAGTCGGCCGACCTGGTGCACTTCACCGAGATCAGCCGCCACGTCCATCGCGACGTGCCCCGCAGGCTGGGATGCTGGACGGGATGCGTCGTGGCCGACCCGCAGAACACGGCGGGCTTCGGGCCTGATGCCTACATCGCCTGCCTGACGCTGAACGACGCCGAGCGCAAGAACCAGTCGCAGGCGCTCACCGTCAGCCACGACCACGGCCGCTCCTTCAGCTACTACGACGGCAACCCGGTGCTCGACATCGGCTATCAGGACTTCCGCGACCCCACCGTCATCTGGCACGAGGAGAGCCGGCGGTGGATCATGGTGGTCAGCAAGACGCTGGAGAGCAAGGTGGCCTTCTACGCCTCGAAGGACCTGAAGCAGTGGACGTGGCTCAGCGACTTCGGCCCGGCCGGCCGCACCTACCGCTGCTTCGAGTGTCCCGACCTGATGCAGCTCACCGTCGAGAACGGCCCCATGAAGGGGCAGCGCAAGTGGGTACTGGTGGTGTCGGTCGACTGGGACAACGAGCAATACTTCGTCGGCGACTTCGACGGCCGCACCTTCCAGGCCGAGGGTCTGCTGCCCGAGACGGGTGCCTACGTGGACTGCGGCCCCGACTATTACGCCTCGCGCACCTTCAAGGACTTCGACGGCACGCTCGGCGGACGCGTCTACTCGATGGGGTGGATGTCAAACTGGCGCTACTGCCGCGACCTGCCCACGACCTACGGCAAGGGCTTCTGGTCGGTGCCCCGCGAGCTGTCGCTGCGCCAGACGACGCAGGGGGAATGGCGACTGGCCCAGCGGCCCAAGGCCGAGCTGACGAAGCTGCGCGGCGAGCGCCGCCACTATGGCGGCCGGCTGCGGGTGGGGCGCACGCCGCTGAAGGACCTTGCCGCACTGGGCAACGTCTTTGAGGCGGAGCTGAGCCTCAGCACCGACGTGAGCAACACGCTGGGACTGAACCTCTGCGTGGGCGGCGGCCGCAAGCTGGCCGTGACCTACAACACGGAGAGCCACTCGCTCGTGGTCGACCGCACGCAGGTGGCCGACTTCGAGATGGTGAAGTTCCGCCATACCTGTCACGACCGCGTGGCACCCGTCGACGGCCGGTTGAAACTGCACATCTTTGTCGACAAGTGCAGCGTGGAGATTTTCTCGGAGGACGGCACCAGCGTCTTCTCGCTGGCCACCTTCGCGGCCGACGACCAGACGGGCGTGGAGCTGACGGCCCTCAACCGCGGCTCCGACTATTCGCTCGACGTGTGGCCCCTGCAGAGCATCTGGCCGGAATAAAAGCCTATCCGGCCGCAGGTGGTTTGCAGGTCTGACGAATGACAACTATCCGGCCGCAGGTGGTTTGCAGGTCTGGCCTTACTCCCCTCCACGCGGATGACGGCGCAGCCGCTCCCCTCCCCTCAAGGGGAGGGGTTGGGGGTGGGGTCTCCCCCCCTCCCCAGCCCCTTCTTTCTTGCGCTCCTTCAGTAGCAAGCGAGCAGAGCTCGAGCGCCAAGGAGGGGGAGTAGACCCCACCCCCCAACCCCTCCCCTTGAGGGGAGGGGAGCAGCTGCGCCGTCATCCGCAAGGAGGGGGTTAAGATCAGATCTGCAAGCCAAGGTTAGACCTGCAAGCCAAGGTCAAATCTGCAAGCCAAGGTTAGATATGCAAGCCTAAAAAGATGCAAGAGTAAGGGGGTGTGCTGAGCAGTGAACGACTTTTATTATGAGGAGATAACTGCTCGGCGGACGAGAAATGTAAAATAAAATCGCAATATTTCTTGTTAATTATATAACCGACTGAAAATCAGGCGATTCGCGGAACGCAATCAGCGAAGCGGTGCTTTTCGATGAAAGAAGCGGTGCTTTTCGGATGAAAAAGCACCGCTTCTCGGGTCGAAAAGCACCGCTTCTTTGCCGGACGGGCCATGCATTGTAAACAAAATTCGCAAACCGTCCGCCGTCCGCAGCATTTCGACGTCCGGCAGCACGAACGAATCCGTCGAATGCGGAAAAATCGTTCATTGCACAACAAAAATGATGCAATGAACGTTTTTTGTTAGTATTTGTATCATTTTTTTATGTATTTACAAAGAGGAAAACGTAATTTTGCGGCAGAAATCCATTAACGAATAACTAAAAACCGAACATCAGGAATGAAAAAACTATTGACACTGATTGCCATGATGGCCATGTGCATGGGTGCCGCCGCGCAGGAAATCCTGGGCGACAACCACAGCATGCTGCGACTGCAGCAGGGACAGAAGTATCTCCTGCTGCCCATCCAGGAGAAGGAAGAGATTGCCAACATCTGCGTACTGGACGACAGCAACGAGCTCATGCAGCGCCTCAACGTGCGGCTGGCTGTCGACAAGGTTGACTACTACGTGCCGCTGCAGCTGAAGAAGGGCATGCGCCTGCTCGACATCACCTTCCACGGCGACCGCCGTCAGACGGGCCCGCTGAAGGATTTCGCCTGCTGGCGCGAGATGAAATACAGCAACACGTTCGACACGCAGAACCGCGAGCACTTCCGCCCGGCCTATCATCACACCCCGCTCTACGGCTGGATGAACGACCCCAACGGCATGTTCTATAAGGACGGTGTCTGGCACCTTTATTATCAGTTTAACCCCTACGGATCGCAGTGGGAGAACATGACGTGGGGACACTCCACCTCGCGCGACCTCATCCACTGGGAGGCACAGCCGCTGGCCATCGAAGCCGACTGGCTGGGCGCCATCTTCTCGGGCAGCGCCGTCGTCGACCATCAGGGCACGGCCGGCTTCGGCCCTGGCGCCGTCGTCGCCATGTACACCTCGGCCGGCTCAGCCCAGACGCAGAGCATCGCCTACTCGAAGGACGGCGGACTGACGTTCACGAAGTATGCCGGCAACCCCGTCATCACGAAGAATGCGCCCGACTTCCGCGACCCGAAGGTGTTCTGGCATGAGCCGACGCAGCGCTGGATCGTCGTGCTGGCCGTCGGCCAGGAGGTGCAGTTCTACAGCTCGAAGAACCTGAAGGAGTGGCAATACGAGAGCTCGTTCGGCCGCGAATATGGCAACCACGGCGGTGTCTGGGAATGTCCCGACCTCCTCTATATTGAAGATTCAAGATTGAAGGCTGGCGCTGCGCGCAGCAACAATTCTCAATCCTCAATTCCCAATTCTCAATCAGGCAAGTGGGTGCTCCTGCTCAACATCAACCCGGGCGGACCCTTCGGCGGATCAGCCACGCAATACTTCGTCGGACAGTTCGACGGCCATCGGTTCACGTGCGAAGACAGCCCGTCGGAGACCAAGTGGATGGACTACGGCAAGGACCACTACGCCACCGTCACCTTCCACGGAGCACCCGAAGGACGCATCGTCGCCCTGCCATGGATGTCGAACTGGCAGTATGCCAACCAGGTGCCCACCCGACAGTTCCGCTCGGCCAACGGCCTGCCCCGCGACCTCGGACTGAAGACCGTCGGCGGCGAGACCATCCTGACCAGCACGCCCTCGCCCGAGATGGCGGCCCTGCGCGGCGCCAAGGTGAAGAAGCCCACGGAGACCTGCGAGATCGTGGTCGACGTGAAGGGCACGTGCACCATCGAGCTGAGCAACATGAAGGGCGAGCGCGTCGTGATGACCTACGACGCTCAGGAGCAGGAGTTCGCCATGGACCGCACCAAGAGCGGCGACACGTCGTTCAGCGAGGCCTTCCCCTGCGTCACCACGGCCCCCACGTATGGTGCTGTCCGCCAGTTGCGCCTCTTCATCGACCGCTGCTCTGTCGAGGCCTTCAGTGCCGACGGCAGCATGGCCATGACCAACCTCGTCTTCCCCTCCGAGCCGTATAACACCATCAAGGTGAAGGGCGGAAAGGCGACGATCTATGAAATTAAGAATTAAGAGTTTAGAATTTAGAGTTGTCGCCGAAGGCGATTAAGAATTAAGAGTTAAGAATTAAGCATTTAGAGTTGTCGCCTGCGGCGATTAGAAATTAAGATTTAAGAATTATGTCAAAATCAAGCAAACTCACCCTCATCCCGCTGATGCTCTGCTTCTTCTGCATGGGCTTCGTGGACCTCGTAGGCATTGCCTCGAACTATGTGAAGGAAGACCTCGGACTGACCGACTCCGTCGCCAACATCTTCCCCTCGCTCGTCTTCTTCTGGTTCCTCATCTTCAGCGTCCCCACGGGCATGCTGATGAACAAGATCGGACGCAAGAAGACCGTCGTGCTCTCGCTCGTCGTCACCGTCTTCTCCCTGCTGCTGCCTCTCTTCGGCGAGTCGTTCGGCATCATGCTCGTCGCCTTCTCGCTGCTCGGCATCGGCAATGCACTGATGCAGACGTCGCTCAACCCGCTCGTCTCGAGCGTCATCGGCGGCAAGAACCTCGCCTCGACGCTCACCTTCGGACAGTTCATCAAGGCCATCGCATCCTTCTCGGCACCCTATCTGGCCATGTGGGGCGCCACGCAGGCCATCCCCGAGTTCGGACTCGACTGGCGCGTGCTCTTCGCCATCTTCCTCGTCGTCGGCATCCTGGCCACGCTGCTCCTCTGGGGCACACGCATTGAGGAGGAGCCCATCGAGGGCCGCCCGTCGACCTTCGTCGAGTGCTTCAAGCTGCTCGGCACGCCCATCGTCCTGCTGTCGTTCCTCGGCATCATGTGCCACGTGGGCATCGACGTGGGCACCAACACCACCGCCCCGAAAATCCTCATGGAGCGCCTCGGCATGACGCTCAACGAGGCCGCCTTCGCCACCTCGCTCTACTTCATCTTCCGCACCATCGGCTGTCTGACCGGCTCGTTCTTCCTCCGCGTGATGAACAACCGCACGTTCTTCATCGCCTCGGTCGTGATGATGGCCCTGTCGATGCTGCTGCTCTTCGTCGGCCATGAAGCATGGGAGCTCTATGTGGCCATCGCACTCGTGGGCTACGGCAACTCCAACATCTTCTCCATCGTCTTCGCACAGGCACTGACGGCCATGCCGCAGAAGCAGAACGAGGTCAGCGGACTGATGATCATGGGCCTCTTCGGCGGCACCATCTTCCCCCTGCTCATGGGCTTCATGAGCGATGGCTTCGGCCAGGCCGGCGCCGTGCTGGTGATGGCCGTCGGCGTGCTCTATCTCTTTACCTATATCAAACAAATCAAAACCGCTAAATAATATAAATATTACTATGGAAGAGAAAAGATATGTAGTGGGACTCGGTGAGGTCCTGTGGGATGTACTTCCCGAAGGTAAGAAACTGGGCGGCGCTCCCGCCAACTTCGCCTACCATGCAGGCCAGTTCCTGGGCATGGACAACACGATAGCCGTCAGCGCACTGGGCGAGGACCGGCTGGCCGACGAGACCGTCGACTCGCTGCGCGAGCACGGCCTGAACGACCTGCTGCCCCGCGTGCCCTACCCCACGGGCACCGTGCAGGTGCAGCTCGACGAGCAGGGCATCCCCACGTATTACATCAAGGAGAACGTGGCATGGGACAACATCCCCTACGACGACGACATCCGCCAGATTGCCCGCTCATGCCGCGCCGTCTGCTTCGGCTCGCTGGCCCAGCGCAACGTCGTCAGCCGCCAGACCATCCAGCGCTTCCTCGACGACACGCCCGCCGACTGCGTGAAGATCTTCGACATCAACCTGCGCCAGCAGTTCTATTCGAAGGAGGTCATCAAGGAGAGCCTCCAGCGCTGCAACATCCTGAAGATCAACGACGAGGAGCTGGTGCTCATCGGCCGCATGTTCGGCTATCCCGGACTGGACATCGAGAACAAGTGCTGGCTCATCCTGGGCAAGTATAACCTCGACATGCTCGTGCTGACCTGCGGCACCAACGGCTCCTACGTCTTCACGCCCGGCCAGATGTCGTTCCAGGAGACACCGAAGGTCGAGGTGGCCGACACGGTCGGCGCCGGCGACTCGTTCACGGGCTCCTTCTGCGCTGCCATCCTCAGCGGCAAGACGGTCCAGGAGGCCCACCGGCTGGCCGTCAAGGTGTCGGCCTACGTCTGCACCCAGAACGGCGCCATGCCCGTGCTGCCCGCCGAACTGAAGGGCTGACGACAGGAAAAACACGTCGTAAATGAAAAAAAAAGGGGAAAGCCACATGGTTTTCCCCTATTTTTTGTAACTTTGCCGATAATTTGTTAAAACTCTCTCCGTTATGGCAAAGAACTCAGCATGGCAAGACGACTACTGGCTGCTCCTGATGCAACTCTATCTGAAGAAGCCGACGGGCATCAAACGCCTCTACTGCCGCGACATGATCGACCTGAGCCTCGAGCTGCACATCGCGCCCCAGGCCCTCCAGGCACGCATGACGCAGATCGACCGCATGGAGACGCCACGCATCGAGCGCATCTGGCAGACCTATAGCGGCAATCCGCGGCGGCTGGCACGGGCCGTCCGGCTGCTGCGCGAGATGAAAGGCTTCGGCGCCGCCGACGACTTCTACGACGGCGTTGAGGTGCAGGAGACCTTCGAGCGCGACTTCCGACCGCTGAGCGAGGACGAGCGGCTGACGCCCGTCGCACTGACGCTGGTGCTCGACCTCTACTTCCAGCTGACGCCGCAGACGATGGTCAGCCAGACGCCCGAGGTGCAGGAGCTGGCCCGGCTGCTCAAGCTGAAGGCCGACGACGTCGTGGAGCTGCTCGACGTCTTCCAGCATTGCGACCCGTATCTCAACCTACGCGAGGTGACCTTCTCGCCGCTGCTGCTGCCCTGCCAGCAGGTGTGGCAGCGCTATGGCAACCAGGAGCCCGCAATGCTGCACGAACTGGCCGAGGAGCTGAAGGAATACTACAGATAACAGATAAAAGATAAAAGATAATAGATAATAGATAAGGGTTAGGGGTTAAGATTTTTTTAATGGCACAGGCTCAGACTCAGATTCAGGAACAGCGACAGGAGCAACGGCTCGGGCAAAGCATTTCAGCCCAGCAGCTGCTGCAGGCCCAGCTCGTGGAGTTGCCCATCCAGCAGCTCCAGGAGCGCATTGAGACCGAGATGCACGACAATCCCGCTCTGGAGACGGCCGTCGACGACGAGCCGCACGAATGGGAGGCCGACGGCCCCGCCGCCACCGACGAGACCGACGACTTCGACAGCCAGCGGGAGCGCGAGGAGCGCAGCGACGCACTCGACGCCGCCCTGCAGAACCTGGGGCGCGACGACGAGGACCTGCCCGTCTATCAGGGCGGACGGCCGTCGGGCGAGGAGCGCGAGGAGATGGTCTACGCCGACACCATGTCGTTCTACGACCAGTTGCTCGAGCAGGTGGGCCAGATGGAGCTCAGCGAGCGCGACCGCTACGTCATGGAATACATCATCCGCTCGCTCGACGACGACGGACTGCTGCGCACGCCGCTCAGCGCCATCGCCGACGAGCTGGCCATCTATCACAACATAGACCTGACGACCGCGCAGCTGGAGCTGACGTTGCAAAAGCTGCAGCAGCTCGACCCGCCAGGCATCGGCGCCCGCTCGCTGCAGGAGTGCCTGCTGCTCCAGATTAACCGCCGCGAGCCCTCAGAGCTGACCGACCTAATGCGCACCATCATCACCCACCACTTCGACGAGTTCACCAAGAAGCACTGGAGCCGCATCCGCCAGTCGATGGGCCTGAGCGAGACGGAGGCTGACAACGTCATCGGCGAGCTGCGCCGGCTGAACCCCAAGCCGGGAGCCTCGATGGGCGAGGTCATCGGCAAATCCCTCCAACAGATCATTCCCGACTTCATCGTCGACACACAGGACGACGGCACCGTCACCTTCACGCTCAACAGCGGCGACGTGCCACAGCTGCAGGTGTCGGAGACCTTCGCGCAGCTGCTCAAGGAATATCAGCAGAACCGTCAGAACCTGACCCGCCAGCAGAAGGAGGCCCTGCTCTACTCGAAGCAGAAGGTCGACGCCGCACAGAACTTCATCGACGCCGTCGAGATGCGGCGACAGACCCTGACCAAGACGATGAAGGCCATCATCCGCCGACAGCACCGATTCTTCGAGGACGGCGACGAGGCCTCGCTGCGCCCCATGATCCTGAAGGACATCGCCGAGCTGACAGGCCTCGACCTGAGCACCATCTCGCGTGTGAGCAACTCGAAGTATGCGCAGACCCGATGGGGCACCTTCCCACTGAAATATTTCTTCAGCGACGGCATCACCACCGAGACGGGCGAGGAGCTCTCGACCCGCGAGATCAAGGCCGCCCTGCGCGACATCATCGACGCCGAGGACAAGCGCAAGCCCCTGAGCGACGACGCACTGAGCACCCTCCTGCAGCAGAAGGGCTACCCCATCGCGCGCCGCACCGTGGCCAAGTATCGCGAGCAGATGGCCATACCCGTGGCACGGTTGAGGAGGAATTGAGAACTGAGAACTGAGAGTTGAGAGAGCCATGACGAGAGAGAAAAGCATCATCTATGCAGCCCGGGCGATGAGCATCGTGTTCACACCCTTCTATCTGCCCCTGCTGGGGCTGGCCGTGCTCTTCACGTTCAGCTATCTGAACATGCTCGCCCTGTCCTACCGCCTGCAGGTGCTGCTGCTCGTCTATTTCTTCACCATCCTGCTCCCCACCTTCCTCATCCACCTCTATCGCCGCTCGCAGGGATGGACCCTCATCGAGCTCGGACAGAAGCGCCGCCGCATGGTGCCCTACGCCATCTCCATCCTGTGCTACCTGACGTGCATCTGGCTCATGCAGCGCCTCCACATCTATCACTTCGTGCCCAGCATCCTCATGGCGGCCCTGCTCATCCAGATGGTCTGCGCGCTGATCAACGTGTGGTGGAAGGTGTCGACCCACATGGCCGGCATCGGCGGCGTCACGGGCGCACTCATCATCTTCTCCGAGCTCTTCTCGTTCAATCCCGTCTGGTGGCTCTGCCTGGTGCTCATCCTGGCCGGCGTGCTCGGCACGTCGCGCATGATCCTGCGCCAGCACTCACTGCCCCAGGTCGTCTGCGGCTATGCCGTGGGCCTGGTGTGCTCATTCTTCGGAATCATCTATCTCAACGCCATATGAAACCATTAGTAAGCATCATCATGGGCAGCACCAGCGACCTGCCCGTCATGGAGAAAGCCTGCCGACAGCTCGACGAGCTGCAGGTGCCCTTCGAAGTCAATGCCCTCTCGGCCCACCGCACGCCCGAGGCCGTCGAACAGTTTGCCAGCCAGGCCGAAGGCCGCGGCATCCGCGTCATCATCGCCGCTGCCGGCATGGCCGCCGCACTGCCCGGCGTCATCGCCGCCCAGACGACGCTGCCCGTCATCGGCGTGCCCATCAAGGGCATGCTCGACGGTCTGGACGCCCTGCTCTCCATCGTTCAGATGCCGCCTGGCATCCCCGTGGCCACGGTCGGCGTCAACGGCGCCCAGAACGCCGCCATCCTCGCCGCCGAGATGCTGGCCCTCAGCGACCCGGCCCTGGCCCAGCGGATGAAGACCTACAAGGAGGGTCTGAAAAAGAAGATCGAGAAGGCCAACGCCGAGCTGGCCGAAGTGAAGTTCGAATATAAGGTCGGGTAAGGGCTCCTCCCCCCGAAATATCGAAATAACGTTATAACGTTATAACGAGAGAAAAAAAGAAAAACAATGGAACGAAGAAAGACTCATGAGGTGCGCGTAGGCAATATCGGCATCGGCGGGGCGAACCCCGTCCGCGTGCAGTCGATGTGCACCACCTCGACCATGGACACCGAGGGCTGCGTGCGCCAGATCCTGGCCATCGCCGAGGCCGGCGGCGAGCTCGTCCGGCTGACCACACAGGGCGTGCGCGAGGCCGAGAACATGCGGGTGATCCGCGACCGCGTCCGCGCCGAGGGCTGCATGGTGCCCCTGGTGGCCGACGTCCACTTCAACCCCGCCGTGGCCGACGTCGCCGCCCGCTACTGCGAGAAGGTGCGCATCAACCCCGGCAACTACGTCGACCCGGGCCGCACATTCAAGAAACTGGAATACACCGACGAGGAGTATGCCGCTGAGCTTCAGAAGATTGAGCAGCGCCTCGTGCCCTTCCTCGACATCTGCCGCGAGCACTCGACGGCCGTGCGCATCGGCGTCAACCACGGGTCGCTCTCCGACCGCATCATGTCGCGCTACGGCGACACGCCCGCCGGCATCGTCGAGTCGTGCATGGAGTTCCTGCGCGTCTGCATGAAGCAGCGGTTCATGGACGTCGTCGTCAGCATCAAGGCGTCGAACACGGTCGTCATGGTCGAGTCGGTCAGGCTCCTCGTCAAGGCCATGGACGCCGAGGGCATGACCTTCCCCCTCCACCTCGGCGTCACGGAGGCCGGCGAGGGCGAGGACGGCCGGCTGAAGAGTGCCGTGGGCATCGGCGCCCTGCTTGTCGACGGCATCGGCGACACCATACGCGTCAGCCTCAGCGAGCCCCCTGAGAACGAGATTCCCGTGGCCTACGCCCTGCTCCAGGCCGCCCGCGTGCGCCAGACGAAGACGGAGTATATCTCATGTCCCGGTTGCGGACGCACCCTCTACGACCTGCCCGAGACCATCCGACGCGTCAAGGCCGCCACCAGCCACCTCAAGGGTCTGAAGATCGGCATCATGGGCTGCATCGTCAACGGCCCGGGCGAGATGGCCGACGCTGACTATGGCTACGTGGGCGCCGCCCGCGGCAAGATCTCACTCTACCGCGGCAAGGAGTGCATCGAGAAAAATATACCCGAGGCCGACGCCGTCGAACACCTGCTGGCCCTCATCGAATCCGATCGCGGTGCTTGACATCAAGACGAGAGGACATCAAGACAACAAGAACTTTTAGGACATCAAGACAACAAGACAAATAATAAACGGCAGCCTGCGGGTTGCCGTTTGTTGTATGTTGACAGCTTGCGTATTGATTATTGACCATAGAGATTCTTAGCCGTATAAACCATCTATCAGGATTTCATCTGCATTATTATTATCAATAATGTGATAAATGCCCGACAGCAGTCAACGCCCCACTCCGCTGTTGTCAACGCCCCACTCCGCTGTTGTCAACGCCCCCCTGCCCCCCTCTAATCTTAGAGGGGGAGCTGGATAGCGTGCATGCCGCCCGCCTCCGCTGGTGTCACGGCGCTCATCTACTCCTGCGGTAGTAAATAACTCCCCC
>CACZBS010000021.1 GCA_902779455.1 uncultured Prevotellaceae bacterium
AACAGAGAAGTTAAGCCCGCCTGCGCCGATGGTACTGCAATGCAATGCGGGAGAGTAGGAGGCCGCCATCTTTTTTGCGAAGAGTCTTGCTGTCGTAACTGACGGTGAGACTCTTTTCGCGTTTCTCATTTCGTCGTTTTGCCGTCAGAAAAAAAATCACACGCTTTGTGCGACGAATTCAGAAATTTTTGTGTACCTTTGCAACGGATAAAGACAGATTGACCTATGACGACCATGCAACTTAACGCTGAGATGCTACGCAACATGAGCTTCATCGCAGAGGATGAGGGCCTGCTGAAGCGGGCTGCTAAGTATTTGCGGAAACTGGTGAATGAGAAGATAAATAATTAATCATATCCTTTTTTGACTATACTGACATAAGAATGGAATATATCGTTTCGGCACGAAAATACAGGCCCATGACCTTCGACACGGTGGTGGGGCAGGCTGCGCTGACGACGACGCTGAAGAACGCCGTCAAGTCGGGCAAGCTGGCCCATGCCTACCTGTTCTGCGGCCCGCGCGGCGTCGGCAAGACCACCTGCGCGCGTATTTTCGCCAAAGCCATCAACTGCCAGCACCCGACGTCAGAGGGCGAGGCGTGCAACGAGTGCGAGTCGTGCCAGTCTTTCAACGAGCAGCGTTCGCTCAACATCTTCGAGCTGGACGCCGCCTCGAACAACTCCGTCGAGCACATCAAGACGCTAATGGAGCAGACGCGCATCCCGCCCCAGCTGGGCAAGTATAAGGTGTTCATTATCGACGAGGTGCACATGCTCTCGACGGCCGCCTTCAACGCTTTCCTCAAGACGCTCGAGGAGCCGCCCGCCCACGTCATCTTCATTCTCGCCACGACAGAGAAACACAAGATTCTACCCACGATTCTGTCGCGATGCCAGATCTACGACTTCGAGCGCATGACCGTCCAGAACACCATCGACCACCTCAAGACCGTGGCTGCGAAGGAAGGCATCCAGTATGAGGACGAGGCGCTGGCCGTCATTGCCGAGAAGGCTGACGGAGGCATGCGCGACGCCCTCTCGATCTTCGACCAGGCCGCATCGTTCTGCCAGGGCAACATCACCTACCAGAAAGTCATCGAGGACCTCAACGTGCTCGACTCTGACAACTATTTCCAGATGGTCGACCTCGCCTATAATAACAAGGCGGCCGAGATCATGGTGCTGCTCAACAATATCATTTCGGGAGGATTCGACGGCGGACTGCTCATCCAGGGCCTTGCCCGCCACGTGCGCAACGTGCTCATGGCCAAGGACCCGCAGACGCTGCCCCTGCTCGAGGTGAGCGAGCAGCAGCGCCAGCGCTATCAGGAGCAGGCCCAGCGCACCGACACCCGATTCCTCTACCAGTCGCTACGGCTGATGAACCAGTGCGACATCAACTACCGCCAGTCGAGCAACAAACGGCTGCTGGTGGAACTGACGCTCATTGAGGTGGCACAGCTGACCCAGCCCGACGAGGGGCCTGCCAGTGGGCGTAGGCCCAGACGATTGAAATCCCTGTTCAAACAACTGATTCAGCAGGCACAGCCCAAGCAGTCGGCCCCGCAGGTAGCCGCGGCTGCGTCGCCTGAATCGCCCCGTGCACCCCAGCCGACGACGCCCCAGCCGACAAAGGTGGCCCCCAAAGTGGCAGCCGCGTCGCCAGCGACGCCCTCGCCCTCACCCTCGCTCCGTCCGGCCATCAAGGCCTCACAGCTGACCACGTCGTGGAGCAACCTGCGCCAGCAGGCCCATCCTCAGAAGATGCAGATACTGCCAGGCACGAAGGCTGCCGACGCGCCGTCGGGCCGTCAGACGCAGGTCTTCGAGCAGTCGGCCCTCGAGCTGCAATGGATGTCGATGTGCAACCGCATGCCCCAGACTATGAGCGGCATAGCGGCCCGCATGAAGAACATGAACCCGCAGATCACCGAGATGCCCAACGTCGAGGTGACGGTGCCGAACGACATCATCAAGACTGAGGTGGAATCCATCAAGACGAAGATTGAGGCCACGCTGCGTCTCTATCTGCACAACGACGACATCCGGCTGACGCTCCGCGTGGCCGAGAAACAGGAGCAGGAGAAGATCCTGACGCGTCGCGAGCAGTTCGAGGCGATGGCCAAGGACAACCCCTCCGTCGAGAAGCTTCGCCAGGCCTTCGGCCTCGAGCTGGCATAGGGTAGGGGGACTTCTAATAAGAAACAACAAATACATCGGTGATATGAAATCCATCACACAAAGCATCTTGCGCATCCTGCGACTGCCCGTCGTCAAGTATGGCGTCGTGCTCATCTTCGGCATTGTCTTCGTCGGATTCCTCGACGAGAACAGCATCTATGCCCACCTGTGCAACAAGCAACGCATCGCGGAACTGAACGACGAGATTGCCTTCTTCGAACACGAGTATCAGCGCGACCAGAGCCGCATCCACGAGTTGCAGACCAATCCCAAGGCGATGGAGAAGATTGCCCGCGAGCGCTACTTCATGAAGGCTCAGGACGAGGACATCTTCGTGCTGAGCGACGATGAACAAACGGACAGACAGAAACGTCAGAACTATGAGACAGTTGAATAGCATCCAGCAGATCATCTTCCTCGTCGGAGCCATCCTCATGGTCGTCGGCGCTGGCGTCAGCCTGCTGCGCTGGCCCTACTCGCCATGGGTCTTTGCCCTCGGAGCCCTGGGCTTCGCCTCCATGCAGATGCTGCAGACCTACGACGGACCAAACCTCACCATCCGCCGTCTGCGCCGCATCATGGTGTTCAGCGACGTGCTCTTCCTCGTCTCCGCCGCCCTGATGTTTGCAGGCAACGGCAATCCCCTGCGGTTGGAGTGGACCACCTATCTGCAGTACGTCCACCAGAAGTGGGTGGCGACGCTCCTGCTTGCCGCCATCCTGCAACTCTATGTCACGCATAGAATCAGCAACGAACTCAAGCGAGAGGCAAAATAAATGCTAAAAGATTGCGCAATTGTTTTAAATTGCGCAAATTTTTTTTCCCGAATCAAGATATCGTTGTACATTTGCACACGATTAAAACAAATTGACGATGAACAGAATTCTTTACGCCATACTTATCGTGGCTGCCTTCACCTCGTGTGCAGAGTCCTACAGCATTCAGGGCTCGTCGACGGTGTCACGTCTCGATGGCAGTAAACTCTATCTCAAGGTGGTGCGCGACAACAAGCTCCAGAGCATCGACTCCTGTGAGGTCGTGCATGGCAAATTCCGCTTCTCAGGGCAGTTCGACTCCACCCGCATGGCATCGCTCTACATGGACGACCGCAGCGTCATGCCCCTCGTCGTCGAGCAGGGCGACATCAACATCCGCATCGACGACGCCCAGCAGAAGGTCAGCGGCTCGCCGCTCAATGAGCTGCTCTACGACTTCCTCGACCAGCACCAGCAGCTCGACAACCGGCTTGTGGAGCTTGGTCATCGTGAGAGTCAGATGCTGCTCGACGGCATCGACGAGGAGGTCATCGCCCAGCAGCTCTCCGTCGAGGCTCAGGAGATAGCCCGTCAGACCGACTCGCTTGAGACCCATTTCATCATCGACAATTTCGACAACGTCCTTGGCCCGGGCATCTTCATGATGATCACCTCCGCCTATCAGTATCCCATCCTCACCCCACAGATTGAGGAGCTGATGAGCAAGGCGACGGACGCCTTCAAGAACGACCCCTACGTGAGCGACTACTACCGCGTGGCCAACGAAATTCACCAGCAGATGCAGCAAGGAGGCGCTCCTGCGAGCGACACCACCATTGAGGAGCCCAACGACAGCATTGTGCAAAGCATACTCAACGCCGAATGAAGACCATCATCAGCGGCGGCCGCATCGTCAACGAGGGCACGACTCGTAAGGCCGACATCGTCGTCGCCGACGACGGCCGCATCGAGCAAATCATCCCTTCATCCTCCCGTCCCGTGACCGACGGCAGTGCCGTCGTTAGC
Source organism: uncultured Prevotellaceae bacterium (assembly GCA_902779455.1). GTDB lineage: Bacteria > Bacteroidota > Bacteroidia > Bacteroidales > Bacteroidaceae > Prevotella. Next base: position 3,965 of record CACZBS010000021.1, read on the forward strand.
ACCATCGACGCCACGGGCTGCTATGTCCTGCCCGGCGTCATCGACACGCACGTCCACTTCCGCGAGCCCGGACTGACGGACAAGGCCGACATCGAGACAGAGAGCCGTGCGGCAGCCGCTGGCGGCGTGACCACCTTCTTCGACATGCCCAACACCAAGCCGCAGACGACCACCCTCGAGGCGCTCGCCGACAAACAGCGGCTGGCTGCTTCTAAGAGTCACGTCAACTACGCCTTCTTCTTCGGCGCCACCAACGACAACGCCGATCTCTTTGCCCAGCTCGACCCCCACGCCGTGCCAGGCATCAAGCTGTTCATGGGCTCGTCGACAGGTAACATGCTCGTCGACCGCGACGAGGCCCTCGACCGCATCTTCCGTCTCTCCGCCCCGCTGCCCATCATGGCCCATTGCGAGGACACGTCCGTCATCGAGCGCAACATGCAGACGGCCCTTGAGGGCAGCGACGATCCTGACGTCAGCCTCCACCCCTTCATCCGCAGCGAAGAGGCCTGCATCGCTTCGACCCAGAAGGCCATCGCCTTGGCCAAGAAGCATCATGCCCGCCTGCACATTGCCCACATCTCAACGGCAGAGGAGCTCGACCTCCTGGACGCTTGCAATCCGTCAGCCGCGCCCTTCCCCCTCGTCACTGCTGAGGCCTGCGTCGGCTATCTGCTCTTCTCGTCGCAGGACTACGCCCGTCTTGGCTCGCGCATCAAGGTGAATCCCGCCATCAAGAGTCCCGTCGATCAGTTCATGCTGCGCGAGGCCCTCGTCGACGGCCGCATCGCCGTCGTGGCCACCGATCATGCCCCCCACCTGCCCGCACAGAAAGAGGGCGGTTGCCGTAGGGCAGCCAGCGGCATGCCTTTGGTGCAGTTCTCGCTCGTGGCTATGCTGGAACTCGTCGATGCCAAGGTGCTCACCATCGAGCGCCTCGTCGAACTCATGTCCCACAATCCCGCCCGTCTGTTTGACGTGCAGCGTCGAGGCTTCCTTCGCCCTGGCTATCAGGCCGACATCGCCATCGTGCGTCCCCACTCGCCCTGGACCCTCACCCCCGACGTGATTCAGAGCCGCTGCGGATGGAGCCCCCTCGAGGGCCACACCTTCGACTGGCGCGTCGAGGCGACGCTCTGCAATGGTCATCTGGTCTACAACCACGGTGTGGTCGACCGCGACTACATCGGCCAACCTGTCGTCTTCAGATGAAGCTCGACTACGACATACCGCTCCTACGGCCCTACATCAACTGGGGCTACTTCTACCACGCCTGGCAGGTGCGTCCTGCCTGTGAGCAACGGCGTCTGCGCAAGGAGGCCGACGCGTTTCTCGACACCATTGTCCATTCTTATCAGGCCCACGCCCTCTTCACCGTCGAAGAGGCCCATGCCGACGGCGACGACATCGTGCTCGACAGCCGTGGCGGCGAGCACATCGCCCTGCTGCGCCAGCAGACGGGCCGTCCCTGCCTCTGTCTGTCCGACTTCGTCAGTCCTGTCGCCGACCGCGTGGGCCTCTTTGCCACGAGCGTCGACAGCGCCATGGCGTCCGACTTCGCCCCTGACCCCTACCAGAAGATGATGGCCCAGCTGCTGGCCGACCGTCTGGCCGAGGCGGCAGCCGAGCTGATGCACCTCGAGGTGCGCCGCCGCTATTGGGGCTATGCGCCCGACGAGCAGCTCAGCATCGCTCAGCTTCATCAGGAGCGTTTCCAGGGCATCCGTCCCGCCGTGGGCTATCCCTCGCTGCCCGATGCCAGCCTTAACTTCCAGCTCGACCGCCTGCTCGGCTTCGCCCAGATTGGCATCACGCTCACTGAGAGCGGCGCCATGCGCCCGCATGCCTCCGTCTCAGGCCTCATGATCGCCCATCCCCAGGCCCACTACTTCACCATCGGCAAGATTGGCGCCGACCAGCTCGCCGACTATGCCCGCCGTCGTCAGCTCGACCCCGCCGTCGTCCGTAAATTCCTCGCTGCCAGCCTATGATCGTACGTTTCATCCTCCACCACCTGCAACTGCTCGACGTCCTGATGCTGCTCCTCCCCCTGCTCCTGTTCCTCGTGGGCTGGCGCGTGGGCCGTCGCCGCCGCTGGCTGGGTGTGCTCATGGCCCTCGTGGGGCTCCTCTGGGGCTTAGGCTGGGCCGAAGGGCGCTATGTCGGCTCCAGACAGCTTGTCGTCAGACACGCGACCTTCGCCAGCCCCGACCTGCCTGCCGCCTTCGACGGCTATCGCATTGTGCAGTTCAGTGATGCCCACGTCGGTTCTGCCGACGACGCCTTCCTGCAGCGGGCCGTCGACAGCATCAACGCCCTGCAGCCCGACCTCATCGTCTTCACGGGCGACCTGCAGAACTGCAGCGTCAGCGAGGTCTATGACCATCAGGACGTGCTCGCCCGACTCAAAGCCCCTGACGGCGTCATGGCCGTGCTGGGCAACCACGACTACGCCATGTATATGGATCAGGACGACCCCTATGCCATCGCGGAGCAGCTGGGCCACACGGATGCCGTCTATGGCGACCTGGGGTGGCATTTGCTGCGCAACAGCCACAAGCGCATCGGGCGCGACTCTGCCCATATCGTCATTGCGGGCATGGAGAACGACGGCGAGGGACGCTTCCCCCAGCTGGGCGACCACAACATGGCACTCTACGGCGTCAGCCGCGACGAGTTCGTCGTCATGCTCGAGCACGACCCTACCTCATGGCGACGCCGCATCCTGCCCCGCACCCATTGCCAGCTGACCCTCAGCGGCCACACCCATGGCGGCCAGCTGAACATCCTGGGCTGGTCGCCCGCCCGTCTGCGCTATCGTGAGTACAGCGGACTCTATCAGGCCGGTGATCGTGCGCTCTACGTCTCGCGCGGCCTGGGCGGAGCCATCCCGTTCCGCCTCTGGTGTCCGGGCGAAGTCAACGTCATCACGCTGAAAACCAAGAAATCAGGAGATTAAAGCTATGAAATACCTCTACTACGCCTATCAACTCTGCATCGCCCTCCCCTTGGGGCTCATCGTCACCGTCATCACGGCCATCGTCACGGCCGTCGGCTGCTCCCTCGGCGGAGGCCACTTCTGGGGCTTCTATCCCGCCAGCCTCTGGTCGCGCATCATCCTCTGGCTGCTGCTCATTCCCGTCAAGGTCGAGGGCCGCCGCCAGCTGGAGCCAGGCCAGAGCTACGTCTTCGTGGCCAACCATCAGGGCGCCTTCGACATCTTCCTCGTCTATGCCCACCTGCATCGCCAGTTCCGCTGGATGATGAAGTATCAGCTGATGAAGATACCCCTCGTCGGATGGGCCTGCGAGAAGAGCCATCAGATCTTTGTCGACAAGCGCGGCCCCAGCAAGATCAAGGCCACCTACGACGCCGCACGACGCACCCTCCAGGGGGGCATCAGCGTCTGCGTCTTCCCTGAGGGCGCACGCACCTTTACGGGCCACATGGGCACCTTCAAGAAGGGTGCCTTCGCACTGGCCGACGAGCTGCAGCTGCCCGTCGTGCCGCTGACCATCAACGGCTCGTTCGACGTGCTGCCACGCCAGCGCGGTCTCTCCTTCGTCACGTGGCACCGTCTCTCGCTCACCATCCATCATCCCATCTACCCCGTCGGCCAGGGCCCTGAGAACATCGAGGCCACGCGCAGCCAGGCCTACGACGCAGTCATGTCGGCCCTCGTCCCCGAGTATCAGGGTTACGTCGAGAATCCCGACCAGTAGAAGGCGCCGCCGCCCCTCCCCACTTTTTGGTATCGCGATACGATTTTTTTGCATAAATGAAAAGATTATTGGAAAAAAAGTGTTACCTTTGCACTCTAAAATGAATCATAAGCGATAACAAAATGACACTTTTGAATCACAGGGCGTTGATCAGTCTGGCGGCAGGCGCTTGCCTGATGGCCGCTTGCATCAAGGACGAGCCGCTCAATGCCGAGTGCGACGTGCTGGAGGCCTCCGTCAGCGTCGACCGTCCCGATGAAGTCTTTTTCCAGCCCAGCGACTCGCTGGTGCGCGTCTATTCCGAGCAGTCGGCCATCCAGTTTGTCGTCCGCCGTTCGGCTGACCTGGCGCGCATGGCCCCCCGCTTCAAGATCACTGAGGGCGCCACGATCGAGCCCGCCAGCGGCACCGTCTGCGACTTCAGCAAGGGCCCCGTCAGCTATACCGTCACGTCGGAGGACCGCCAATGGACCCGCCAGTATCAGGTGGCCTTCCTGCCTACGACCGTCACTGTGACTGACACCGTCTGCTACGACTTCGAGCATACGCGCATCGACGACAAATACAAGAAATTCTACGTGTGGTATGAGCAGGACGCCGACGGCAACGTCGACGACATCTGGGCCACGGGCAATGGCGGCTACTTCATCGCCAACTCCAGCAAGACGGCCGACCAGTATCCCACCGTGCCTGACGACAACGGACTCGACGGCCGCTGCCTCAAGCTCATGACCCTCGACACGGGCCCCCTGGGCCGCTCCACAGGCCGCCCCATCGCAGCCGGCAACATGTTCCTCGGCAAGTTCATCATCGACCGCGCACTCAAGGACGCCCTCCATGCCACTGAGATGGGCATCCCCTTCACCCACGCCCCCCAGAAGCTGACGGGCTACTACCGCTACCAGCCCGGCCCTGAGTTCAAGAACAAGCAGCAGCAGGTCATCGAGAACCGCCGCGACTCAGCCGACATCTATGCCGTGCTCTATCGCAACCACGACGACCAGGGCGCCCCCGTCGTGCTCTATGGCGACGACGTGCTCAGCAGTCCCCTCATCGTCAGCAAGGCCCGCATCGCGGAGGTGAAGGTGACTGACGAGTGGACCTTCTTCGAGATACCCTTCGAGCACCTCGCCGACGTCGACGAGCAGCTGCTCCAGAACCGCGGCTACAACCTCGCGCTGGTCTTCGCTGCCAGCATCCATGGCGACACCTTCGAGGGCGCCATCGGCTCGACGCTCTACATCGACAAAGTCAGAATCATTTGCACCCACGATGAATAAACTCCTCACATCCATATCCGCCGCGGTCCTCGCACTGTTCATCGCCAGCGGCGCACAGGCTGCCGACCCCGACGACAACATCGCCCTCACCGCCCGCATGGGCTACAACATCGGTGCTGCCACGCCGCTGGGCATCCCTGCCACGATCCGCGAGCTCAACAGCTTCGACCTGACGTCCAACCTGGCACTCGGACTCGACGCCCGACTCCCCCTCAGCGGCCCCTGGGGACTGCAGGCAGGGCTCCACTTCGAGAACAAGGGCATGAGCGTCGCCGTCACCACCAAGGGCTATCACATGGCTATGGTCAAGGGCGGCGAGCAGCTCGAGGGCGTCTACACAGGACGCGTCGAGCAGAACACGCGCGCCTGGATGCTGACCGTCCCCCTCATGGCCACCCTCGACGTCCACCCCCAGTGGACCCTCAGGGCCGGACCCTACCTCTCCTTCGTCACCAGCAGCGGCTTCTCAGGCAACGTCGCCGACGGCTATCTGCGCAAGGACACCCCGACAGGCCAGAAGATCGAGATGGGCCACGCCATGGACGAGCGCGCCACCTACGACTTCGGCGACCAGATGCGCCGTCTGCAGGCTGGTCTCGACCTCGGGGCCGACTTCCGGATGGCGCGTCGCATGGGCCTCAGCGCCGACCTGAAGTGGGGCCTCACGGGCATCATGCACAGCTCGTTCAAGACCGTCGAGCAGACGCTCTATCCCATCTACGGCACCCTCTCGCTATGGTATCAGATCAAATAAGATAACGCTTACAAACTATAATAAAAAATTGATATGAAGAGAATTTCTACACTCATCCTCACCGCCATGGCCACCATCACCGCCATGGCCACCGACTACACCGACAGCCTCCTCGTGCTGGTCAACGGTGAAGGTTCAAAACAACTGGCCACCATCGCCGTCGACGAGCGCGACGGACTCTACGACCTCAACCTCCGCAACTTCATCCTCATGAACGGCGACCAGCCCATGTACGTCGGCAACGTACAGCTGACCGGCATCAAGCCCGTCAAGAAGGACAACGCCGTCTTCCTCTGGGCATCGCAGGACATCGCCGTCACTGAGGGCGATGCCGAGGGCGTGCCCTTCTGGATGGGACCCATGCTCGGCCAGCTGCCCGTCAACCTGGCAGCCGTCATCGAGGACGGCAGCATGCGCGCACTCATCACGCTCGACCTCATGGCCATCATGGGCCAGAAGGTAGAGGTGCGCTTCAGCGAGGCACTCATCCAGGGCCAGGGCTACCACGTGCCCAACGGCGACTTCGAAGCATGGCACACCTCGGCCGACGGCTACGTCGAGCCTAACGCCTGGCACTCCTTCGAGAGCGCCACAGGAGCCGCCGCGCCCCTCGCCGGCCACCATATCGAGAAGTCGGAGGACGGCGGCATGAACGGCACGGCCTGCGCACGCATCTACGCCACCTCCATCTTCGGCATCATTGCCAACGGCACCATGACCACCGGCCGCATGAACGCAGGCGCCTTTGTGGCCGACGACAAATCCAACAACGCCTACCTCGACATGTCGAAGGATGATGTCGACGGCAACGGCGACCCCTTCTACGTCAGCCTCACCAGCCGCCCTGACTCCCTCGTCTTTTGGGTGAAGTTCAAGCAAGGCAAGACCAACGCCGACCACCCCTACGCCACCGTCAGCGCCGTCATCACCGACGGCACCTACTATCAGGACCCTGAGGACAAGGACTACTCCAACGTCGTGGCCCGCGCCGCCAACCGCCAGATCGCCGTCACGGGCGAACAGTGGAAGCGCATCTCCATCCCCTTCACCTACGTCTCGGAGGCCCTCCAGCCCAAGGCCATCCTCATCACCATCTCCACCAACGCCGATGCCGGACAGGGCAGCGCCAACGACGAGGTCTTCGTCGACGACCTCACGCTCGTCTACAACGCACGCCTCGCCTCGCTCAACGTCAAGGGATTCACGCCCGACCAGCTGGAGTATGAGCTCGAAGGGGCCCTCAACATCGACGCGCTCGAGCCCGTCGCCGACAGCCGCGACGCCTACGTCGTCAAGGCCCTCAGGGAGACCGAGACAGGACGGCAGGCGCTCATCACCGTCTGCGCTGCCGACCTGCGCACGATGACCACCTACGTCGTCAAGGCAGCCCCCAGCGCCAATGCCATCGCCGACACCCAGTCGGCCCTCCGTCCCGCTGCCGCCGAATACTTCACCCTCGGAGGCCAGCAGGTCGCCACGCCTGCCCGCGGTCAGATCTACGTCGTCCGCCAGTCCGACGGCCTGACTCGCAAGGTCGCCTTCTGACCCGCACTCCTTTATCATCCTCTGTCCGGAAAAGCAGCGCTGCAGGCCGCTCTTCCGGACAGATTTTTTTTGCTGGCTTGCGACAACAAGACTGCGGACATCAAGACTATAAGACATCAAGACATCAAGACAACAGGACATCAAGACAACAGACATCAAGACAACAAGACTACAGACATTAAGTGACCATAAAAAATGACTTGGTAGGATTTGGGAGGTCACGTGTCCTCACGTGACACCTGCGGCAAGTGCGACGTGGGGACACGTCGCCTCCTACAGGGACAGCCAAATTGTACCAATTTATTAACGGTTACTTAGTAACTTGGGTACGGGCTAAACTTATGACACGCCGTGACGCCATGCCGTCACGGCGTGACGGCATGAAATCACGTCGTGACGGCATGGCGTCACGGCGTGGCGAAAGATTGATGGAGCGTCGGTCTTTGTTATCTCATCCTAGAGAAGACAAAAATACTGATGTCTTGTTGTCTTGATGTCCTGATGTCTTGATGTCCTGTTGTCCTGATGTCTGTAGTCTGTAGCTGTCGTCTTGATGTCAGGAAATCATGCGGTCGTGGCGTCAGATGAGCGGCATGTTGAGCTCGCGGCACTCGCGGCGCATGTCGTCAGGCCAGATTGAGGCCTGTATCTCGCCGATGTGGGCCTTGTGGAGCAGGACCATGCAGAGGCGGCTCTGTCCGATGCCGCCGCCGATGCTGAGTGGCAGTCGGTCGGCGAGCAGCTGTTGGTGGAAGTAGAGCTGCTGGCGGTCCTGCTGACCTTCGAGCTCGAGCTGGAGCAGGAGTGAGGCCTTGTCGACGCGTATGCCCATGGACGACAGCTCGATGGCGCGCTCGAGGACGGGATACCAGATGAGGATGTCGCCGTTGAGGCCCGGCAGCCCGTTCTCGGCCGTGGTCGACCAGTCGTCGTAGTCGGGTGCGCGGCCGTCGTGCTTCTCACCATTGGAGAGGCGTCCGCCGATGCCGATGATGAAGACGGCGCCGCGCTCGCGGCAGATGGCGTCCTCGCGCTCCTTGGGCGTGAGGTTGGGATACATCTGGAGGAGCTCCTCGGCGTGAATGAAGCTGATCTGTTCGGGCAGGAAGGGTCGCAGCTGCTGGTAGGTCTCGCAGACGAGGTACTCCGTGCGGCGTAGGGCGCTGTAGATGCGCTCCACGACCTGTCGGAGGAAGCAGACCGTGCGCTGTTCGGGGCGTATGACGGCCTCCCAGTCCCACTGGTCGACGTAGAGTGAGTGGAGGTTGTCCATCTCCTCGTCGGCCCGTATGGCGTTCATGTCAGTATAGATGCCGTAGCCCGGCTCGACGTGGTATTCGGCCAGTGTGAGTCGTTTCCACTTGGCCAGCGAATGGACCACCTCGGCCTGCTGGTCGCCCATGTCGCGTATGGGGAAGGTGACGGGCCGCTCGACGCCGTTGAGGTCGTCGTTGATGCCCAGTCCCTTCATGACGAAGAGTGGGGCGGTGACGCGGCGCAGCCGCAGTTCGGTGGAGAGGTTCTGCTGGAAGAACTCCTTGATGAGCTTGATGCCCTGCTCCGTCTGGCGTGCATCGAGCAGTCGGCAATAATTGTTAGGTCTGATTAGCTGACTCATATATCATCCTGATTTTGAACAATTTTGCGTGCAAAGGTAATACTTTTCTGCGAATTAATCAGCGAAAGGTTTGTTTTTTTTAAGAATTTGTCGTACCTTTGCATCCTAAAAACAATAAATATACAAGAATCAACATGAAACGACTATTACTGGCTACCGTCATCCTGTTCTCCACCATCGTCAACCTCAGCGCCCAGCGCACCACCGACCTGCTGGACCGCGGCCTCGTGGCCGTGCCGTCAGGCTCGGGCTCGTTCGTCAGCTGGCGCATCTTCGGCGAGGAGTATTATGACACGAAGTACAACCTCTATCGCGACGGCGTGAAGGCGAACGACCAGCCGCTCAACGCGTCGTGCTTCACGGACGCGGCGGGGCGCAGCGGCTCGACGTATCAGGTGGCGGCCGTCGTGCGTGGTGTGGAGCAGGCGAAGTCGGAGCCTGTGTCGCGACTCGCCCGCCAGTACATGGAGTTCGCCGTGGGCAAGGTCTACTCGCGTCGCGGCACGGACATTACGTCCGACTACAACGTCAACGACATCGCCCTGGCCGACGTGACGGGCGACGGCCGCAGCGAGTTCATCGTCAAGCGCAACTACGGCCCTGACGGCTCGTCGGTAGGCAACGACTCGGCCTACAACCACCTGGAGTGCTACACGCTCGAGGGCGAGCGGCTGTGGTGGATCGACCTGGGGCCCAACATGGTCTCCGGTCCTGACGAGCAGTATGATGCCGTCGGCTACGACTGGGACGGCGACGGGTGTGCGGAGGTGCTCATGCGCGGTGCTGACAACATGGTGATCCATCATGCCGACGGCACGACCACCGAGATCGGCAACATGAGGGTCAACACGCGCAACACGGTCACGCAGACGGCCAACATGACCTATACGAACACGGGGGCGGAATACCTGCTCTACCTCGACGGACAGACGGGCAAGCCATATCCCATCGGGCCGGGCGGACAATTGTGGATGACCTACCCCCTGCCGCGCGGCGCCGCCGACGACTGGGGCGACGGCTACGGCCACCGCTCGACGAAGCACTACTTCGGGGCGCCCTTCCTCGACGGCCGCAAGGCCTACGTCTTCCTCGGCCGCGGATGCTACACGAAGCACCACATGAAGGCCTTCTCAGTAGACCCAGAGACGCACAAGCTCACGCTCTACTGGGAGTGGAAGTGCGACGAAGGGTGGGACAGCCCCTGGTATGGCAACGGATTCCATAACTTCGGCATTGCCGACGTCGACTGGGACGGCCGCGACGAGATCTGCTTTGGCTCGATGGTCATCGACGACAACGGCCGCGGACTCTCCACCACGGGCCTCGGCCACGGCGACGCCCAGCACTGCTCCGACTTCGACCCCTATCGCCACGGCCAGGAGATCTTCACCTGCAACGAGGACGAGCCGGCCATGAACTATCGCGACGCCACGACGTCGAAGATCTACTATCGCCTGCAGTCGACCAGCGACGACGGCCGCGCCCTCTGCGGCAACTTCTCGAACGCCTATCCCGGCGCCATCGGCCACTCGTCGCAGTCGGGCACCATCTCCTGCGTCAGCGATAAGGTCATCGCGGGCGGCCCGGGCGGATTCACCAACAACTGGCGCATCTACTGGGACGGCGACCTGCTCGAGGAGGGCCTCGACGGCGCCTCGTCGCGCGAGGGTGCGGCCCGCGTCTTCAAGGCCGACGGCTCCGTCGTCTTCACTGCTGACGGCACGGCCAACTGCAACTGGACGAAGAACACGCCATCGGCCGTGGGCGACATCATGGGCGACTGGCGCGAGGAGATCATCGTGCGCACGACGGATAATAAGTACGTGCGCGTCTATACCACTAATATTCCCACGCGATGGCGCAACTACACGCTGTGGCACGACCACCAGTATCGGCAGGGCATGGTATGGGAGTCGATAGGCTACAACCAGCCGCCCCACGCCAGCTACTTCCTCGGCGAGCTGGAGGGCATCACCCAGGCGCCGCCGCCACTGACCACGACGGGTCGCGTCGTGGTGGCCGATGGTTCAGCCATCGGTTCAGAGCAAGACGGCCAGCACGTCCTCCTCTGCGACTATGCCGACACGCAGCTCAGCGTCGCTGAGGGCAGCTCGCCGTGGGGCATGACGTTCAACGTGCCCTCATGGATTCAGGGCACCAACAGCAACAACACCGTCGGCAACCCGCTGATCAACCGCACCTACTACACCTGCGAGGTCAGCGGCGCCGCCTTCACGGGCGCCACTCGGCTCGTCAAGCAGGGCGACGGCACGCTGCGGCTGCCCGCCGTGGAGCAGGCCTACACGGGGCCCACCGACGTCTGGGCGGGCACGCTCTGCTTCGACGGCACGCTGCTTCATTCGCCCCTATGGCTCAACCGCTTTGCCGTGCTCGAGAGCGACGGCGGACGCTTCCGCAGCATCAAGATGGACTATGCCGCCGAGCTGCGCCCCGGCGGCCCGGACCATCAGGGACAGCTCACGACCGACTCGCTCACGCTGGGCTTCGGCTCGCGCGTCGTCTTCGACCTCTACGACGGCTTCCAGTCCGACCTGATCGAGGCCGGGCGCATGGCCGTCGAGACCAAGTCGTGGCAGTATGGACCGCAGTATCTGACGCCCGTCTTCGAGTTCCGCTATCATGGCGACGGCGACGTCCCTGAGGGCGACTATCTCATCGGGCGCGCAGCGACGCTCGTCGGCTCGCTGGCCAGCATCCGCATCGAGGGCATCAGCACTAAGATGAAGGCTGCGCTCGAACTGAGGGACGCCGACCTCTATCTCGTCGTCTCTGGCATGCGCGATGCCGGCACAATCGTATGGACAGGCCGCCAGAACGGCGTCTGGGACCTGGCTGAGACGGAGAACTTCGTCAACAAGGCTGCTGCTGACGCCAGTAGCGACTTCTTCGTCACGGGCGACAACGTCTGGTTTACGGATGCGGCTGACGCCAATGTCGTCAGTCTGCGCGGCGAGCTGGAGGCCGACACCGTCTTCGTCGACAACACCGCCAAGGACTATCGCTTCGAGGGCAGCGGAGCCCTCGTCGGACAGACGACGCTCGTCAAGCGCGGCACGGGTCTGCTCACCATCACCAACGACAACACGTTCACGGGCGGCGTGCGACTGGAGGGCGGAGCCGTCAGCATCGCCTCGATGGCCAACGCCAACCAGCCCAAGGGCCATCTGGGCGGCGTCACCACCCTGGCCTCGCGCTTCGTCATCGCTGACGGCGCCGAGCTGCGCACGACGGCTGCCGTCACCTGTGGCTCGGCCATTCAGATGAGCGGCGACGAGGGCGGCGTCATCAACAATGCGGCCGACTTCATCTCTAACCGCGCCATCACGGGCACCGTCCTGACCAAGCGCGGCGCGGGCTGGATGAAGCTCAACACGTCGAACACGTCGCTGCAGCGACTCGTCATCGCCGGCGGCACCGTCCAGTGCGTCAATGCCAACATGCCGGCTCAGACGGTGGAATTCCAGAACGGCACCCTCTTGGAGAACACCAGCTCGGGCTATAACATACACGTGCCGGCCAACAAGCGCGGCACATGGAACCTCGTTGACCGTGGCTCGTTCAGCAACAGGCTGACGGGCGAGGGCACCCTCACCGTCTATTGCCCCATCGTCGTCGGCAGCGGATGGAACGCCACCCGCACGCAGATCACTGGCAACTGGTCGGCCTTTGAGGGAACGGTCAACTGCACGGTCCACTCGAAGGACACCCGCTTCACACTCGACAACGGCTACGGCATGCCCAACGGCACACTCAACATTCCTGAGGGCGTAGAGGTGCAGAACAGCGGACGCACCTATCGCATCGGACGACTGACGGGCAGCGGCCTGCTGGGCGGCACCTGCTCCTTCAGCTCCAGCGGCAACTCGAACCCCAACACGTGGCAGGTGGGCAACGACGCCAACTGGTCGACCACGGTCCGCGTCACGTCGACGGCCAATCTCGTCAAGGTGGGCAGCGGCAAGGTGACATGGAACAGCGCCAATACGAACACGGGCACCACCAGCGTCAACGAGGGCGAGCTCGCCGTCGGCACGTCCACACAACTGGGCACAGGGCGCCTCAACGTCAATGAGGGCGGCGTCATCTCGGGCAGCAACACCATGGCCAATGGACTGAAGAACTCCGCGACCGTTGTCAGCGGCACGATGAAGCCCGGGGCCTACGAGGGGGCTTCCATGGGCTCCATCTGTTTCGACCAGAAGCCCGTCACGTTCCAGCAGCAGGGCGTGCTCGTCATCGGCGTGCGCCAGTCGCGCACGTCATCCATCAGCGGCAGCACCAGCCTGGAGGGCATCTCGACTCTCACCTTCAACGGCACCATACGCCTCGTCCCCGCTGCCGGCCACAGACTGCAGCCGGGCGACTCCATCCGCATCTTCACCTGTACGACGTTCGTCGGGTCGCCCACCTTCGACATGCAGGGCGACGTTCTCTGGGACACCAGCCGCATCGCTGAGGGATGGCTCTTCGTCAAGGCCGTCGGAGCCGGCATCAGCGGCGTCATGAGCGACGACCGCCCGACGGACATCTACGACGCTCATGGCCGGCTCGTACGCCGTCGTGCTACGTCGACTGAGGGTCTGCGCCCCGGCATCTACGTGAGCGAGGGCCGCAAAATCATCGTCCGTTAGGTGTATTAATGTTTCAAATGAGTGGAAAAAATGTCTCTTGCGACGTTTTTCCACTCTTTTTTTGATGCTTTTCTCGATTATTATTTGTACTTTTGCCATGCGAAAACCCAAAAACGATTCCATTGATGAATAAGAAACGATTACTACTGGCCTGCATGCTCGTGACCACCATTGGCGTCACGGCCCAGCAGCTGCCATTCCAGAATCCCAATCTTCCCACCGAACAGCGCATCGACGACCTCCTGCAGCGCCTCACCCTTGAAGAGAAAGCCAGCCTGATGATGAATGAGTCGCCGGCCATCAAGCGCCTCGGCGTGCCCCGCTTCGAGTGGTGGAACGAGGCCCTCCACGGCGTGGGCCGCAACGGCTTTGCCACCGTCTTCCCCATCACCACGGGCATGGCCGCCTCATGGGACGACCAGCTCGTCGAGCAGGTCTTCACCGCTGTCAGCGACGAGGCGCGCGCCAAGAACACGCTGGCCCGCCGCAACGGCACCCTGAAGAAGTATGCCGGCCTGTCGTTCTGGACGCCTAACATCAACATCTTCCGCGACCCGCGATGGGGACGCGGACAGGAGACCTACGGCGAGGACCCCTTCCTGACCAGTCGCATGGGCACGGCCGTCGTCCGCGGCCTGCAAGGGCCCAAGGACTCGAAGTATCGCAAGCTGCTGGCCTGCGCCAAGCACTTCGCCGTGCATAGCGGTCCGGAGTGGAACCGCCATACGTTCAACATCGAGAACCTGCCAGAGCGCGACCTCTGGGAGACCTATCTGCCAGCCTTCAAGGCGCTCGTCGACGAGGGCGTGGCTGAGGTGATGTGCGCCTATCAGCGCATCGACGGCGAGCCGTGCTGCGCCCAGAACCGCTACGAACATCAGATCCTGAGGCAGGACTGGGGCTTCCGCGGACTCATCACGAGCGACTGCGGCGCCATCTGGGACTTTCTGCCCGACTATCACAACGTGTCGCCCGACGCCGTCAATGCCTCGGCCAAGGCTGTCCGCGCCGGCACCGACGTGGAGTGCGGCAACGCCTATCGCAAGTTGCCTGAGGCCGTCCGTCGCGGCGAACTGTCGGAGCAGGACATCGACCGCAGTCTGCGCCGTCTGCTGCGCGCCCGCTTCGAGCTGGGCGACATGGACCCCGACGAGCTGGTCGAGTGGACCCGCATCCCCACCAGCGTCATCGCCTCCAAGAAGCATAAGCAGCTGGCCCTGCAGGTGGCCCGCGAGGGCATCGTCCTGCTGAAGAACAACGGCGTGCTGCCCCTCACCTCCAGCCTCGTCGTCATGGGACCCAACGCCAACGACTCCGTCATGATGTGGGGCAACTATGCTGGCTATCCCACCCAGACAACAACCATCCTGCAGGGCATCCGCCAGCGCTTCGGACAGGACGTGAAGTATATCCCTGGCTGCGGCATCACCAGCCCCATGGTCACTGAAAGCCACTTCAACCTGCTGCGTACGCCCGACGGACGGCAGGGCATGGTCGGCACATACTGGAACAACGAGACGATGGAGGGCCAGCCCGTTGCCAACGTCGTCTATACGGAACCCATCAACCTGAGCAACGGCGGCGCCACGGTCTTTGCGCCAGGCGTCGAGCTCAACCACTTCTCTGCCCGCTATGAGGCGACGCTCCGCACGGACCGCGACATAAAGCTGGAGCTCTTCGTCGGAGCTGACGACATGATGCGCCTCTACGTCGACGGCGACACGCTGGTCGACGTCTGGAAGTCGCGCAACCGCATCCAGGAAGGCACCGTCGAGCTCGACTTCAAGGCAGGGCGCGACTATCACATCCTTGTCGACTACAAGCAGACGGACGACATGGCGGCCATGCAGTTCGACGTCCGCCGCCGCTATACGCCCTCAACGGCCGACCTGCTCAGCCAGATCGGACAGGCCGAGACCGTCGTCTTCGCTGGCGGCATCTCGCCACGCGTCGAGGGCGAGCAGATGAAGGTCAGCGACCCAGGCTTCAAGGGCGGCGACCGCACCACCATCGAGTTGCCCGAGGTGCAGCGACAGCTGCTCCGCACGCTCCATGAGGCCGGCAAGCGCGTCGTCTTCGTCAACTGCTCGGGCGGCGCCGTTGCCCTGGAGCCCGAGGCCCGCGAGACCTGCGACGCCATCGTCCAGGCATGGTATGGCGGCGAGGCCGGCGGACAGGCCCTGGCCGAGGTGCTCAGCGGCGACGTCAACCCCTCGGGCAAGCTGCCCATGACGTTCTATCGCGACGACTCGCAGCTGCCTGACTTCCTCGACTATCGCATGGCGGGCCGCACCTATCGCTACCTCCAGTCGGAGCCCCTCTTTGCCTTCGGCCATGGGCTGAGCTATACCACCTTCAACGTGTCGAAGCAGAAGGCCAAGGTCAGGGATGGCAAGCTCATCGTCACCTGCACCGTAGAGAACACTGGGGCGCGCGAGGGCACGGAGACCGTGCAGGTCTATCTCCGCCGCACGGCTGACGTCGAGGGTCCGCTGAAGACGCTCCGTGGCTATCAGCGCGTCACGCTGAAGCCTGGCGAGAAGAAGGTCGTTGCCCTGCAGCTGACGCGCGACGAGCTGGAGACATGGGATCCGCAGACCAACACGATGCGCGTCGTCCCCGGCCAGCACGAGGTCATGGTCGGCACGTCGAGTGCTGCCAGTCAGCTGAAGACACTCAGAGTGAAACTATGAATGTACAATGAATAATGAACAATGTACAATGAATACTGAGCAATAAACTAAAAACACATAAAGCTATGAACAATGAACGCAACGGTAGCCGCGGCTACCTCATTTCGATCGTCATGGTGGCCGTGCTGGGCGGACTGCTTTTCGGCTACGACACGGCCGTCATCTCTGGCGCCGAGAAAGGCCTGCAGGCCTTCTTCATGGGAGCACAGGACTTCCAGTACACTGACTACATGCACGGCTTCACCTCCTCCTCGGCCCTCATCGGATGCATCATCGGCTCTGCGCTGAGCGGACTGCTGGCCTCCCGACTGGGCCGCAAGCGCGCCCTCATCGTGGCCGGTGTGCTGTTCTTCATCTCCGCCCTGGGCTCGATGGAGCCTGAGTTCCTGCTCTTCCAGCATGGCGTGCCCACGTATTCGCTGCTCATCATGTTCAACATCTATCGCGTCATTGGCGGCATCGGCGTCGGACTGGCCTCGGCCATCTGCCCGATGTACATCGGCGAGGTGGCACCCAGCAACATCCGCGGCATGCTCGTTTCGTGGAACCAGTTTGCCATCATCTTCGGACAGCTCGTCGTCTACTTCGTCAACTTCCTCATCCTTGGCGACCACACCAACCCCGTCATCGAACAGATCGGACAGGGCGTCAACGCCGTCGCCCCTGGCTCCGACCCCTGGACCATCCAGACCGGCTGGCGCTATATGTTCGGATCGGAGGCCGTGCCCGCAGGACTCTTCGCCCTGCTCATCTGCTTCGTCCCTGAGACGCCGCGCTATCTCGTCATGGTGGGCCGCGATGAGAAGGCCCTCAGCATCCTTTCCAAGATCAACGGCTCGCAGAAGGCCCGGCAGATCCTGCAGGACATCAAGGAGACCATCACCGTCCGCACGGAGAAGCTCTTCACCTACGGCTACCTCTGCATCTTCGTGGGCATCATGCTCAGCGTCTTCCAGCAGGCCGTCGGCATCAACGCCGTGCTCTACTACGCGCCCCGCATCTTCGGCGACATGGGCATGACCAACCCGATGGTCAACACGGTCGTCATGGGCGTGGTCAACATCCTCTTCACGCTAGTCGCCGTCTTCACCGTCGAGAAGCTGGGCCGCAAGCCACTGCTCATCTGCGGCTCCATCGGCATGGGCATCGGCGCACTGGGCGTCGCCCTCACCTTCGGCCATGCCGGCCTCGAGATGGTGACGATGCTCTCCATCATGGTCTACTCCGCCTCGTTCATGTTCTCATGGGGCCCCATCTGCTGGGTGCTCATCGCCGAGATCTTCCCCAACACCATCCGCGGCGCGGCCGTGGCCATCGCCGTGGCCTTCCAGTGGATATTCAACTTCATCGTCTCGTCGACCTTCGTGCCCATGTTCAATATGCACCTCACTGAGGGCGACGACTTCGGCCACTGGTTCACCTACGGCCTCTACGCCGTGATCTGCTTCATCGCAGCCCTGTTCGTATGGCGCCTCGTGCCTGAGACGAAGGGCAAGACGCTCGAGGACATGACCCGCCTCTGGAGGCGCAAGTAAGAGAAAAACTGATACTGACTTTCTGACAGCCCCGATGTGACACAATGTCGCGTTGGGGCTGTTTGGCATCGCTTTTGCGTCTATCATGGTGAGCGCCGATGAGAGGAGCTCGGAAAGAACATAACAAAACAACAATTAATAAACATAGGAGGACAAAACTATGACACCAATGATGAGACGTAACGCAGCTTGGCTGCCCAGTGTTTTCAACGATTTGTTTGACAACGAGTTTATGCCGAAGGCTAACTGCACCGCTCCGGCCATCAACGTCAAGGAGACCGACAAGGCCTACATCGTGGAGCTGGCCGCTCCGGGCATGAAGAAGGAAGACTTCAACGTCCACATCAACGACGAGGGCAACCTCATCATCAAGATGGAGCAGAAGGAGGAGAAGAAGGACGAGGACAAGTCGACGCGCTATCTGCGCCGCGAGTTCTCCTACTCAAAGTATGAGCAGACGCTCATCCTGCCTGACGACGTCGAGCGCGACCAGATCAAGGCCCGTGTGGAGCACGGCGTGCTGACGGTCGAGTTGCCCAAGCACGAGGAGGAGAAGGTGAAGGTGAGCCGTCAGATTGAGATCGGCTGATCCCTTTTCGATTGGTTGCCAGAAAAAAGTGAGGCCCGCAGCGCGCGGGTCTCACTTTTTATTTGTAATTTTGCAGCCATGTTTGTCCTATTGACCATTATTGTCTATTTCGCCGTCCTGCTTGCCGTCAGCCGCATGACGGCCCGTCGCAACGCAGGCAACGACACCTTCTTCCGCGCCGAGCGGCGCTCGCCATGGTTCATGGTGGCCTTTGGCATGGTGGGCGCCTCCATCTCGGGCGTCACGTTCGTCTCCGTCCCTGGCATGGTGCTCACCAGCGGCATGACCTATCTGCAGCTCTGCATGGGCTTCATCCTGGGCTATGTGGCAGTCGCGTTCGTCCTGCTGCCCGTCTACTATCGGCTCAACCTCACGTCGATCTATACCTACCTTGGCCAGCGGCTGGGACGCAGCTCCTACCTCAGTGGCGCCTGGTTCTTCCTGCTGTCGAAGCTGGTGGGGTCGGCCGTCAAGTTCTACGTCGTCTGCATGATCCTCCAGCAGTTCGTGCTCGACGCCCTCGGCGTGCCCTTCTGGGTCAACGCCGTGGCGATGGTGGCGCTCATCTGGCTCTATACGCGGCGGGGTGGGGTGCGCACGCTGGTGTTCACCGATGTGCTGCAGACGACGTGTCTCTTCGCCTCGCTCATCCTTATTATATATATGGTCATGCGACAGCTGGGCCTCGACCCCGGCGAAGCCCTGCAGGCCGTCATGGCCGACGGGCGCAGCCGCATCTTCGTCTTCGACGACTGGACCAGCCGCACCTATTTCTGGAAACAGCTGCTCAGCGGCGCCTTTATCGTCGTCGTCATGACGGGGCTCGACCAGGACATGATGCAGAAGAACCTGACCTGCCGCACGCTGCGCGACGCCCAGAAGGACATGTGCAGCTACGGGCTGGCCTTCCTGCCTGCCAACTTCCTCTTCCTGGCGCTCGGCGTGCTGCTGGCCCAGCTGGCTGAGGGCAGTGGGGTGGGGCTGCCCGCCAAGGGCGACGAGCTGCTCCCCGCCTTCGTCCAGGGAGCGGGCACGATGGTGACCGTCCTGTTCACGCTCGGCATCGTCGCCGCCTCGTTCTCGTCGGCCGACTCGGCCCTGACGTCGCTGACGACGAGCTACTGCGTCGACATCCGCCAGCGGCCCGCCGACGAGCCGCTGCGCAAGTGCGCCCACCTGACGATCTGTCTGCTCTTCGTCGTCTTCATCCTCTTGTTCCGCGCCGCTGGCAGCTCGTCGCTCATCGACGCCATCTACACCATCGTCAGCTATACCTACGGCCCCCTGCTCGGACTCTTCGCCTTCGGCCTCTTCACGCGTCGCAGCGTGCGCGACCGCCTCGTGCCCGTCGTCTGCGTGGCCTCGCCACTGCTCTGCTATGCCTGCGACCGCCTGGCCGCCGCCCGCTTAGACTATCACTTCGGCTACGAGCTCTTGTTGCTCAACGGCCTCCTGACCTTCGTCGGACTGATGGCCCTCCCGGCCCGCACAGCCAGGCCGCAATAATCCTCCTTTTGTCGTGATTTTTCTAAGTATTTGTCTTAAAAAGAGAACCCGTTGATAATGAGGTTCTTATGAAACGACTTCAGAGAAGCGACGCTTTTCGATGAGAGAAGTGCCGCTTTTCGGGTCGAGAAGCGGTGCTTTTCGGGTCGCGAAGCGGTCCTTTGTGGGCGCCGGTCCTATGCAATGTCAAATAAATTCTGAGCCGCTTCGCCTTTGTTGGCATGTAATCCATAATGTAAATAAAGGATATGTCCGCCCCCCCCTTAATTGATAGTCTGCGCAGCTGTCATTTGAGACTGATTCCGAACAAGATCATGGTTAAAAAACAACAAAATCAGAAACATTTATAGATTTAATTAGTAACTTTGTCGTTGCAATTTAAAAATAATCAACCTGCGACGGAGCATATTTAAAAAAATATGCATACCTTTGCAGTTCCAACTAATAAACATAACATTCAAATGAAAAAAGCATTACTGTCATTACTGCTGCTCCTGGCAGCAACAGTCGCGAGCGCACAGGAAATCGTGAAGGGCGACATGAACGGCGACGACGAGATTTCTGTAGCCGATGTGACAAGTCTGGTGGAAGTCGCCCTGGGCCGGTCGCCCAAGCAGACCATCAGCCTGGGCGTCGACCCCTACAAGGTTGACAACACCCTGGTCGTCGGCATGTGGTATGCCCCCGACGGTACCTCGTTCACGCTCAGTGAGGACGGCACGACCACTTATCCCGGCGCTGCCACCTATAAGTTCCGCTATCATGTCGGCATGCTCACCTTCTACGATGCGTCGGGCAAGGCCGTCAAGGTGCTGGGCGTCGTCGAGACGGATCCCAGCTACCTCTTGCTGCTCGACTATGCCACGGGTGCCTGCACGTACTACACCAATTCTTCTGCGCTCGTCTCCGCCATCGCGATGAGTGAGCCTACGCTGACCCTGAACTCCGGTTCGACGGCCCAGCTGACTGTCAGCGTCACGCCTCCCGATGCGCTCAGCACGTCAGTCGTGTGGTCGAGCAGCAACGAGACCGTGGCCACCGTCGACCAGAACGGCCTCGTGACAGCCGTGGCCGGCGGCACCTGCACCATCACCGCCACTGCCACCGATGTCAGCGGAAAGACGGCCACGTGCGAGGTGACCGTCATCCAGCTGGTGACAAGCATCGAGCTGTCGCAGACAAGTGTGGTATTAGAAAAGGATGATGTTGTTCGACTGACTGCTACCGTGCTGCCAGTGAATGCTTCAAACAAAAATATCGTTTGGAAAAGCGACAATGAATCTGTTGCGGGGGTTATCCAAGGAGCTGTGGTTGCCATGGGTGGCTATGGTACTGCCATTATTACTTGCGAGGCTGCCGATGGTAGTGGAGTGAAGGCTACCTGTAGCATACTTGTTCCTGAGTATGTCGACCTCGGCTTGCCCTCCGGCACACTGTGGGCCACGTGCAACATCGGTGCCACGAATCCCGAAGACTATGGCGACTACTTCGCGTGGGGTGAGACGACGGGCTACAACGACGGAAAGACTTTTTTCGACTGGAGCACCTACAAGTGGTGCAACGGCGATTGGAACAAACAGACGAAATATTGCCCGAACAGCGAGTATGGCAATAATGGTTATACAGACAATCTGAAAGAGCTGGAGGCTGCAGACGATGCTGCCTACGTCAACTGGGGCCCTGCTTGGCGCATGCCGAGCAAGGAACAGCTTGCAGAGCTGATCAACAGCAGCTACACCACCACCACGTGGACCACCCAAAACGGCGTGAACGGACTACTGATTACCAGCAATACGAATGGCAATTCCGTTTTCCTGCCCGCCGCAGGCTACCGAAAAGGCGGTTCGCTCATCTACGCAGGTTCGAAAGGCTACTGCTTGTCGCGCACGCTCTACGAGTACGGCCCGAACCTCGCTCGCAGCCTGTACTTCTATTCGAGCGACATCGACACGGAAAATTACTACCGCTACCTCGGGGTATCGGTGCGCCCTGTGCGGTCCTCAGAATGAAATGTTATGGCAAAAGAACAGACAGGCATACGCGAGCGGCAGCGCACCGACCTGCGCGAGCCGCGACGCTACAAGGTGATCATCTATAACGACGACTTCACGACGATGGATTTCGTCGTGAAGATCCTCACGCAGGTGTTTTTCAAGAGCGAGGCTGAGGCTGAGGCCCTCATGCTGCAGGTGCACCACGGCGACAAGGCCGTCGTGGGCATCTACAGCTACGACGTGGCCACGTCGAAGGTGCGCAAGGCCACCGACATGGCCCGCGAGTCGGGATTCCCGCTGCGGCTGACAGTCGAACCTGAAGATTAAAAAGAAAAAAGAATGGCAGAAATCAAACAGACCGAACGCGCCGCCAAGTTGCTCGTCGCAGCCATGGAGTGCAGCCGTGAGCGCCGCCATGAGTTCATCATGCCCGAACATCTGCTGCTGCGGCTCACGGACGACTTCAACTTCCATGCGGCGCTCAATATCTTCTATCCTCCGCAAAAGCTGGTCGAAAGGCTGGAGGAGCAGCTGGCACGGGTGGAGCGCGTGCCCGACGGCATCGACTACCAGCCGGCCCCGTCCGAGCAGATGGGGCGGCTCATCGAGATGGCCTGCCGACAGGTGGTCAGCAGCAGTGCGCCGGCCATCGACCTGCCCCATCTGGTCCAGGCGATGCTCCAGCTGGAGGACTCCTGGGCGTGCTATCTGCTCAAGGACTGCCTGCTGGACAAGGAGAGCAACTTCATGAGCCACCTCATCGAGTTCTGCGAGTTTGACGACAGTCTACATGACCAGTTCGGACCGTCGCAGCAGGAGGACGCCTGGCGCCAGCTCGTCAGCTGCATGAACGACCTCTACAAGCAGCACAACCCCCTGATCGGGCGCGAGCAGGAGCTGCAGCGCACCATCCAGGTGCTCTGCCGGCGCGACAAGAACAATCCGCTGCACATAGGCGAGCCTGGCGTCGGCAAGACGGCGCTGGTCTGGGGTCTGGCGCGGATGATCGAGGAGGGCCGCGTGCCCGAGCGCCTGAAGCAGAGCCGCATCTATCAGCTCGACATCGGCACGCTGCTGGCCGGCACGCAGTATCGCGGCGACTTCGAGAACCGCATCAAGATGATCATGGACGGCATCGAGCAGGAGAGCCACTCGAACATCGTCTATATTGACGAGATACACACGCTCGTCGGGGCCGGCGCCTCGGGCGAGAGCGCGATGGACGCCTCGAACATGCTGAAGCCTTACCTCGAGGCGGGCAACATCCGCTTCATCGGCTCGACGACCTACGAGGAGTACAACCGCCACTTCTCGCGATCGAAGGGCCTCGTGCGCCGCTTCCAGCAGATCGACATCCTGGAGCCCTCCATAGAGGAGACGAAGCACATCCTGCGCCAGCTGCGCAGCAAGTATGAGGAGTTTCATGGCGTCACCTACGACGAGGAGGCGCTCGACTTTGCCGTCGAGGCCAGTGCCAAGCATATCTCCAACCGCTTCCTGCCCGACAAGGCCATCGACCTGATTGATGAGGCCGGGGCGGCCTTTGAAAGTGAAGAGTTAAGAGTGAAGAGTGAAGAATTTGCTGCCGCCATACCTTCAGCAGAACCTATTGGAACTCCGGTAGGAAATTCTTCACTCTCCACTCTTCACTCTTCACTTGTTACGAAGTCGGATATTGCGGATGTCTTGGCAAAGACCTGCAAGGTGGACGCACTGGCCATGGCCAATGACGACGACCTGAGCCGGCTGGAGACGCTCGCACCACGGATGCTGTCGCAGATCTACGGCCAGGACGAGGCCATCCGCCAGGTGGTCGAGGCTGTCCAGATGTCGCGAGCCGGACTGCTCGACGACGGCAAGCCGCTGGCCTCGCTGCTCTTCGTCGGACCGACGGGCGTGGGCAAGACGGAGGTGGCGCGGGTGCTGGCCCGCGAGCTGGGCATCGAGCTGCTGCGCTTCGACATGAGCGAATATACGGAGAAGCACACCGTGGCCAAGCTGATCGGCTCGCCGGCAGGCTACGTCGGCTATGAGGACGGCGGCCTGCTGACGGATGCCATACGCCGTGCGCCCAACAGCGTGCTGCTGCTCGACGAGATCGAGAAGGCTCATCAGGACATCTACAACATCCTGCTGCAGGTGATGGACTATGCCCGCCTGACGGACAACAAGGGCCGCAAGGCCGACTTCCGCAACGTCGTGCTAATCATGACGTCGAATGCGGGCGCACAGTTTGCCGGGCAGGCCTCGGTGGGCTTCACGGGTGGCGTCACGCGAGGCGAAGCCATGCTGCGCCAGGTGAAGAAGACGTTCAAGCCGGAGTTCCTGAACCGCCTCAGCTCGACGGTCGTCTTCCGCGACATGGACCGACAGATGGCCGAGCTGATATTGAAGAAGAAACTGGGTGAACTGCAGTCGAAGCTCGAGGCCCGACAGGTCAGCATGACGCTCAGCAACGAGGCCTTCGCCCATTTGCTCAGCGAAGGCTTCATCCCCGAGTATGGCGCGCGCGAGATGGATCGCGTCATCGCCCAGCAGCTGAAGCCGCTGCTGATGCGTGAGATGCTGTTCGGACGACTGAAGAATGGCGGCAGTGTAGAGATCAGACTCAGCGATGGCAGTCTTTCAATTGGATGACAACCTGTGGTTCCCCGACCCTCGGCTGGGCGAGCCCGACGGGCTGGTGGCGGTCGGCGGCGACCTGTCAGTCGACCGCTTGCTGCTGGCCTATAGCTATGGCTTCTTCCCCTGGTTCTCCTATCGATGGCGCAAGGAGCCCCACTGGTACTGCCCGATGCAGCGCTTCGTCATCTTCCCTGACGAGATTCACATCAGCCACTCCATGCGCCAGCTCATGCACCAGCAACGCTACCGGCTGACCATCAACCAGGACTTCATGGGCGTCATCCGGGGCTGTGCCACAGCCCAGATGCGCCATCTCGAGGACGGCGCATGGCTGGGGCCCGACATCATCCACGCCTATACGGCGCTCTACGTGCAGGACTTCGCTGCCAGCGTCGAGGTGTGGGAGGGCGAGCGGCTGGTCGGCGGGCTCTATGGCGTCTGCCTGGGCAACTCGTTCTTCGGCGAGAGCATGTTCTCGCTCGTGCCCAATGCCTCGAAGCTGGCGCTCATCCATCTTGCACAGGTCTACGCCCAACATGGCGGACGACTCATCGACTGCCAGTTTGAGACGCCTCATCTGCGCTCCATGGGCGGGCGCTTCATCCCCTACGACGACTATCTGCGCATCATTCACTCAGAAGACGACTCAGGTCAGCCTCGATAGTCTCCATCTTGTCGGTGGGCTCGTAGCGCTTCACGACCTGACCGTCGCGGGTGACGAGAAACTTCGTGAAGTTCCACTTGATGTCCGGATTCTTATCGTAGTCGGCGTCGCGACGCCTCATCATGTCGTCAAGGAGCTTGCCCAGCCGGTCGTTCAAGTCGAAGCCGCCGAAGCCCTGCTGAGACTTCAGATAGGTGAAGAGGGGCGAAGCGTCAGGGCCGTTCACGTCGATCTTGTCGAACTGCGGGAAGTGGATGTCGAAGTTGGCCGTGCAGAACTCGTGAATCTCCTGGATCGACCCGGGGGCCTGCTGACCGAACTGGTTGCAGGGGAAGTCGAGAATCTCGAGTCCCTTCGGCTGATACTGCTCGTAGAGGGCCTCCAGCTCCTTGTACTGGGGCGTGAATCCGCAGCGGGTGGCCGTGTTGACGATGAGCAGCACGCGACCCTTGTAGTCGGCCATCGACACCTCGCGGCCGGCGTCGTCCTTCACCTTGATGTCATAGATGGCCTGAGCCGAGGCGCCCAGCACGCACATCATGGCTGCCAGGCAGATGGAAATCATTCTTTTCATTTCTATTCTTTTTTGTTTGTTTTTTATTTGGTTGGTTTGTTTGGGTGTTGCTGTGGTGGCAGCTCTTGACGGTTGTCTTTGCCCAGGAACTCGCTGGGCGTGACGCCGACAATCTTCCTGAAAAGACGCGTGAAGTGGTGGGGAAACTCGAAGCCGAGCATGCGCGAGGTCTCGCTGACGTTGTGGCCCTGCATCAGCAGGCTCTTGCCGATGTTGATGACGTAGGTGTGGATGTAGCGGATGGCCGTCGTGCCTGTCGCCTTGCGGAACATGTCGCCAAAATAGTGGGGGGAATAGGCCATTTCTGAGGCGCAATAGCTGACGGTGGGGAGCCCCATCTGGTGTTGGCGGCCGTCGAAGTAGTACTGCTCGAGCAGGGCGTGGAAACGCTTGAGGATGTCGGCCGTGACGTGGCTACCTTCCGACAGCTGTCGCAGGTATATGCGGTTGCAATAATCTAAGAGCAGACGGAGATAGGCTGACAGCACACTGCGCAGCGACGGCGAGTCGGCGTTTTGTCGCAATTCGTCGCGCAACAGGCTGAGCAGCTGCGTGATAGCAGTCCATTCGGCTGGCTCCATCCTGAGCGACTCGGTATAGAAATAGGAGAAAAAGTGGTAGTCGCGCAAGCGCGTCTCCAGGTCGGTGTTGTGGAGCAGTTCGGGCGACCACAGCACTGCCCACCCGCTGATGTCCATCGGCTGACCGTCGTCCTCCTTGCCGCCCAGCTGTCCTGGTGCGACGGCAATGATGGAGGCGTCGCTGGCCTGAAGGGTGCTGACGCCGTAGCTGAGGTTTTTGGGAAACTCACGCTGGATGAACAACCCGTAGACGCCATAGTTGTTTAGGCTGCTGCGGACGGGCGACACCTCATCATAATGGATGACGCTCAGCAGGGGGTGCAGCACCGGGGCGCCCACGTGGGCGGCATAGACGTTGGGGTCGTCGACTCGGAGTATCTTTTTCATGCCGCAAAGATAACTATTTTTTCTGAAATAAGGAATAAATGATGAAATAATGTGCGATGTCATGCACAATTCGGCATAATTGGTAGATATCGATGCGTTTTGTGTGGCCTACATTTGAAAGAATGTTTCTATCTTTGCAACCGAAATCAGTATATAACAGAAACCAAAAAAAATAAGATTGAAGTGATGAGGTTCAGACATTTTTTCATGCTCCTGGCAGCAATGATTCTCACTTGCTGTTCGTCAGACAACGAGATGAAGGCTGAGACGCCTTCATTCGTCCCCGCCATGGGCCAAACGGGCAAGACGCTCGTGGCCTACTACAGCTATACGGGCAACTGCCGCAGCATCGTCAATGAGCTGACGAAACAGCTGGAGGCCGACGTGCTGGAGATTACGCCCGTCGACAAGTCGCAGCGCTATGAGGCCAATAACTATGCCATCGGGACGCAACTGCTCAATGCCATCAAGGCCAATCCCGATGATGAGGCAAGCTATCCGCCCATCGACCCCGTCAGCGTCAGCCTCGACGGCTATGACAACGTGATCATCGTCACGCCGTTATGGTGGAGCCAGATGGCTGCCATCATGCAGACCTACCTCTTTCAGAATGCCGGGGCGATGGCGGGCAAGCATGTCGCCCTCATCGTGTCGAGCCATTCGAGCAGCATCGGCGGCGTAGAGCGGGATGCACGGCGGCTGCTGCCTGACGTCGAATGGATGGGCGATGCGCTATGGATCAACAACTCTAACCGCAGCAAGACGGCATCGCTGATTCAGCAGTGGCTCACGAATCTCAACTTCAAGACATCAACGACAGCTATGAAAATGACCATCACCATCGGCGGCAACACCATGACCGCCACCCTCGCCGACAACAGTTCGGCACGCGCCCTGTATGCCGCCCTCCAGCAGGCGCCCATCACCTATGAGGCGCACGACTATGGCGATTTCGAGAAGGTCGGACCGCTCGGACAGTCGTTCCCCCAGAACAACGAGTCCATCACGACGGAGCCTGGCGACCTGATTCTCTATCAGGGCAATAATCTCTGTATATACTATGACGTCAACACATGGAGCTTCACCCGCATCGGACGCATCGACAATGCCACACAGGCGGACGTCCGCAATTTCGTCAAGGCCGGTCAGGGAAATGTCAAGGTGACCCTCGCCGTCGCAGCTGCTACGGCCTTGCGCAGCGCTGAGGCAAAGCAGGGCTCATCGCAAGCGTATGTAGGCCTGAACGGCGTCGCCACCAGCCGACCAGGGAAGGGCGTCTACATCGGGGACGACAAAAAGAAAAAGATCTACTCGCTGTAGTTGTGGTCGACGATGATTGAGAAGTTGTACTTGGGGAAACGTCTGCGCAGGTCGGCTTCCATCATGGCGGCAAACTGACCGTTGTCCTTGACGCTCTCCTCCGGCACGACGTCAATGGTGATCAGGTTGCTGTCCTCATAATAGAAGAAGGCATGCACCTGATGCACGTCGGCATGGCTTGCAGCATACTCCATGACATCATGTTGCAGCTTTCCCATTCCTTCCTCATCGTTATTGACGGCATAGATCCCGACGGTCAGGATGACATGGAATTTCTCATAGATGCGGCTGGCGATGCTGCGCGTCAGCCGATGGATTTCGCGCGCCGTCATCGTGTCGGCCACGTTGACGTGCAATGAGCCGATCATCGTGTCGGGACCATAGCTGTTGATGATGATGTCGAAGACGCCGTGCACCTCCTTGAAACTCATCACCTCCTCCTTCAGACTGGCCACAAATTCTGGCGATATCCGGCTGCCGAGAAGTTCGTTGATGGGCGAGGCGAGCATCTCGTAGCCTGCCTTCAGGATGACCACCGAGATGAGCACTCCGATGTAGCCGTCGAGGTTGACGCTCCAGATCATCATGATGCCGGCCGAAATGAGAGTACCCAGGGTGACGACAGCATCAAACAGGGCGTCGGCACCGCTGGCTATCAGCGCATCGCTATTGAGCTGTTCGCCTTTCTTCTTGACATAGCGTCCCAGCAGCAACTTCACAATGACGGCCACGATGATCACCGCCAGCGTCAGCGCAGAATACTGGGGCAGGGTGGGGGATATGATTTTCCTGACGGATGCCATCATCGAGCCCACGCCGGCCATCAGTACGATGACGGAGATGATGATTGCACTGAAATACTCGATGCGCCCGTGGCCGAACGGATGCTCATGGTCAGCAGGGCGCCCGGAGAGTTTGGTGCCTACGATGGTGATGACTGCCGACAGCATGTCCGTCAGGTTGTTGACCGCATCCATGATGATAGCCACAGAGCTGGCTGCCAACCCTACGACTGCCTTAAATGATGCCAACAGCACGTTGGCTGCTATGCCTACATAGCTTGTCCGAATGATTTCTTTGTTCCTGTCCATTCCTTATCGCTCATGCAGTAATGATTACTGATAATCACCCTGTCACAAAACATAGCTGCAAAGGTATGGCTTTCTTGTCAAACAGCCAAAAGAAAATACAGAAAAGATCACGGCTCCCCCTTTTTCTTGATTCATAAATTGTGAAAGTTCACTAACTTTTTGCAACCTTTGATTCTCGTTTCACAGATAATTCGTATCTTTGTACCCGCATCCGCCTGTTGATAGCTCTCTATGCGTGGAGCAGCTGGCAAGGCGGGGCACTACATATTAGAAGGCGTCATGTTGCGCTTTGTTTTTGGTCGAATCGAAACTACCACAATCGAAAAGGCAATCAAGAACAATGCAGAGATGACTGCCACGGGGTGTAGCATATACTCTCCGTAGTGTGCGCGAGGCTCAAGTAGCCTTAGTCGCACACTTTACGGCGTATAGTATACTCCTACGTGGGTGTTTCTCTGCCTGTTTATTGCCAAGGCTGTGGTAGGCCGCGATCGACGAACAGGCAGATATGAGCACCCACGTTTTTTTGTATGTAGTAAAACCAGGTAGAGAATAGTCTGCAGGGTGCCAAGGACAACTATTTGAAACGAACAAAGAAACAGATTAGGAAACATAAGCGTTTTTGACATCCTTGGTTGACTGATCAACCTGAATTAGCACTTCACGAGAACGTATCAGCCAGACAAGCAATTGGATGTTTGCGCTCATAAGGGCGTGGACAGTATGATTGTTGTCTGATACAGGCCGTGCTAAGCCTAGGTTGAACACCATCTCTTCCACGCCCCCTTTTCGAAATGAAGAGAGGGCTTTTTTCATGTCGACAGTCGAGAAGGATATCAACGAGAGTTCGGAGAAAATTGAAAAGGTGAAGCGCATCGTGCAAGATCGTGCGCTGGCACTTGAGTATAAAAAGCAGATTCCTCAGACACCGATTGCAGATGGTTATCCGTGGAAGAACATGGAGTTTAGCGAGCCGGAGAATACGGTTCGAATAGGCACGGTGTTCAGCGGTATTGGTGCCATTGAACACGCTTTTCTGCGGCTCGGACTAAGGCATCGGATTATGTTTGCGGGCGACATCGAGCCGAAGTGCAAGCAGAGCTATTTCGCCAATTACGATATTCGCGAGGAAGACTGGTTCACGGACATCCGCGACTTCGATGCCCGCCGCTATCGGGGGCAGGTAGACTTCGTAATCGGTGGCGCACCATGTCAGGCGTTCTCGATGGTGGGGCATCGGCTTGGCTTTGAGGATGCCAGAGGAACATTGTTCTACGAGTTTGCCCGCGTAGTGAAGGAGACACAGCCAAAGGTTTTCCTGTTTGAGAATGTACGCGGACTACTCAACCACGACAAGGGGCGAACATGGCACGTGATGTACGATATATTCAACGAGTTAGGCTACGACGTAAAGTTTCGTGTGCTGAACAGTTGTGACTATGGAATTCCGCAGCACCGCGAACGCGTCTATTGTCTTGGATTCAGATGGAGGACGAAGTTTGAATTCCCAGCTCCGATACCGCTGGAATACAAGATGTACGACTTTCTGGAGGACTATATCGATACGAAGTATTTTCTGAAGGAGAAAGGTATCAAGTTTGTGACCAGCCATAAAAACCACGACAAATCCTATACGCAGATAAATGGTGACATTCAGCTCTGCCAGAAACGCAACCAGCAGTTCAACTGGCACGGCGATTTCGTATATCATCCCGACTCGGAACTGACGCTTTCGGATGAGGCTTTCGATGAGTTCATCTTTGATGTACGCGACGTGGAAGAGAAATATTATCTGTCAGATAAAGTCGCGAAATATGTGCTAGCCGGTGGCACAAAGAACTTTAAGACCTCGACAGAGACCGACCTTGACGTGGCACGTCCGCTACTGCAGTCGATGCACAAAATGCACCGAGCTGGGGTGGACAATTATGTGACACATAAAGGACGCATCCGCAAGCTGACGCCTCGAGAGTGCTTGCGCTTGATGGGATTCAAGGATTGGTTCAAGATTGTCGTGTCTGATACTTCTATGTATCAGCAGGCAGGCAACAGTATCGTTGTCGATGTGTTGATAGCTATTCTGAAGCAGATGGACATAACTAAATACGGTGTTAAGTTATGATTATTGGGGGTGAGAAATTCAAATTCGATGGTACGTTCGATACGCCAATTACTGTGGCCGATAGTTGGGTGATGCCTAAAAACAAACTTGGCGGAGGTAACGGCGAAGCGAAACTCTACGTCGGCTCACGTGACAAGATGGAGGCTTTCTTTGGCGAGATTGGATTCACTGCAACTTGTTTTGTACTCCGTCAGGACTTGCAAGCCTACATGCAAGCCATCAAAACTGAGTATTTATCTCCGTCGCAGGAGTATCGTGGGCGTGACGAGATGCGCTTGCTATGGTCGGAACGAATGCAGAAGATAGACGCACTGCCCGACGGTATCGTGGATTTCACTATCCGCGAGCAATCACAGATAGCCGGGCCGCGTGGCTATGTCAATTCGACAGATAGGATATATAAGCTTATACGTGAGATCTCTCTTCCACTCGTGTCGTATATCTCCGTCATGCGGCTCGACTACAACGGACAGCTAATGTTTTACCTTAAACTGTTTGCAGACTTTGAGGAGATCGAGAAACGCAAGTCATTCATAGAGAATTATGGCGCCATAAAACAGACCGAAGATGAGAAATTTTATGGGGCACGTGAAGAAACTGTCGACGAAAAGAAACCTGCCGTTCGCTACGGTCGTGAAGGTCAAGATGAATATCGGCGCAAACTGCTGGAGGAATGTCCTTTTTGTCCTATCACCATGATAAACGAAGAGTCCTTACTCATTGCCAGTCATATCAAGCCCTGGGCAGTGTCTGATTCTAAGGAACGCATCGACCCGAATAACGGGTTCATACTTTCACCTCTCTATGACAAACTATTCGATCGCGGCTACATCACCTTCAACGATGATAAGCGAGTCTCAATATCTAACTGGCTCTCACGTCAAGTCCGAGACCGCATCGGTATCAAAGAGAACCAGAAGTTTCAATTCCTGCCAATCAATGATGCCCGCGCACAATATTTGGAGTATCATCGCTGTATGGTCTTTAAAGGTTAGGGCCGGTAAACCTATGAGGGGTTCTTCTCATTCAGCAATATGTATGCAC
Source organism: uncultured Prevotellaceae bacterium (assembly GCA_902779455.1). Taxonomy (GTDB): domain Bacteria; phylum Bacteroidota; class Bacteroidia; order Bacteroidales; family Bacteroidaceae; genus Prevotella. The sequence continues at coordinate 36,261 of CACZBS010000021.1, forward strand.
AGAAATAAAGGTAGTCTTTTACCAATACTCAATCTCCCGTATTGACAGCTCGTCGGGCTGCATGCCGTCCACACTGTGAAGATAACAGAGCACCCAGTTGCCATATCCGTCATATTCATAGGTATAATCGAAAATCAGTGTGTAGTATGGGGAGTCAGAAAATACGTGCATGAAATTGTCACCATAAAATTCGTCTTCCGTGTGAATTAGTTCACGACGGTCATTGTAGTCGCGACGAAAGATCCAAGATAAGTGACCGTCTTTGTAGTCGTAGTCAACGGTATGGGGCTTGAAAACGCGTTCTTTTTCTTTCTCGAGTTGCGCAGCTAACTCCTCGGCATTCCTCCGATACACATGCCAGCGATCATCCTGTTCGTCAAGTCCCATTACGGTGACTTCACGTTCGGGAATACCTTGTTCGTCGTAATAGGTATCTCTGCACATATAGAGTTGGAAGGTTATGCCATTGTATTCAGCAGTATGACCACTATTCTCACCCTTCGGATTGCAAATGGCTTTCATCGCATCATAAAGAGAATGAGAAGAGTCGTAGCTCTTCTCACGAATATGCTTGATTTTTCTATGGGTCTGTCGTATGCTCATAATAGTATGCTAATTTCTGGTGCGAAGATACAAAGTATTTATGAATAATGATTCTGTTTGAGGAAAAATGTGTAACTTTGTAGCCATGAAGCGAAAGATATACGTAGCGAGCAGCTGGCGGAACGCGTACTATTCGGAGGTGGTGCAGCGGCTGAGGGAGGCGGGACACGAGGTGTACGACTTCCGAAATCCGCCGTCGGGGGATGTGGGATTCAAGTGGAGCAGCATTTCGGAGGACTATATGGCGTGGACACCTGAGGAGTATCGTGAACAGCTGAAGCACCCGAAGGCCGTGCGACAGTTTGCCAACGACATTGAGGCAATGAAGGCATGCGATGCATGTGTGCTGGTGTTGCCCTGCGGCAGGAGCGCGCATACGGAGGCAGGCTGGTTTGCTGGCAGGGGCAAGACGGTCTTGGCGTTGATTCCTGAGCGGCAGGAGCCGGAACTGATGTATAGGCTGTTCGACGTGGTGTGCTGCACGATGGAAGAACTCATCAATGCATTGAAGTAGGTATGGATAAACTCACAGTACAACAACGGCATAATAACATGGCGGCAATCCACGGCAAGGACACGAAGCCGGAGATGGTGGTGCGCCGTTGGCTGTGGGGACATGGATATCGATACAGGCTGAACCATCCACGACTGCCTGGGAAACCGGACATCGTGATGCGGAATTATAGGACTTGCATCTTTGTGAACGGATGCTTCTGGCATGGCCACAATGTAAGCCTTTCTTCCGTCCCCTCTCCAAAGGGCGAGGGAAGCAGAGAAATTGAGAATTCCGAGTGCTGCAAGATACCGAAGACGAACCGCGACTTCTGGGTGGCGAAGATTCGGAGGAACCAAGAGCGTGACATGAAAGTGATGCATGAATTGGCCTCGATGGGCTGGCACTCCATCACCGTCTGGGAATGTGAGCTGAAGCCCAAGATCCGTGAAAAAACGCTGGAATCGCTTGTATATACGCTCAACAAAATTTTCCTTCAAGACCATAGCGTCAGAAGATACGAGATGCCAGAGGAGGCCCCCCTGCTGGCGGCAGAAGATATTCCCGAATACAATACAACTCCCGAATAATGGGCCGTCTTGACCAGACTGTCAAAACCGCCCGCCCCCACAAAAAAGGAAATCCGTGTGACTCGTTGAATCACACGGATTTCCTTTTGGATGCTCGTTTTTTTTTTATATTATTTTACCTCCTCTAATCTAAACGTTGTTGTATATCAATTATTTACAAGCATACGTGAACGATAAGAAAATGAAAAGAAGGCTATTAAGCCAAACAAAAATATGAATCGATAAATACGCTTAGGATTGTCGATTATTATTTTGTAAGTTTGCATGAAACTTTGCCCTAATGACGTTCAGGTACTAGTCTTACCATTATAGTGTTTTCAGTTAGGCAAACCATATTGCTAACAACAGGGTTAAAAAATGAATTATTTTCAATTTTTGACGTTACGATTTATTAATTTTACGAATTATTGAAGTGTATATGGATCTTTTTTAGTATTTTTGTACCATTAAAACCATATACGATGGAAGAAAACAAAGATTTAAATCGGATTAAGGTGATGTTGGCCGAGAAGAAACGCACCAACAAATGGCTTGCAGAGCAACTTGGCGTCAATGCCGCCACAGTTAGTAAGTGGTGTACCAATTCCTCCCAGCCATCTTTGGACATGTTAAGCAAAATAGCAGCAGCCTTAAAAGTGGATTATACAGAACTTGTAAGAATTAAGCGTATTCATGGCGAAGAAGAATAACGGCAAATATGACTCAGGAGTCAACATCATGGGTAGTGTACCGAACTACAACGTGATGCTTGACTATATCAGTGATACATACGGCATCACTGAAGGCAGTACAGGTGCCTTTGAATTCAGAACAGAGAAGTCTTTGCAACGGTTTGTATCAGCTATAGAATCATGTATTCTTAAATTTAGAAATGGCTCTCACAAGAAGATGTTCTTCGAAGCCATTGCTGATAAAGCTTTTTCGGTACAGGAAAGGCTAATCATCCTGTTTTGGCAGCTGACCTATTCCAATCTTTTATTCTCTCGGATAACGGCAGAAGTGTTTATGAAGGCAGTTTATTCTGGTCGTGTCACCATTACGGCTGAAGAGATTACCAATTTCTTACGCTTTATAAAGGAAACAGAGAATGGAGAGTTGGATTGGAGCGAAGACACTATTAAGATTTCTGGAAGCAAGTATCTCACCATCATGAAGAAACTTGGACTTGCTGATGGGGCAATCAAAAAAAGTATTGTTCATCCAGTCATTACAAACAACCTCTTTGTTTATTATATCCGTTTCATCCAGACCATAACAGATGACAAGACTTTGCGCAACCCATATATCATTTTCTCGTTCAGTGAAGAACAGAATCTGATTAACCGATTGAAAAGGATTGAGAATATTCAACATTGGGACGTCACCCAAATAGGTAAAGAAATAACTATAGATTTGAAATAATATGGTTTCTACTTATATTCAAGAACACAACCGTCTATTCGGTGACCTGACGGCAGCTTTAGGACGTGACCTTGCTCACCTGTCTTCTGAGGCCAATGGCGGAAGGAGTATTCTATTCGTTTATCCACCTGTTGACGAAGAGAAATATATTGAGGAGGCAAAGCATAGGTTCACTGAGGGATATGAGTTCATCGACCTCCGACAACTATTTGTGGAGTTTGTCGATTCAAAAGGGCTGGACAAGTTCAAACGCCAATTCAAGAATATGGGTACGGAAGTTTTTGTCAGTCAAAACTATACAGAGGGAACTTTTTATAGCTTCCTGATGAAACGAATCGTGGATTCTGCAGCAAAAGGCGTCTCTCCGATATTGATACATACAGGTGTCATCTATAAGATGGGATTTTCCAATCAGAACATCATGGAAGACCCGGATGTGATGAAATTCCAGAAACCGCTCGTGTTTTTCTATCCTGCGGTGACGAGGAATGAGACTATCTATTTTCTCGACCTGCAACCAGCTTCAAAATATCGCTGTGTGGTTATTATGTAATACATATGTTATTTATGAATATGACAAAAATAAAAGATATACTTTCAATTCGTCTCGAAGATGACATCAAGAGTGTGATTGACCTCAACCAGCAAGACGAGAGTAGCATCATGGATGAACTTGACGGATTCATCCTGACAGAAAGCCTTGCCAAGCATTTGGCAGACTTCTGTGACTTCTTCACATCAAACACAGCCCAACCAGGACTGTGGTTGAGCGGTTTCTATGGTTCAGGTAAGTCATACTTCTCCAAGATGATAGGTTTCCTGCTAAAGAATCCCTCTATTCAAGGTACATCTGTGCGCGACCGTTTCCAGAGCAAACTGATAGGATTACCCAATGCTGGTCTGCTTCAGAACAGCATTAACGAACTGGGACGCACCAATAACCATATCGTGCTCTTTGATGCAGCCAAGACTACAGGCAATCATGGTATCAGCTACATGATGATGGGCGCTTTCCTTAAATCTTTAGGACTTAACGATGACTGGGTAGGTGTCATTGAATTTAATTTGTTGATGAGCGGTCGTTATCAGGCTTTCTGCGATAAAGTCCAGCAGAAATTTGGAGAGTCATGGTTGAAGCGTCGTCAGAATATGGATGAAGTATATGACACGTTGGAGGACACCATGCTTGATGGCTTCTGTTCTGAAAGTGCTTACGACGAGATGCGTGAGGCAGCCAAACTGCGCATACAGGACTATGACGCTGTAAAACTTCAAGAAGACTTAACCCGCTATCTTGAAAAGAATACTGATATTCGCATCGTATTCATGATTGACGAGGTAAGCGAGGCAATTGCCCAAAAGAAGATCAATATCCTTGACCTTGAAGGAATGGCAGAAGCACTCGCAGCTCTCGGACGCAAGGTTTGGACTATTGCCATTGCTCAGCTTCAGTTGGATGATGTTATCAACGGCACCAATGTCAATCGTAGTCTGTTGACTAAGATTATCGACCGCTTCAAGAAGCGCATCCCCATTGCAGCCGAGGAAGTGGACATGATTATCCGCAAGCGACTCTTGGCCAAGACCGCAGACGGTAACGACCTCTTGCAGGACTACTATAAGAAGAATAGCGGAAAGATTTCCGACATTACCAATATTGTAGGTACAGGTCTCAACAAAACAACCGACGCACAAACATACGCTGACTACTTCCCATTCTATGAGCATCAGTTCAAGATGCTTCAGTACTTCCTGTTTGGTACCCAGAAGCTTGTCAAGACACAGGTGGGTACTCGTGGCATGTTGATTTCGGCATTTGACGTACTAAAGAAAGAGGCTCTTTCTGACAAGGACTACCACACCCACGTCAATGCTTCGCAACTTTGCAGACAGGCAGAAGAAGCCGTGGCAGAGTCGCTGCGTAAAAGGTATGATCAGGCCGACGAACATCTCAGAGAATTGAATCTTCAATTCGTCAAAGGACGTGACATGCTGCAAACCATTCATTTTCTGACGAATTCTGGTGCCAAAACAACGGCAGAGAATATCAGCCGTGCATACGTCAATTGTCCAGATGACTATTTTTCAGTGCTCGAAGAAGTCAAGAAAGCCTGTAAGAAACTGGCAGACGATGAAATTCTCATTCTTTCGGGTGATGAATATCGTATCACGAGTGAGACCCAGCAGCGCATCTTTGAGATGATGAACAACATCGACATTGCCAACTATCGCATCAAGGGCGAGATTACCAAGCAGGTAAAGCAAATGTCGCTCGTCCGTGGTGCGCAGAATCTGACTGTTGACTCTGTCAATGTAGGATTCGCTGTTCAGTCAGACAGTGGCGAACCACTTTCTACTGGCGGTGATCAAGGCATGAAGGTCGTGTTCCATGACATTCTCAGTGTCAAGCCCTCTTTCAATGAGTATGTCGAACACGTTAAGGAAGAAACACAGTCTCAGAAAGACATCATCAGTATTGTGCCTTCTTCCGACTATGCTTCTGAGTTACAGAAAATAGCAGAGGATATCCTTCGTATCAGCTATATCAAGGATGTACCTAATCTCACTTCTGAAGAGAAAAAGGTTGTAGAAGAAATTGCCAGCTCTTTGGAAAGTAAAACGGCTCAACTGGAACAAGTCATCGTGAAGTCGTATGCTAACGGTATGCTTGTGTATCTCTATAATGCCAGCATTATGACTGCCCAGAATGCAGCAACCATTATCAAGGAGGCTGAACTGAAGATGTATGGCAATATCTATACCAAGCGCCTTGGTGGTTCACTGAAAGACAGCGTGGCTCTTCAACTGCTGAAAGCGGCTCAGAATCAGCTCCAGAATGTCATCGGTCAGCAACCTGACTTCTTGTTCTTTGATACCACAGGACAGTTCATTGGTGACCAACTACCAGTCATCACAGAAATGATGGCACAAATGGCATCTTATAAGAATGGTGCTGATTTGGAGCGTGACCTTGCAGCCGCTCCTACCGGCTATAGCTTTGGTACGGTATTCTCTACTTTGGCAGCACTTTTCCGTGCCAGCAAGGTTATCATCAAGTTCAATAATCAGGAATACCACTCCTGGCAGCAGGAAGGAGCCAAAGAGCCATTTGCTAATTCGCGCAACTTCCAGCGTGCGTCATTTAAGGCCATCACCAAGAGCCTGAGCTATAATGAGAAACGTGACATTGTTGACACCTTGAAGGACTGCCGTTACAAAGAACTGACTGGAAATAATCTCAGTTACAACATGAATGACTTTGAACTGGTTGCAGCCATCCAGTCACTTGCCGTTACTGAGATTCATAAAGTCAACAATCAGATATGTAATGACACAGAGCGTGAGCGCATCTTCCGTCGTTCTCTTGCAGCCAAGGATGTACTTCGACAATATGCTGGAACAGTCACAGAATACAACTACTTCAATACTGCCAGAACGTTCCTTGGTGACAACGAAAATGAGGAGTTCTGCAAGGCGGTGGAGAAGATTGAGGCAGATATTCGCTTCATTGATACCAATATGCGTGAGATTGAGTATCAGAAGGATTACTTCCTCGATGTAAAGAACGAACTGGAGTTTGTGGGTTCTCCAATGCAGTCTTTTGACCAGATTCATGAAGCCTATCTGCAGATGCTTGATAGTGATCCTGTACACAATTATCAGCAGATGAAAAAGGAGTACCAGAACGTCAAGGACTTGTACTACCAAAACATGGATCATCAAGCTGAACAGATGATTAATGGATATGGAGACCTGTTGACCCGCATTGAAGCTATCAAGAAGAATGCTGATCAATATCCTGCAGAGTGGAATACAAGGCTTTATGCTAAAGTTAGGGAAATGGAAGATGTATGCAAGAAATACATCATTTCGAAAATCCAGTTGAAGGACTACGAGATTCGTTGCTCCAATTGTCACCTTCAGCTTCGTGACATCGTGAGTGCCATCAATATGTTGCCTCAGCTGAATGTGGACGTGGATGTGATGGAAACTGAGATTTGCACGTCTGACCCGAAGCCTGCGCCACAGCCACAGCCCCAACCACAGCCTGGTCCTGGAGATCCCAATCCGCAGCCACAACCCAAGGAACGCAAGTTGCGTAACCAACTGCCAACTGGGCAACTCAGTGTGGCTCAATACAAGCAATGGCTGAAGCAGCAGTTGGCAATGGTCAATCAATTTGATACAAACGACATTCTTAAATTCGACGAATAATGAAACTAATCAATCACGTTCTCGACATACGCCGCCTGATTCAGCAGGCATTCGATAATCGTTTCTCTCGCATGGGACTTCGCAAGGAAGCTGCCTTACCTGTAGAGCAGATTCCAGCAGAGCACCAAGAGAAGCGTAGGAAACTGGACGAACTGATGAGTAGTCACCTGAGCGAGTTGGGTGACTATGAGGAAGCGCGTCAGGCTGCCATCAACGAGTGTGTCTTTACGCTCTTCAACCGCATCGCTGCCATTAAGGTGATGGAGTCGAAGGAATTGTTTCCTGAGATTATCACCCGACGAAAGGAGAATGCGGGACGTTCCTTTGAACACAATGTGTGGCTGGAGAACCACCCGGAGGAGCGCAATGCGGAACGTGAGGGACTGAAGCATTTCCTCAGCGACCAGTTTGAAAGTCTTGGTGAGCATATCCCTCTTTATCGCAAGGACTACCCTTACGCATTGCTACCAACAGCCGATGAACTGAATGAGATTATCGAGCAGTTCAATGCCATAGAAGCGGATGCTGACTGTGGAGCTGATGTCTGGAAGGGTGATGACATCCTTGGCTGGCTCTACGAGAACTTCAATGCCGTAGAGAAAGAAGCATTGAAGCAGAGTGGCGAGAAGACTGAATATAATAAGGTGTCGCTTCAGAGTCAGGTTTATACGCCCCAATGGGTGGTGAAGTTCCTGGTTGACAACACGTTGGGTAAGGCATATATGGAAATGTACCCCGACAGCCATATCAAAGAAAAATACCAGATAGCTAATATCCCCGACCATCAGGTACGCCATCCCAAGGACTTGCGCCAGATGCGACTGCTCGACCCTGCCTGTGGTTCTGGCAACTTCCTGATTTATGCCTTCTCGCTGTTCTACGACTTGTATGTAGATCAGATGGAGAACTACGAACGTGACTACAGCCGTCGTGATATTCCAAAGATGATTGTGGAGAACAACCTCTTCGGTGTAGATTTAGATGAGCGTGCAGCCCAGATTTCTCAGATAGCACTTTTTATCAAGGCACGAGAGTTAGGTGGTCATCGTAGCCATTGGCCTGCTTATACCAATGTGGTGAGCACACATTTCTTTCTTGATGATTATGAAAAGGTGAAAGACACCTTTGAGGCCATAGACAATCTGGACGAGTCGAAGCGTAACATCATGCGGATGATATGGGACGACCTAAGCAATGCTTATAAATTCGGATCGCTGGTGCGTGTGGATGAGACATTAAACAAGATTCTGCCCAATGATGACAACCACAGCCTCTTTGCACAAGAACAGATGGAGGATATGTTCTCCTTTAAGCAGCAGTTCATGAATCAGCTGCGACAGAAAGTGAACGAGTTAGGCGAACGTGGCAGCAATGCCTATACGCTGGCAAAGACCAACGATGCCATTTCGTTCCTCGAAATCATTGCCAACAAATATGATGTGGTGGTGGCAAATCCTCCTTATACTGACAGTGGCGACTTTGGAACTGAGTTGAAAAAGTTTATAGAGGAGAACTATAAAAAGCCTTTGAAGTTCAATTCCAACCTCTATGCTTGCTTCATCAAACGATGCTGTGAGTTGGCAGGAGATGACGGAAAAGTGGGTATGATTCATCCTCACACCTTTATGTTTATCAAGACCTTTGAGGATGTACGTAAGTTCATGCTTGAACAGACACATATCAATGTGATGGTGGACTATGGACTTGACCGGGTAAACTTGTTTGGGCCAGGCATCTTGCTTGATGCTACTTTCTATACACTCGACATGAATAGCAAGGAAAAGACCGCTGGCATTTACTTTAATATAACAGCTAATCAGCAAGAGAAATTCAAGAAAGGCTCACTAAAACAGGCTTATTCTGACTATCTTAATGGTCAGCCCAACGACCGTGTTTATACCTTGCCTCAATCGAAATTGAAGGGCATCAAGTCATATCCTTTCATCTACTGGATTTCGGATGAGTTCAGAGAGAAGTTTAATGGAAGAATTCTTGAAGATGTTGTTGGAACGAAAAAAGGACTTGACACAAGTTGTAATGAACGCTTTTTGCGATTCTGGTGGGAAATCACAAAAGAAAACATTTCTAAAGACTATCAAAAAGACAAAAAGAAATGGGTAATGTATGCCAAAGGAGGGCCATACAACAAATGGTATGGTAATATGTGGCTTACTATTAATTGGCACAATGATGGAGAAGAATTAAAAAACTTCACAGATGAGCATGGTAAAATGATACCAACTTTACGTAATCAGGATGTCTATTTCAAAGAGGGTATAACATATTCAGCAGCAGGTTCAAAAGGAACCACTTTCCGTTACCTACCAATCAATTGTATTATCGATTCAGGAGGTCCAGGCATCTATGGGAATGATGATGTAAATATGGATTATGTATTGGCGCTATTGAATACAAAGTTAACTTTTTATGTCTGTGGGTGTCTAAATCCTACAGTAAACACTACTCATGGTGATTTACGGCGCATCCCATTTGCCGATGCAGAGACTGCTGATGAAAGGAATATTACTTTGCTATCTCAGCAAAATGTTTCTATCAAGAGGAATCTTTGTCAATACTCCATCGTAGAGCAACTTTACCAACACTCTCCAATAACAGCATCAGGTGATGCTCCATCTTCGATTAGTTCCTATTATAATAAGGAGAACGCCCTTCTCACTCAAATTCTCCTCAACGAGAGCATCATCAATAAGATAGTCTTTGAGGTCTATGAGTTGAGTGAACACGACAAGCAGATGGTATTGGACAAAGAAGGCATACCTGTTGGCGACCTGCCTGTGAGCCATGAGGCAAAGGTTGCCTATAAACAGTGGTTGACTGAAGAAAGCGAGTTCAAGCCAACGAATGATGTACTGGAACATTTGGAGAACTTGGAGGAGCGTGATGACCTTCCAAAGATTACCGACTTCGATACGCTCTATCAGAACAACAACGAGTGGGAGGAGTTCTGCATCAAGCGCAATGTGAATCCCGTGGAAGCATGGTGGCAGTTCAAGAACGCCAACGTGCTGCCCCCTCAGCGCACACAGGTGTTGGCCTTTGAACTGATTACCGATGTCATCCGCACCGTGCTGGCGAAGGATGATGATGGCATCATCCCTTTGGGCGACCGACTCGGCGAGGAACGCCTTGCCATCCGCATAGAAAAGGAAATGATGGAGCGTGGTTACTCGGCTGCGCAGTTCTCTCAGGTGTGCCAGTTGTTAGGTTGCGGTTTGGAGAAATATCTGCAAGAGCGATTCTTCCAACAACTAAGTGACCACCTGAACCTCTTTATGTATCTGCCCAAGACACCGTTCATCTGGCACCTCAGCAGTGGGTCACATCACGCCATAGAACTTTACGTCAGCATCTACAAATGGAGTCGTGATGCCCTGTATCGTGTCCGCTCTATCTATGCCGCCAACCGCGAAGCTGCCCTTCGTGATCGTCTCAACTCCATTGATACCAGCAACACAGAAGGACGCATGGAGGCACAGGAGCTTCGTGCCACGCTGACAGAGCTACAGGAGTTCTGCCAGAAAGTGGATGACCTTCTCGCCAGCGGCTATGACCCGAAACTCGATGACGGCGTTGGCAAGAATATTGCCCCACTCCAGAAGCGCAAGATGCTCAGCTATGAAGTGCTCAATGCCGGACAGCTGAAGAAGTATTTGAATGCAGATTGGTAAAAATACGAACAAGTGATAAAAAAATATAGAGTATGAAGATTATTGATATTACAATCGAAAACTTCAGAGGATTTACACACAAGTTCTTTGAATTTGACCCCAAGATGAATGTCATACTTGGTGACAATACAACAGGTAAGACAACATTACTACAAGCGGTACAAATCGCATTGGGGGCATTCCTTCAAGAAATGACCTTCTTGCCTGGCGGAAATGGTTACAGTCGTAATTTTCGACCTACAGACCAAGTTAAATTTCGTAGTGAATCAAGCAAAGGCTTTATTCCTATAGCCGAGAAACCCTGTATCGAAATCAATGCAGAATGTGTAATCGGTAAATTCAATGAATCGACACAACAAATAAACACATCGACAAATCACATTTGGTGGAAAAGGACAAGTAACAAAAACTCCAAAGCCAATGCTCAAGAACTGATGGATTTTGTGTCAGACATAGAGAACCGAAGAAGAAATGCAGACAAAGATGGCACAAATTCTCTCTTTCCACTGTTTCTGTCATTTGGTGCAACTCGTCTCGAAAAGAACTACAAAGGAGCCGAAAAGACGAAGCAACGTGAAACACGCGAAGCAAGGGCCTATAAATGTGCTCTTGATGAACAGGTTGATTTCAAAGGGGCTTTTGATTGGATCTATAGATACGAAAAGAGTTTTAATAAAGGAGGTGAATTCGCTGGGACGAATGAGGCTTTCCTGAATGCCATAAAGGAAGCGATTCCTGCCATTCACCAAATTGATATCGATACAAAGAACAATGAATTCACAGCACTGATCAAAATGACCAAGGATGATGTTCCCTATTGGCTCACATACGACATGATGAGTGCGGGCTTTAAAGCTATGATAAATATAACTGCAGAGATAGCACATCGTTGTATCGAATTAAATGGGTTCCTTGGTATTGATGCTGTGAGGAAGACTCCTGGCATTATCATGATAGATGAGGTTGACTTGTATTTGCATCCGCATTGGCAGCAGCATATTCTTTCAGATTTACAGAAGGCATTCCCCGAAATGCAGTTTATTGTTACAACTCACTCTCCATTTATCGTGCAGAGTGTAAAAAGTCAGAATGTAATAACATTAGATGGCGTTAAGGGTGACAGCAATCCCGACATGAGAAGTATTGAGGACATTGCTGTAACTGAGATGAATATGGACTCAGCAAGATTCCCGCGCTATCAGCAAATGGTAGAGCAGGCTGAAAAATACTATCAACTTGTTAAGTCGGGCAAAGAGAACACGGCAGAAGCAAGAAAAGTCAAAAAGGAGTTGGATGAGATAGAAGAACAGTTCTCAGACGATCCAGCTTATGTGGCACTGTTAAGAGCGGAAAGGAATTCACAATGAGGCCTGTTGTAAAATTAACTCCGGGAACATATACTGTGTCTGATAGTTCCTCAATAGAAGTACTCAGTCACTATAATAATTATCATGATGCGAAACCTGCATTAGTGTACAATTTAGGCCTGTTCTGCTCCTATTGTGAAGAAGCATATCATCAATCACGGGATTTACATGTTGAGCATGTGCAACCCAAAGGATATGAAGAGAATGGGGTAAAAATATATGCCCGTTTAGAGAAAGAATGGTCTAACTTCCTTTTGTCATGTGCAACATGTAATGGGGCTGACAATAAAGATACGAAGAATGTCGTTTTGACAGAATGCCATCTTCCCCATCTTAACAACACATACAAGAGTCTTGTGTATAAAGCAGGAGGTGTAGTTGAGGTTAATCCTGTGCTCACAGGTGATGCCTATAATCATGCAAAGAAGCTCCTTGATTTAGTCGGCTTGGGTAAAAGTCCTGCAACTTCATGCCCAGGAGATACCCGCTATAAGAAAAGGTCAAAAGATTGGGATCTTGCATGTAAATACAGAGCAAGATATGATGCTGGGAAAATAAGTCCTGATGTAATCGTGGATTTCGTAAGATACAGAGGAGGATGGTCTATATGGTTTACTGTTTTCTGTGGATGTGATGATGTAAGAAATGCATTGCTTGATTTCCCGGGAACAGCAAGGCAATGTTTTGATGCAGCAAATCATTATGAGCCATTAGACAGAAACCCAGGTTTTGCGGATCCGACATAAAGTAATTGCTATGATAGGAATTTGGTTTAAAGAAGACATAGATCGCATATTGGCAGAACATCGCTACGTAGTGGTGACAGATGCCAATGGTGAGGGTGAGTTCCTGCTAAAGTATCTTTCAGAAGACATCAAGCAGCTACCCATCAGCAATGAGTACAGCGAGATAGAGGCGAAATATCTGGCAGAGTCGAAGTATGTAGACAGTCCTGTGCTCTTCTATGTCGGAAAGAAAGCGGCGCAATTATCTTTCCTGCAGGAATATGTTCAAACAGGAGGATTGCTGGTTCTTGACGACATGGAGGTGTATATCAAGCAGAAACTGTTTGAAGCCACTGGCAAGAATACTCATCTGACCAAAGACCAGCTTCTGCTTGCCGCAAAACTTAGTGAAGGCAAGAATAAGAACTGGTGGCAGTCGGTCGCCGACGGCATTACTGAGCCACTGCGATTGGAGGACTGGTTGCTTGACTTCCTTCATGCACCTGCCGCAACCCGTCAGAAGATGGATGAAACGGTGTGGAATGTGTTCCGCAGTGAAGTATATAGGCTCATCAACAAACCCCAAACCGAACAGCCAGCCGAAGCGATGGCACAGGAGGTGGTAAACACCATCCTACAGTCGTTGACTGACAATACGATAGAAGGACTCCTGCTGGAAGTTTATTACCAATGGGCTGACAGTACGGAGAAAATAGATACCTTGCGTAAGTATGCAGACAACTACGTACTTCCAGCAGACATTAATCCGTTGAAGGCTCATCCCAACCATCCTTTTGCAGCACTTGACCGCCAGTTGATGCTGATGCTTAGCAATGCAATGAAGATGCATCCGGACACGACGGAGTTGACCAAATTCCTTAAGCAACGCACACAAGACAGAAAAGCAAAAGCGTTCAAGCCTCAGTGGTTGCAGAGTGTCTGGCTGTTTTGCACGTTTAAGGTAGAAGGCCTTGGCACTATTTCTACCTACCAAGACATCGCAACATATTATAGACAGCATTTTGCTGCCCTCGATACTGCCATGCGCCGTATCTATACAGATTGGCTTAATGAGCCAGCCATCTTGCGTCCACTACAAGAACACTATACCATCTTGAATAATGAACTGCTGACATGCTGGTTCGACATAAAAGAAAAATATATCTCAACACAGAAGGATATTGTAATCAATGCTCTTTCTGGAGACAAACGTACAGCAGTTATTGTCTGTGATGGACTGCGTCTTGAAATAGCGGAAGCCATTGTTAATGGCATTACTGACAAGAATGTGAAGATAGACAGGAAAACAGCACTGACGGTTCTTCCTTCTGTAACTGAAAACGGTATGAGCGCTCTATTCGGATGCAGTGAGCCAATCATGAATGCTCAATCCAGATTTAACACCTTGAAATCGCTCTATGATGATGTGGTCATCATGCCCCTCAATATGCTAAACGATGGCGTTACTGCCAACCGTCTTGTACTCAATTATGGAGATATAGACGAAGTGGGTGAGAAAAAGCAGCTGGGCGCACTTAAAGACATTACAAACTACGAGCCGGAACTCAGAGAGAAGATAGCCAATCTGTTCCGTCTTGGGTATAACAAGATAGTGCTTACCACTGACCATGGTTTTGTTCTCACGGGAATCTTGGACGAAGCGGACAAAGAACCCCGTCCTGAAGGGAACATCCTGAAAATCGAAGAGCGCTATGTGTTGACAGAAGAGCCCCTGAATGCTGCGAACCTGATTGAGAGGGGTGCTAGCTACTTCAGCAGTAACTATCAGTACTACGCCAAAACTGATAAACCATTTAAGACAACAGGCAGGTACGGTTATTCCCATGGGGGCTTCACTCCACAAGAGTGTATCATTCCCGCATATGAGTTGAACATTGAGTCAAACGACATGGCACTGAGAGTGATGATTTCCAACAAGAAGGAGCTTAAAGCTGTGACAGGAAACTATTTTACAGTAAAATTGCTTGCAGAAGGTTGCGAATCAGATCTTTTCCGCAATGAGCGTAAAGTAAAATTGTTACTTTATGCAGGCAGTAAATTGGTCATCGGGAATTTGATATACTCGATGAAACCTGGTGAGACAGTGAATGTAGAGTTTGAGTTAGCTCATGGCATTGACAAAGTTATTGTTGTGGATAAGGACACTTCCGAACAAATTGATAGCTGTGCCATCAACAAATCACTGTCAAGAGACATTGATGACCTATTTTAACGATTAAAGACTACCAAGATTATGATAGAGCTTGATTCTAAGTTGTTAGACCAATTCAAAGGTTATGTAGTCCGCAAGGATGTCGTCCGTTCTGTGAAGGGCGGTGCCAATGTTCCTGTCTTTGTACTGGAATATCTGCTTGCTAATTCTTGCAGCACGGATGATGAAGAAAAGATTCAGGAAGGAATTGATAATGTGAAACGTGTTTTGCACGACCATTATGTCAATCCAGATGAAGCCACCCTTGTTCAAGCCAAGATACGTGAGCAAGGTACGTATAAAATCATAGACAAGATAAGTGTTCGTCTTGACCCGTCAAAAGACAAGTATTGGGCGGAATTGTCTAATCTGGCCATCCGTGATGCCAATATCTCAGAAGAGATTATCAGTCAACACGAAAAGATGATGACGGGTGGAATATGGGCAATCATTGACATGGATTACGATTCAACCCAGATGATAGGGAAAAAGATATTCCCCTTTGTGGTCAGCAAGGTACGCCCCATCCAGCTTTCCAGTTTTGAAGAAGAAAGGATAGCCAGAGCCCGCAGTCTATTCAACAACGAGGAATGGCTTGATGTACTCCTTCGTAGTGGCGGATATGAGCCAGAGTCGGAAGGGATGACTGACCGAATGAAGATGCTGCTATTATCACGCTTTATTCCGTTGGTAGAGTCAAGCTTCAACATGGCGGAACTTGGCCCACGGTCTTCGGGCAAATCTTTTGTTTTTAAGGAACTTTCACCATACTCTATGCTTGTCAGCGGTGGACAGGGAACGGCTGCTTCCCTGTTCGTTAACAACTCCAGTGGTCAGATTGGAGCAGTCGGCAGATGGGATGCCATTTGCTTTGACGAGTCTACAGATGAATTGTTCAAAGATAAAGAGGTTGTCCCTCTGATGAAGGATTACATGGAAAGCGGCAGCTTCTCCAGAGCAGGAAAAGCAGGAGAGAAAGCGGCAAATGCCTCTATCATCCTGAATGGCAATATCAATCAGCCAGTCGAGACTGTCTTACAGACATCACATCTATTCTCCCCATTCTCGGATAAAATCTGTAACGATACCGCCTTCTTAGATCGTATCGGTTTCTTCCTCCCCGGCTGGGAGGTGATGAAGTTTGCACCCTCTAACTTCACTAATCATTTCGGCTTTAGTACAGATTTTTTCAGTGAGTTCCTACATTCTCAGCGAAAGATGACCTATACAGATGCTATTGACAAGTATTTCACACTTGGAGCACAGATGAAGCAGCGCGACACGAAGCCGGTACGCAAGACAGTTTCTGGATTGATTAAACTGATGCATCCAGATGGAAACTTTACCAAAGAGGATGTGCGTAAGTATCTGGTTTGGGCTATAGAAATGCGTCGTCGTGTGAAAGAGCAATTGAAGCGTATCGGCGGTATGGAGTTCTGGGACACTAATTTCTCCTATATAGATAAAGAAACACAAGAAGAGTTTTTCGTGTCTGTTCCAGAGGAGCGTGGCACCAATCTAATTGAAGATGCTCCACTTCAGCCAGGCACCTGCTATACGGCTACAAGCGATGGTGATAAGGTGTCTCTTGTAAAAATAGAGGTAATTACTATGCCTGGCAATGGCAAACTTACAGTGACTGGCAGTAGTTCAACAGAAGCCAAGGAGGATATAAAGAATACATATAATTATATCCGGGCCAATGAAAGGGCTATCCTGTCCCAACAACATTCTTTGATGCATCTTGATGTAACAGTTCAAGTGACCGTACTGTTGGGGGTAGGTGTCCACAAAGGTATTGGAGGTGCTGTTTTTGCAGCCATCGTATCATCTGTCTTTGGAAGGAATCTGAAATCAGGTCTTGGTGTCATCGGCAATATCAGCATTGGCGGTGCTATTGAACGTGCCTTGAATTTCAACGACCGTGTATCTATGCTCTCTGAGAACGGTGCAAAGAATGTACTTGTCCCAATGGATAACCTTGCAGAAATGGCTACGCTTCCAGCAACTATCCTTGGCAAGACGGATATTCCGTTCTATGCGAATACTCAGATGTTGATACAGAAAACGATATAGTATTTCCAAATAGAAATGATGGCATAAGTTCGATTATGTCAATGGCATTAAGACCTAATAAGAAACAAATAGATGTCAAAACAAGAAGACATAAAGCCAATTGAAATTGATGATGAGGAAGAACTCCAAACCGCAAGGCAGGAAATCTTTTCTTACTATCGTCATCTGAGAAGCAATCTTTTCTCGGACACAATAATTGAGTATGAGACAAAGCTAACAAAAGAGGTTTTTGATTTGAAACTTCTACAACTCTCTCAGGATAAAAAGCAGTCGGAGTTCGAGAACTTTATATTGGTAACAGCATCACGTCTTATAACACCAAATATCAAGCCACAGACTGGACCAGATGGTGGTGGAGATGGCAAGGTAGATGGTGAGACATATCCTGTTGACAAAGCAATATCAGACAAATGGTGGGTTTCAGATGGCTGTACAGGTGACCAACGTTGGGCAATAGCAATCAGCGTACAAAAGACCTGGCAGTCCAAGGTTGAAAACGACGTAAAGAAGGTAGTAGAAACTGGAAGAGGATATACAAAACTACTGTTTTTCACCAACCAAAAGATAAAGTCAAGTACTCGTCTGTCCAAGGAGGATGAGTTGACAAGGAAGTACGGTATAAAGGTTAGTATCTTTGATGGTTCTTGGTGTTCGTTCGCCGTTTTTGAGCAAGGATGCATGGATGTTGCTGTTGAAAAGTTGAACTTCTCAGATGAGTATCGAAAGAAGACTGTAATTGTTGGTTCAAATGACAAACGGCGAATTGAAGAACTCCAAACATTAGAAAACGGCTTCTTAACCCGTGAAATAGCCCAATTCGATACAGATTATGTAGATAATTTGCTAGATGCATGTTTGTTAAGTCGTGGACTGGAACGTCCACGTCAGGAAACTGAAGGTCGATTTAATCGTGCATTAAGAGAAGCAAAAGTTCATGGTTCATCGATACAGACTTTCAATATTATATATTGCCATGCTTGGACATCATTCTTTTGGTTTTACGATATAGAAAGCACCTATGCAGATTATTTGAAACTTAAAGATTATACAGACAAACACCCTACTATACATACTATAGAAAACTTGACCAATATTCTCACAAATTTGGAGAATGCTGCTGGAATTGGACTGTTTAACACCGAACGTTTTTTGTCAGAGGTTGAGTATATAGAATCGTTCAGGCAACGAAAAGATTTATCCCAAACCTCTCAGCTCTTTCTTGACATATATTTCTCGGAACATCGCATAATACAATACATTAGGCAAGAAGATGATCCATCCGAAGAAATAATAATGCTTACGAATCTAATTGAAGAGAGTGCCAATCATCCAGAAATTGGCTTTAATGCACAATCTCAAATAGTTGACATACTTGGTCGCATGATCACCAATAATTCTGCCTTTGAGAATCTGGTAGACAAGTTGGCAGACATTACTGCAACCAGAGAATCGGAGGTACAGGGCGCCATGATTCATTATCGTCGTGCGCAGTCGTTGATGGAGAAGAAAAGCTATTTGCCAGCCATTAAGCATTTAGGACATTGTGTACGTTCATTTGTAAAGGATGGCTATGAGTCTGAGTATGTCAAGTCTTGCGGTTTTATGGGTCTTGCGCTTTACTATCAGGAACTACCATATAGTGCAGAGGCTTATTATATAAAGGCAGCATCGGTACTTGTTAGAGAGTTTTATTCTAAAGGAACTATCAACCATTTGCTCATTACAATATTATCAAAGTTGTGTGAGATAGAACTGATGCTTGGTCGCCTTGTCATGTATCTAAATTGGCGGGAACTACTTTTTGTAATTGCTCACAATGGTGAGGAATATATGACAAAGGAATTCATAGAAAGAGATCTTCTTGAAGATGGTGGCTGGGCCTGCCATTTGGCTACTGCTGACATAAGCAACCCGCAAATTGCAACTTTGCCAGCCATATTTGCAAGATGTGACATGCCCCTTTCTGCTAACTATCTCAAGTTTGCCCTGGGGTATCCTGAGGAAGTGGATGACCAGTTGAAAGAAACAGTAGGTGATAATTGGCACGACAGTCTATTGAAACAACCAATTCATGAACAATTCATCTGTAATCTCAACATAGCTGATGAAGGTGGTGTCAATTTAAACACAATAGTTCATAATTGCAAATTTACTATACATTATAAAAACTCCGTTCAGAACCAACTTATTGCTGAAACGTTTTTGGCATCTGTGGAAACTCTCTTGGCAACTTTCGCGGATATAGATCTTGTCATATTAACTCCTGAGATAAAAGTAATCGTGGAAGAGACTGAAGAAGCACCATTTATGGAACAAGGCTCCTCAAATGCAGAATATATATTTCAGGTTAATCATGCCTTGCTTTCTGACAAAGAATACTGGGAATGCTTTTCATTCTTCATGGCATACTTCTTTGTGCAGAATACAGTATCTCAGGAGGATGTGCAAGAACTTATCAAAGATCGCCATGAGAAAGAAAAAATAATGGACCGTGTTTCGTCTCTGATGTTATTGTATCAGTCAGTTTATTTTGTCCTTGGTGACAAATTTAAGTATTCTATCAGACAATGGCAGAAAGCTGATGATAAGGTTTATCCATGCCTTACTACATGTAAAGAAAGAGATAGGATTGATATAAAGAAACACATTTCATCTCAGCAGAACATGTCTGTATACACAATCTCATCTAATATGCAGTTGTGGGATAGAGCTAAATGGTCTGGTGTGGGATTTATTTTTGATAAGTGGTTACGAGAACCGCCAGTATTAGCTTTACTCTTTAGAAATGTGCAAGATGGAAAGAATATTGTCAAGGAGTGGAAAGAGCGACAGGCAGAAGGAAAACTTGGAATAGAGATACAGATATTAAAAGGCATCAATAAAGATCATCCCAGCTGGTATCGGGTTTGTTTGGCGCCAGAGATACCACATGCAGATGTTAAGGAAGGAAGATATATGGCAGTTATGTGCCGTAAACATACAATGACTCCCAATAATACATCCAATATTGATAATTTTGAGAGAATGCTTCCCTACTTTGGAAGATGTCGTTTGATGGCATTGGCTATGGATGATAATAATCAGATAGTTGGACCCAACAATTTTGATGAAGCTTTAGAAGTGAAGTCTGTAACAATAACAGATGCTTGGAGGGTTTCTATTCATGATAATACTCGTAATGCTTTAGAGTGGGATGACGAACCAATAATTCCGAATAATGAGTTGAAAACATCACCAGTCTTGGAATTACTTGAGAATCTACGAGAACTACACGATAAAAGGCTATAGCCGCACTACCCTTTAATACGACATAACCCATAAACATTGAAAATCCTTCGTTACCGTATCGATAACGAAGGATTTTCAGATAATGTTATACAACTAGTTTTAATGCCAATAAGGCGAACAGCACATTGATGACTATCGTTCCAATGATGCAGTAGTTCTTGACCCTGATGATTTCATCATCAAGTCGTTTGATGGATTTTTCCATGCCTGCGGCAGCTGCCTTGTCCACTTGGACTGGCAACTCTTTCATCCGGCCAAAAAGTGTTTCAAACAATTCCCTGGAGCGTCCCTCCATCCTCAACGGAAGTCCGTCCTTTTGCAGGACTGTGTACTTGGTGTTGAGTACCGCCATCTGTTCAAGCAGTTTCTCTGCCAGTTCGTTAACTTCCAGAAGGACTTCCGTAACGTCCTTCTTTCTGACCGGTGCAGCCTTTGGGCTGCTGTCCGGTCTTACCGGGTAGTTTTTATTTGCCATAATAATACCTTTTTGTTTTACATTGAATAACCTTTACTTCTTTCTTCCAATTCGTCATCGTAATGGCTACGCTTTGAGCCGACCTCATCCTCACGGTTTCGTGAATGGGCTGAAGAGATATGAGCGTTCAATATAGAAGACAACGTATGGGTGCCTATACGGGTTGGATTCCCTGAAGGACTGCGGGCCACAGTCTTTTTCTGTACTTGTCCTTTATGCAGTATCTTCCAGGTATTCTCAATCCGCCCGAGTGTCAGACTGCGGTCGATGGCACTGGCCTTGTATTGCGTCCCCGACTTGGAGAGGATGTAATAACCCTGTAACTTACCGCTCTTGGCATACGCCTCACGTACCTCAAATCCCTCAACCGCCATCAGCATCTTGAAGATGTCGAAAGAGAATGTATCCATGCCATAGAGGATCCTGAAGGCTGCCTCCCGGATCTCCTCCTTATTCTTCGGAGATATCTCCTCCGCCACACTGAAACCGCGCTCACGGCTGATGTCGTTAGCCACTTTTGCCGCCTTCTTTCCGATGAAAGAATCTGAGACAACCGTTCCATCCTGAAGGACACGGTTTGCCAGTACATGCCAGTGGCGCAGGTTCCGATTATGGTCGGTCTGCTCATGCTGGTAGCCCATCCACTGCATCTGACGGAACTGTTCCTGCGACAGTCCAAGTTCTCTGGTCATCAGTCTGTTCATGTACTCCTCTACGAGTTCGCTGCACTGCTCAGGAGAATTCACCTTGCCAGCATCCTGCTCCGACAACGTTATCACTATGTCGAAATAGCACTTTAAGAGATTTCGGTGATGGTTCTCCTGAACGTCGTGCATCTCGCGAGTAATCTCCCCAGATGTGTCGCCGTATAGGTTATGGCGGCACACCTCACTGGCCACATGGACATGGGCGATGGTCTTGTTCGCATCATACTCCAGTTTTGCAGTCCCATAGCTAATCGTTCTTGCCTTTGCTATCATACAGGATCTCCTTCAGTCTTTTGATGATACTTTTCAGTTCTTCCATCATAGAGGCATACTTCCTTTGGTGGAAGAAGTTTGTGATGTGCGTCAGGTCGCTGGTGAGTTTCCTCACCTCTGTGATGGCTTGATACTCATGTTCCGAAAGGCGCTTCCTCGGACAGTAGGCGAGAAGCACCTGGCGACAGTAGTCAGACACCGAAAGGCCACATTCCTCCGCATGTCTTCTGATAAGGGCAAACTCCAGCTCGCCACATCTGATATTGATTCTTTCTGTTTTCTTCATATCCTTTATTACTATATTATTATAAAACATGAAAACTATAAAATACGAAAATTGTAAAAGT
>CACZBS010000022.1 GCA_902779455.1 uncultured Prevotellaceae bacterium
CGAAGCGCAGCGTCCGTCCGTTCACGTCGAGTTGCATCCTGCCCTTGCAGCACAGGATAATGAGATTCTGGCTTGGAAGCCGCTGATACTGCTCTTCCAAGTGCCGCACATTGTCGATAATCATCACGTCGCCGTCGGTGTATCCCACTTCACTGTTGTTCATTATAGTCCTATATGATTGTCGTTTTTACGGCACAAAGGTAGTCAAAATATTCCAATGTCAGTGTACCATACCGCATAAATATTGTTTTCTTTGGTAAGTATGCGCTATCCGATACAATGTCGGCGAAATCGGGAACAGCTGCGTATGGCGGATGATTGGTAATTTTGCCGCCGGAATTTTTAATAAGTATTGAAATGAAAAGACTATTGGCGGTTTTGTCATTTGTCATTTGTCAGTTGTCGTTTAGCGTAGCGCAGACGTTGCTGACGCTCGACAGTTGCCGGGCGATGGCGCTGCGGAACAATAAGCAGATGCGGGTGGCGGAGGTGAGGCGCAACGTGGCGGCTGATGTTCGCAGGTCGGCCCGCACTAAATATTTGCCGCACGTCAGTGCCTTGGGAGCCTACGAGCATACCAGCCGCGAAATATCCCTGCTGAGCGATGCACAGAAGTCGGCATTGGGAAGCCTGGGTACAACTGTGGCGATTGGTCTGCAAGGCAGTCTGGCGACTTACGCACAGATGCTGCCCGCAGCCATGCAGCAGCAGTTGGGCACCGACCTTGGGCAGGCCGCGACGGCCCTCAACGGCGCGGGCGAGCACCTGGTGGATGCGCTGCGCACCGACACACGCAACCTCTGGGCAGGCTCCATCCTGCTGACGCAACCCCTGTATATGGGCGGCGCCATCGTGGCAGCCAACAGGATGGCCGACCTCTCGGAAGAGATGGCGGCGAATGCGGAAGAGGCACAACGCCAGGCCACGCTCTACAGGGTGGATCAGACTTACTGGCAGGTGGTGTCGCTGGAACACAAGCAGCGGTTGGCTGAGAGTTACCTACAGTTGGTAAAGAAGTTTGATGCCGATGTTACGAAGATGGTGGGCGAGGGCGTGGCCACCCGCAGCGACGCGCTGAGTGTCAGCGTGAAGGTGAACGAGGCGGAGATGGCTCTCACGAAGGTTACTGACGGACTGACACTGTCGAAGATGCTGCTGTGTCAGATTTGTGGACTGCCAGTTTCGGAGAGTGAAAAGTTAATAGTGAAGAGTGAAGAAGGTTTAGCTCGGCGGCCCGAAGGGGAAAGCCAATTTGCTAGCGCACAAGGTGGCGAGGCTTCTATCGCGGCAGCAAATCGGCTTTCCCCTTCCAGCGCGGCAGCAGATTCTTCATTCTTCACTCTTCATTCTTCATTTGAAAACCGCCCGGAACTGAGGATGCTTCAGAACACCGTGGACATTTCGCGCCAGGCAACGAACCTGATGAAGGCGGGCAACCAGCCGCAGGTGATGCTGACGGGCGGCTATGCAGTGTCGAATCCCAATACTTTCAACGGTTTCGAGCGGAAATTCAGCGGATTCTGGAATGTCGGGGTGCTGGTGCGTGTGCCTGTGTGGAACTGGGGCGACGTGAGATATAAGGTGAGAGCCTCAAAAGGGCTGACCGCCATCCGGCAACTTGAACTGGACGAGACACGCGAAAAGATAGAGCTACAGGTCAGCCAGAGCTCTTTCCGTGTGGACGAAGCCAGGAAGCGGCTTGCATTGGCACAGGCAAGCATAGCACGCGCCGATGAGAACCTGCACACGGCCAATGTCGGATTCAAGGAAGGTGTCATCACGCCCACCACGGTCATGGAGGCACAGACGGCATGGCTGCAGGCACAGTCGGAGCGGGTGGATGCAGAGATAGAGGTGCGCATGGCACATACCGACCTGAAGAAGTCGCTCGGAACACTTGGAAACAATCAGTAAAGAAAGGACATAAATATATGGTATCAGCAAAGAAACAGCACAGGAACATCATTCTTGCCATCACCATCTTCAACATCTGCGTGCTGGTGGTGGTACTCATCGGCGTGTTTGCCACCGACGAAGGCTCAGAGCCCATCCAGGGGCAGGTGGAGGTAACCGAATACCGCGTGTCGGGCAAGGTGCCCGGCCGCATTTTCGAACTGCGGGTGCAGGAGGGCGACCATGTGGAGGTGGGCGACACGCTCGCCATCATCGACGCTCCCGAACTGCGTGCCAAACTCGAACAGGCGCAGGGAGCCGAGGGGGCGGCAGCGGCCCTGGAGCAGAAAGCGCGCAACGGCTCCCGCGAGGAGCAGATACGCGGTGCCTACGAGCAGTGGCAGCAGGCCAAGGCCGGGCGCGAGATTGCCGAGAAGTCATACCAGCGTGTGGAACACCTCTTCCAGGAGGGCGTGATGAGCGAGCAGAAACGCGACGAGGCACGTGCCAACTACAAGGCTGCCGAGGCCCGCGAGAAGGCTGCGCAGAGCCAGTACGACATGGCGGTGAACGGGGCCCGTGAAGAAGAACGGCGTGCCGCTGCAGCACAGACAGAACGAGCACGCGGAGCCGTCAGCGAGGTAAACAGTTACTTGGGCGAGACCGTGCAGATGGCACAGATGGCCGGCGAGGTGAGCAGCGTCTATCCGAAGGTGGGCGAGCTGGTGGGCACGGGCAGTCCCATCATGACCATCGCGGTGCTCGACGACGTGTGGGCCACGTTCAACGTGCGCGAAGACTGTCTGGCCCACCTGCGCATGGGCGACGAGTTCACCGCCTACATTCCCACCTTCGACCGCGACATCCGCATGAAGGTGTTCTACATCCAGCCGCAGGGCAGCTATGCCGTGTGGAAAGCCACCAAGGCCAATGGGGGCTACGACCTGCGCACCTTCGAGGTGAAGGCACGGCCGGTGGAAGCCACCGACGGTCTGCGCCCCGGCATGAGTATCATCATCAAATAAGGATATGCAAAACTATCTCAGACTTATCGCAAAGGTCACACGGAGGGAATGCCGGATGCTGGCTCATCGTCCGGTGTTTCTCTTCGTGATGATCATCGCCCCGCTCACCTGCACGCTGTTCTTCACCTCGCTCATGCAGGAGGGACTGCCCACCACCATGCCTGCGGGAATGGTGGACGAGGACAACACGGCCACCACGCGCAAACTGTGCCAGGTCATCGACGGGATGCAGCTGACCGACATACGCTATAAATACCACTCTTTCAGCGAGGCACACGAGGCCATGCGCAGGGGTGACATCTACGCCTTCTTCTACATCCCGCCGGGCACAACGGAAAAGGCACTGGCCTCGCGCCAGCCCCGCGTGTCGTTCTACACCAACGACAGCTACCTCGTGCCTGCCAACCTGCTGATGAAGGAGCTGAAGACCTCGAGCGAACTCATCAGCCTGGCCATCTTCCGCGAGAAACTGCGGGCCAAGGGTGTGCGTGAGGAGGACATGCTGGCGTGGCTGCAGCCCATCGCCATCGACTGTCACCCCGTGGGTAACCCTACGCTCGACTATAACGTCTATCTGTCGAACATGGTGGTGCCGGGCATCTTCATCCTGCTCATCCTCATCACCACAATCTATACCATAGGCTATGAATGGAAACAGCGCACGCAGCGGGTGCTCTACAAGATAGCGGGCGAGTCGCAGACGGTGGCCATCATCGGCAAACTGCTGCCGCAGACGGCCATCTACACGCTGCAGTTCTGGCTGATGGACTGGTGGTTCTTCGTGCATTGTGGCTTCCCGTGCCACTGCGGCATCGGCATGATGATGCTGCTCGGACTGCTCACGGTGCTGGCCTCGCAGGGCTTCGGCGTGCTGCTCTTCGGACTGATGGCCGGTGCCATGCGCATAGCCCTTTGCATCTGCTGCCTGTGGGGCATCCTGTCGTTCTCACTGGCAGGCTTCACCTATCCCGTCACAGACATGCACCCCGTGCTTCAGGCGCTTTCCGTGTGGTTCCCCCTGCGCCACTACTATCTCATCTATGTCAACCAGGCACTCGACGGTTTCCCCATCACCTACGTGTGGTCGTCGGTGGTGTGGCTCGTGGCCTTCTGTCTCTGTCCGTTAGTGGTGAACTACCGCTACCGCAAGGCGTTCCTGCAATTTGAATACATGCCGTGAGGATTTACGATTTACATATTTACGATTTACGATTTGGCTACCGCAATGAGAATAACGAGAACTATACGCAATATATTTTACCACGAGTTGATGGACATTCTGAGGGATGAGGGCATTTGGCTCTTCATCTTCTTCGTGCCGTTGTTCTATCCGTTGCTCTATTCGTGGGTATATAACAACGAGGTGGTGCGCGAGGTGCCTGCCGTGGTGGTCGATGAGTGCGGCTCGGAGCGCAGTCGCGAGTTTATCCGCAAGGTCGATAGTTCGCCCGATGTGCGAATCGTGGCCCGCTGCCGCTCGGTGGAGGAGGCCCGCGGCTGGGTGATGCGCCATGAGGCTTACGGCATCTACCAGATTCCCAGCCATTTCGACCTCGACCTTTTGCAACTCCGCCAGACCGTCGTGGCCCTCTACAGCGACATGAGTTCGATGCTCTACTACAAGGCGCTGCTGCTCAGTGCCACCGAGGTGTCGCTCGAGATGGACAAGGACATCCGCATCGAGCGCGTGGGAGCCGCCACCGCACGCGACGAGGAAATCACGCGGATGCCCGTGGAGTACGACCATGTCAGACTGTACAATCCGTCGAGCGGCTTTGCCACGTTCCTCATCCCGCCCGTGTTGATGCTCATCCTTCAGCAGACGCTCCTGCTGGCCATCGGCATGCAGATGGGACGCACCCGCGAGCGCAACATGGGTTTCATCATCCCCTTCAACCGTCTGTATAAGCACCCCGTCACCATCGTCACGGGCAAAATGCTGGTCTATCTCGGCATCTACATCGTCATGGGCATCTATGCCTTCGCGCTCGTCACGCGGTGGTTCCAGCTGCCGCAGCTGGGCCACTACCTCACGTTCCTCTGCTTCCTCGTGCCCTATCTGCTGGCCTGCATCTTCCTGGCCATGACGCTCTCGGCACTCATCTACCGCCGCGAGGACTGCATCCTTATCTTCGTGTTCCTTTCGGTGCCCCTGCTGTTCCTCAGCGGCTTCTCGTGGCCCGAGTCGGCCATGCACCCCTTCTGGCGTGCCGTGTCGTGGTTCTTCCCCAGCACCTTCGGCATGAACGGTTACTTGCGCATCACATCCATGGGCTGCTCGCTGCGCGACATCAGCACGGAGTGGCTCGCTCTCTGGGCACAGGCCGCCGTCTATTTCACCACTGCCTGCCTGATGTACCGCCGCCACATCCTAAAGATGGTGAGGACGAAAGAGAGATGAATGGGACTTTCAATACAGAAATCCCAAGATCTCCCCCAATCTTTTCCTTGCTACGCGACGACCTATCTCATATGTCTGCCGCATACGCTGCCGGTCGTGGGAGATGCGGCCGATGGGGAGCACGTCATCGGGACAGATGACGAGCGTTAAGCCCTTTATGGCCTCTTCTGCCACATAGCGCAGTTGTCTGTTATACATCTCGTGGCGTCGCGCCATGGCATCGGTCAGGTTGGGATATTGCCGTAACATAACCCTTATGAAAGGCATCATCGGCATGGGCTTCTTTTCGTAACCTATCGGCTGGGTAAGCACCACTACATTCCTCTCATACCCTAACGACTGGAAATAGCGGAGAGGGATGGAGTCGGCTATACCACCATCGAGAAACTCACGGTCTTCAATACGGACCGTCTTCGACACAATGGGCATCGACGAGGAGGCACGCAGCCATTCGTAGAGACTTGCCCCTCCGTGTTCTACTTGTTTGTAGAAGGCCTGCCCTGTCGTAACATCAGTAGCCACGAGATGAAACTCCATCGGATTGCGCTCGAAGGCCTCGTTGTCAAAGATGTCGAGCCTGTCAGCAATGGTATGGTAAGCAAATTCGGCACCGAAAAGATTACCTGTCGTCAGCCACGACCACAGGCTGCAATAGCGTCTGTCCTTGGCATACGCCAGATTATACCTCAGCGCGCGTCCGTTCTGCCAGCTCTTGAAATTGCAACCGAAGGCCGCTCCCGCTGAGACACCAATCATTCCGTCGAACGACACACCACTTTCCAGCAGCACGTCAAGCACGCCACAGGTGAATAGCCCTCGCATGGCTCCTCCTTCCAACACCAGTCCTGTCTTCATCTCCGTGTTCTTTTGAAACAATAGTACCAACCATTGATTTTTATGCGGTTGATGTCAATCTGGGCGAAGTGGTAGCCATCGTCACGCTTGTACACTAATGTATTATCGGGGTTGGAATCGGTAATAGTGATGCCCTTTTCCGCCAGTAGCCGACGAAACGCCGTATATCCTTTCGTCAGCATGTCGTGCTCGCGCGGCACCTTGACCAGTTTCCACATCCGTCGGAAGGGAATGTAAGGCAGATACTCCGAGATGAAATAACTGGTGTGGTAGAACCCCATGCGATGAACCACAATATAAGCCACGGGGGGAGCCGTCTCAATACCCTGCCGCAACAGGTAATCGGCTTTCTCGTATGCTTGTTGTGCCTTGCTTTTCAAGATGGTAGAATAGAGCGCTTTCTTTATAAGAGGGACATTGACATATCTCTTCACAACAAAACTCTTCCCTCCGACGGAGATACGACCCACGAAATTGCGCCCGTCCTCATAAACCTGTTCATAGTTCACTTCGTCGCGTGGCACCTTGACGAGCATTTGTTCAAACTCGCCGAATGCTGGATTCATCTTTATTTGCATGTCCATTACCATTGTCATTCTGCCTATTTGGATGCAAAGATAATGCAATCTTGCCGCAAACCGGTGTTCTGGATTTCCCGGGAATTGTATGATGCGGAAAATATTGGTCATCCAGACCATCATTTCTTCCATCCAGAGGAAGGACTCTTGGAAATTTTTCCGATATTTGCAGTCGAAAATGAGCATGGATATAAGTTTTACCAAATGACGATGAGGATACATGGTGAAGGAATCAAAGGACTAACTCCACAGCGAGATCCAATGATAATGGTGGACGAGTTTGAATCGGAGGACAACAGTATGGCCCAAACCATCATAAACGTCCGGCCTGACAACATGTTTGTCAGCCAAACGGGCAAAATGCTGGTGTCTGGAGTCATCGAACACATGAAGCAGTCAGTTCTTGCACTTTCTGCGTGGAACAACGGTCGTCTCCGCACCACGCCATATATAGGCTATCTTTGTGAGGTAGACAATTTCGTATGTCGAAGTCAGCCAAAAACAGGCGACAGGATAGAGACAACCGTAGGCATACGGTTTTCGCTTGGCAACTCGATTCATGCTCATGCCATTTCCTCCATCGATGACGAGGTATTTGCCGAGTCTGACTTAGTTGTTATCTTGAAATGATAAATATATACATAATCTTTCTGCACAATTCCACTTCATTTCTCTAAATCCTCAGTCCCCGTTTCTTTTTCTTTCTTTGTAAACGGCGGCGGAAATCTTCATCTTCGGGGTCATAGACGGGGTTGTTGGTGTCAAACAAACCCAATGAGGGAATGACGATGGACGAGCCTGGCGAGTGCTGATGTGATTCCTTTTGACGTTCTTCCTGTCTAGGATTTGGCTCTTGTCTGGGCTCGTCATTCTGTCTTGCCTGTTGCTGATATGTGGTCTTAGCCTCCTGTTCCTTCTTCGCATTTTCGTCCAGATACAAGACGATATTTGTAAATGTAAGGTCGCGCTTTATCTGTGAGGCCTTAAAGGTCAGCCCGTCTTTCGTGAATCGGAGGCCCTGTATGTCCTTATAGTCCCTGCTGCCTCTCCGCTTCATCACAACCTCAACCTCCACGCCACGCTTTTTGATGTTTGCCTCAAACTCTTGCCACGACTTTGACTGAATCCATAGTGTGGGGGATGTATATATGCCGCAATAAGTCATTAATGTATTTCATGTTCTCCCAAGTAATTACACTAAAATACAGAAGGTCACCCCAAGGTCACTTCGGGTTCTCTATGTTCACCTTATGTTCACCAACAAAAGAAAAAGCACCTACAAAATCCTTGTAAGTGCTTGATTTTCAGTGTGGACCAGCCAGGGCTTGAACCTGGGACCTCCAGATTATGAGTCTGTTGCTCTAACCAACTGAGCTACAAGTCCTGAATGAGGGCGCATCAAGGGATGCGGCTAATTCGGTTGCAAAGGTACGGTTTATCTGCGAATTATCCAAATTTTTTTTGGAAAAAGACGTGAAATCGGTTCTTTTTTGTACCTTTGCAGTCCAATGGAAACAGTAATTCTGAAAGAGGAGACATTTCTGACGGAGAGGAGTTGCGCGACAATCGGGTTCTTCGACGGGGTTCACCGAGGTCATCGGTTTCTCATCGAACAACTGCGTCAATTGGCTTGCCGACGTGGTGAGCGGTCGATGGTCGTCACGTTTGAGCGACATCCGCGTCAGGTGATTTGTCCTGACTGGCAGCCTCAGTTGCTGACGTCGCTTGAGGAGAAAGAGTCGTTGCTGGCTGCAACGGGAATCGACGTGATGGTCGTGTTAAGATTTGATGCTGCGATGGCGGCTTTGTCGGCACAGGCTTTCATGAGCCGGGTGCTGAAAGACCGGCTGAATGTCGACGCGCTCTTGGCTGGTTATGACAATCGTTTTGGCCATGGACGTACGGAAGGCTTCGACGATTATGTCGGCTATGGTAAGACGATTGGGATAGATGTGGTTGGGGCGGAGGCTCTGATGCAGCAAGAGTCGGCGGTTAGCTCCACGCGCATCCGCCGGTTGATTTCTGAAGGACGGGTAGGGGAGGCTGCCGACTGTCTCGGCCGGCGCTATACGCTGAGCGGCAATGTGGTCCATGGCGAGCAGGTCGGTCGTCAGTTAGGCTTTCCAACGGCAAACATAGTGCCAGAGGACTCGCAGAAGCTGTTGCCGGCTGACGGCGTCTATGCTGTCGAGGTATGGACGGACGACGGTCGTAAGGTGGCTGGTGTGATGAACATAGGCACCCGTCCGACGTTTAACGGCCATTCCCGGACACTTGAGGTCCACTTGCTGGACTTCTCTGGCGACCTCTACAACCGGCGCCTGACGGTCAGTTTCGCTGCCCGACTGCGTGACGAGTGCACTTTCACGTCGGCCGACGCCTTGCAGCAGCAAATGAACCTTGATGTAAATAATGCACGAGAAATATTAAACGGATAAATATCTATGAATAAAAGATTTAACCTTCTTAGAGCCCTTGCCTATGTGCTGGTGTTCCTGGCCATCCAGGGGTTTGCCAGTGTCGTGGTGATGCTGGTGATGACATTGATGAAGGGTAAGCTGTCAGAACAATTGACGGCCAGCCAGACTGTTATCATGATGATCCTGTTTGCCGTCTTGACGATGATCGTCTTCGTGTGGGCCCGCTGGTTCCGACCGTCGGCAAGCTATCTGAAGTCAAGACCTTGGACGGTGGTGGCATGGAGTGTCGTGGCGGCGCTTGGTGCCATTGTTCCGTCGATGTTTTGTCAGGAGTGGCTACCGGACTGGCCCGGATGGATTCAGGAGATTGTGGACGAGTCCGAACGTCAGTTTGCCGAGCTGATGCAAACGCGTGGCGGCTACTTCGTCCTGGCGCTCCTGGTCCCTATGGTCGAGGAGTGCGTGTTTCGTGGGGCGGTGCTGCGCACGCTGCTCGACTGGCAGCCCCGTCGCCGCTGGCTGATGATCGGACTGTCGGCACTGTTGTTTGCCGCGGCCCATCTGAATCCGGCCCAGATGCCCCATGCCTTTGTGATCGGGCTGTTGTTAGGCTGGATGTACAGTCGCACGGACAGCGTCATCCCGGGCATTGTCTATCACTGGGCCAACAATACGGCGGCCTATCTGCTGTTTGTCTTCTATCCAGATCCGTCGCTTGAGTTGATCGATATCTTCGGTGGTCAGGTGGGACGTGAGCTGATGGCAGTGGGCTTCTCGCTCTGCATCCTGCTGCCGGCGCTGTTCCAGCTTAACCAGACGATGAAGAAGGCCAGCAGTCGCTCTTGACTGTCTGGCCTTATCTTCGCAGAAAAAGTTGTTTTTTAAAGTTATCCAAGCTTCACAGCTTCTTCTTCTTTGTGTGTGTGAGTGTTTTAACTCTAAGTAAATGATTCTTTTATAGATAGAGAAAGCATAGAAATAATTCTTATTCAATCGTCCCGGTGGCCAGCCGCAGCGAGTCGCCGGCGACAAAGATGGTGTCGACGCCCTTGTCGTAGGCCATGGCAGGCTCATCGCCGGCCGGGCCGACGGTGGCGTAGCTGTCGGGCGATGTCCACGTGTTGTTGGGCTGGAGCGACTGGTTGATGGCATTGCTCAGTGAGAGCACCACGGCCACCACGGCTGCCGCCTTGAACAACGGGCGCAGGCGCTCGGTCATGCTGACGGTGCGGGCCTTGACGTGCTGCGGCTGGCCTTCCGTCATGGCCAGGAGCCGTTCGTCGAAGTCGTCGCCCAGCGTGGGCTGTTCATCGTAAGCCTGAAAGAGCGGAGCATAGCGTTTCAGCTCGCCGGGCATCTCGTCGTCTGCCTGTGCGTAGAAAGCGCGCAGGATCTGCTCTTCCTGAAGCGTCGTAGAGGCTTCGAAGTAGCGCTCCAACAGTTGTTCGATGTATTTATAATCCATATTGTTCTGTTTCAAGAAACTTTTGTCGGACGGCCTGGCGTGCACGATGAATGTTGACCTTCACCTGCTGCTCGCTGATGCCGAGCACCTCTGCAATCTCGCGGTATGCCTTGCCCTCGATGTCGCGCAGCTGTATGCATGAGCGCTGTTTCTCGGGCAGCTGATCCATCAATTGCTGCACCAGTCTGACGCGGTCGCGCTGGATGGCCTGCTCCTCGGGGTCGGCTCTGTATGAGCGGTCAGCCTGGTCGTGGTCGGCCTCGTCGAGCGATGCGTTCTGACTGTCAGCCCGCTTCATGCGGTCGAGAGCCATGTTGCGACAGATGGTCAGGCAGAAAGCCTCGATGGACTCAATCTCATCCCACTGTTCGCGTCGGTTCCAGACTTTGATCATCGTCTCCTGCACGACATCCTCTGCCTCCGCATGGTTGAGAGTGATGCGGAGGGCCAGCCTGTAGAGCTCATTCTTCAGAGGCAATATGTCGGCCCGGAAATTGATCTTTTTCATCCTCTCTATTATGTAGGACGACTGACTGGGGGTGAAAGTTACAGTTACTGCAAAAAAAATTTTACTTAGGGAGTCGCACCCACTCCGCCGTGCGCTGACGGCCGTCGCGGTCGCGAAGCGTGAAGCGGTACGCCCGCCCGGGCTCGAAGCCCCATCCGTAGAACTGGCTGGCGCTGCGCACGGGCCGCCCGTCGATGGCCACGACCATGTCGCCCTCGCGGAAACCGCACCGGTAGGGTTCGCCCTGCTCCCATACCAGTCCTACGACGGGCATGCCCCGTTCTGCGACGAAGGCAATCTCCATCTGCTCGTTGCCGACAACTGATGAGTTGCCCTCTGCGTAGGGCTCGAAACGCATGCGCTTGCGGCGTGGATTGAAGACGATGGCGCCCTGCTCGAGCACCTTCGCGCCCATGTGGGAACCGCCCTGAGTGGTCACGGCGTGAACGTCGGTGAACGTGAAGCGGCCCAAGCGCAACCGCTCCAAAGCCAGGAAGACCACCTCGCCACGTGGCTCGGCCCCGTAGTTGCCGATGGCATAGCGTCCCGTGCAGCGCCCCTCAACCTGCGCTCCGAGGGGCTGGCTGACGAGCGATTCGCCGTGGTCGAAGCTCTGCTTGTTGATGGAGTAGAACTGTCGGCTGCCGGTGTCGAAGCGCGCCCAGTCGGTGTGACTCCCGAAAGGATTGATTTCGACGTAGGGCACGTGATAGTTCAGCCGATACTTCACGTCGAAGCCTTCCTCGTCGTCGAAGAAGTCGCGGCGGTCGGTCAGCACGAGCAGCCGTTTGGCAACATCAATTTTCATCGAGAGGCCACGATTGACGATGTCGAACCCGATGATGCCGTCGAAGTCGCGTCCAGTGACCGCTCGGCGGTGGAGCGTGGCCCGGCATCCCGTCAGTGCCAGTCCTCCGAGCCTGATCGGCGGCATCGTCAGGATGCTGACCGAGTCGGTGCGCCCGTTAGCGTCGTGGGCCAGCATGAAGCCCGCCTCGCCGCAGAGGTTGAGGAACGGCGAGTCCTCGTAGACCACCATCTGGCTTGACCCCGTGTCAATCAGAAACTGATAGGTCTGGCCCTCAATATCCACGGGCACGTAGACCTGCTCGTTGGTCCACTCAATCTCGATGGAATCGGCAAAATTTGAGGCTGAAACTGCAAAATCGGCACTGTAGCGCACTTGTTGCGCCTTGCATGAGCAGCAGAGCAGTAGCAACAGTAATGCCAGTGAGTGGGTCGGTCGTTTGGTCATAGTCTTGGGCGATGTTGGTTAGTGCCGGATTTTCTCGAATACTTCCGGCCGGTCGAGGTTCACCATATCGGCTTTCTTCTTCACTACCAGTCGGAACTGCGAGGTGTCGTCTTCCTGACAGGCTGCCATTACGCGGATGCCATGGCGGTGACAGTAGCGTCGGAAGTGGCGGGTGATCAGCTCGGGCGAAATCTCGACGTAGCTTGGCGTGCAGACACTTTGCCAATACTTCAGGCGGTCGATGTCTTTGGCATTCACCTTGATCTTCATCTCGGGCGCCAGCCGAGTGAACTCGCGCAGCATCTGCTCGTCGGCAAACCAGAAGAAACTCTTGTCGGCAAAGCCCTTCTCACGGACGAGACTGACCAGCGTCGGGATGGGCGTGCCGCGCTTGACGTCGAAGAACACCTTGGCCCGGCCTTGCAGCGAGTCGAGCATCTCAGCGATGGTGGGGACGCGCAGGCCAGCAAACTGCGGGCCGAACCAGCTGCCGGCGTCGAGCCGACTGACGTCATGGGCGAGCATGTCGGCCAGCCGGCCTGTGCCGTTGGTCGTTCGGTCGAGCGTCTCGTCGTGCAGGTTGAAGAGCACGCCGTCCTTCGACGGTCTGACATCGACCTCTACCCACGTAGCACCGTGTTGCAGGGCAGAGTCAGCTGACGCCCAAGTGTTCTCTGGCGCCAGCGCATTAGCCCCGCGGTGCACCACCACTTCAATAGTATTTTGGGCAGCCACAGCTGTTGTGACTGCCCAAAAACATAGTGAGGTTATAAAGCCGCGCATATCAATAGCCGGCGTTCTGCTCCCACTTCGGGTTCAGGTCGAGCATGCCCTTCGAGATGGGGAAGACGCGGCGCGTCTTGTCGAAGTTGGCCGTCGGGAACGACTTGTAGTGGGGGAAGTACTCGTCCTCGAAGTGTCCGAAGCGGATCATGTCGTTGCGGCGCCAGTTCTCGTCGAAGAACTCGCGTCCACGCTCCTCATAGATCTCGTTGAGCGAGGGGTTGTGGTCGAGCTGCTCAGCCTTGGCATAGGCACGCACCTGGTTCACCAGGTCCTTAGCCTCGCTGGAGCTGCCCTGACGGGTCAGTGCCTCAGCCTTGGTCAGCAGGACGTCGGCATAACGGAGCAGGGGAATGTCGTTCGACTGGTTGCGTCCGTTGGCGTAGTCGTTGCGGGTGACATGCCACTTCGTGTTGCGCAGACCCTGGCGCCATCCCGTCAGGTTGTCGCCGACGTTGATGGTGAAGTCCTGCTCGACGAGGGTGATGTTGCGGGTCAGCTTCAGCGGGTTGCCCTCCTTGTCGAGGACGACCTGCGAGGTGGGCAGGAGCGTCTCGGGGTCGAGGACGAAGGCGGTGTTCTCGTCGCTGCCCGTAGCATAGCGGTAGTCGTCAAGATTCTCCGACAGGCCCACGATGAGCTTGTTGCGCTCGTCGCCCTTCAGGTTGAAGAGCTTGACGAACTCCGGCGTCATGGTCACATAGCCGCCACCCGAGTTGGTGAGCTGCTCGCCATAGTAGCTGGGGTTGAGGTTCTTCACGTCCTTGTAGCTGTGTGAGCGGCCATACTGCATGCCGGTCTGTTCGGTGGTGTGGTAGGGCATGACGTAGATGAAGTCCTTCACGGTGCCTGCCTGTGCACGCTCGGTGTTGTCAGATGCGAACTTGAAGCGGTAGGCATCGGGTCCGAGGGCGAACTTGCCGCTCTTGATGATCTCGTCGCAGACGCTGATGCAGTCGGCCAGCTTCTCGTTGGTGGCTGAAGCGGCGTCATAGCTGGCTACTGACGAGGCTGTATAGACGGGCCAGTTGATGTAGAGCTTGGCCAGCAGGGCCTGAGCCATATACTTGTTGGGCTTGCCGTAGTTGTCGCCCGTGGTCTCGGTCGAGAGCAGGGGGATGATGGCCTTCAGCTCGCTCTCCAGCCAGCGGGCCACGTCGGCGCGGGGCTGACGCTTCTCGAGGTCGATCTCGCTGCTGAGCTTCGAGTCGTTGATGGGCACGTCGCCCCAGCAGTCCATCATGATGAAGGTGAAGTAGGCGCGCATGGCGCGGGCCGGAGCGATATATCTGGCCTCGTCGGCGTCGCTGTCGATGATCTCGTTAGCCTTCACGATGCCCGAGGTGAGCTCGCCCATCCAGTCGATGGTAGCGTCCTCATAGCCGAAGTTGTGGAGGCTGGGGTGGGCGTAGGCGCCGTTGTCATACCAGTTGCCGCCGTATGAGACGGACGTGTACTCATCACTCGAGAGGGCCATGGCCTCCATGTATCGGCGGCCGAACATGCCACGCAGCTGGAAGAAGATGCCCGACATCTGGGCTTCGAGGGCTTCCTCAGTGCCGGGATAAGCCGTATACTGCGACTCCACGGGCACGTCAAGGTCGGTGCAGCTTGTGAAGGCTACTGCAAACAGGCCCGTTGCAAGAATTAACTTATTGAGTTTCATATATTTGAATCGGATTAAATGTTATTACTTTACGGTCACGATAGCAATGCGGTTAGCATGAGTGGTGTCAGCACCCTTAGCCACGACGCGCGTCACGTTGACGCCCTTGTCCTTCAGATACTTGGCAACGGCGTCGGCACGCTCCTGCGAGAGACGCTGGTTGGCGTCGTTGTTGCCTTCGGGCGAGGCGTAGGCCACGACCTCGACGTTGGAGCCCTTCTTGATGCCTGAGAGCTCAGTCTCATTGGAGATCTCAGCCGAGTTCTGGGCGAAGGTGACGACGTAGGTGTTC
Source organism: uncultured Prevotellaceae bacterium (assembly GCA_902779455.1). Taxonomy (GTDB): domain Bacteria; phylum Bacteroidota; class Bacteroidia; order Bacteroidales; family Bacteroidaceae; genus Prevotella. The sequence goes on from CACZBS010000022.1 coordinate 15,142, forward strand.
TGTACCAGGACGTCCCTATCCTTTCCGGGAACCTCCTTGACGACCTCCTTCACGGTAGGCACTTCGCGGACCACCTCTCTGTCGACATACTGCACGACGGGCTTGCCGGCCTTGGCAGCCTTGCCGCCGCCGAAGTTGATCTTCACGCCGACCATGTAGGTGCGGGTGTGGGGATAGTTGCTCCAGCGATAGTCGACGCCGGGAGCGATGCCGCCCATGTTGACCTCGGGGTCGATGCCCTTATAGCCGGTGATGGTGAACAGGTTGTTGGCAGTTCCGTAGAGCTGCAGGCTCTCTGCCCAACCGCCGAGATTGCGGAAGGTGTAGCCCAGGGTGAGCGATGCCAGGCGGAAGTAGTCGCCCTTCTCGAGGAATCGGTCGCTGGGGATGTTGCTCAGGTTGTCCGTAGCAGGACGGTCGGTGATGAATTCCTTCAGCACGTTCTTGCCGCCGGCGAAGAAGTCGGGAGCGGTGTAGTGAGCGCGCGAGCTGTTGTAGATCTTGTTGCCCAGCACGCCGGTGAAGAATGCCGTGGCGCTCCAGTTCTTATAAGTAAAGGTGTTGTTCCATCCGAAGTTCAGCTTGGGCTGAGCGTTGCCGGCCACGTAGCGGTCCTTGTACTCGGGAGCATTGGTGACCTCGCCGGTCTTGTTGCCGTTGTCGTCGCGGACATAGTAGGAGGCCTTGCCGCTGTCGTCATATCCTGCAAACTCATAGAGGAAGAACGTACCGATGGGCTCGCCTTCCATGACGCGCTGCGTGTAGCCGTTGGCCGAGACGCCGGCCACGTGGGGCTCACCCTGAGCGAAGGTCGAGGTCTGGAACTTGTCGTTCGAGAGCTTGTCGACGGTGTTCTTGTTATGGGCCAGATTGATGGTGGTCATCCAGTTGAAGTTCTTCGTGCGGATGGCGTCGATGTTGATGGTGAACTCCACACCGCGGTTGGTGATCTCACCGACGTTGGCCTGAATTTCGCCGTACGGATAAATCACGGGCGATACAGGATACTTCCAAATGAGGTCCTTGGTCTTCTTGTTGTAGAACTCAATGCTACCGTTGATGCGGTTGTTCCAGAAGGCATAGTCGAGACCAACGTTGAACATGGCGGTCGACTCCCACTTCAGGTCGGGATTGGCCAGTTTGGTAGCGCCCAAGATAGCCCAGGATTTTCCTTGATAGGTGAAAGTGCCACGATAATTGCCGTATGCATCGAATACTCCATAGGTGGGTACGCCAGAATAAGCACCGAAGCCAATGGCGTTACCGCTGATACCGTAGCCGGCACGGAGTTTCAACTGATCGAAGATGGAGCCCTTCATGAAGCTCTCCTCAGCGATGTTCCATGCGACAGAGACCGAGGGGAATGTTCCCCAGCGATGGCCTGGAGCGAACACCGACGAACCATCGCGACGGATGGTGGCCTGGAGCATGTAGCGGCTGTTGTAGGAGTAGCTCAGACGTCCGTAGAACGAGATGTTGCGGACGGTCTCCTTGGTGCCGCTCTGTACGGCCGACTGTCCGTCCATGACGCCAGCATACGACATGTTGTTCCACTTCAGGTAGTCGTCGAAGTAGTTGTGGTTCCAGAATCCGAAGCCGTCGTTCGAGTTGCGCTCCTCCCATGAGTAACCGGCCATGAGGGCCAGTTTATGGGCCTTGGCGATGGTGACGTCGTAGTTGAGGTAGGTCTCGAAGGTCTGATCATCGCCTAAGTAGGTGTTGCGTTCGGCAGTACCGTTGTAGTCATTGTACGGCGTGATTTGTGTGTTGTGCGTGCGATAGCTGCTGTAGGTGCTCTGGCGGTTGGAGAACGAGTAGTTGGCGTTCCAGTCAAGACCCTCGATGATGTGGAGGGTGGCCTTGCCGATGAACTGGTTGCGCTTCCACATGGTCTCTGAGAGGTCCTCGTTGATCATCGAGACGGGGTTGTAGTTGGCCGAGCCGTCGCCTGCCGTCCACGAGCCGTCAGCATTGCGGATGGGGTAGGTGGGGTTGAAGTAGTTCATGGCGTCGAGCACGGAGGCCGAGCCACGTCCGTCTGTGAAGTAGCCCATGGGCACGCCCACGTGCTTGCCGTACATCATGTTCATGCCGACCGACACGTCGAGGTGGTCCTTGAGGATGCTCGAGCTGATGAGCGAGCGTACGTTGAGGCGGTTCATGTGAGTGCCGTCGATGACGCCCTCGCGGTTCATGTAGTTGGCGCTGGCCATGTACTTGGTCTTGCCTGCGCCGCCGTTGATGCTGACGTTGTGGTTGTGGGAGATGCCGGTGCGCAGCACTTCGTCCTGCCAGTCGGTGTCGCCGCCCTTGTCGTAGGCATAGTCGATGCCGTTGGCGTTGACGTAGTTGCGGATGTCGTCAGCCGTAGCCATGTCGAGGGTCTTGGCGATGCGGTCGAAGGCGACGTATCCGTTGTAGGTGACGTTGGTGCGGCCTTCCTGTCCGCTCTTGGTGGTGATGATGATCACGCCGTTGGCGGCCTTCGAGCCGTAGATGGCGGTGGCGGAAGCATCGCGGAGCACGTCGATCGACTCAATGTCGTCGGGGGCCACCATCGAGATGTCGACGCCGGGAATACCGTCGATGACGTAGTAGGGCTCCATGGCAGCACCTTCACGCAGCGACGAGGCACCGCGCAGGGTGATTGAGGGCGTGCCGTTGGGGTCGCCCGTGGTGGTGACGGTCAGGCCGGCCACCTTGCCCTGCAGCAACGAGGCGGGGTCGGTGAAGACGCCCTGGTTGAGGTCCTTGGCCTGAACGGTGGTGATCGAGGAGGTGACGTCCTTACGGCGCATGGTGCCGTAGCCGACGACGACGACCTCGTCGAGGAGCTGGTTGTCCTCCTGGAGGGTGACGGTCATGCCGTTGCGTGCGGCGACGGTCTGTGTGTTGTAGCCGATGTAGCTGACGTTGAGACGGGCGCCGGGTTTCACGTTGAGGGTGAACTGTCCGTCGATGTTAGTGGTGGCGCCGTTGGTTGTTCCGGCTTCCACGACGCTCACGCCGATGAGGGCTTCGCCCTTCGAATCGGTGACAGTGCCGGTGATGCGCTGCTGTGCCCATGCGACGGTGGTCATCATCAGGAGCAAGGCGAGCGTGAGCACGCGGCCGAAGTTCTGTTTTACGTTTCGCATAAATGTTTTTTTAAGGGTTAATATTGAATGGTTTTCTGATGTCTTGGGCTTTGGTGTTGCAACAGTGTTGCAACACACTGGGACGGAATGGGGGCGGCGGGGGCGCTGGCGGGGCGAGGGCTCCTTTCGGCGCGGGGTCAGGGCTCCTGGCAGTTGTCGGTGACGACGGGGACGTCCATCTGGAGCAGCTCGTCGTAGTCGGCGTAGATGAAGCCGTCGCCGCGGCAGGGGCGCTTGTCCATGGGTGCGCGGCTGAGGCCCTTGGGGCGGCGCAGGTCAATGCGGACGTTATTGAAGTGGATGCCCTTGACGCGGCCCTGGCGGTCGGCGCCGATGAAGCAGGCGTTAGGGCTGACGGCTGTGATGTTGTTGAACCAGATGTTGCTGACGTTGCCGCATCGGCCGTGGGTCTCGCCCTTAGGGAACCGCCAGTTGGCGTCCTTGTGGTTGCCGTCGGCGCGGGGGTAGCTGGTCACGTAGATGGGCTCGGCCTTTCCCCACCAGACGTCGCTCCATAGGCGGAGGTCCATGTGGATGTTCGAGAAGGTGATGTTGCTGACGGTGCCCTCGTCGCGGTTCTGTATGCCGAGTCCGCGGTTGGAGCTGGTGATGATGCAATTGTCGAAGAGGACGTTCGCGATGGAGTCCATGTTCTCCGACCCGATCTTGATGGCACAGGAGCGCGAGGACATGGTGCAGTTCGTGACGACGATGTCGCGGCACGGCCCGTACTCCTCAAACTCGCGGCGGTTCTTCAGGCAGATGCAGTCGTCGCCTGAGGTGATGTGGCAGTTCGAGATGCGCACGTTGCGCGAGTGGTCGAGGTCGATGCCGTCGCCGTTGCGGATCTTCAGGTTGTTGAGCAGCTGAATGCCGTCGATGACGGCGCCGTCGCAGCCTACGAGGTGGACGGTCCAGTAGGCGCCCTCGCGGATGGTGACGTCGCGGATCGTCAGGTTGCGGCAGCCGTAGAAGGTCAGCACGTGCGGCCGTGGGTCCTCTATGAGTTGAGAGTTGAGAGTTGAGAGTTGAGAATTGGCTACCGCCTTCAGTGGCTTCAGCTCGTACGAGTCGTCGAGCTCGGCGCCCATGAAGCGGATGCCGTTGCCGTGGATGGTGCCGCGTCCGGTGATGGCGATGTTGTCGGCATCGTTGGCCCATATCCAGAGCATGCCCTCGCCGCGGTTTTCGCGGAAGGCGCTCAGCTGATAGATGGATTCGTCGGGATTGGCCCGCAGCACGGCTGTCGGGTCGAGATAGAGCTCGACGTTCGACTTCAGCTCCAGCGGTCCCGAGAGGTACTCGTGCCCGCGCGACAAAAGAACGCGTCCGCCGCCCTCGCGCGAACATTTATTTATAGCGGCCTGCAGCGCAGGCGCATCGTCAGTCGTTCCGTCGCCGCGGGCTCCGAAGTCAAGCACATCGTAGACCGTCTGGGCGTGTCCGAAGACTGAGAATATTAAAAATAAAAGTGTGCCAAAGGCTTTTTTCATATCTGTCTACACAGGGTAAAAGGGGTTTTAGCGCGGCAAAGGTAAGCATTTTTCACGAAACACAAAAACTTTTTGCGTTTTTTTTGCTTTCTGAGTGTCTGAGGGGGTGGGGACCTGATTGCGTCAAGGTGGAGAATTTGTCAGTGTGCGGGTGCGAATTTTCCTGACAAAAGCAGGGCCGCGGAGGCGGAAAGCACCGCTTCTTCGCCCGAGAAGCGGTGCTTTTCGGGTCGAAAAGCGGCACTTCTCTCCTCGAAAAGCACCGCTTTATTTTCGTTGATTTTCAATCCGTCTGATTATCAACCGGTTATAAAAACTGCTTGTTTTGTTGCGAATTTTGTTTACAAAAGTTCGAAAGTTTGCCGCCTTTTCGGCATAAAAATACCGTTAATCTTTTGCACGTCTCATTATTTCTTTGTAACTTTGCACGCAAACTAAAACAATTGTCGGTTATGAAACTACGAATGTTACTGCCGCTGCTCGTCGTTGTGGCTTGTTATACGTTGGGCGCCAAGGCCCAGAGCGATTCCATCTTCGTCTATTCGCCCGACCAGCGGGCCGGACTCCACGTGGCCGTGCTTGAGCAAGGCCATTGGTGCCACGTGGGACAGCTCTGCTCGAGCGACTACGGCCCCTGGGGCGCCGAGAAGCGTATGCACGAGCCCTCGCTCTGCCGGGCCCAGGACGGGTCGTGGCGACTCGTGTTTCAGGTCAACGACCATGCCCCCTGCTTCGCCGCTGCCTATAGCCAGGACCTCGTCCACTGGCGTCCGCAGGACTATCCGCACATGCAGACCGACCAGTGCCTGGCGCCCGTGGTGTGTCCTGCCGGCGACGGCTTCGAGGTCATCTTCGTGGCCCATGGGCAGTATTATCGCACGGAGGCCTCGGCCGACTTCCGCCACTTCTCGGCCTGTGCGCCCATCGAGCTGCAGGGCTTCGACGGCGGGCTGAAAGCCGTCAGTCACGAGACGGTCGACGGCAAGCTCTGCGACGGGCAGACCTTTGTCATCAATTCCGATGAAATGGGCAAAATTCGCGACTTTTTCGCCAAAAATGAAGCCGACGGCCGCCTCTCGGCCGAGCGCATGCACGACGATGCGACGAACCTCGCATGGCTGACGTCGCCCGTCGAGGCTACGCTCAAAGTCGACCTGAACAAGGAGAAAACGATCAGCGACCAGCTCATCGGCATCTTCTTCGAGGATATCAGCTATGCGGCCGACGGCGGCCTCTACGCCGAGATGGTCCAGAACCGCGACTTCGAATATTCGCAGCGCGACCGCCGCGAGTGGTCGGCCACGACGGCCTGGCACTGCGCCCGCCCCATCGAGATTGCCACTGAGCATCCGCTGAGCAAGAACAATCCGCACTACGCCCTGCTATGGACCGACACCCTCTGGAACGAGGGCTGGGACGGCATCGCCGTCGAGCAGGGCAAGAAGTATGACTTCTCGATGTATGTTCTGGCCGGCGGACAGAAACAGGTGTTCACTATTCAACTGCAAAGCGAGGACGGCACCGTGTTGGCCAGCAGCGACGTCAAGACGAAGGGCACCGAATGGCAACAGTATTCGACCGTGCTGACGGCCAAAGGCAGCGACGCCAAGGCCCGGCTGGCCATCATCCCGCGGAAGGCGGCCCACGTGGGCGTCGACATGATCTCGCTCTTCCCGCAGGAGACCTTTATGAACCGCAAGAACGGCCTGCGCCGCGACCTGGCTGAGACGATAGCCCGCCTGAAGCCCAAGTTCGTGCGCTTCCCCGGCGGTTGCATGAGCCACGGCCAGGGGCTGGACAACATCTACCACTGGCACGAGACCATCGGCCCGCTCCAGGACCGCCGGCCCGATTTCAACATCTGGCACTATCATCAGACGCGCGGCCTCGGTTTCTACGAGTATTTCCAGTTCTGCGAGGACATCGGCGCCGAGCCGCTGCCCGTGCTGGCCGCCGGCGTGCCCTGTCAGAACTCGGCCGCCAATGGCGAGGGCTTTGCCGGACAGCAGGGCGGCATCCCGATGGAGGACATGCCCGCCTACATCGACGAGCTCTGCCACCTCATCGAGTGGGCCAACGCCGACCCGAAGACCAACGAGTGGGCCGCCAAGCGCGCCGCGGCCGGACACCCCGAGCCCTTCAACCTGAAATATATCGGCATCGGCAACGAGGACATCATCTCGACCGTGTTCGAGGAGCGCTATGTCATGATTTGCCGTGCCCTGCGCGAGCGCCATCCCGAGATCAAGGTCTGCGGCACCGTAGGCCCCTTCCACACGCCGTCGGCCGACTACCTGGAGGGCTGGGACCTCTGCCGTCGCCACCCCGACCTGCAGTTTATGACCGACGAGCACTACTATGAGTCGACCGGATGGTTCCTCCACCATCGCGACTATTATGACCAATACGACCGCCAGGGCACGAAGGTCTACCTCGGCGAGTGGGCCGCCTCGACCCGCGTCAAGCGCCCCAACGTGGAGACGGCGCTGGCCGAAGCACTCTATCTGACTGATGTCGAGCGCAATGGCGACGTGGTCGAGATGACGTCCTATGCCCCCATGCTCTGCAAGGAGGGCCATCACAACTGGGACCCCGACATGATCTACTTCACCAACACTGAGGTGCGCACCACGCCGGCCTACGAGGTGCAGCGCCTGTTCTCCGTCTACAGCGGCGACAGGTATGTTAATGTACAATGTACAGTGAATAATGAACAATTGATACATAGGGTGGGGGCCTCGCTGGTGCGCGACTCGCGGTCGGGCCGGCGCTATCTGAAGCTGGTCAACGCCCTGCCCGTGGCGCTGAACTTCAAGGTCAGCGGACTGCAGCTGCCCCAGAGCGTGAAGTGCGAGCAGTTCACCGGCCGCGATATCGAGGACCAGAAGGCCAAGGCAGAGACGATCGAGACTGATGCCCCGACCAGTCTGCCGCCCTATAGCATCCGAGTCATTGAATTATAATAAAAACATAAACATAAACATGCGACCAATCATCTTACCCCTGCTCGCAGCCCTCGCGCTGCCCATGCAAGCCCAAGTGAACATCAACATCGACGCGCAGCAGCGCGGCCCGAAGATCAGCCCCACGCACTATGGCATCTTCTTCGAGGATATCAACCATGCAGCCGACGGCGGACTCTACGCCGAGCTCATCCGCAACCGCTCTTTCGAGGACGGTCCGCGCTATGGTCAGCCCGCCGACCTGCAAGGATGGTCGACGTATGCCGCTGCGCCCTCGCAGCTCGAGATGAAGCTCATCCAGCCCACCAAGAAGCAGCCCCTGCTGAATAAGGTGCAGCACAACGCCCTGCAGCTCAACATCGTAGCATCGCCCGAACAGCCCGTCTGCCTGGTCAACGAGGGCTTCTGGGGCATCAACGCCGTGCAGGGTCGCACCTACCGCCTCTCGTTCTGGGCGAAAGGCAAATATAAGGGCACGGTGAAGGCCACGCTCTGCAATCAAGACGGCTCTGCCCTGTACGCCCAGAGTGTGGTCAGCGCTTTTGTCGCTGACAAATCCTGGCGCAAATTCGAGACCACCCTCACCGCCGACGGCAACGACCCGAAGGCGCAGTTCGCACTCGTCTTCGACGGCGTCGGCACGGTCAACCTCGACGTCGTCAGCCTCTTCCCGCCGACGTTCCGCGGCCGCGAGAACGGCATGCGCCCCGACCTGGCCTCGATGCTCTGGCGGATGCACCCGAAGTTCATGCGCTTCCCCGGCGGATGCTTCGTCGAGGGTCAAGAGAGTCCTGACAATGCGTTCCGATGGGAGCGCACCATCGGCCCCATCGAGGAGCGCGAGGGCCACTGGAACGTCAACTGGGGCTATCGCACCACCGACGGCATCGGCTTCCATGAATATCTGCAGCTGGCCGAGGACCTCGGCGCCAAGCCCCTCTACGTGGTCAACGTGGGACTCTGGCATGGCGGCATGACCCCGCTCGACTCCATCCAGCCCTGGATCGACGAGACGCTCGCCGCCCTGGAGTATGCCAACGGTCCCGTCACGTCGAAGTATGGCGCCCTGCGTGCCAAGTATGGTCATCCCGAGCCTTTCAACATCGAGTATCTCGAGATTGGCAATGAGAACAACCAGCCTGACCCGCGCCAGCAGAGCGACCACTACTATGACCGCTACGAGAAGTTCCGCCAGGCCATCCGCGCGAAGTATCCTGACATCAAGCTCATCGGCAACGTCGTGGCATGGGGCGACGACGACCCCAAGTGGGAGAGTAACTACCAGGTTGACCTGCTCGACGAGCACTATTATCGCAACCCCGCATGGTTTGCTGAGGCCTTCCATAAGTATGACTCCTACGACCGTCGCGGGCCGAAGATCTACGTCGGCGAGTATGCCGTGACCAACGGCTTCGGCGACCTCGGCAACATGAACGCCGCACTGGGCGAGGCCGTCTACATGATGGGCATGGAGAACAACTCCGACATCGTCCCCCTGAACTCCTATGCACCCATCTTCGTCAACGAGAACGATGCCAAGTGGCGCCCCGACATGATACGCTTCAACTCGCACCAGGTGATGGGCACACCTTCCTACTACGTGCAGCAGCTCATGCCCCAGCATCTGGGCACTCAGGTGGTCAAGGTCAGCCAGGAGAACCCCTATAAGGGTCGGAAGCAGAAGCAGATCACGCCTGCAAAGAGCTACTCGGGCTTCGGCACCTGGGGCACCCAGGCCTCGTTTGCCGGCCGCAGCAATGGCCAGCCTGAGTTCGTCTATGGCGACTGGCGCAAGAACGCCGACGGCACCGTCAGCCAGACCGGCCGTCGCGAGGCTACCATCTGTCTGGAGCGTAACATCGTCAACAGCGACCACTACACCCTGAAATACCGGGCCCGCAAGGACCGCGGCGCCGAGGGCTTCCTCATCATCTTCAACTATGTCGACGAGCGCAACTACTGCTGGCTGAACATCGGCGGATGGGGCAACACCCTCCATGCCATCGAGCAGATCTCGGGCGGCGGCAAGCTGCAGACCGTCGAGACGCGCGGCCACGTTGAGGACGGCCGATGGTACGACGTGACGCTCACCGTCAGCGGCGACTCGGTCAAGGCATGGCTCGACGACGAGCTCCTCTTCGACACCGTCCTGAAGCAGGATCTCTCGAAGGGCGTCTTCTCATCTGCCACCATCGACGACCAGTCGGGCGAGCTCATCGTCAAGGTCTGCAACACGGGCGACGAGCGCACCACGGCTCAGCTCAACCTGAAGAACTTCCGTGCCCGTGAGGCCCGTCTGGTCCGTCTCGCCGCCAACGATGGCATGGACGAGAACACCCTCCAGCAGCCCACGAACATCTATCCCACGGAGCAGACCCTCTCGCCCGAGAGTGCCGACCGCCTGCTAGTCGAGATTCCGGCCTATTCGCTTAACATCATCCGCATCAAGAAATGAAAAGACAAATTCTGCTCATCGCCGCAGCATTCTGCATGACTGCCTCGGCACAGAAGAACCCCATCCTGCCCGAGCTGCACGCCGACCCGGAGGTGCTGGCCGACGGCGGACGCTATTACATCTACTCCACGACCGACGGAGCGCCGGGCTGGGGCGGCTACTACTTCACCTGCTACTCGTCGAAGAACCTCCGGCAGTGGCAGTACGAGGGCATCATCCTCGACCTGAAGAAGGACACGCGCTGGGCCCGCGGCAACGCCTGGGCGCCGGCCATCGAGCGCAAGAATGGCAAGTACTACTTCTATTATAGTGGCGACCAGGGCGAGCGCAAGGCCATCGGCGTGGCCATCGCCGACTCGCCCACCGGGCCCTTCCGCGACTTCGGCGAACCTATCGTCGACTTCCGTCCCAAGGGCGTCAAGGGCGGTCAGCAGATCGACGTCGACGTCTTCACCGACGACGACGGCCAGAGCTATCTCTACTGGGGCAACGGCTACATGGCCGGCGCCAAGCTCAACGCCGACATGACCTCGATCGACACCACCACCGTCACCGTGCTCACCCCGCGCGGCGGCACCCTCCAGGACTATGCCTACCGCGAGGGCACCTACGTCTTCAAGCGCCGTGGCATCTACTATTTCCTCTGGAGCGTCGACGACACGGGCTCGCCTAACTACCATGTCGCCTACGGCACGGCCACGTCGCCCCTCGGCCCCATTACCGTGGCCCCGGAGCCCGTCATCCTGCAGCAGCGGCCCGAGGAGAAGATCTTCGGCCCGGCCCACAACTCGGTGCTGCAGGTGCCCGGCAAGGACAAGTGGTACGTCGTCTATCATCGCATCAACCCCGCCTACATCGACAAGAAGGACGGCCCCGGCTTCCATCGTGAGGTCTGCATCGACCCCATGACGTTCGACAAGGACGGCCGCATCCTGCCCGTGACGCCGACGAAGTGATTGATGATTGAAGATTGAAGATTGAAGATTGATAATTGATGATTGAAGATTGAAGATTGATGATTGAAGGTTGAAGATTGAAAACTGAAGAATATGAAACGCCTGTTTTTATCATTGATTATTTGCCATCTGGCTATTGGCTACGCCATGGCACAGACCGAGCTGACCTCGCAGGAGGCCAAGACACTCTACAAGAACACCTCCAAGCGATGGACCAGCGTGCACGACCCGTCAGTCGTGTATGAGCCCAACACGAAGCGCTACTACATCTTCGGCTCCCACAAGGCCGGGGCCTGGACCACCGACCTGCAGAACTGGACCTGGGCCGCACCCACATGGTCGCCCGACGACAACGCCAAGGCCTTCGTCACGCCCGAGGTGAAGAAGGTCAAGAAGGGCGGCGTGGAGGTCGATATGCCCGCGTTCAGCGCCTACGACTGGTCGAAGCGCACCGATGCCGGCTACGACATCAATGGCAACATGTGGGCCCCCGACGTCATCTGGAACCCCGTGCTGAAGCGCTGGTGCATGTATCTGAGCATCAACGGTGACGCCTGGCATTCGAGCATCATCCTGCTCACGTCCGTCAGCATCCAGGGCCCCTATAAGTATCAGGCCCCCGTCGTCATCAGCGGTTTCGACAACGGCAGCCACTCGTTCAAGGACACCGATGTGCCCCTCGTGCTGGGCAACATCAGCACCCTGCCCTCGCGCTACAACACGTGGGCCTCGATACGGACCCCCAGCTGGCCCAACAACATCGACCCCTGCGTCTTCTATGATGAGGAGGGCAAGCTCTGGATGGCCTATGGCTCATGGTCGGGCGGCATCTTCATGCTCGAGCTCGACGAGGAGACCGGCCTGCGCGACTACGACGTCACTTACCCCGTCAGCACCAACAGCGACCCCTACTTCGGCAAGCGTATCGCCGGCGGCTACTACGTCTCGGGCGAAGGCCCCTACATCGAGCACATCGGCGACTACTACTATCTCTTCATGTCCTACGGCGGACTCGACCAGAAGGGCGGCTACGAGATGCGCGTCTTCCGCTCCGAGAAGCCCGACGGCCCCTACAAGGATCCGGGTGGCCGCGACGCCATCTTCACCAGCTATGCCCTCAACTTCGGTCCCAATGCCGCAGCCCGCGGCGCCAAGCTGCTGGGTCCCTACAGCGACTGGGGCTACATGCCGCAGGGCGAGCGTGCACAGGGCCACAACTCGATCATCCATGCCGACGACGGCCGCACCTATCTCGTCTATCACACCCGCTTCTGCAATGCCGACAAGGAGAATGACGAGGGCCATCAGGTGCGCACCCACCAGGTGTTCCTCAACAAGCAGGGCTGGCTTTGTGCCGCGCCGTTCGAGTATAACGGCGAGACCCTGACCGACGCCGACATCGCCTCCACGCAGCCCTTCACCGCCGACGAGCTCGCCGGCACTTATCAGTTGCTCGTCCATAAGTTTGGCAATGACCACAACAACCTCGAGCAGGTAGAGCCCGTCACGATTACCCTCACCGCCGACGGCAAGGTAACCGGCGACCGCATCGGCTCATGGAGCATCACCGAGGGCACCGGCTACATCATGCTCACCGTCGGTGGCGTCGTCTATCATGGCGTCGTCTTCGAGGAGACGATGGACTATCGCAACACCCACGCCGTCGCCATCACCGCCCTGTCGACCGGTGGCGTGGGCCTCTGGGCCTACAAGCTGCATCCCAAGTATGCCCTGGCCTGGCAGCTGAACAACCAGACCGTGCCCGTGGTCAACAACCAGCAGGTCAGCCGCAACATCGACCTCTACAGCATCAACCAGCATGTCGACAACGTCGATGTCAGCTGGACCAGCAGCCAGCCTGCCATCATCTCGGAATATGGCCGATATAATCCCGCCGGACTCACCGACGACACGCCCGTGACGCTCTCCGTCAGGCTCAGCACCGCCGGCTACTACTGGGCCCGCGACTACGAGGTCAGTGCCCTCTCTGAGGAGAATGCCAAGGCCACGGCCGACTGGCAGACGGGCATGCTGGCCCACTACGGCTTCGACGACACCAGCCTCGAGAACACCTTCGACGCCAGTCAGAAGGCCATGCTGCAGCGCCAGGGCTCGACGGCCCGCCCGACCCTCGACGATCAGGAGCAGCTGCGCAACGGCAGCGTCGTCCACCTCAACCCCGGCGGCAACGGCAAGGAGAGCTACGTCACGATGCCCAACCCCCTGAAGGGACTGCAGCTCGACAATGGCGCCACGCTTGCCTTCTACGTCAAGCGCGCCGACAACAATCTCTGGGATGCCCTCTTCGGCTTCGTCAACGGCGACGCCCGCCTCTATATGACCGGCAATCTCTACACAGGCTTTAACGACGGCGCCGGCACATGGCTCGACATCAACCATCCCTCGACCGTCACGCCCGGCACGCTCGCCACCGACCGCTGGCAGTTCGTCGTCGTCACCTTCCAGCGCACGGCCACCAGCGCCACGGGCGGCATCAGCGTCTACGTCGACGGCGTGACGAAGCGCAACGACCGCTTCAACGGCAGCCTCAACGGACAGACCGTCACCACCAAGCAAGGCTTCGACTACAACCGCATCGTCGACCACCTCGCCGCCAGCCCCAACCTCTATCTCGGCTACGGTTCCTTCTGGGGCTCGCCCGACGCCCGCTTCGACGACGTCATGGTCTTCGACCGCGCCCTCTCGCTGACCGAGGTCATGGCCCTGCGCCAGATGACCGACCGCGTCTTCGACTTCTCCTCGCTGGCCAGCGGTGTCGCGTCTGTCATGATGCCCATGCCGGCCCCCACGGCCGTCTACGACCTCCAGGGCCGCCGCGTCGGTCAGCCCTCACGTGGCCTCTATATTGTCAATGGTAAGAAAATCGTCATCAAATGAATAAGAAGCATATCCTCTGGGTGCTCATCGCACTCCTCGCCGTCGCCCCCGTGACGGCCAAGAAGAAGCAGGCCAGACAGCTCTCCGACCGCGAATACTGGTGCGAGCAGGCCTACAAGATGGCTCAGCCCGTGCTCGAGAACATGGCCAAGGGCGAGCTGCAGAAGAACATGCAGACCGAGTTCTCGCCATCCTTCGACAACCGCAACCGCAAGGTCGTCTACATGGAGACCTTCGGCCGACTCATGGCCGGCATCGCACCCTGGCTCGCACTGCCCGACAGTGTGGCCGGCGGTTCAGCCGCCGACGCGAAGGAGGCGGACATGCGCCGCCAGCTGCGCCAGTGGGCCCTCGCGTCCTACAAGAACTCCGTCGACCCCCAGTCGCCCGACTATCTCTGCTGGGGCGTCTCAGGACAGAACCTGGTCGACGCCGCCTACATCGCCGAGTCGTTCATCCGTGCCTACGACCAGCTCTGGCTACCCCTGGACGACGTGACCAAGCAGCGCTACATTGCTGAGTTCAAGAAGCTGCGCTCCATCGAGCCGCCCTACACCAACTGGTTCCTCTTCTCCTCCACCATCGAGAGCTTCATCGCCAAGGCCGCCGGACTGAAGGAGTACGACGACTTCCGCGTGATGATGACCATCCGCAAGGTCGAGGAGTGGTACGTCGGCGACGGATGGTATGCTGACGGGCCCGTCTTCGCCTTCGACTATTACTCCAGCTACGTCTTCCATGCCATGTATCTCGAGACCCTCCAGAACATGATCGACGCCCGCGCCAACACCCGCCTGGAGTATCAGAAGTACTACGACCGCGCACTCAAGCGAGCCCAGAAGTTCGCCATCATCCTCGAACGGTTCATCTCGCCCGAGGGCACCTTCCCCGTCATCGGACGCTCAACGCCCTACCGCCTCGCCGCCATGCAGCCCCTGGCTCTCATGGCCTGGTACGACAAACTGCCCAAGGACCTCAGCCGTGGTCAGGTGCGCGCTGCCCTGACGAAGGTCATGCACCGCATGTACGACGAGCAGCAGAACTACAACGAGGGCGGATTCCTCACCATCGGATTCTGCGGCTCCCAGCCCGAGACGGCCGACTGGTACACCAACAACGGCTCGCTCTACATGACCTCACTCTCGCTCATGCCTCTCGGACTGCCCGCCGACCATCCCTTCTGGACCGACGCCGCCGAGCCCTGGACGCAGGTGAAGGCCTGGGGCGGTCAGCCCTTCCCCAAGGACCACCGCTGGGCCGACGACATCCAGACCCGCGACCGCTGGTGATTTGTCAATAAATTTCTAATTTTTTGTCAAGTATTTACAACCGACTGATAATCAATATGGTTGTGCGTCGCTAAAAAAGAAGCGGTGCTTCTCGATGAAAAAAGCGGTGCTTCTCGGCCCGAGAAGTGCCGCTTTTTGGGTCGAAAAGCGCCGCTTCTTTCAGAATAACCCTGCCGCTGTTAAGAAAAATGACAGTCTTATGGTGTCCCGTAGACCGTGAAGTTAAGGAATCACCCCAATTATTTGGCGTCGCCATGGTGATTTTTCCGGGAAAATGATTATCTTTGCAATCTAAAACGAATCACAAGACCTTGATATGACAATGAAGAAAAATCTACTGCTGACCCTTTTCGCCCTGCTGACCACATTGGCAGCCAAGGCCGACCCGTCCTGTCTCACCCTCAGTTATGACCGCCCCGCCGCACAATGGCTCGAGGCCCTGCCCATAGGCAACAGCCACCTGGGGGCGATGGTCTATGGCGGCACCGACGTTGAGGAGATCCAGCTCAACGAGGAGACCTTCTGGAGCGGCGGACCCTACAACAACAACAGCACCGAGGCGCTGGCCCATCTCGACGAGGTGCGCCGCCTCATCTTCGCCGACCGCGAGCGCGAGGCCTACGACCTGCTTGAGAAGCACTTCATGCGCAAGCCCTACGGCATGCGCTATCTGCCCCTCGGCAGCGTCAGGCTGCAGCTGGGCCATCGCGACGTCAGCGACTACCGGCGTCGGCTCGATCTCAGCAGCGCCGTGGCCTCGGTCGGCTACGACTGCGACGGCGTCCGCTATGAGCGCCGCCTCTTCGCCTCGCAGGCTGACAACGTCATTGCCCTTCAGCTCAAGGCCAGCCGCCGCGGCGCCCTGTCGTTCACCGTTGGCTATGCGGGCGAGCTGGCCGAGAGGGTCTTCCCCCTGGCCGCCCATGGCGGCAACCGCTCGGTCTATCAGCTTAGCGCCACGGTGAAGAACGTGGAGCAGGAGGGCGTCGAGGGCGCACTGACGGCCGACGTCCGCGTGGAGGTGGAGACCGACGGACAGGTCAGCCTCGACGGCGAGGCGCTCCGCGTCGACGGTGCCACCGAGGCCACCCTGCGCATCGTCGCCGCCACCAACTACGTCAACTACCACGACGTCAGCGCCGACCCCGTGCACAGGAACAACGAGGTGCTGGGCAGCGTGCGCCGCCTCTCGTTCGACAAGCTGCTGAAGCGACATCTGAAGAAATATCAGGAGCAGTTCGGCCGCGTCAGCCTCCAGCTGCCCCGCTCCGACGCCTCGTCGAAGGACACCGACCGACGGCTGGCCGACTTTGCCCGCGGCTGTGAGCGCGGCGAGCCCGACCTCGACCTCGTCGCCCTGATGTTCCAGTTCGGACGCTATCTGCTCATCTCCAGCTCGCAGCCCGGCGGTCAGCCCGCCAACCTGCAGGGCGTCTGGAACGACAAGATGAACGCGCCGTGGGACTCGAAGTACACGATCAACATCAACACCGAGATGAACTACTGGCCGGCTGACCCGTGCAACCTCGCCGAGACGCAGCAGCCGCTCTTCGACATGCTCCGCGACCTCAGCCAGACGGGCGCCGCCACGGCCCGCACGCTCTACGGCTGCGGCGGATGGACCGCCCACCACAACACCGACCTGTGGCGCGTCACGGGGCCCGTCGACGGCACCACCTGGGGCATCTTCCCCACGGGCGGACCCTGGCTGACGACCCATATCTGGCAACATTACCTCTACTCGGGCGACCGCGACTTCCTCCGCCGCAACTTCGACGTCATGCGCGGTGCGGCCGACTTCCTGCTCGACTTCCTCCAGCGCGACCCGCGCACGGGGTGGCTCATGACCGTGCCGACCGTCTCGCCCGAGCACGGGCCGAAGGGCAAGGGCACGACCGTGACGGCCGGCTCGACGATGGACAATCAGATCGTCTTCGACGTGCTCTCGAACGTGCGACGCGCCATGCAGGTGCTCGCCATCGACGACGCGGCCTATGCCCGGCGCCTGGACGAGGCCATCGCCCAGCTGCCGCCGATGCAGATCGGGCGCTACGGCCAGCTGCAGGAGTGGCTCATTGACGCTGACGACCCGAAGGATGAGCACCGCCATATCTCGCATCTCTACGGCCTCTATCCCTCCAATCAGATCTCGCCCCGACAGCATCCCGAGCTCTTTGCCGCCGCTGCCACGACGCTGCGCCAGCGAGGCGACATGGCCACGGGCTGGAGCCTGGGATGGAAGATCAACTTCTGGGCACGCATGCTCGACGGCGACCATGCCTTCCGCATCATCTCGAACATGCTCCACCTGCTGCCCGGCGATGACCAGAAGGAGCAGTATCCCGACGGACGCACCTATCCCAACCTCTTCGACGCCCACCCGCCTTTCCAGATCGACGGCAACTTCGGCATGACGGCCGGCGTGGCCGAGATGCTCGTCCAGAGCCACGACGGCGCGCTGCAGCTGTTGCCTGCCCTGCCCGAGGCATGGGAGGAAGGCGCCGTCAGCGGCCTCCGGGCCCGCGGCGGCTTCGAGGTCAGCATCAGTTGGGACGATGCCCGCCTGGAGGAGGCCACCGTCGTCAGCCACCTCGGCGGCACCGTCCGCCTGCGCTCCTACGTGCCCCTGAAGGGCAAGGGCCTCCGTCCGGCCGCAGGCGACTGCCCCAACGACTTCATGCGCCCGGCCAGCGTCTCCCAGCCGCTGCGCTCGGCCGAGCTGTCCGCCGTCGACATGCCCCGCCTCCGCCCCGTCTACGAATACGACCTCGACACGCAGCCCGGACGCAGCTATAGGGTTTGGTCGGATTAAATATTGACAAGTCATATACAGCCAGCGGACAAGGCGCCAGCCGCTCCCCTCCCTTCAAGGGGAGGGGCTGGGGGTGGGGTCTCTAACTATCTCCGCCTAAAGGATATACAGACCCCACCCCCGACCCCTCCCCTTGAAGGGAGGGGAGCGGCTGCGCATCGTATTTCCATCATTTCCGTCATGTGAATACTTTTGTCTATACTCCTAAACTCCAAAGACGATGCAGAGTTCGCTAAGTATTAATCTATTTTAAAACGTATAAGAAATAGCGCAGGATATGAAATATATTTTGTATCTTTGCGGACAACAAATCGAATAATATCTGCTATATGAAGACAAACTATGAAGTGCGTTATGCGGCTCATCCCGACGACGCACGCCACTATGATACCGCCCGGCTGAGGCGCGACTTCCTCATTGAGACACTCTTCGTGGCCGACGAGGTCAACATGGTCTACTCAATGTACGACCGCATGGTCGTCGGAGGCGCCATGCCCGTGGGCGAGGAGCTGCTGCTCGAGGCCATCGACCCGCTGAAGGCGCCCTTCTTCACGACGCGCCGCGAGGTGGGCATCTACAACGTCGGAGGCCCCGGCGTCGTCTGCGTCGGCACGGAGCGCTATGAGCTGGGCTTCAAGGAGGCACTCTACGTCGGACGCGGCGACCGCCAGGTGTGCTTCGCCTCACTCGACCCGGCCCAGCCCGCCAAGTTCTACTTCAACTCCACCACGGCCCATCAGGCCTATCCCTGCCGCAAGGTGACCAAGGCGGAGGCCGTCGTGGCCCACATGGGGTCGCTAGAGATGTCGAACGAGCGCACGATCAACAAGATGCTGGTCAACCAGGTGCTCCCCACCTGTCAGCTCCAGATGGGCATGACGGAGCTCATGCCCGGCTCCGTCTGGAACACGATGCCGGCCCACACCCACATGCGCCGCATGGAGGCCTACTTCTACTTCGACCTGCCCGCCGACCAGGCCGTCTGCCACTTCATGGGCGAGCCCCAGGAGACGCGCCACCTCTGGATGCGCGCCGACCAGGCCGTCCTCTCGCCCGAATGGAGCATCCACTCGGCTGCCGCCACCCATAACTACACGTTCATCTGGGGCATGGGCGGCGAAAATCTCGACTACGGCGACCAGGATTTCTTTGATATCAGGGACCTGAAGTAGTGAATTCTGGAGTTTAGGAGTTTAGAAGTTTAGGAGTTTAGACGATAGTCAAGTTGAGTAGAAATATAATATGGCTACTTTCACTTTTCAGAACATATTCGCCTGGCAGAGAGCTCACGATTTCACACTCCTTGTGTATCAAGTGACTAAACACTTTCCAGAAGACGAACGTTTCGGGTTGACATCGCAGTTCAGAAGGGCTGCCGTCTCAATTGGAGCTAACATAGCTGAAGGATATAAGAAACTGAGTAAGGCCGACAAGCTGAGATTCCTGAATATCTCAGAAGGGAGCATGGCAGAATGTATGAATTACATCATCTTGTCAAATGACCTGGGCTATATCAATAGCGATGAGTATGAACAGCTCTCAGTGAGCATAGAGGACGCAGGACGACTGCTGACGGCCTATTGTAACGGAATTATAAACAACAACGGTATTAAATAACAATCTCGAGTGCAGGACTAAGGGAACTACATGGGGCTATGACTAACGTCTAAACTCCTAAACTCCTGAACTCCTAAACTCCCAAAAAACAACAAAACTATGGCAAATTTATTTTCATTGGAAGGTAAGAACGCCTGGATCACCGGCGCATCTTACGGTATCGGTTTCAACATTGCCAAGGCTTTCGTGGCTGCTGGTGCAAAGAACATCATCTTCAACGACATCAATGAGGCTGCACTGCAGCGCGGTCTCGACAACTACAAGGAGGCTGGCATCGAGAACGTGAAGGGCTACGTCTGCGACGTGACCAAGGAGGACGACGTCAAGGCTCTCGTGGAGAAGATCCACCAGGAGGTGGGTCAGATCGACATCCTCGTCAACAACGCCGGCATCATCAAGCGCATCCCCATGCACGAGATGAAGCGCGCTGAGTTCCAGCAGGTCATCGACATCGACCTCGTCGGTCCGTTCATCTGCTCCAGCGCCGTCATCCCCGAGATGATGGAGCGCCGCGAGGGCAAGATCATCAACATCTGCTCGATGATGTCGGAGCTCGGACGCGAGACCGTCTCGGCCTACGCAGCTGCCAAGGGTGGCCTGAAGATGCTGACCCGCAACATCTGCTCGGAGTACGGCGGATACAACATCCAGTGCAACGGCATCGGCCCGGGCTACATCGCTACGCCTCAGACCGCTCCGCTGCGTGAGCGCCAGCCCGACGGCTCGCGCCATCCGTTCGACTTGTTCATCTGCGCCAAGACACCTGCCGGCCGCTGGCTCGACCCCAGTGAGCTGGGCGGTCCCGCCGTCTTCCTGGCCTCGCACGCCTCTGACGCCGTCAACGGCCATGTGCTCTATGTCGACGGTGGCATCCTGGCCTACATTGGCAAGCAGCCCTCCTGATCGCTTCTGAATTCAGAAAATGCCGATTTCATCGTGAGCCGACTCCGATGAAATCGGCATTTTCTTTGTTGCCCTTGACTGGTGGCAGTCGGTGTGTGCAATTAATAATTACGCATTTAATATGAGATTTTTCTTAAAAAATTGAAAGCAGTTTGAAATTTTTTTATTAACTTTGCAGGGTCTTACGGGTACGCAGGTTATATATTGTAAGTTAATATGAATATAAAGTCAGTAGTAATTGCATCTATGGGCCTTATGGCCCTGACCATGATGTCGGCACAGTCGCAGAAGCGGCTGGTGCTCATTGAGGAATTCACTAACACCGGCTGCGGCCCATGCGCCTCGTGGTCGCCCGTGCTCGACTCGGCCATCAACTACCGGTTGGGCGACTGCATTGCCATCAAGTATCACTCGGGCTACCCCGACAGGGAGGATGAATTCTACATCTACGACCAGTCGGCACAGCAGACGAGGGTCAACTTCTACAACGTCACCGGCGTGCCAACGACGCTCGTCAACGGTCAGGACCTGGCCGATCGCAGCTACGCCTACCTCAATCAGGCCATTGACTACTGCATGGCGGAGCCAGAACACTTCGACCTCAACGTCAGCAAGCGCCTGGACGGCGAGCAGCTCTCGGTGACGGTCAAGGGCAAGCCGCTCCACGCCATCGGCGCCGACGCCAAGCTGCGGCTCTACGTCTGTGCCATCGAGGAGCACATTGTCTCGGCTGTTCCCTATTCTAACGGCGAGACGGAGCTGAACTACACCATGCGCAAGATGCTGACCGACCCCGACGGCTATGCGCTCGACGTGAACATGGAGGAGCTCAACTACGAGACGGAATGGACGGCCGACTGCTTCAACAACCTCGGCGAACTGGGCGTCGTCGCCTTCATTCAGGACTTCACGACCCACGAGGTGCTGGCCACGGCCTACACCGGCCCCAACGCCGAGGGCGAGAACCGTCTGGCGCTGATGAACCTGATCGACACGCCCGACCTGATCTGCGTGCCGGAATACCACGGCAAGGTCATCTTCCGCAACGACGGCGCCAACACCCTCACGTCGGCCACGCTCAACGTCCGCGTCAACGATGTCGTCAAGCAATACCCCTGGACAGGCAGCCTCGACTATCTTGATCGCGACACGCTCGCCTTCGACGGACTGACCGGATTTGAGTTCGTCGGCAGCGGTGCCAATCAGGCCGAGGTCTGGTTCAGCGACATCAACGCCTCCGACGCCGTCAGCAACACCCGCGCGCAGCGCTTCAACAACGCCGTCGTGGTCAACCATGGCGCGCAGCTGAAGATTTATACCGACAAGAAGCCCGAGGAAATCACCTGGAACCTCTATAACTCCGCCGGCGACGTCATCCAGCACGGCGGACCCTACACCGAGCCCCGCAAGTTTGTCACCGTACCCCTCGAGCTCGCCGGCGACGACTGCTATCAGCTGGAGTTTCTCGACGCGGGCGGCGACGGCATCAAGGGCAGCTATGGCAACGGATACTATCAGCTCTTCCAGGTCGACGAGGCTGGCAAGACGAACCGCGTAGCCCAGGGCGACTACGACGGCGCCGCCTTCTACCTGAACTTCCGGCTCACGGGAGCACCCGTCGAGCAGGCTTCGCGCCTGGTGCTCTTCGAGGAGTTCACCAACACGTCGTGCGACCCCTGCGCCGAGTTCTCGCCAGCCTTTGACCAGCTCATCAGTGAGCACATGGGCGAGATGGTGGCCATCACCTATCACTACAACTTCCCCTCGGCTCAGGATCCCTTCTATCTGGCCAATCCCGCCGACGCCATGGCCCGTGCCAACTTCTACGGCATCACGGGCGTGCCGGCCCTCTTCGTCATCGGCGAGCGCGTCGGTGCCTGGGGACATGAGAGCGAACTGCTCTCCTATGTCGACGGCGCACGCGAGGTGAGCCCCACCGTCGATATTGAGACGGAAGCCGCCTTCGACGCCGACGGACAGCTGAAGGTCAACGTCAGCGTCGTGCCGCGCAACGTCGTCAACGGCCGCGACCTGCGCCTCTTCGTGGCTGTGGTCGAGGAGCGCGTGGAGTGGGCTGAGCCCGCTGCCAACGGCGAGCGCTCGTGGAACTACGTCATGCGCCGTCTGCTGCCCGGCTCTGACGGCCAGCCCCTGGGCGACGGCATGATGCAGGTGACGCCCTACCAGTATGAGTTTGCATGGACTCCCCAGAACTTCTACGACGCCAACGAGCTCGGCATCGTCACCTTCGTCCAGGACATTGCCACGAAGGAGGTGCTGGGCACCACCTATACCCCCCGGCCTACGGGCAGCACCAGCGCCGCCAAGATCCTGCAGGTCAGCAACATGCCTGACCGCATCTGCTCGCCGGCCTTCACGAGCGACCTGACCGTGCGCAACACGGGGCGCGACCCTCTGACCTCGGCCACCATCAACGTGCGCATCAACGGCACGCTGCAGCAGACGCCCTGGACGGGCCGCCTGCAATATCTCGACATCGCGACGCTCCACACGCCCCTCTTCAAGGACTTCGCCCTCGCTGACAATCAGGACAACGAGGTGGAAATCTGGCTGTCAGACCTTAACGGCACCACCGAGGAGTCGGCCCATAAGTCGTTCTCGATGAAGAATGCCTATCAGGCCCATGGGGCCGTCCGGCTCACTCTCATGACCGACCAGAAGCCCGAGGAGATCACGTGGACCGTGACCAATTCGGCCGGCGACGTCGTCGCACAGGGCGGTCCCTACACGGAGGCCCGCAAGAAGCAGGTCGTCGACCTGCCCCTGACGGCCGACGACTGCTACATGCTTGAGTTTGAGGATGCCGGCCACAACGGCATCAACGGCGAGAACGGCCGCGGCTACTACGCCCTCCACGAGATCGACGCGACGACGGGCAAGACCCGCCTGCTCGTCCAGTCGACCTACGAGGATGCCGTCCACGACGTCTTCTTCTCCCTCCAGGGAGCCACGTCCGGCGTCGTGCCGGTCGTCGCCGAGCCGTCGTTCGCCGACGAGCCCGCCTACGACCTGCTGGGCCGTCCGGCCACGAAAGGCCTCGTCATCAAGGGCAACAAAAAGATCATCAACAACTAAATTAGTAATAATAAAACAAACAACTGTCATGAAAAAATTATTAGCCCTCTTACTCGTGGCAATGGCCGGCACAGGTTCGGCCTATGCTCAGTGGAACACCGGTGCGACACCGAAATGTCTGTTCAGCACGACCTACGTTGACGAGAACGGCCAGACCAAGACTGGCGGCGACTACTTTGCCTGCACGCCGATGGTGGCACGCACGGCCGACAAGAAGACGTGGATATCATGGAAGACATGGGGCTCGAAGCTGATCGACGGCCAGAAGGTCTCCGCCGTGCGCACCTATCTGCAGCTCATCGACCGCGATGGCGTGCCGCAGTTCGACGAGCCCATCATGGTCAACGACCACATCACGCCGACCTACTGGTCGAAGTATGCCCTCTGCGTGGCCTCCGACGGCTCGGCCATCGTCACCGTCGCCGACAGCCGCACCCAGGACGACACCTTCAATGACTTCGGCAACAGCCCCCAGTACTTCACACCGGCCATCTATAAGATCGACCAGGAGGGCAACTTCCTCTGGGGACTCGACGGCATCGAGTATCGTAATATCACGAACAGTGCCTACACCAACGCCTTCGTCGTCGGCGACGACACCTACTTCGTCTTTCTCGACATGTCGGCAGATGACACATCAGGCGCTACCTACATTCAGCGCATCGATGCCGAGGGCGTGCCCGTATGGGACGAGCCCCGCAAGATGCGCGACGAAATGTATCTGCAGTACAACATCTTGCCCTCGACCGACGGCGACCTCCTGCTCTTCGACTCCACACCCGACGGCTCACGCGTGCAGCGACTGAACGCTGACTTTGAGGACCAGTGGGGCGAGCCCGTCATCTACGACGAGCACAAGTACGACGGCTACGAGATGAACCACTACCGCATCGTGAGCGACGGCAACGGCGGCGCCTGCGTGGTCTTCGTGCGCTCGATGGGCCAGTTCTCGCACAACATCCGCGTGCAGCACATCTGTGAGGACGGTTCGCTCGGCTTCGGACTCTCCGGACTGGATGCCTACAACGCTGAAGCCTACGACCACAACTACCCCTCGATAGCCGCCAACCCCAAGACTGGCGAAATCCTTGTGCAGTTTGCTTCAGACCAGGGTGCCGAGGGCCACGTCCTGCACCAGAAGTTCTCCTACGACGGCGACTATCTCTACGATGAGCTCGGCCAGTCGATTGCCTCCAAGGACGCTAACGCTTCCACCTATATGTTCGGACTCCTCGGCGTCGGCTCACTCAGCTGCGGCGACTGGATCTGCTGCTATCGAGACCTGGCCGGCTACAACGACGAGTCGTTCGTCATCCGCCGCTACGACAAGGACGGCAATCGCGTGTGGAGCAAGACCATCGGCCGCAACCTGGCCCCCTCCGACTCCAAGTTCATCGTCGAGGACGAGGCCGCCTACCTCTTCTATCGTGAGATGAGGTCCGGCAAGGAGCCCGGCATCAAGATCTTCCGCATCGGGGCCGACGGCACCTACGACGTCGACTACGAGTCAGCCGGCATCACGTCGGTCGACAACACGGGCGAGGCCGACGTCAAGAGCATCTACACGCTCGACGGCAAGCAGCTGCAGCAGCTGCAGCGCGGACTGAACGTCGTGAAGTATACCGACGGGACGGTCGAGAAGCGCGTCATCCGATAATGACTTACCAAACTATAATTTATTAACCCTTTTAAAAACAAGATTGCTTATGAAAAAAAGATTATCTTTCTTGGCAATGGCCCTCTTTGCCGTGCTCGGCGCATCGGCACAGATGTTCTCCTGGGAGGTGAAGACCACCACCTCGGCTTATGAAGAAATCACCAACGGCATCGTCGCTGACCACGGCGACTACACGGGCACAGACTTCAAGAAGCTGCTGCTCGATGCCGACGGTAACCAGAACTTCATCGCGGCTGAGGACGTCAACGCCTTCCCCATCGGATTCGACCTCAGCTACAACGGCAAGACGATGAAGTACTTCCTCATCGGCACCGACGGCGAGATCCTGCTCAGCGACGTCAAGACCGTCACGACCAGCATTCATCTGGACGCCACCAACATGTTCAACAAGTCGGGCGTGCAGAATGCCTTCGGCATCGTCCTGCGCAACGGCTACTATGGCTTCGACGACACCGAGATCAGCTATAAGCTCGATGGCGAGGCCGGCAACCGCGTGCTCATCATCCAGTACAAGAACGTCGGACTGACCACCAACAGCGACTGGGAGCACGACTATTGCGGCAAGGCTCAGGTGCAGTATCGCATCTACGAGAAGAGCGGCAACATCAGCATGCAGGTCAACGGCTTCAAGCCCAGCGACGACGTCGCCCCTGGCCGGTTCAACTTCATGCGTATCGGACTGCTCGGCGACACCGGCGACTTCCAGCAGGTGCAGGCCTACGATGGCTCCGTCACCAGCGCCAAGGACAACTACATCTCCTTCAGCGAAGAGAGCTATCCTGCCGACGGAACCACCTACACCTTCCTCGCTCCTGAGGACTGCATGACGCCCGAGGGCACCCTCAGCAACCTGCAGCTCACGACGACCTCCACGCAGATCAACGGCTCCTTCAAGCCCAGCGACGCCGACCACTACCTCGTGCTCGCAGGCAAGGACGCTCCTGAGGGCGTGACGCCTGCTGACAAGACGAAGTATGCCGTAGGCAGCACGATTGGCAATGCCAAGGTCATCGCCGTCGTCGCCATCTACGACGAACAGTTCAACTACAACGACGCGCCCACCTTCAGCAGCCCCAATAACATGGAGCCCGGCACGGAGTATCACGTCACGCTCATCCCCTACAACGCCATCGGCGCCAATGGCCCCCTCTACGGTAAGGCCACCACGCAGACCGTCACCACCAAGCCCGCCGCTCCCCAGGAGCTCACCGTCGGCGACGTCGACAAGACCACGATGAGCGTCACGGTCAAGGCTGCCGGCCAGGTGCTCGTCGCCATGACCGACGTGCAGGGCGTCAACACCTCCTACCAGTATCTGACCTACGGCGTCTTCGGACAGCCCGCCGGCAGCTATAAGGTCGGCGACGAGATCGAGGGTGGCGGCCGCGTCATCTTCGTCGGCACGCCCGCCGAGGCCATCAAGCTGACCGACCTCGAGGCCGGCAAGCCCTACTTCTTCCGTGCATGGAGCAACGACGGCGCTGGCAACTACTCGTCGCTCTATCTCGATGCCAACAACGTCACCGCTGCCGAGCTGCCCTGGGAGCTCAAGATCGACGAGACCCTCGTCGTCGGTGAGGACTACCTCGGCTGGACCTCCGACCACGGCGACAACGCCATCTGGAGCGACAACTCGCGCAACCACTACATCTACAACCAGGTCAACTTCGTCGACGAGACCGAAGGCACCATCACCTGGTATGAGACGCCCTACATCTACCTCGCCGAAGGCGCCAACCGCATCAAGATCGGCATCGCCGGAACGCAGAGTGCCGGCTGGATGCAGTCGGGCTGGACGCTGGCCGACAACGAGAAGGTCGTCTTCCAGGTCACACGCGACGGCGTCAAGTACTACGACATCCTGACCATCGACAAGACGAACTGTGAGTCGCTCAGCAGCGGCAACTTCGTGCCCTTCGAGGCTACGTTCACCGAGCTCGCCGGCGAGAAGGTGCGCCTGCGCATCTACATCCATCGCTACAGCAGGGGCCAGACCCAGTTCAACCGCATCTATCTCGAGCCCAAGCCCGCTGTCGACTATCCCTCTGACATCAAGGTCGTAGCCGTCGATGGTGGCGACGTCACCCTCGAGTGGGCAGCACAGGAAGGTGCCGCCTCCTACGACGTCAGTTACAAGCAGACGGGCGACGAGGAATGGAGCGAGCCCGTGGCCACTGAGACCACCAGCATCAAGCTCGAAGGCCTCCTCGGACTGAGCAACTATGAGGCCCGCGTGCGCAGCGTCGCTGCTGCCGGCGTCAGCGGATGGAGCGACCCTGTCAGCTTCACCACCGGTGCCAGCGCACCCTTCGAGTTCGTCGTCGCTGATGCCGACGACCTCTCGATCTGGAAGGCCTACACCGGCGTGCTCAGCGACAACACCGAGCTCAGCGAGGGTGGCGACATCCAGGTCGTCCAGCGCTCGGGCTTCGGCGGCGTGCAGAAGTACATCCGCTTCTCGCCTTACTCGGCCGAGACCAACTCGTGGCTCGTCAGCCCCGCCATCAGCCTTGGCGACGACGCCGGCAAGATCTATCAGGCCACGCTGACCATCAAGACCCTCTACATCGGCGATGCAGTGACCGTCAAGGTCGTCGTCGCTCAGGATGGCGAAAACTTCAGCTCGGACAACGTCATCGGCACCTTCACCACCGCCGACCTCGCTACCGAGGAGAACGAGACCACCGACTTCACCTTCGACTTCACGGGCTTCACGGGCTCCGTCCGTCTGGGCTACTACGTCAGCGGTGCCGGCTCTGACATGTCGTGGTTCGACTTCGACAAGCTGGGCGTCAAGCTCGGCGAGGAGACTCCCGCTGAGTCCACCGTCACCTACGCCCTGAAGGTCGGCGACAGCTTCACCTCCGGACAGACCATCGACGTGAAGGACGGCGACGAGGTCGTGGCCACCATCACCTACGGTGAGGCTGGCACGCCTGCCGCAGGCTCCACCGCCTATGCTGACTTCAAGGCTGCCAAGGCCGATGAGCGTGTCGCTGGCTACACCGCCTTCACCGAGGGCAACGGAACGAACGGCAACAACGCCGGCGGCACCTTCTACACCATCGTGCCCAAGTACGGCGGTGAGCTCTCCATCGCCGTCGTGCTCAACAGTGGTAAGAAGTTCTACATCCTCGAGGACGGCAAGGCACTCGCCGACTACGACGGCATCACCGTCAGCGAGAAGTACTACGGCACCTACACCATCGACGTCAAGGCCGGCAGCACCTACAAGTTCTACTGCGCCGGCTCGAAGCTCGGCTTCTACGGCTTCAACTACACCTTCGACTACACCGCCACCGGCATTGAGCAGCTCGCTGCACAGCCCGTGGGCCGCAGCAACGCCGCCGTCTACAACCTCAACGGCCAGCGCGTCAGCTCTGTCGTCCGTGGCCAGATGTACATCCAGAACGGCCGTAAGTTCATCGCCCGCTAATCCGCGCCAGCGCTGACCTAAGCGATCACGTATCGCAATCAGAAATCCGGTCCCATCGGCAATTCCGATGGGGCCGGTTTTTTGTCCGCAAGGGTGTGGCTTGTAATGAAATTTCCGAATACGCGTCGCTTTTAATATAAACCGTTGAATTCTAACGTCTTAGGGTTTTTACAAAAGTAAAGCGGTCCTTTTCGATGAGAGAAGCGGTCCTTTTTGAGTCGAAAAGCGCCGCTTCTCGACCCGAAAAGCGCCGCTTCTCTTCGGTGTTTGTTTGGTTTGTAAAATAATATAACAATGTGGTGCGGCGTCTGAGACGCACAGATTGATAATTGTATCGTATCTATAAGCGTGAATGAATAACTTGGTATGATAACAATAGAGACCCCACCCCCAACCCCTCCCCTTGAGGGGAGGGGAGTCGCTGCGCCGTTATTCCACTTGGGCGAGGGGAGGGGAGAAGCCACTCGTCTTTCCCGTCGGGCCGCGCGGTAGCCCCTCCTCCCCTTCGGGGAGGTCGGGTGGGGTTCTTCCTCCCCTTCGGGGAGGTCGGGTGGGGTTCTTCCCCTCCTTCGGGGAGGTCGGGTGGGGTTCTTCCCCTCCTTTGTGGAGGTCAGGTGGGCTTACCCCCCTTCTTTCAGAGTGGGTTTGGGCGGGGTTCTCCCCTCCCCTCAAGGGGAGGGGTTGGGGGTGGGGTCTGTAATTTTAAGACCATCTCATGCTTACAGAATTATTCCCAATTCGCCCCAATTCTTCGGATCATCCACAACGCAAGAGGGGCGAACCTGGCACCAGTGGCCGGGTTCGCCCCTCACGCGTACGCGTATTATAATATAAGGTGATTACTTCGTCTCAGCGGCAGCGGTCTCGGCGCCTTCCTCCTCGCGAATCTTGCGGCCCATGGTGAGCAGAGCCGTAGGAGCAGCGATGAAGATGGACGAGAGCGTACCGAAGATGACACCGAGGATCATGGCGAAGGAGAACGAGCGGATGCTGTCGCCACCAAGGAAGAAGATGGTGAGCAGCACGACGAGCGTCGTCACCGACGTGTTGATCGTACGGGCCAGCGTCTGGTTCAGCGAGTCGTTGAAGAGCTGCTGACGGTCGCGCTTGGGATAGAGGCCGATGTTCTCACGGATACGGTCGAAGACCACCACCTTATCGTTGATCGAATAACCGATCACGGTCAGGATGGCACCGATGAACGTCTGGTCGACCTCGAGCGACCAGGGCACGATGTGGTGGAGCAGCGAGTAGAATCCGATGACGATGAGTGCATCGAAGAACAGAGCGACGATGGAGCCCACCGAGAAAGCGACGTTGCGGAAGCGCAGCAGGATGTAGAGGAAGATGACGATCAGGGCGATGATGACGCTGATGACGGCACCGCGCGTGATGGTCTTAGCCACCGACGGACCCACCTTCGACGACTCGATGATGGAGCCGCCCTCGCGGACGTCGGGGTTCTTGAAGGCGTCGATGCTCTCCTGGGCGATGAGGCCGCCCTTCTTCAGGGTCTCGTAGAGGATGGTCTCAGCCTGGTCGTCGACGGTCGGGTCGTTCGACGTGATGTTCCAGTTGGTCGAGATACGCACGGTCTTCTCCGACGAGGCACCCAGGGCGATGACGCTCGTGTAGGCCACGCTACCGTCGTCGTTGACGAAGACGTTGCTGACCAGCTCGCGCACATCCTCGACGGGCACTTCCTTGTCGAGCGTCAGCACGTAGTTGCGACCACCGGTGAAGTCGATCGAGCGGTCGAGTCCGCGGACGAAGAAGCTGCCGATGAAGATGAGGGCAGCGATGCCCCAGATGCTGTAAGACAGCTTGTACTTCGACATGAAGTTGAACTTCGTGTTCTGCATCAGGTTCTTCGAGAACGAGGTGGTGAAGGTCAGGTTCTGCCACTTGTCCTTCTTCATCTGATGGTCGTAGACCAGACGGGTCATGAAGACGGCGGTGAAGAACGATACGCAGATACCGATGATCAGCGTGGTGGCGAAGCCGCGGATAGGACCAGTACCGAAGACGTAGAGGATGATACCAGTCAGGAGCGACGTCAGGTTCGAGTCGAAGATGGCCGAGAAGGCGTTGGAATAACCCTGGTTGAGGGCGTCCTTGAGCTTGAGGCCCTTGCGGAGCTCCTCCTTGGTGCGCTCATAGATCAGCACGTTGGCGTCGACGGCCGTACCCAGCGTGAGCACGATACCGGCGATACCAGGCATGGTCAGTGCGGCCTGGAACGAGGCGAGGATGCCGAGGGTGAAGAAGAGGTTGAAGAGCAGGGCCGAGTTGGCCAGCATACCGGGGATCCAGTTGTAGAGCAGCACCATGACGCACATCAGCAGCACGAAGGCGACGACGAACGAGATGGCACCCTGGTGGATGGACTGGGCACCGAGGGTAGGACCGACGACCTGCTCCTGGACGATGCGGGTCGGGGCGGGCATCTTACCGGAGTTCAGCGTGTTGGCCAGGTCCTTGGTGTCGTCGATGGTGAAGTTACCCGAGATCTGCGAGTTGCCGCCGGTGATCTCCTGGTTGACGCGGGGAGCGCTATAGACGGCGTCGTCGAGCACGATGGCGATGGCGCGGTCGATGTTCATCTTGGTCATGTTGGCCCAGATGCGGGTGCCCTCGGCGTTCATCTGCATCGAGACGACGGGCTGGCTCATCTGGTCGAACTCGTCCTTGGCGTTGGTGATGACCTCACCGGCCAGCGGGGCCTTGCCCGAAGGATCGGTCACCTTGATGGCATAGAGTGCGAAGATGTCGCCCTTGGCGCCTGTCAGCTTCTCGGGCTTGGCGCCCCAGAGCAGCTTGAGGTCGGCGGGCAGCACTTTCTTGGCGATGTCGCTGTGGATGACGTTGTTGATGTCGGCCGTGTCGTGAGCGTTGGCATAGCCCACCATGGCCAGTCCGGCATAGCGTGTGTCGAGCATGATCAGGGGGTTCTGCTTCTTCAGGCGCTCCAGCTCCTCGTCGCTGGCGGCGTCCTCAGCGTCCTTCTTGGCAATCTTGGCAGCGAGGTCGCTGGTGGCAGCGGCGACGGTGTCGGTCTGGGCGCTGTCGGCCTGCTCCTCGGGCTGAGCCTGAGCCGTGGCGGTGCTGTCGGCCGAGGTGTTGTCGGCGTGGCTCATCTCGGCGGCGTATGCGCTGCTGAGCTGCGAGAGGTAGGGGATGACTTCCTGGGCGTTATAGGTCTCCCAGAACTCCAGGTTGGCCGAGCCCTGCAGGAGCTTACGGACGCGCTCGGGCTCCTTCACACCAGGCATTTCGACCATGATGCGCGACTGTCCCTCGAGCTTCTGGATGTTGGGCTGGACGACACCGAACTTGTCGACACGGTTGCGGACGACGTTCTCGGCGTTGTCGATGGCCGACTGCACCTCAGCGCGCAGGGCGGTCTCCACCTCGGCGTCGGTGCTCTTCGTGTGCACCTTGTCCTTCAGCTGCTGAGTGGCGAAGATGGAGGCCAGGGGACGGCCGCCGCCTTCCTGCTTCCACTGGTTGATGAAGATGGAGATGAAGTCGCCTTGGCTCTTCTCTTCTTCCTTCTTAGCCTGTTCGAGGGCCTTGCGATAGCCGGCGTCCTGCTTGTGGTCGGCCAGCATGTCGACGATGTCGGGCACCGACACCTCGAGGATCACGTTCATACCGCCCTTCAGGTCGAGGCCGAGGCCAATTTCCATTTCGCGGCATTCCTTCAAGTTGTAGGTCCAGAACCACACGGGTGAGTTCATGACCGAGTCGAGATACTCTTGTCCTGCCTTCTCGCCGACCGTCTCAGTGAGTGCCACGGCTTTGTTCTCGTGGTAACGAGTGACGAACGAGAAGGAAAGATAGAAGCAGCAGACGAGCACCAGCGCGACTGCAATAAACTTTACAATTCCTTTGTTTTGCATTTTGTTTGTTATTTAATATTGTATATGTATATGCGCGAATTAGCTTGCAAATATAGCGAATATTTTACATTTGACGAAATTTTTGGCCGATTTTCGCTCGTTTTTTAAGGTTTATCTACTTTTTTGAGGCGGCAGATGAGGGGGAAATGGTCGCTGGCCGTGATTTTCCTCTCGACGCGACAGCTCGTCGGCATGAAGTCCGGGGAGCACATCATGTGGTCGATGCGGAAGAAGAATCCTTTCTGATTATATGACAAACCGAGGCCGCAGCCCGCCTCGACGAAGCAGTCGGTCAGGCCCTTGGCGACGGTGCGGCGGACGTAGGAGATGGGCGTGTCGTTGAAGTCGCCGCAGACGATGATGGGCAAATGCCGGTGGGCCTCGATGTAGGCGTGGACGGCGTCGGCCTGAGGAGCCCTGAGGGCCATCTGCGAGCTGATCTTATTGATGAGCAGGCGGGTCTCCTCGCGGGCCGAGTCGGCCTCCATTTCGCCCTTGAGCACGTCCTTGTATCGCTGTCGCTCCTCGGGCGAGAGGTGGGTGCTCTCGAGGTGGTTGTTGATGACGACGACGGTGTCGCCCCCGACGAGCAGGAAGAAGGCGGCGGAGCCGTTCGACTTGGAGTCGTAGGCAATCGGTTCCGACTTCAGGATGGGGAATCGTGAGTGGATTCCGAGGGCATTGATGTAGGAGTTGTCCACGTCGTTGACATGGACGGTGTCGTTGTATTCGAACAGCGCGTTCAGCCGTTCGAAGGGCTCATGGCGCGGGTTCATGTCCTCCTGCAGGCAGACGATGTCGGGCTGCTCCCTGTCGAGCCATGCGGCGATGGAGTCGACGGCGCCGCTGCCCTCGCCGTGGTTGTAGCCGGCCACGTTGTAGCTGATGATTTTCAGGACGTTGCCCTCGTCGGCCTCCTCGTTGCCGAAGTGTAATGGAATATAGGTTCGTATAGGTGCGTACGCGAGCGCGAATCCGGCGATGGGGATCCATGCGCGCTGCCACTTGATGACGATCCAGAGGACGAGGAACAGCAGGTTGGCGGCGATGAAGAATGGGAAGAACATGCCCGCACAGCCCAGCGTCGGGTGGGCGGCCGGGTTGATGCGGTCGCTGAACCCCACGAGGAGCATGATGGCGATGGTGGCCACGTTGGCTCCTGTGATGATGTTGAGCAGGAATCGGGTGATGATCTTCAGCATGGCTTCTGTCAGCGTTCGCGGCTGGCCTCGAAGAGCCGCTGCTTCTCCTCCTTGGTCAGACTGTCGTAGCCGCTCTTGCGGATCTTGTCGAGGATGCGGTCCACCTCCTCCTGGCGCTCACGCTTGCGGGCGTTGTAGGCCATGTCGTCCTCGCGCGTGGCCGTCTGGTTCATCCTCACCTCTTGGTTGGCCGGCCGCTTGTAAACATGTGGCTGCTGCTCTTTGTGGCGCCAGTAGAGGATGAGCATGAGGCCGAAGAGCATGCCGCCGATGTGGGCCATGTGGGCCACGTTGTCGCTGCCGTTATGTCCGGCGTTGAAGCCCAGGAAGAGCTCGAGTGCGGCGTAGAAGATGACAAACCACTTCGCCTTGATCGGCACGGGGATGGGGATGATGAAGATGCGCTCGTTGGGGAAGATCATGCCGAAGGCCAGCAGGATGCCGAAGATGGCGCCCGAGGCACCGATGGTGACGCCTGCCGAGGCGGTGAAGAACTGGAGCACCTCCTGCGTCAGACCGGCTCCGACGCCGCACGTGATGTAATAAAAAAGGAATTTCTTCGGTCCCCACACCTGTTCGATGATGCGTCCGAACATCCACAGGGCAAACATGTTGGCGAAGAGGTGGTAGAAGCTGCCGTGCAGGAACTGATAGGTCAGCAGCTGATAGATGTGGAAGCCCGGGGCAAGAAAAAATCTCAGTCCGCCGTACTCCGTGAGTGGGCTGTAGTTGGCATCGAGATTATAGCCTGTCAGCACCTGCGCCAGATAGCACAGGATATTGATGATGAGCAGATTCCGTGTGACGGTAGGTATGTTTCGAAACATCTTCTTATGTGTTGAGTTATAACTTACGTTTTACACTTTTCGGCTGCAAAATTACTAAAAATCTCGCTAAACAGACACGAAAATGGGCTTCAAGGTATTAAAATTTATGAAATAACGCATTTTTTCGGTTTTTTTGTTTGTTTTCTGAATACTTTATTTTATATTTGCGGTAGAATTTGTGTAAACATTGTTATATTCACTCTAAAAACCAAAAAAAATTATGAACAAGACTGAATTAGTAGAGAAGATTGCAGCAGGTGCTGGCATCTCAAAGGTTGACGCTAAGAAGGCTCTCGATGCAGCCGTTGTAGCAGTGAAGGACGCCCTGATCGCAGGCGACAAGGTGGCTCTGGTTGGTTTCGGCACATTCGCTGTCAGCGAGCGTCCCGCTCGTGAGGGTATCAACCC
The DNA here is from genome assembly GCA_902779455.1 of uncultured Prevotellaceae bacterium. Lineage (GTDB taxonomy): Bacteria > Bacteroidota > Bacteroidia > Bacteroidales > Bacteroidaceae > Prevotella. The sequence goes on from CACZBS010000022.1 coordinate 50,214, forward strand.
CGCCACGAAGGCCAAGATTAAGATTGCTGCCAAGAAAGTTGCAAAGTTCAAGGCTGGCGCTGAGCTTGCTGATGCTCTGAACTAATCAAATCTTTGTAAAGAAAATTCGCAATGGCCTAAGGGGCGGCTCTCAATCGAGAGTCGTCCCTTTTGTTGCTGTGGGCGCGGCCGGCCGACTGTGATTGGTGCCGCCCAATGACGTTTCTGGCTCTGCCGATGTTTTGCGTTCGGAATTTTCTTTACACCGGGCGGCAGATTCGGAACGAAGCGGTGCTTTTCGCCTCGAGAAGCGGTGCTTTTTGGGTCAAAAAGCACCGCTTCGTTCATCGAAAAGCACCGCTTCGTTCTGTTGGTTCTGTCAATACGTTGATTTTCAGTCGGTTGTAATTTATGTCAGAAAGACTGCGAATTTTGTTTACAATTCAGCCGTTTTTCACGTCGTTTTGCGGTCTCCTTTTGCGTGTTCGACCGTCCGCTTTCGATAGGAGGCCGTGGCGAAATGATGCTGTACGCTGGCGCGTGCTTTTAAAAAACAAAATAAAACCCCAAAAAACAAGAAAAAACATCCTTGTCTTCTCTTGTTTTTTGGGGTTTTATTTTGTGTTCTTTTGTTTTGTGAAGACGCGTAGCGTATGTTGACCTGTCAACCAGTAAACACTTGGCCGTCAACCTTCCGTAGCGGTCACTTCACCTCCCAGATGTCGTTCGTCTCAAGCAGCTCCATGAAGTTGTGATACTTCTTCTGGGCGGCGACGTCGGCCAGCTGCTGATGGACAGCCTCGTCGTAGGTCGGAGCCTTGACGTCGCGGATGACGCCCAGGGCGATGGGGAATCCGTCCTCTGGTGACATCATGGCCAGCTTCAGCTGCAGCGTGTTGTCCTCGCAGTGGGCGTCGTGGGTGAGCACGTCGTCGAGCGTGTAGCCGTCCTTACCGATCTCGACGACCTTGAGTCCGAAGCCCTCCTGCACGAGTCCGAACTCGTTGTTCTCGCCGAACGTCAGCTTCTCGCCGTGGCGCACGTAGATGGCGTTCTTCTTGCGGCCCTCCTTGTTGTAGACGATGTCGTGGCAGTGGTCGTTGAAGATGACGCAGTTCTGGAGCACCTCCGTCACGGCGGCGCCCTTGTGCTCATAGGCAGCCTTGAGCACGTCGACGGTGCCCTGGGCATCGGTGGCCACGCAGCGTGCGAAGAAGTGTCCGCGGGCGCCGAAGCAGAGCTCTGCCGGTCGGAACGGGTCCTCGACGGTGCCGTAGGGGCTCGACTTGGAGACGAAGCCACGCGGCGAGGTGGGCGAGTACTGGCCCTTGGTCAGTCCGTAGATGCGGTTGTTGAGCAGGATGACGTTGATGTCGATGTTGCGGCGCATGGCGTGGATGAAGTGGTTGCCGCCGATGGCCAGTCCGTCGCCGTCGCCGCTGACCTGCCATACGCAGAGCTTCGGGTTGACGACCTTGGCGCCCGTGGCGATGGCGGCAGCGCGGCCGTGGATGGTCTGCATGGCATACGTGTTGACATAATATGGCAGACGGCTCGAACAGCCGATGCCGCTGATGACGGCCATCTCGTGCGGTGCCACACCCGTCTCGGCCATGGCCTTGTGGAGTGATGCCAGGAAGAAGTGGTCGCCACAGCCAGGACACCAGCGCGGCTGACCCTTCTTATAGTCTTGAAAACTGTAATTACTCATATTGAATTTATTTTTCTACCACGAATTACTCGAATTAAACGAATTTTTTTTCTGTCACGGATTATTCGAATTAAACGAATTTTTTTCTGTCACGGATTATTCGAATTAAACGAATTTTTTTTCTACCACGAATTACTCGAATTAAACGAATTTTTTTCTGTCACGGATTACTCGAATTAAACGAATTTCTTTCTGTCACGGATTATTCGAATTAAACGAATATTTTTTCTGTCACGGATTGGTCGAATTATTCGAATTATACTATCGGACTTCTCGAATTGCTTCACTAATTATTTCTTCTTAGCGATGATATAGCGTTCGAACTTGAGCGACAATTCACCAAAATTAATAAGGAGAGCAACGTCTGCCTCAGCTACTTTTCCGTAATTGATGGCTTGAGACCGATGCATGTCCTCAAGTTCCTTGACGGCTTTCAGTTCTACCACAATCTTGTCATAGCAGATGAAGTCGGGTTTGAAGGTTGATGAAAGTGTCTCGTTATGATAGATAGCATGCAGTTCTGGTTCTCGCAGGAATGGGACGTTCCTTTTGCGTAACTCTATTTCGAGTGCATCTTGATATATTATTTCTGTGAAGCCACATCCGAAAAAGCTGTGAACAGCCATGGCTGCACCAACTATTTCGTGCACTTCATTCCAAAATATCAGTTCACTACTCTGCATTGAAAAATTCGTTTAATTCGTTAAATTCGTGGTTGTTTGTTTATAATCTGAGTCGGATTTATTGATTTAGTATTTCTTCGAAGTACTTAATTAAAGTGGAGGTTGAGAACGGTTGTCCCTTGACCTCGTTGAACTGATAGGGCACGAAGCCGTCGACCTTGGAGCGGAGGTAGGCAGCCAGTTGTCCGAGGTTCTGTTCGGCCACCACCACCTTCTTGTAGCGCAGCAGCACGTCGGCTGTGTTCTTCGGCAGCGGGTTGATGAAGCGGAGCTGGGCGTGAGCCACCTTCTTGCCGCGGGCGCGGAGCTCCTCCATGGCGGAGTGCAGATGACCGTGGGTGGAGCCGAAGCCCACGATGAGCAGGTCGGCGTCGTCGACGTCGCCCTCCACCTCGAGGTCGGGCACCGGTATGCGAGCCACCTTCTCGGCGCGCAGCCGGCACATCTCGTCGTGCACCTCCGGGTCGGTCGAGATGGCGCCCGTGCGGCCGTCCTTCTCCAGTCCGCCGAGGATGTGCGTGTAGCCCTCCTGTCCGGGGATGGCCCAGTAGCGCACCTTCGACTCCTCGTCGCGGAAGTATGGCGTGTAGTGGTCCTTCATCTCCGGCGTGGCGTAGTGCGGCCGTATCTCCGTCAGCTCGTCCATCGAGGCCGGCAGGCGGAAGGCGCCCGAGCCGTTGGCGATGAAGGCGTCGGTCAGCAGGACGACGGGCGTCAGGTGCTCCAGCGCAATCTTGGCGGCGTCCATGGCCGCATAGAAGCAGTCGGTGGGGCTCACTGCGGCGATGACGGGCATGGGGCTCTCGCCGTTGCGTCCGTAGAGCGCCTGCAGCAGGTCGGTCTGCTCGCTCTTCGTGGGAAGACCCGTCGAGGGACCGCCGCGCTGCACGTCGACGATGATGAGTGGCAGCTCGTCGATGACGGCCAGGTTCATGGCCTCCGACTTCAGGCAGACGCCGGGGCCCGAGGTCGACGTCACGGCCAGTGCGCCGGCGAACGAGGCGCCGATGGCCGAGGCAGCACCGCTGATCTCGTCCTCGCACTGCACGGTGATGACGCCCATCGACTTATGCTTGGCCAGCTCGTGCAGGATGTCGGTGGCCGGCGTGATGGGGTAGGAGCCGAGGAAGAGGCGCAGTCCGGCGCGCTCGGCGGCAGCCATCAGTCCGTAGGCCGTGGCCTTGTTGCCGGTGATGTCCATGTAGCGTCCGGGCACCTTGTGCTTCGACTCGATGCGATACGTGGCGGGCACCGACGAGTGCGTGTTGTGGCCATAGTCGAATCCGGCCTGCACCACGCGGATGTTAGCCTCGGCCACGGCCGGCTTCTTGGCGAACTTCTCGCGCAGGAAGTTGTTGACCAGCTCCAGGTCGCGGTTGAACAGCCAGCAGACCAGTCCCAGTGCGAACATGTTGCGGCACTTCATCATCGCTTTCATGTCCATGCCGGAATCCTTCAGCGCCTCCTTCACCATCGTCGTCAGCGGGCACTGGATGACGCGGTCCGCATCGACGCCCATCTCGCCGAGGTAGTCCTCGCTCTTGAACTGAGCCTTCTCCAGGTCCTTCGGGCCGAACGAGTCGGTGTCGATGATGATCGTGGCCTGCGGCTTGGCGTAGCGCAGCTGCGTCTTCAGTGCGGCGGCGTTCATTGCCACCAGCACGTCGCAGAGGTCGCCCGGCGTGTAGACCTTCTCGGCGCCGATGTGCACCTGGAATCCGGATACGCCCGTCAGCGACCCTTGCGGGGCGCGGATGTCGGCCGGATAGTCAGGGAAAGTAGAGATGCCGTTGCCCACTGTCGCGGACACGGTAGAGAAAATGTTTCCGGCCAGCTGCATGCCGTCGCCAGAATCACCAGAGAATCGCACGACCACCTGGTCGAGCTCTTTCACTTGCAATTGTTCTGCCATTACGTATAAAGTTTATTTATAAGGTTATGAGATTTCCGCCTGCAAAGTTCGGAAACTTTATTGAAACTACCAAAATTTTTCGCCAATAATTTCGCCAGTGCCGTGGTTTTGTGTTTTTTATGCGGTGCTTATGAGCTGTGCCGTCATCCGCGGCGGGCTGTGCGGTAGCCCTTCCCCTCCCTCGTAGGGGAGGGACAGGGGTGGGGTCAGTGACTTCTTCCATTTGTGCCAAGTTGTTTTTTTATCACTAAGTTGTTTTTAGTAACCGTTAAAAAACAAATTGGTACAACTAGGCTCTCTCTGTAGGAGGCGACGTGTCCCCACGTCGCACTTGCCGCAGGTGTCACGTGAGGACACGTGACCTCCTAAATCGTACCAAGTTATTATTTTTACGGTCACTTAAACGGTTACTATACGTGTCACATATCAATTCCCGAGGAGCCAAGTCTGGTATGTCATTTCCGCTCATTTTTGAGGAAATGGGGCACAGCTCCATGTTAAAGTCTGTCATTCCTGCTCTACTTTGATGAAAATTCAGTAACTTTACAGCGCAAAGTTTGTAAAACAGCAGACAATATGGCAAAGATCATTGTTCAAAATACGCAGATAACGGTCATTAAGCAGAACGAAGATGACTACATCAGCCTGACAGACATGTTGAAGGCTAAAGATGGTGAGTTCTTCTTCTCAAACTGGCTGCGCAACCGCAATACCATTGAGTTCCTTGGAATATGGGAGCGGCTGATGAATCCGTATTTTAATTGTGCCGAATTCGACATAATTAAATCTCAGGCAGGGTTGAACCGTTTCCGTCTCAGTGCTAAAGAGTGGACAGAAAAGACTAATGCCATCG
>CACZBS010000023.1 GCA_902779455.1 uncultured Prevotellaceae bacterium
GCCACCTGATGCCCCATCTCTCGCTTCATCCCACTCTGCGCACATGCAGTTCCGATACAATCCTAAGAGGTATTTCAGAACTGGCCACGTCTAATACGTACTACACTTCCGACACAGGCAAAAGCTATGATTTCAATACTGCTCCCAAACTGAACAGCCTGCTCGTCAAGAGTCTGATAAACACAGGCCAGCTTGTGGCTGGAGAATCAGCATAAAGCCCCTGTAATGCCTGACGGGGTAAGGGGAAAGTGGGCGCTACACATACATAATCACGTCTGCAGTGGCAAGGCAATCGTCAGATGGAGAGGCAAACTGCAAAATGTAGTCTACATCACTATTTGTTGCGGATTTTAGGTAAAACAAAAACGGCCCGCAAAACTATTTTCAAGGCATGAAAATACATTTTCACGACGTGCTGAAAACTGTGCGGATTCATTCAAGGACAAATGCGGGCCCGAGGCAGGAGAGTGCGGATTCATCCGGAGGCAAATAATAAGAAGAAAACAGGCGAAAAGTTTGGCCTCTTCGTTTTTTATTCGTAACTTTGTAGCCAAATAACTAAAAAAACAACAAATAACTATCAACAAAACGTTTTTATGAAGAAAACACTGAAACTTGCGGTGATGGCACTATGCCTCGCTTCAACCGCCGCCCAGGCCCAGGAGGAAGTGGACTCCACGGCCCAGGCGATGAAGGACGAGCAGGCATTCACGTTCACCGAGGCACAGCTGGGCGACGACGACGATGTGGCGCAGAACATCACCCTCATCTCGTCGAACCGCAACGTGTATGCGAGTGAAGTGGGCTATCGCTTCAGCCCGGCCAGGTTCAAATACCGTGCCTTCAACTCGAAGTACAATGAGATCTACATCAACGGCAACCCCGTGAACGACGTGGAGCGCGGCGAGTTCCGCTACTCCTTCGTGGGCGGACTGAACAATCAGACGCGCTCGCAGGAGTCGGCCCTGCCCTTCGAGGACAACCTCTTCTCGATGACGGCCATGGGCGGCTCGAACAACTACAACTTCCGTCCGTCGTCGTTCGCCACGGGCCAGCGTGTCTCGCTGGCCGGCGCCAACCGCAACTACACGGCGCGCGCGATGTACACCTACAACAGCGGCGTGACCAACAAGGGCTGGGCCTTCACGGGCAGCCTGACCTACCGCTGGGCCAACATGGAGACGGCCTACGTCGAGGGCACGTTCTACAACTCGCTGAGCTACTTCCTCGGCGTGGAGAAGCTCATCGGCGACGCCCACAGCATCTCGCTCGTCACATGGGGCAACCCCACGGAGCGCGGCGCACAGGCCGCCTCGACCGACGAGATGTACTGGCTGGCCAACAACCGCTTCTACAATCCCAACTGGGGATATCAGGACGGCAAGAAGCGCAACTCGCGCATCATCCACGACTATGCGCCGGCTGCCCTGCTGACCTGGGACTGGAAGATGGACGAGGACACGAAGCTCGTCACGTCGCTGCTCGGCAAGTACTCGATGTACAGCAGCTCGCGACTCAACTACAACAACTCGACCAACCCCGCACCTGACTACTACTCGCTGATGCCCAGCTACTACTACGACGTGTGGGCTCCCTACGAGGGCGACCGCGACGGCGCGGCCTACACCAACTGGTCGACTGCCTACCAATACCTGACGGCATCGCGCGCCAACCGCCAGATCAATTGGGACCGCCTCTACTACGCCAACCGCATGGCCTCGGCACAGGGCGTCGACGCCATGTACTACCAGCAGGCCTACCACGACGACCAGCTCAGCTTCTCGCTCTCGTCGACCCTGCAGAAGCAGCTGGCCAAGAACCAGTCGCTCTATGGCGGCATCAACCTGTCGACCAACAAGGGCATGCACTACCAGACGATGGAGGACCTGCTGGGCGCCACGCGCTTCCACAACATCAACACCTACGTCGTCGGCACCTACGCCGAGACGGCCGACGAGGTGCAGTATGACATGAACAACCCCAACCAGAGCATCCAGGAGGGCGACCGCTTCGGCTACGACTACAACATCTTCGTCAACAAGGCCAACGCATGGGCCACCTACTCCATCGACAACAACCGCTCGCACCTCTTCTTCTCAGGACGCATCGGAGGCACCACCATGCAGCGCGAAGGCCGCATGCGCAACGGACTGGCCCCCGACAACTCCTACGGCAAGGGCAAGACGGCCCGATTCCTCGACGGCGGCGCCAAGATGGGCATCCAGCATGAGTTGGCCCGCGGCAACATGATCACGATGGGCGTCGGCTATGAGCTCAAGGCCCCCCTGGCCCGCAACGCCTTCTCCGCCCCCCAGATCAACAACGACTTCACCACCAACCTGAAGAACGAGAAAATCTTCTCGGCCGAGGTGGGCTATCAGCTGCAGACCTCATGGCTGCATGCCAACCTGAACACCTACCTGAGCCGCCTCACTGACGTCTCGGAATACTCGATGGCCTACAGCGACATTCAGAACTCCTTCTCCTACATCTCGCTGACGGGCATCTCGAAGGAATACATCGGCGTCGAGCTGGGCATGAACTTCAAGCTGTCGAACACGTTCAACATCAAGACGCTCGGCACCATCAGCGACGCACAGTACACCAACAACTCCCGCGTGCGCTACATGCTCTCAGAGGACGGCAAGTACCATGACGACGTATGCCTCAACAAGGGCATGCGCGAAGGCGGCACCCCGCTGACGGCCGGCTCGATCGACCTGAGCTACCACGCCAACGGATGGTATATCGACCTCATCGGCAACTACTACGACCGCATCTATCTCTACTACTCGCCCATCGTGCGCTACCTCAAAGACTTCCCCATTGACGAGAAGACCGGCGAGCGCATCATCGGCGACATCTCGCAGGCCAAGGGCGACGGCGGCTTCATGCTCGACGCCTCCATCGGCAAGTCGATCTACACGCGCAAGGGACAGCTCTCGATCAACCTGATGCTGACCAACATCCTCAACAACATCCGCATCGTCACGGGCGGCATGGAGCAGAACCGTCGCGACAAGGACGAGGAAGGCGCAACCATCCGCACCTACTCCTTCAAGGACAGCCCCAAGAAGTTCTACGCCAACGGTGCCAACGGCATGCTGATGATTTCGTATAAGTTCTAATATCACCCTATACACAGATATGAAAAAGATACATTATTATATATTAGCACTCGTCGCCGGACTCTTCACCGCCTGCATGGACGGCGACTGGGAGGAGCCCAGCTACGCCGACGGTGCCCCCTTCGGCAACAACGCCATCACAGAGGAGGGACTCATCACCATCCAGGAGCTCATCGACAAGTATCCCAACGTCTTCGAGTCGACCGACCGCAACGTCCTCATCACGGAGAACATCAAGATCAAGGGCCGCGTCACGGGCAACGACCTCGGAGGCAACATCTACAAGCAGTTCTTCATCCAGGACGACACACGCGCACTCTGCATCGCCGTCAACCAGAACGGACTCAACGGCTATCTGGCCGAGGGACAGGAGGTGCTCGTCGACCTGAAGGGACTCCACATCGGCGGCTACCGCCAGATGCCCGAGATCGGACAGCCATACAACGGCACCAGCATCGGACGCATGTCGAAGGACGTCTGGGCCCAGCACTTCAAGCTCCTGGGCGACCCCGATCCCTCGCTCGTCAAGCCCGTGGAGTTCAGCACCGTGATGAAGGACAAGAACGCCAACTGCGGACGACTCGTCACCCTCAGCAACGTCACCTTCACCAATGCCAACGGCCGCACGGCCTTCGCTGGCAAGAACGCCGTCACGAGCGGCGGCAACTACGTCAACCAGAACGTCACCTACAACGGATCGAACATCATCATCCGCACCAGCACCTATGCCGACTTCGCCGCCATGACGCTGCCCTACGACAGCGAGGCCAAGCGCGCCCTGCCCTGCAACATCACGGGCATCGCATCGCGATTCGGCAACGACTGGCAGATCATGATCCGCAAGCCCAGCGACATTGAGATTGAGAATTGAAGATTGAAAATTGAAGATTGAGAATTGAAGATTGAAAATTGAAGATTGAGAATTGAAGATTGAAAATTGAAGATTGAGAATTGAAAATTGACCCAACAGACAAACAAATAAAAGAAAAAGATATGAAAAAGACTTTCAGAAACCTGATGGCCATCGCCATTGCTGCCATGGCTTTCACCGCGTGCGAGGACGTGCCCGAGCCCTACAACGTCTTTGACGACGAACAGACCGTCGACGACGGGACTACACAGGCCCAGGGCAGCGGCACCGTCGCCGACCCCTACAACGTAGCTGGCGTGCTGGCCTATGTGCAGACGCTCGGCACCGCCGAGTCGACCGAACAGGTCTACGTCAAGGGCATCGTGGCCAGTATCACTGAGATTGCTCAAGGAAACTACGGCAATGCCACCTACACCATCTCGGACGACGGAACGGGCAACGACGTGTTCACCGTCTACCGCAGTAAGAACCTGGGCAACACCAACTTCACGTCGGCCGACCAGCTCGCCGTCGGCGATGAGGTGGTCGTCGTGGGCAAGGTGGTCAACTTCAACGGCCGCACGCCCGAGTTCGTCCAGAACGCCAGCTACCTCTATTCGCGCAACGGCAAGACATCTGGCGGCAGTTCTGAGACCGCCAGCTCCGACCCGAAGGGCACTGGCACCCAGGCCGACCCGTTCAACGTGGCTGCTGCCATTGCCAAGTGTAAGGAAATCGGCGAGTCGCCCTCGACGGAGAAGTACTACGTCAAAGGCATCGCGGCAGAAACCGCGACGGCCGATGCCTCCTTCGGCAACGCCTCGTTCAATATTGTCGACGTCGAGAACGGCGAGAAGTTCTATTGCTTCCAGGTGGCCGGCACTGACGGCAAGAAGATGCCTTCGGGCTACACCATCAAGAAGGGCGATGTAGTCATTGTCTATGGTCCTATCTACAATTACAAGGGCAACACCCCGGAGACTGCAGGCAAGAGCGCTGCCTACGTCGTCAGCGTCAACGGCAAGAGCACTGAAGGCGGCAACGACAACCCGCAGCCCACGAACAACTCGACGCTTGACAATCCCTACACCGTGGCACAGGCTCTCGCTACAGCCAATTCGCTGGACGACAACGCCACGACGACAGACTCGTACTACATCAAGGGCAAGGTGACACGCAAGGCTAACACCGCCGATGAGATTGGACCCAACTCGGAGAAGAAGTACTCGGACATGAACTACTATATCTCCGACGACGGCTCACAGACCAGCGAGCTCTACGTCTACCGCGGCAAGTTCCTCGACGGTGCCGACTTCACTGACTATGAGCAGATCAAGGAGGGCGACGAGGTCGTCATATATGGCCAGCTGCAGAAGTACATCGACGCCAGGAATGGTAATGCAGTCATCCCCGAAGTGAAAAACAGCAAGATTGTCAAGCTCAACGGACAGGTCGGCGGCAACGACAATCCAAACCCCAACCCGCAGCCCGGCGGACAGGGCGGCACGCTGAATGGAAACGTGCTCACGGTCAATGCTGCAGAGTTCGGATTTGAAGATAAAGCCAATGCTACTAACGCTACATTCGTTGATGGAACCAAGATGACTTTTAGCAAGGCCAGCGGTTCGTCAGACCCAAAGTTCTACGGTGGAGACTATGCTTCAGTGCGTGTCTATGCCAACAACACCATCACCATCGAGGGCAGCAAGAAAATTTCAAGCATTGCTATCACGACGACTGCCCCCAGCGGCAGCACAAAGTATAACGGCAGCGACCTGGCCTATGCTGAGGGATCGGCACGAGTCGACGTCGTGAAAGAGAGCGACACCAGCATCAAGTTCGACGGTCTCAACAGCAACAACGTGACCATCGTCAACTACTCTGAGGTAAACAGCGGAAACCAGCTGCGCATCAGCCAGATGGTCATCACTTTCGCCGAATAAACACTTAACAAAAGAAAAAACGAGAGAAAAGTTTGGAGGTTCGAAAAAAAGTTCGTACCTTTGCAGCCCGAAATTATTTATCATCAATAATAACAAAGAAATGAAAAAAGGCATTCATCCCGAAAACTATCGCCCCGTCGTGTTCCGTGACATGTCCAACGGCGATATGTTCCTTACGAAGTCTACGGCAAGAACAACAGAGACCATAGAATTCGAAGGCGAAACTTACCCTGTGGTAAAAGTAGAAATCTCGAGCTCCTCACACCCCTTCTACACTGGTAAGAGCAAGCTCGTCGACACGGCCGGTCGCGTCGATAAGTTCATGAGCCGCTACGGTAAGGCTGCGAAGAAATAAAGATACAACCACACTTTTATCTAACGACACACAAAGGTGCGTACAGGGTAGTTGCATATGCCTTGGCCGCACCTTTTTCAGTTTTCAGCATCTCAACACGAAACGTAATGAAACTAAATAATCCTTTTGCCAGAATCATGATCACGGCCATGGTCATGATGGCCTTCGCAGCATGCGACGACACCGGCAACCTGCCCATCTTCGGACCCGACGATCCCGGCTACAGCGGCGCTGCCAACGAGAACAAGAACGACGCCAGTCAGGACGAAACGCTCGCACAGCTGCAGTTTCCCAAAGTCAGTGGCGGCACCAGCGAGGTGATCCACCACAGCACCTCGGACCTGGGCCTGAACTACTCCATCGAGTGGGACCACGCGCTGCGCGCCCAGCGCTGGACATGCTTTACGTTCAATGCCTCCAACTCGACACAGAAGTGGTCGCGCAACCAGTGGTACAGCACCTCCTGGGGCGGCGATCCCTTCCAGCTCGACCCGCTGGTGCCCATCAATGAGCAGCCGCCCGTGAAGTATGAATTCAGCCAAAGCTACTATCCCGGCACCAGCCGAGGCTACGACCGCGGCCACATCTGTGCCTCGCAGGATCGCGTCTGCTCCAAGGACGCCAACGAGCAAACGTTCTACATGACCAACATGATGCCCCAGGTGAACGCCTTCAACGCCGGCATCTGGGCCCAGATGGAGATCATCCTGCGCGACCGCTGGAACCGCTCCAGCTTCCGCGACGTGCTCTACGTCGTCAAGGGCGGCACCATCGACCGCGAGAGCCAGATCCTCAGCCGCACCAAGAGCGGATTCATCGTGCCCCGCTATTTCTTCATGGCCCTGCTCTGCAAGACTGGATCGCAGTATAAGGCCCTGGCCTTCTGGGTGGAGCATCTCAACGAAGACCACTCGGGCGACGATCTGTCGACCTACGTCGTCAACATCGACCGGCTTGAGCAGCTGACGGGCATCGACTTCTTCTGCAACCTTCCTGACGACATAGAGAAGGAGGTGGAGGGCACCGCCCGCTCACAGATCCTGAAGGATTGGAATCTTTAAAAGACTATAATTATTTTGGTCATATCAAAAAGTTTACTTATCTTTGCAGACAGTAAAATCCTTATCAAAATTTTATACACCAGATGAAAACCGTTTATGATTTCTCTGTCAAGGACAGAAAAGGCAAGGAGGTATCCCTGCGCGAGTATGCCAACGAGGTGCTGCTCATTGTGAACACGGCCACGAAGTGTGGCTTCACCCCTCAGTACGACGAGTTGGAGAAGCTCTATGAGAAGTACCACTCCGACGGCTTCGTGATCCTCGACTTCCCCTGCAATCAGTTCGGCCAGCAGGCCCCCGGCACAGACGAGTCAATCCACGAATTCTGCAAGCTCAACTTCGGCACGGAGTTCCCCCGCTTCAAGAAGGTGAAGGTCAACGGCGACGACGCCGACCCGCTGTTCAAGTATCTGAAGGAGCAGAAGGGCTTCGCCGGCTGGGACATGGAGCACCCCATCGCCCACATCCTTGACGACATGCTTTCGAAGGAAGATCCCGACTATAAAGAGAAGAACGACATCAAGTGGAACTTCACCAAGTTCCTCGTCGACAAGAAAGGCATCGTCGTGGCCCGCTTCGAGCCCACCGCCAAGTTCGACGACATAGCCGCCCAAATCGAGAAACTTCTGCACTAAGCCAGAGAAAGAGACAATATGAAGGAACACGTAAAATGCCTCATCATTGGCAGCGGGCCCGCAGGGTATACCGCTGCCATTTACGCTTCAAGAGCCAACCTGGCTCCCGTGGAATACAGCGGAATGCAGCCGGGCGGACAGCTCACGCAGACCACTGAAGTAGAGAATTTCCCGGGCTATCCCGAGGGTGTCATGGGCCAGCAGATGATGGACGACCTGCGCCAGCAGGCCCTGCGCTTCGGCGCCGACATCCGCGACGGCGAGATTGTCGAAGTCGACTTCTCGGCCCGTCCCTACAAGGCCACTGACAGCGAGGGCCGCGAGCTGGAGGCCGACACGGTGATCATCGCCACAGGCGCCTCGGCCAAGTATCTGGGTCTCGAGGACGAGAAGAAGTATGCCGGCCTGGGCGTCTCTGCCTGTGCCACCTGCGACGGCTTCTTCTATCGCAAGCGCACCGTCGCCGTCGTGGGCGGCGGCGACACGGCCTGCGAGGATGCCCTCTACCTGGCCGGTCTGGCCAAGAAGGTCTACCTCATCGTGCGTAAGCCCTACCTGCGCGCCTCGAAGGTGATGCAGCAGCGCGTCATGGACACAGAGAACATTGAGATTCTGTTTGAGCACAACACGCTGGGCCTCTTCGGCGACGGCGGCGTGGAGGGCGCTCATCTCGTGAAGCGCAAGGGAGAACCCGACGAGCAGCTGGTCGACATCGCCATCGACGGTTTCTTCCTCGCCATCGGTCATAAGCCCAACACCGACATCTTCCGCCAGTGGCTGCCCATGGACGAAGTGGGCTACCTGAAGAAGATCGACGGCACACCACGCACCGTGCTGCCAGGCATCTTCGTAGCAGGCGACTGCGCCGACCCCACCTATCGCCAGGCCATCACGGCTGCCGGCACGGGCTGTCAGGCAGCCATCGAGGCTGAGCGCTTCCTGCTTGGACAATAATCGCAACATCATGCACGGCGCTTCCCCTGCCAGAGGGCGAGGCACCGTGCTTTCTTTTTTTCCTGTCACAAACTCATCCCCCTACTAAAACAATGAAGAAAACTACGCTTTGCACACTCGCCGCCATGCTTGCAGCAACGAGCCTGAACGCACAGAACACGCCCTCCACGCAGATGGAACGGCTGGGCCGTGGCGTCGTAGCCCTGCCAGCCAAGAGCAGCGGCATGTTCGTCAGCTGGCGCATGCTGGGCACTGACGACGAAGACGCCATCACGTTCGACCTCCTGCGCGACGGCACCACCATCGCGAAGAATCTCTACGCCACCTGCTATACCGACAGTCGCGGTCAGGCCTCATCTGCCTATCAGGTCGTGACGAAAGTCAGCGGCGAGCCTGTCGACACGTCTGAGGTCGTCACGCCCTGGGCTGACGGCCATCTGACCATCGCCCTCCAGCGGCCTGCCAACGGCACCGGCGGCTGCACCTACACGCCCAACGACTGCTCCGTCGGCGACGTCGATGGCGACGGCCAGTACGAAATCTTTCTGAAATGGGATCCGTCCAATTCGCATGACAACTCAGAGAACGGCACCACTGGCAACGTCTATATCGACTGCTACCGGCTGGACGGCACACGCCTGTGGCGCATCGATCTGGGACCCAACATCCGCGCCGGCGCACACTACACGCAGTTCATGGTCTACGACTTCGACGGCGACGGCCGGGCCGAGATGATGTGCAAGACTGCCCCAGGCAGCAAGGACGGCTTAGGCGGCAACGTCAATCGGGTAGCAACCGACGAGACCATAAGCAACCACAGTACGACGAGCAGTCATCGCAATAGCAACGGCCATATCACCTCTGGGCCAGAATACCTGACCGTGTTTGAGGGACTGACCGGCCAGGCACTGCACACCACCTGGTATCTGCCAGGTCGGGCCGGCACTGGCGGCAGCAACGAGGACGGCTCCGAGCTGGGCAAGGTGAACACCTACCCCAGCGGATTCTGGGGTGACAACGGCTACAACCGCTCAGAGCGCTACTTGGCCGCCGTTGCCTATATCAACGGACAGGACCGTCCCGCCTGCGCCATCTTCAGTCGCGGCTATTACACCCGCGCCTATGTATGGGCCGTCAGCTTCGACGGCACCCGTCTTCACACAGAGTGGCTCCACGCCTCGCCTTCGGCTACGCAATCGGTGGTTTTCTCCAGCGATGTTGACGCCTCGCTGAGCTATCCCAGGTTCATCATCGACGGCGACGAACTGCAGCGCAAGGGCCTTCGCACTGCCCCCAAGAACACTGGCGGCATCACGTCGGCCGACGCCCTGCCCAACCCGGATAACGGCCGCACTGGCATCACAGGCAGCAACACGCTCTACAGCAACGGCAATCATAACCTTTCGATTGCCGATGTCGACGGCGATGGCTGCGACGAGATCATCTGGGGCGCAGCAGCCCTGAACAACGACGGGACGATGCTCTACTCCACCGGCATGGGTCACGGCGACGCCATCCACCTGAGCGACCTGCTGCCCGACCGGCCCGGACTGGAGCTCTTCGACATCCATGAGGAGCGCGTGCGCCAAGGTTCGTGGGACGTCCACGACGCCGCTACGGGCGAAATCATCTACATCGGCGGCACCGGAGCACCCAACGGTGTCGACAACGGTCGCGGCATGTCGGCCGACATCTCAGCCGACTTCCGTGGCTTCGAGTTCTGGTCGAGCGACGACCGCACCCCGCGGCGCGCCACTGACGGCAAGTCGACATCGCTGTCGCAGACGTCGCAGAACTTCCGCATCTACTGGAACGGCGACCTTCAGGACGAACTGCTCGACGGCCACTATGCCCGCAACTCGAGCAACACCTTCGACCACGTGGACCATATCTATATCACTGAAGGCGGCAACAGCTCGCGCATTGTCGACATGACCAACCGCTCGCTTTGCAATACGACAAAGATGACGCCCAACCTGCAGGCCGACCTCTTGGGCGACTGGCGCGAGGAGCTGGTGCTCTGGGACTATCAGAATCCCACCGAGCTCTATATCCATGCCACTAACATTGAGACGGGCTATCGCATCCCGACCCTGATGCACGACCATGTCTACCGCATGGGCATCGCATGGCAGAACACGGCCTACAACCAGCCGCCTCACCTGGGCTACTATCTCCCTGACGCCATGAAGCCGCGTCTGATGGCCGACAGCAAGACGCTCAACGTCGTCGTTGGCGAGCCGTTCGATATGACTTTCCACACCCGCTATGCCAAGGCAGGAATCCTGAGCGTGCGGAAAGGTCCAGACAACAAACTGACAACGGAGATCAAGGGAAGCTTCAGTTCGTCCAATAAGACAGCCTCCATCAGTGGCACGTGCAGCCAGGAGGGCGACTATACGCTGGGCTTCCGGCTGACGGGCTATGGCGGCGAGTCGGTGGTCGACACCATCATGGTCCACGCCGTGCAGGCCGATGCCATCGACGGTGTCGTCAATGACGCCACGTCAGGGCCGACGCAGATCTATGACGCCTTGGGACGTCGTATCGACAGCTCTGCCGATCGTCTGCCCAAAGGCATCTATATCATCCGCAAGAATGACAAGACATTCAAGATCAACAAGCCATGAAGAGGACCATCGTGCTATCATAAGGATAGCACCCGAGCCCGTCACTGACTATGCAACAACCGACCGTCGCCGCTCACCCCGGCGGCGGTCATTCGTATGCGGGTCTCCTTGCCGTTGTTATAGAACGTAGCCGTGAAGCGTCCCTCACTGTCGCTGACGGCATTAGGATTCCAATAGAGCGTTCGGCGATAGTCGGCAGGCTTGTCAAGCTCCCGTCTGCTATAGTCGGGCTGATAGAATTTCATGGGCGCATTGAAGCCATGAAAGAGGATGTGACGGTCGCGGAAGGTGGTCTGCACGCCGTCGTTGGGGATGGTCATCATCTCGACGGTTGCATCCGCCGTGTAGCGCTCCTCAATCATCAGGGAGTCCTCCGTGCGCGGTTCATAGTCTGAGAAGACGCGGATGTCTTGCAAACGCTTCAGTTTAAGATTGTTATAGACATACTGCGGCGTCCTGTTGGCTCGGAACAACCCTGCCTGTTCGACCTCCGAGGCACTTCGGTCCAAGGGCGAATAATTGCGGTAGTAAGTGGCGCCGTCGAGGCGTCCGTCGACGTGGAACGAGTTGTAGCGGTTCATGTTGCCATAGAGCAGGCGGCACACCTGGACGGGAAACTGACGGGCGTCGTAGATGCCGAAGGACAGGCCGCGGTCGGTGATGTCATTATACATGTCGTAGGCGTCGAGGACGAAGGCCGGCCGATGCCAGTCAACGGAGCGCCGCCCACGCCGCCGTCCCTTCACGTTGACATTGGCCAGCTGGTGGACATCGTTCTCCATCGACAGCTCCGAGAGGGTGTCGATGAGCATTTCGGCATCATAGTCGGGCATGTGCTTCTCGTAGAAGGTGTAGTCGTGGGTGAAGACGGGGTAGAAGAGGTCGCGCTTGACGTAGTAGTCAGGGTATTCATCCTCCCTTAACACCTTGGTGTCCTTGCGCGAGGCCATGTTCTTTTTCAGCGAATCGCGCTCACTGTAGGCCTTCATGTTCAGGTAGGCATCGCCATAGAAGGGAGGTATCTGGATGAGAAAGCGGCCTCCGTCCGTCTTCTGAGTGGTGCCGTAAATCTCGTTCCCGATGACTATTTCGGCCTCGACGAGCACCTCATGGCGCAGGTTCCCGTGGTTCACGCCCAGCTCATCATTGGCCGTGCCGATGTCGCCTAAGTCATACGTATCAAGCTGCGAGTTGTCGTTGGTCGTCGTTTCCATTTCTGTCGAGATCAATCCTTCGTCCACAGTAGCATCGGCAAATGGGTCTTCAAGATTCTCCTCTCCATTGATGCTACGGCCGCCGACCATGCCGACGCCATCCTGCCAGTATCCCACCTCGTCAGGCTCTACGGGCGGGATGCCGAGCATCTTATAGACAGCTCCCTCGACCGTCATGGCAGTCTCCGGCTGGTAGCGCATCTCGCGCTCGCCCTTGGCCAGCTCTTCCCACTTATATTTGCGCCATCCCTGCACCATCATCAACAGGTCGAGGTGGCGCTGGTGCTGGGCGTCGTCAGCCTCGAAGTAGTAGGCCGGATGGGCTATGAACCCGCGCAACTCGCTCGACAGCAGCAGGTCGGTCATCAGGTTGCCGTCGTCGTAGGTCGGTTCGTCGGTGTTGGTGTCATGTATGGAGATGGAGAAGGTGGTAGGTTCGTTGACGCCAGCTAATCGGACAGGCAGCGTGATGTGCTCGTAGGGCGCATAGGTGTGGTTGGGTGTGATGTCCGACGTGATGAGCTGGGCGTCGTAGTCATGATGATTGACGAAGAAGAGGCGGTCAGCCATGATCTGTCCGTCAGCATCGAAGAGGGTCAGATCGTTGACGCCTGTGGGCAACTCGTCGTACGGCAGCTCTATCGTCTGCGAGCCTTGCAGCAGGAGCGGCTTGAAGAAGACCAACCGCCCACGGCACATGACTGACAGACCGGCGCTGCGACCTTCAAAATGAAGGGGCACTTTGACCTCGACGAAGCTGTCCTTCAAGCGGATCGAAACGCCGCTTTGCTCTGCTTGCGGGAGCGTTTCGTTCCACTGCTTGCCGCGCCACGTGAAGTGAGCCTTGAGGCGCTGCTTCCCCGGGGTGACCACGAACGACCCGCGGCCCATATATTCCGTCTTGATCTCAAGGGGTTGAGTGCCGTCGCCATCTATCGTCCCCTTGATGTTGACGGCCTCGCCGTGCTGGTCGCTGACCTCGAAGGCTACACAGTTCTCGACGCCTTCTATAAGATGTCCGCCCTCGGGATAGAACGTCACAACGAGGTCGTCCTTCTTCACGCGGGGCAGCCGCGTCTTTGGCCGTTGATACATCCGTCGGGCATCATAGTCGCCCGGCTCGTCGGGTTTGCTGTAGATGGGCAGCACGCGCGAATAGAGCCCGTCCCAAAGACGGAAGTAGTCGGCTGCCATCTTGCGGTTATAGAAATGCCACGTGTCATGACGGCTGTAGCGATGTTCGCGCACGTTGAAGTTGAGCATCCAGCGGGTGTAGGCCCGCAGCTCATAGTAGCCCGAGTAGAGCGAGTCGCGCAGGGCAAACTGCCCGCAGGTGAAGCCGTTAGGCGCCACGATGATCTGCTGCCGCTCGACGAGCAGTCCGTCAGGTGAGAGCAGCTCGACGTAGAGCATGCGGCTCATGTCCGTCGGCTTCAGATTGTCAGCCCGTACGACGTAGGCCTTATACCAAAGCGTATCTCCGACGAAGTAGCACTGGTTGTCAGTGTGTACGTAGACCTTCTCCTGCACCTGGCTGTCCGATGCGGCCAGGAGTGCCTGATGGATGTCCTCGATATTGTCGGCCATCGCAGTCATGGCCGCCAACATCAGTAAAAGAGTCAAGAGTCGCTTCATGATGCTGTCCGTTTAATAATGCGCGACAAAAATACGAATAAAAAACGAGACTGCAAAAAACGACAACTATTTATTTCTGCCAAAGTTGTAGCGAAGGCCCATCCGGAGGTCGAACTGCAGCTGGCGATCCTTGAACACGTTCTGCAGGCTGCTGCCATTGTCAGGATAATAGCGGAGCGACGGCTGGACGTAGATGCTCGTAGCCGGCAACAGCTCATACTCGACGCCGACAGAAGCCCCGACCGCCATCTGCAGACGGTCGCGGCTGACGTGGCCCTCGCTGACCCTGGCTGCCATATTGGCCATGGCCTCCACGCCTGCTGCAGCATAGGTCTGCAACCGGCTGGTATTCCATACGTTATAGCCCACGCTGAGGGGCACGCCCAGGTAGTGCAGCTGCTGTTTCTCGCTGGTCACATGGGCGCCGTAGCGATGGGTGAAGGTAGACGCCACGTAGCTATAGTTCAGGCCCGACTCCATCCACCAATGCTCCGACAAGGGCATGCGCATCGAGAGTCCGAAGGTGAGCGGGGCATGATGGGTGGTCTCCTCGATGCTGTTCGACAGATAGACGGGTGCCGAGCGAGCGAGAGCCGCCGTCATGGGGCCCATATACGCGGGGCTCATCCTGAGAGGCTCCACGCTGCCTGCGTTGCCCGCAGCGAGCAGGTGGCCGGCATTGATGGAGATCGACGGGCGGAAGGCTCGCCTGCGGATGATGTCGGGTCTGGCTGCCTCCGTTTCCTTGATTCGCTCATGGGATGAAGCAGGAGGAGTCTTGACGGCGTCAGCAGGCTTAGTCTGTTCGTTAGCGGGCGTCGTCGCAGCCGTCTCTTGAACTGGCTCGACGGTCGTCTTAACGTCCTCATTCTCAATCAACAATGGTCTGACAGGCTCACGCTGAGGCGAAGCAACAGGCGCAGGGCTATTATCCGCCATCAATGCCGGCTGCGCTGAAGGCTGCGTCGACGGGGCTACTGTCGAAGCCATCGTCGTCGGCTCTGTCTGGGCAACGACGTCGTCCACAGGGGCAGGTTCTCCCCCACCCCATATCATCCATCCGCCGCCCACGAGCAGGGCCACGGCCGCCGCACCAGCCAACCAACGGCGTAAGGCCACACGACGGGCCACGGGGTGCAGCCGACGGTCGACGTCCTGCCACAGGTCGGCCGGCACGGGCTCCTCGTAGGAATCCATGCGCTGGCTGAGTTGTTCGGTCCAGTCTTGCTGCTTCATATCTGTCGTCGTTTGTAGTCGTTAATCATTTTGCCAAGCTGGCGTTTGGCTCTCAGGAACTGTGAGGCGGAGCTATTCTCGCGGATGCCTAACTGACGGGCTATCTCCTTGTGGCTCAGGTGGTCGAAGACGTAAAGGCAGAAGACCGTTCGATAGCCGTCGGGCAGGCTCTCAATCATCCGCTGCAGCACCTCCATCGGCACCTGCCCCACATCGGGTTCCTCCGCCGGCACGTCGATCGACTCCGGCTCGCGGTCGACATAGAGCGCCTGCAGCCGTTTGCGCCGCTTCAGCCACGTCACGGCCTCATTGCTCACCACCCGCAGCGCCCAGCCGCGGAGCGAGCCCTCGCCGCGATAATCAAAGTCGTCGAGGTGGGACAGGATCTTGACAAACGCTTCCTGCATCACGTCGCGGGCGGCTTCCTGATCAGCCACCATGCGCATGGCCACAGCCATGGCCGCTCCGGCCAGACGCGTGTAGAGCTCCTTCTGAGCCCCGCGCTCGCCGTTGTGTATGCGTGAGAGAAGTCGTTGCTCCGAGTCCACGTTCCCCTCTACTTGATTCGTTCGGCATTGAGCGTCAGATGGCCAGCATCGCTGTCCTTGATGCGCTGTCCGTCGACGTAGATGTCAGTGAGATGCAGCATCAGGCTCATCGTGCCGAGATAGGCGTTGACACTCACCTCGTTGAGGTCCTTGAAGGCGACGCTGAGGGTGTGGGTCGTGCCGCCTTGCACGACGGTCAGGACATAGTCAGGCACCATGACGCCATAGAGCAGCGTCGTCTGTGAGTAGCCCTTCTCCTGCAGCACCATCTTGAACGGCGGCTGTTCCTTCACTTCGCAGCCAGCCATGCCGGCCAGCATCAGGAACAGGTCAACGGGCGCCTTCCCGACCACCATCTCGTAGTTAGCCATGTTGAGCACTACCTCGCCGGCCGCCACGTCGGCAGCCTGATTCAACGCCGCGACATGGTCGGCTGAAGCGCTGAAGCTCGTGAAGCTCCAACGGCCAGTAAATTTCACGCCATCACCACTCACCGCTTCCGCGCTATTAACTGCTGGATTGACATAAGCGTGCTCGTCCTCTTCGACTGAACAGGCTCCTAACGCCAAGGCGCCGATGAGCCCTGCCATAATGAAATAATGTCGTTTCATACCATGATTCTTTTTTAATAAAACAACATGAAACCTAAAATCTTGCATGCGGCATCAACTTTTTTATCGTTAATGCCTCAAGTTGTCGCTGACATCAGCCTACGGCAAAAGAAATCCGGACCGACAGAGCCGTCCGGATCATTGCTTATGGGGGATTTACTGCTTCAACTTGAAGGAGCGCTCAATGCTGCTAAGTTCATCGACGAAAGCCTGGTCGATCCTGAGGCGCTGCTCGACGGCCTGACAGCTGTGCAGCACGGTCGAATGGTCGCGGCCGCCAATGAGCTGGCCAATGCGCGAAGCAGGCATCTTGGTGAGCTTCTGGGCCAGATACATCGAGACCTGGCGCACCTGGACGAGCTCGCGCTTGCGGCTCTTGCTGAAGACGTGCTGCTGCGAGACGCCATAGTGCTGGCAGACGCGCTCGAGGATATCGTCGATGGTCAGCGGATGGTTGTCCACCTTGACGGCACGCTTGATGATGCGCTCAGCCAGCCGCATGTCGACGTTGCTGTTGTAGACGATGCTGAACGCCAGCAGCTGGTTGACCACGCCCTCCAGGTCGCGCACGGAGCCGTTGGCCGTTTGTGCGATGTAATGAATGACGTCGGCAGGAATCTTGAGTCCGTCGCGACGGCACTTCGAGTTGAGGATGTCGATGCACAGCTGGAGGTTAGGCTTCTCCAGCTCGGCGATGAGTCCGCAGGTGAAGCGCGTCAGCAGCCGGTCCTTGACGCCGTCGAGGTCGACGGGCGGACGGTCGCTGGCCAGGATGATCTGCTTGCCGAGGCGGAACAGATGGTCGAAGATGTGGAAGAACGTGTCGAGCGTCCTTGGCGACGAGGCCCACTCCTGGATGTCGTCGACGATGAGGACGTCGAGCGACTGATAGAAATTGATGAAGTCGTTGGTCGTGTTCTGACGCACGGCATCCGTGTACTGAATCTGGAACAAGCGGGCCGAGACGTAGAGCACGCGCTTCTTCGGATAGGTTTTCTTGCAATGCACGCCGATGGCGTTGATCAGATGGGTCTTGCCACAGCCGCTGGGGCCGAAGATGAAGAAGGGATTGAAGGTCGACTTGCCCGGATGCTCGGCAATCGAGAGGCCAACCGTCCGCGGCAATTTGTTGGAGTCGCCCTCGATGAAATTGTCGAACGTCTTCTTGACATCAAGCTGCGAGTCGAGCTCCTGAGGCACGACGGCGTCAAGGACCGTGGGTGCCTTGTTTCCGCGCGTGGTGGGCTGCATGGACTCGATGTCGGCTGAAGGCTCGCTCTCCACGTCCTGCGTGAGCCGGTGCTCCTTGTCGGTCACCAGCCTGTAGGTCAGCTTCACGTTGGTGTTGAAGCTCTTGGCCAGCGCCCACCCCATCAACCGCACATAGTACTGCTCCAGGTATTCATATATATAAGGACTGGGAACCTGCACAAGCAGCGTCTTCTCCGCGTCGTTGTACGACTCGAAGACGATCGGCTCGAACCACGTTCGATATGTCTGCTCTGTGACGTTCTGCTTGATCAGATGAAGGCAGTTGTCCCATAGCGCCTTATGATTCTGTTGCATCACTGGCGGTTAATTAGTTAATGAAATTCTGAGCGGAGTATGTTTCTGTCTCTCTGCTTATGTTTGCGACTGCAAAGTTCGGAATTTTTTTTGAATCCTCCAAATCCGCATAAAACAAATGATGTGTTTACAATTGTCGTAACTCTTTATTCTTTCGCCGTTTAGGTTGTTTCACGATTTTTCTACAATGGCGCCACTTGTCAGATTCAAAAACTCTATTTTTCAGCTATTTACGAATCGTAAAATTGCGGTTTCAGAAGATTTGTTATTTAGACAAAATAAAATTAGCGCCAACCCCTTCTTTTCATCTGTTCCGGCTATGTCCAGACAGCTATTCAATGTAATAAAAATTCAGATTATTTGTAATGATTTTACAACTCCTTGGTTTTCAATCATCTTAGACAGCCCATGGAAAGAAACGGTGCTTTTCGAGTCGAGAAGCGGTGCTTTTTGAGCCGAAAAGGGCCGCTTCTCGGCATGAAAAGCGGCCCTTCTCTGCGTTATTTGCATCCGTTGTAAAGAAATATCGGAACAATTCTACTTCTCCTTACGGCCGAAAACTGACACGTTGATGTAGCGTTTTGGGTGCTGTTTAATGTCGCTCAGCAGCGAGTCGGCACTGGAGACGGTGGCCTGCAGCGAGCGGTAGAGCGTCGGGTCGCGCATCATCAGTCCCAGCGTGCCCTCCTGGCTGTTCAGAGCGGCGGTGGTCTGCTGGAGGTTGCCGATGGTGGCGTCGACCTTCTTCATCGTCTGGTCGATGTCGAGCTCGTTGAGCTGACGGGTCAGTCCCTCCGTGTTCGAGAGCACGCCGTCGGCCTTCTGCATCATCTGGGGCATCTGGCGGTTCAGCTGCGATGAGAGCTGGCTCAGCTGGCGCGTCGTCTGGGTGAGACTGGCCGTGACGTTCTCCACATTGTGAAGCGAGTTGGCGATGGCCGGATCAGCCAGCAGGGCGTTGAGGGAAGCCAGGATGGAGTCGAGCTTGGGCAGCATCTGCTCCACCTGCGGCACCATCTCGGCCGCCTTGCTCATCAGTCCCTTCTGTGCGCCGCCCTCGATGGTGTCGCCCACGGCCAGCAGATCCCTCATGTTGTCGCCCAGCTTGAGCTGCAGCTGAACATTGCCGAGCAGGTCGCTGGCAATCTCCACCCGCGTGCCACGCGGCAGTCGAAGCTGCTTGTCAAGTCCCAGCACGGCCACGATACGGTCCGGATGGTCGTAGTCGAACTGTATGCCTTCGACGACGCCGACCCGCAGGCCGTTGGCAAAGACGGGACTCGACACGGTGACGCCATTGATGTCTGAGAAACTTGCATAATACTTGCTGTCAGATGAGAACATGGTGAGCCCTTTCAGATAGTTCATTCCGAAGAACAACACCACGATGGCCACCAGGGCCACCAGCGCTATCTTGACCTCATTGGTAAAGAATTTCATAGTCGTGTTATTTCTTATTTCGTTTTTGCTTAAACTCCTGCAGTGCGGCCTGCGCGTCAACCTTCTCGCCGTTCTTGAAGGCGATGATGAAAGCCTGTGGGAACTTCTGTATCACCTCCTTGCGCAGGCGATAGATGGCATTATAGTCAGTGGATGAGCCGACGGTGAACTTCCAGATGCCGCGCTCTTTGTAGGAATCGACATCGGTGAGGCCCTTGAAACGGCGGTCGCCGGCCTTCAGCTGGCGGTCGCTGGTCATGAACTGCACCTTGAAGACGGGGTCGCTGCTATTCTCCGCTGCTGACGTAGCAGCGGCAGGCTGCATGAGCGGCGTGATGGCTGGTGCTGCCGACTCCGCAGGCTGGTCGGCCGGGACGGGCTTCTCCGCAGGCTCCTTCGCCTCCGGCTGGCTCTTCTTCTCCGGCTGGGCAGGCTGGGGCGCAGACTGTTGCCCCTGCACGGCCGAGACGCCTGCCCACCCGCGGGCTTTCTTGTATTCCACGAAGGCGTTGAACATGCCTCGCGCATACTTGTCTGTCGCATCGCGCGAGTTCATGAAGGCCTCTTCGTCCTTCGTCGAGATGAAGCCCAGCTCCACCAGACAGCCAGGCATCGACGTCAGTCGGAGCACGGCCAGGTTGTCCTGATGGGCACCCATGTTCTTGCGCCCCGTTGCCTGGCAGACGTAGCGCTGCATGAGGCGGGCCAGCTCGGCACTGCGCTCCATGTTGTCATCCTGTATGAATTCGAACATGATGTCGCTCTCGGGCGAGTTGGGGTCGTAGCCCTGATAGCGCTGCTGATAGTTGTCCTCAAGCAGGATGACGGCGTTCTCGCGCTTTGCCACCTCCAGATTCTCGACGAAGCCTTTGCTGGAGCCGCTGACGCGCCCCCGTCCGAGGGTATAGGTCTGGAATCCACGGGCCACATGGCCACGCGGCAACGAGTTGATATGAACGGAGACAAAGAGGTCGGCTTTCTGCTTGTTGGCTATCTCGGCCCGCTGCCATAGCTCCAGGAAGCGGTCGGTCTTTCGCGTGTAGACCACACTGACGTCAGGACAGTTGCGCTCCACCATCTCGCCGAAGGCCAAGGCATACTTCAGCGTGAGGGTCTTCTCTTTGGTCACCGCCCCGACGGCGCCCGCATCGCGCCCGCCGTGTCCGGCATCGATGACGAGCACGAACTTCCGCTTCTGGGCGGCATCAGCGGTGAGGCCTGCCAACAACGTGAAAATGAGTAGAATATAGAATCGTCTAAGCATAAGTATCGTATTATGACGTGCAAAATTACACATTATTAACGACATTCCGCCCAAATGCTACTGAGTTTTATCATTTATTAAGTGTAGCTCGACGCCAGCGCCGTCGCAATCGGCCCCCATGGGGGGATTCAGCTTGGTGATGCTCAGACTGACGGACTGCACTTGAGGCCACCGCCCGATGATGGCCTTTGCGATGCGCCCTGCCACATGCTCCAGAAGATTGGAGGGCACGGCCATCTCACGACGGACAAGGTCTGAGAGGTCGGCATAGCTCAGCGTGTCGGCGACGTCGTCTGTCGCCATCGCACGCGTGATGTCATACTCCACACTGAGATTCACCTCGAAGTCGCCGCCCACGATCCGCTCCTGTGGCAGCACGCCGTGGCAGGCCCGCATCCGCAGGCCCGCAATAAAGATCCGGCTACTCATCGCCCCCAACGGTCTGATCGTCGCTGTCGGCCTGGCCGGGAAGGTATTTCTTCAAGGCCCGCTCCACGCCGTTCTTCCATGTGTTGATGCTCTCGTCGTGAAGCTGGAGCGAGGCGACGAGCTTGATGACGTTCCCGATAGGCATCCGATAGCGCAGCACGCCGGAAATGAGCTTGGCATAGTTCCAATATTCCGGGTTGAAGCGCTCCGAAAGGCCTTCGACGGTGATCTTATAGCCGCGGGTGTTCTCGAACTGGAAGTCGTAGCGCTTCGTGCCGTCGCTGTTGGACTGCTTGATGATACGCCCCTTGGAGACGGACTTCGGGATCATGATGCCCTCGTCGTCGTCTTGCAAGCCTGTAAATATCTCATAGGGATAGCCGTCGAGCAGACCCACGAGGGCCACCCACTTCTCCTTGTTGTTCTGAAAGCGCACCACGTCGCACTCCAGCACCTGCGGACGCACCTCCGTGACCTGAGGAACGGCAAGGGCCAGCGTGCGGCCGGCAGGCAACAGCTCGCGCAGCTCGCCAAGCAGGCGCTGGATCTGCTGCGTCCCCACTCCGTCGGGATGGTTCCGCTCGCGCTCAGCCAGCTGTGCGGCCACCTGCTGCTCGCCGCCACAGGCATCCAAAAGAGCCTGCAGAGCCTCCTCTAATGTGTTTGCATGTTGTTGTTCCATACAATACTTTAAATGGTTTTATGGTGCAAAGATACTGAAAAGCAGGCAATTTACAAAAAAAATAAAGACAAAATGAATCCGTTTGCACTTTTTTTTGTAACTTTGCAGCCTAAATAATAACATAAGGGATATTATGAATAAATTATTTACTACGATAACTTTACTTTTTGTAGCTTTAGGCGCGACGGCCATCCCCGCCAAGCGAGGCATCTGGAACACATTGAAGCTGGCTGACGGAAAGGAAGTGAAAGCCCAGCTCATGGGCGATGAGCACCTGCACTACTGGATGACTGACGACGGCGACAAATACGTGGCCGACGGCGACATCTACGTGCCTGCCGACATGGAGCGGATGACGGCCAATGCCCTCAGCCGCCGCGCCAAGGTCAACGCTGCGGGCAAGAGCCGTATGCGCAAGGTGGCGATGGGCGAAAGGACGCACTACACGGGCAAAAAGAAAGGACTCGTGATCCTCGTGGAATTCAAGAGCACAGCTTTCAAGCCGGCCAACAACCTGGCAAAGTATAAGCGGCTGCTCAACGAGGAGGGCTACAGCGAGGGCAACTTCCGAGGCTCCGTCACCGATTATTTCAAGGCGCAGAGCAACGGCCAGTTCGAGCTCGACTTCGACGTCGTGGGCCCCTACAAGCTCTCCTACAACTACTCGTACTACGGACAGAACGACTCCAACGGCGACGACATGCACCCTGACGAGATGGTCGTGGAAGCCATCAAGGCAGCCGACAGCGAGGTCAACTTCAAGGACTACGACTGGGACGGCGACGGACAGGTCGACCAGGTCTTCATCGTCTATGCCGGCAAGGGCGAGGCCGACGGAGGTTCCTCGGCTACCGTCTGGCCGCACATGTATCAGCTCAGCGAGACTGACATGCAGACGTCGCTCGACGGCGTGCTGATCGACACCTACGCCTGCGCCAACGAAATCGACGCAAGCAACAACATCGAGGGCATCGGATGCTTCTGCCACGAGTTCTCCCACTGCCTGGGCTACCCCGACCTCTACGACACCGTTGGCGGCAACTGGGGAATGGGCTCATGGGACCTGATGTGTGCAGGCAACTACAACGGCGGCACCTTCTGTCCGGCCGGCTACTCGGCCTACGAGAAATGGATGGCCGGATGGCTCGAGCCGATCGAGCTTTCCGACAAGGACATGGACGTCAAGGGTCTCAAGCCGATGAGCCAGCACGGAGACGCCTACATTATATATAATGACGCGAAGGAAGACGAATACCTGCTGATTGAGAATCGGCAGCGCACCAACTGGGATGCCGAGCTCCCGGGCCGCGGACTGATGATCACGCGCGTCGACTTCGATGCCGACATCTGGGAGTTCAATATTCCCAACTCCATCCTGACGGCCTCGTCGCCATACGTCATGTATTACGACTATCCGACCAACGACCACCAGCGCCTGACCATATTCCATGCTGACAACACGAGCTCGACGTATAACGAGTCGACCGACCTCTATCCCTATGGCAGCAAGGACAGTCTGACCAACACATCGACCCCCAAGGCCATGTTCTACAACAACACGAGCAGCGGCAGCAAGATGCTCAACAAGGGCATCACCAAGATTAGGCAGAACAGCGACGGAACCATGGACTTCCACTTCCGTTCGACGGCCACTGAAAGCGGCCAGCAGACGACACCCGTCGACGGGCTCCTCTTCTACGAGTCGTTCAACAAGTGCGACGGCAAGGGCGGCAACGACGGCACATGGACAACCACCATCGCCAGTGCCGCCATCGAGACTGACAATGCCGGCTGGGACTACCTGAAGGGCTATGGCGGCTACCAGTGCGCCCGCTTCGGCAACGGCAGCACCCTCGGCATCGTCACCACCCCCACCATCTCGCTGGGCGACGGCCGTGCGAAGCTGACATTCAAGGCAGCCGGATGGAACACTGACGGCACCACACTCCAGCTCGAGGTGAGCGACGGCGCCACCATTTCCCCATCGACGGTCGAGCTGAAGCCGTTCGAATGGTCTGAATACACCTGCACGATCAAGGGAAAGGGCACGACGAAGCTGACCTTCACCCCCGTCAAGCGGTTCCTGCTCGACGAAGTCAGGCTGGTCAATATCGACACCACGACGGGTATCAACGACATGCCGAGCGACAAGTCATCCATCCGCTGCTACGACCTTCAGGGCCGTCTCGTCGAGCATCCCACGAAGGGAATCTATATCATAAACGGAAAGAAAACCATCATCAAATGAAGAACCTACTCTCGCGGCGCTCCATCCGCAAATACAGCGAGCGCCCCGTCGACGAACAGCTGCTGGGCCGTCTCCTCAACGAGGCGGCCCGCACGCAAACTATGGGCAACCTGCAGCTCTACAGCGTCGTCGTCACCCGTTCGCAGGAAATGAAGCAGCGGCTCGCCCCCGCCCACTTCTCGCAGCCGATGGTCACGGAGGCACCCGTGGTGCTGACCGTCTGCGCCGACTTCAACCGCACGTCGCAGTGGGCCCGCTGCCGCAAGGCTGAGCCGGGCTACGACAACCTCCTGTCGTTCCTCAACGCCGCCATCGACGCCCTGCTCTACACGCAGACGCTCTGCTGCCTCATGGACGAAGAGGGGCTCGGCTATTGCTATCTGGGCACCACCGTCTATCAGCCCCAGCAGATCATCGACACGCTGCAGCTGCCACGCCTCGTGATGCCCGTCGCCACGCTCACCGTGGGCTGGCCGGCCGAGGAGCCGCCGCTGAGCGACCGCTTGCCGATGGAGAGCTTTGTCCACCAGGAGACCTACAAGGACTATTCGCCAGCCGACATCGACCGTTTCTATGCCTACAAAGAGTCGCTGGCCGAGAATCGCCACTTCTGCGAGATCAACCACAAGGAGACGCTCGCCCAGATATTCACGGACATACGCTACACGAGGCGCGACAACGAAGCCATGTCGGCAACGCTGCTCGACACGCTCCGCCGTCAGGGTTTCCTCGACTAAGCCCCCCCCTATCCTCATGCACAAAAGACTAAACCTACTGACGACATTGCTGGCCCTGATAGCCAGCATCCCCCTCGTCGCCCAGGTATCGTTCGGACAGGCCGAGCTGATTGACGACGACTGGCGGTTCCTGCGAGTAGACACCGCCTGGAACATCACGGAGTCGGCTGAGATGAACCGCAATGACTATGACGACTCACAGTGGCGGCGCCTCTCGCTGCCTCACGACTGGTCCGTCGAGCTGCCCATGTCGCCTGACAAAGGCTCTTGTCAGGGCTATCTGCCTGGCGGCATCGGATGGTACAGGCGCCATCTGACCCTCCAGCCAAGAGAGGGCGAGGTGGCCTACATCTACTTCGAGGGAGCCTACAACCACTCCGAGGTCTATCTCAACGGCCATCTCTTGGGGCGCAGGCCCAGCGGCTTTGCCTCTTTCTATTATAACCTCACGCCTCATCTCCGCCCCGACGGCGACAACGTGCTGGCCGTCCGCATCGACCACAGCGAAGATGCCGACTCGCGCTGGTACACCGGCTCAGGCATCAATCGCGACGTGTGGCTCGTCCGTGCGCCTGAGGTGCACCTCGCTCCGTGGGGAACGGCCTATCGTCTGAAAAGCATTGACAAGAAGCGGGCCGTCATTGAGGTCGACGTCAAGACCACTGACGAACGCGCCACGAAGAGCGACATCAGCCTGAAGGCCGTCGTGGAGCTGAAAGACGCCGAGGGCCACACCGTCGCCACCACATCGACCCCCATCAGCGCCCAGGAGAAGAAGACCGTCCTCCTGAAGCTCAGCGCCCCTCAGCGCTGGACCCTCGACCGCCCCTATCTCTACAAGCTCGTCACCCGCCTGGAGAACACAGCAGCGGAAGCAAATTTTTCACCTTTCACTCTTCACTCTTCACTTATTGATCTTTCGGAGGTCAAGGCAGGCCTGCGCACGCTCGAGTTCTCTCCCAAGAAGGGCTTCGCCCTCAACGGCGAGTGGATGAAGGTGAAGGGCGTCTGCCTGCACGACGATGCGGGATGCCTCGGCACGGCCGTCCCCCGCGAGGTGTGGCGCGAGCGTCTGCAGGAACTCAAGCGGCTGGGCGCCAATGCCATCCGCATGAGCCACAACCCACACGCCCCGATGGTCTACGACCTGTGCGACGAGCTGGGCCTGCTCATCATGGACGAAGCCTCCGACGAGTGGGAGTTTCCCAAGCGCAAGTGGCTGAAGGGCTGGAACAAGGGCGTGCCCGGATTCCAGGGCACCTACACCTATTTCGAGGAATGGATAGAGCGCGACGTGGCCGACATGGTGCGGCGCGACCGCTGCCATCCATCCGTCTTCATGTGGAGCATCGGCAATGAGGTCGACTATCCTAACGACCCCTACTCCCACCCCGTCCTCGACGGCGGCACGGGCGGCTTCACCCAGCCCATGTACGGCGGCTATAAGCCCCAGCAGCCCAACGCCGAGCGCATCGGGCGCATCGCCCAGCGGCTGGCGGCCGTCGTCCGCAGCATCGACACCAGCCGGCCCACGACGGGAGCCCTGGCAGGCGTCGTCATGTCGAACGAGACGGCCTACCCATCGGCCATCGACGTCGTAGGCTATAACTACACT
This sequence comes from uncultured Prevotellaceae bacterium, assembly GCA_902779455.1. Classification (GTDB taxonomy): domain Bacteria; phylum Bacteroidota; class Bacteroidia; order Bacteroidales; family Bacteroidaceae; genus Prevotella. The sequence goes on from CACZBS010000023.1 coordinate 26,782, forward strand.
GAGAGCCGCTACGAGGAGGACCATCAGCGCTATCCCGACCGCATCATCTACGGCTCAGAGAACCGCCACGACCTGCCCGCATGGCAGGCCGTCGCTGAGAACGACCACATCTTCGGACAGTTCCTCTGGACAGGCATCGACTATCTGGGCGAGAGTGGCCCATGGCCCGCACGCGGATCCTCAGCCGGACTGCTCGACCTGAAGGGCGAGCGGAAGCCCATCGGACACTATCGCGCAGCCCTGTGGAGCGAGCGCCCCACCTGCTACATCGGCACCATCACGCAGCGCACAGGACGCTTCGGACGCGCCAACGACCAGCTGCGCCCCCACCCCTATGCGCCAGCCCTGTGGAACTACGACGAGGGCCAGAAGGTGCGCGTGCTGTGCTACACCAACGCCTCGTCGGCACGGCTGCTGCTCAACGGGCAGCCCATCGGCGGCGAGCCACAGCGCGACCCCTCCACCGCCATCCTCTACTGGGATGTCGACTATGCCCCCGGCACACTGCGCTGCGAGGCTGACAACGGGGCTTCCTATGAGCTGAAGACCAGCCAGCGAGCCTGTGCCCTGCGCCTCAGCGTCAACCACCACGAGGGCGACCGCGTGGCCATCGTCAGAATCGAGGCTACAGATGCCGACGGCGTGCCCGTAGTGCTGGCCGACAACGACGTGACGCTCCATGTCCTCACCCGTGGAGCCCGCCTGCTGGGCATGGAGAACGGCGACATCATGGCCCCCCGCCCCGATGGCCGCAACACGAACCACCTGCGCCTCTACGCTGGCCGCCTCAAGGCCTACGTCGAGCTCAGCGACACCTCTGCCTCCCTCCGCCTTCGCGCCACGTCGCCCCTGCTTCAGCCAGCAGAATACGAGTGAGCACAGAAAAAAAGCAATAATCCCCGTTTTGTCACTAAGCTAAGCGCAAACGTCCCACGCGTCCCAGCGTCCCACGTCCCATTAAGGTCCTTCCGACTCTGGGGAAGTGGCAGAAGAGGGATATTATTGTTAAAATAATATAATAATATATAATATATATAATAATATATATACCTTATCATCATTTTTGTGCCTCCCCACGTAATGAACCACCTTAATGGGACGTGGGACGTTGGGACGCGTGGGACGCTGGGGACGCTGGGGACGTGAAGCAATGGCCAAAGACACATACTTTCACCGCGGGGGCAGCGGTTCCTGACGTGTTGTTGTTTACGGTCTTGATGTCCTGAAGTCTGCGGTCCTGACGCCCTGAAGTCTGCGTTCCTGACGCCCTGAAGTCTGCGTTCCTGACGCCCTGTAGACCGCGGCCCTGACGCCCTGTAGGCTGCGTCCTGACGTCTTGATGTGCGCAGCCGCTCCCCTCCCTTCAAGGGGAGGGGTTGGGGGTGGGGTCTGTATATCCCATCACGCAGAAATAGTTAGAGACCCCACCCCCGGCCCCTCCCCTTGAAGGGAGGGGAGTAGCTGCGCCGTCATTCCCGTCAGGATACGGCTAACATCATGTACACAATATTAAGGATTGTAGTCTTGATGTACTTGTTGTCTTGATGTACTTGTTGTCTTGATGTACTTGTTGTCTTGATGTACTTGTTGTCTTGATGTCTCGTAATCCTGCCGTCTTGATGTCCTTGCGTCTTATTGTCGGAAAGAAGCGGAGGATTGGCGATGACGAAGGGCCGTCGTGCTGCATACACAACGGCGCAACGTGCTGTTCGTAGCAGCGTTTTCAATAGCGTCAACAGGCGATGGGCAAAGAAGAAAGCGATCCTTTCCCATAGGCTGGGAAAGGACCGCTTCCGTTGTTTCCCCCGTCAGAAAACGGGGAGAGGGCGCTGTGGGTCAGTCGCCGTAGACGCGGGTAGTGTGCTTGATGACGAGTCCGAGGAAGATGCTCTTGTCGATATACTCCACCTGCGAGACATTCTTGATGCCGCCATTCTCGGCTGCCTTCTTGATGTTGTTCTGCTCGCCCTGCGACGACCAGAGGCCGAGGATGTAGGTGCTGGTGGCCTCGCCCATCTTCTGTCCGATGGGAGCCTTGTCGGCCAGGGCGGCACCGCTATTGATGGTTGCGCAGCTGCCGAGTGTGAGCACTGCGATGGCTGCCGATGCAGCCAGTGTGATCATTTGCTTTTTCATTGTTCTTTAGATTAAATTATTAATTAGTCCTCCACGATGATGGGCTTGTACTTGGGCACGAGCGTCTTCATGATGCACCATCCGATGAGGTAGGCCACGGAGCAGATGCAGAACACGACCATATAGGCGGCGGGCTTGCCGTCGAAGCCGAAGAACGAGAAGGCCTCGCCCTGCTCAGCTGCCCACTTGAAGAACTGTCCGGAACCCATGTTGATGGCCATGGAGCCGAGTCCGCCAGTCATGGTGCCGAGTCCTACGATGGTGCCGATGGTCGACTTGGGGAACATGTCGCCGATGGTTGAGAAGAGGTTGGCCGACCATGCCTGATGACCAGCTCCGAGCAGACCGATGAGGATGGCAGGCCACCAGGCGCTATAGGTGCCGAGGGGCTGAGCCAGGAGTCCAAGGACAGGGAAGCAGGCGAAGATGAGCATGGCGCGCATGCGTCCGAGATAGGGATTCATGCCGCGCTTCTCGACGAAATACTTGGGCAGATAGCCGCCGCAGATGCTGAGCACGGTGACGATGGCATAGAGGGTGAAGATGAGGGCGATGCCCATGGCCGAGTCGCTCGTGTAGCCGTACTGGTCGCTGAAATAGGCGGGAGCCCAGAAGAGGAAGAACCACCAGACGCCATCGGTCATGAACTTGCCGACGAGGAAGGCCCATGTCTGCTTGAACGTGAAGCACTTGAAGAAGGGAATGGTCTTCTCTTCCTTCACAGCCGAGCGGTCCTGGACATCAGCGAGGTCGTCGACGTCCTGCTCGATATAGTTGAGCTCAGCCTGATTGACGCGCTTGTTCTGGCGGGGTTTGTCGTAGAGCCAGATCCAGAGAGCCATCCACACATAGCCCAGCACACCGATGACAATGAAGGCCATCTCCCAGCCCCAGGCACGTGCCAGAAGGGGGATGGTGGCAGGTGCGGCGAGTGCGCCTACGGATGCGCCGCTATTGAAGATGGAGGTCGAGAAGGCACGGTCTTTCTTGGGGAAAAACTCGGCCGTGGCCTTGATGGCGGCGGGGAAGTTGCCAGCCTCACCAACGGCGAGGATCAGTCGGCAGGAGAGGAAGAGCCAGACGGAGATGGTGGCGATGGCCACGGCAGCGTCGCTGCCAGCCTGGACGAGGCGCAGGGCTTCGATGCTCTCATAGCCCTCGATCTTCATGGCAGCCCATCCGCAGCCTGCATGGAGCACGGCACCCGTTGACCAGACGAAGATGGCGATGAGGTAGCCCTTCTTGGTGCCCATCCAGTCGATGAACTTGCCAGCGAAGAGGTTGGCGATGGCGTAGAAGAGCGAGAAGAGACCCGTGATCGTGCCGTAGTCGGCGTCCGACCAATGGAACTCAGGTGCGATGAAATCCTTCCACGTGAGCGAGAGGACCTGGCGGTCCATGTAGTTGACGGTCGTTGCCAGGAAGAGCAACGCACAGATGACCCAACGGAAGTTGGACATTTTTGTAGTTTGAATCGGTGTCATATTTATGAGTTTAGAGTTTAGAATTAAGAGTTTTCGCTACGCGATTGACAATTATGAATTTAGAGTTTTTCGCTACGCGATTGACAATTATGAATTTAGAGTTTAGAGTTTAGAATTAAGAGTTGCGACTACCAATTATGAATTAAAAATTTGTGAGGCCTATGTTCTTTCGCTTAGATTTGATAATACTGACCAGGAGTCGCTTGATTTCTTCCCCATCATCAAATATTGACTTAAACTGTTCCTCATTGAGGTCGTTGACCTTCCATAACAATCTTAGCCAATAGAGAGTCTCGTTACACTCTTTTAAGGAGATGTAAAGCTTTGACAAAAAGTCATTATCACTAATCGCACATTCGGCTTCAGCAAAATTGGCACCAATACTCATGCCGCTCCGATTCAGTTGGTCGGTTATAAATCTGCCTTTCCTTTCTTTGTCTAAGAAACGGCACAGATTGACCACTCTGACAGCAAACATGAGACATTTCTCGTCAATCATATTGCCGAAATCACTCATGGCGATAGATCTAAATTTTTAATTCATAATCGGCGAAGCCGACAACTCTAAATTCTAAACTCTAAATTCATAATTCCGTCATTGGATGTCAATGACGGGAATGTTGTCCTTGTCGTTGTAGTAGAGGTTCTCGCCGGCCATGCCCCAGATGAAGGTGTAGTAGTAGGTGCCGGCAGCGGCGTGGATCGACCACTCGGGCGACATGATGGCCTGCTCGTTGTGGAGCCAGACGACGCGGCTCTCCTGCGGCTCACCCATGATGTGGGCGATGGTCTGACCTTCAGGCAGGTTGAAGTAATAGTAGGCCTCGATGCGGCGGCCATGGGTGTGAGGCGGCATCGTGTTCCAGGCGGCGCCGGGGTTGAGCTGGGTCAGTCCGAGCTGCAGCTGGCAGGGGCCTTCCTCGAGCACGTCGTTGACGATGAGCTTATAGACGGTACGGTTGTTGCACTCCTCAAGCGAGCCGACGGGTCCCCAGACGGCAGCCTTCAGCGAGCCCTTGCGGCCGTCGAGCGTAATCCACTGCGTCTTGTAGTGCTGATGGGCCGTGGCCGAGTTGAGGTAGAACTTGGCAGGCTTCTGGGCGTCCTTCGAGCGGAAGAGCACCTCCTTGTTGACGTCCTTGTCCTTGGCGATATGTCCGCGTCCGATGTAGAGGGCCTCCTTGGGCGCCAGGGCATACTCCTTGCCGTCGACGATGACCCATCCGTCGCCCTCGCCGCAGTTGACCACGCCGAGTTCACGGTTGTAGAGGAAATACTTGTCCTTGATGGTGGGGTCTACGTCGAGGCCCAGCTCGAGGAAGTTCTCAAGCTTCAGGTCTTTCGTCACAGGCATGGCGCCGCCATAGATGAAGCGGTCGTAGTGGGAATAGGTCAGATGGATCTTGTCGGCCTCCATCACCTTCTCCATGACGAAGCGGTCGCGCAGCGTCTGTGTGTCATAGTGCTTGACGTCCTGCGGATGGCAGGCCGTCTGAAACTTCACGTCCTGCTGTGCCTGGGCGGAAGCGAATGCCGTGGCCAGCAGTGCTAAGGAAATAAATGTTCTTTTCATATCGGATGTTTTTTATAAATTAATACTCTTTTTTTGAAAGAAATTGGAAAGAATTAGAATAATCAAGTTCAACAATGAGAAATAATACTTTTTTTAAATGAGAATAATAATTTATTCGGTGATAAAGTTCTTGTAATTCTCTTGCGTCAGCAACACGAAGTCATCGTCTTCCGGCAAATAGAGATAACGCTCAGAACGAAGGTACTTTTCACCAAAGTTAATCAAGATACCTCGATGATTACCAGAAATACGCATGTAATTGAACAGCTGGGCACGAAGGTCGGATACTATCTCTGTGACAGACTTCAGCTCTATGATGATACCATTGTAGTAGAAGTCGGCACGATAAGTTTTATTCAACACCACGCCTTTGTATGTCAGACGCAGATCCTTCTCTCTCTCGGCCACCATGCCGCGCTTGTTCATTTCAAGTGCAAGAGCCTCTTGGTAGATAGCTTCCTCCATGCCGCGCCCCAATGTCTTGTGCACTTCCATGGCGGCCCCCACCACATCGTAGATGTCCTTATACTCCTGCCTTGTCATACAAGAATTATTTCTTCTAATTTAGAACGATATGATTATTTCTAATTGTTGAATCAGATTATTCTAATTCTTTCCAATTTCTTTCCAAATATAATGATTACTTCTGATTTCTTTCCTCAGCAACGATGCGTCTGCGGTTCCACGCCACCATGCCGATGGTGATGAGCGTCAGGACACCCATGCCGATCCATTGCATGTACTTCACGCAGGCATAGATGACGTAGCCGAAGAGCGAGGAGGCAAAGTCCATGGCACCAGCCTGGAAGCCCTCGGGAATCTGGGCGGCCTTGTCCTGAGTGGCCTCAAACACCGTGTTGGCAGCCAGAGTGAAGGCAGGGGCCATGTCAGTGACGAAGTAGAGGCCGATGGTCACGGCCACGAGGCCGATGATGAACGTCTTCACCACATTACCCTTGGTGAAGGGCAGCACCATGACGAAGACATAGAACATGCCGGCCAGCGAGGCCAGCGGCAGGAACTGGTTGCCCGTCTTGGACAGGGCGATGGCCAGGATGAGCGTCACGGGAATGAGGAGCAGGGACACGACGAGCGTCGTGGGATGGCCGATGACGAGTGCAGGCGACATGCCGATGTAGACCTTCTTGCCGTTGAACTTACGCTTCACGACCTCCTGGGTCTTCTCCGAGATGGGCATCAGTCCGTCGATGAACAGGCGGGTGATGCGAGGGATGAGCTCCATGACGGCACCCATGGTCACACCCAGGAAGAGCACCGACTTGACGATGCTCATGACGGCATCTGTCGTCGACTCAAACGTGGCGGCATAGGCCGTGAAGTTGACGAAATGGTCGAAGTGGGCAGCGGCGCCGATGAGGGCTCCGACGATGACGCCGAGCACGAGCGGCTCGCCCAGCACGCCAAACTTACGCTTCAGTCCCTCAGCGTCGATGTCGAGCTTGGAGAAACCCGGGATGCGGTCGAGCAGCCAGTTGAGGGCAATGGCGAAGGGCGTGAAGCTCTGGCAGAAAGGCTGTGGAATAGAGATGCCCTCCATGTTGTCGTAGTAGCCCTGGAAGCGGTCGGCGGTCAGGTCGGCCATGACGAGCGTGACGATGTAGCACGAAATAGCGGCGAAGTAGCCCCAAAGCAGGCTCTGGTCCATGACGAAGTAGGCCACGGCGCCGATGAAGGCGAAGTGCCAGTAGTTCCACAGGTCGATATTGACCGTCCGGGTGCAGTTCGTGATGAGCAGCAGGAAGTTGATGCCCAGACAGATGGGGATGATCAGTGCGCCCACCGCCGTGTTATAGGCCACGGCCGCAGCTGCCGGCCATCCCATGTCGAACACCTTCAGGTCGAGGTTGAAGATGCGTGAGATGGCATCGAGCGGCGTGTTGAAGTTCGTCGTCAGCAGGGCCGTGACGATGCCCAGTCCGACGAAGCCGACTCCGACGTAGAGTCCGCTCTTGAGCGACTTTCCGAACTTCATGCCGATGCACAGACCAATGATTGTAAAGAGGATAGGCATCATCACCGATGCCCCCAAACTGATAATGTAGCCAAAAACTTGTTCCATTTATTTGTTAATTTGTTTATTTCGGGCGTAGATTTGGTGCAAAAGTACATATTTTTTTTCTAATAGCGCTACTTTTTCCAAAAACTTTTCATAAAAAGGCATCCGTCAGTCCTCTTTCGTTTCATATTTTGACGTAAACCATGGTGGGGCCGGAAACGATGGCGGACGTTCACAAAGACATGTCCCCCCGTTTCACAACGAGGGGACATTTCCCTAACAGGTATTAGTCTTTTTCTCTAAAAAATATTGTACTCTGGATAACGCTTGCAAAGTTAGGCGGTTTGGGCTGAAAGTCCAAATAAATCGATATGTTCTACAACACTTTTCAGTTTTTTACGCTATTTCATGCAAAAAACTACGCAATCTGACGGCCTAACTCCCAACTTTTTTGTAACTTTGCAGTCAAAAATCATATCACAAGCAAAAAACATGGCAGAGAACAACATCCGCCCGGCAGCCCGTCAGGACGCCGGCATGAACAAGAATGAAGGAGAAGAGAAGAAGTCAGTCAGCTTCGTCGAACAGATTGTGAGGGACGACCTCGAAAGCGGCAAGAACGGAGGACGCCTCCAGACGCGCTTCCCGCCAGAGCCCAACGGCTACCTGCACATCGGCCACGCCAAGGCCATCGCCATCGACTTCGGGTTGGCGGCGAAGTACGGCGGCGAGTGCAACCTGCGCTTCGACGACACTAACCCTCAGAAGGAGGACACGGAATACATCGAGAGCATTGAGCACGACATCAAGTGGCTCGGATTCCAGTGGGCCCACGTCTACTACGCCAGCGACTACTTCCAGCAGCTCTGGGACTTCGCCGTGTGGCTCATCAAACAGGGTCGCGCCTACGTCGACGAGCAGAGTGCCGAGGTGATAGCCCAGCAGAAGGGCACCACGACGAAGGCTGGCGAGAACAGCCCCTACCGCGACCGCCCCGTGGAGGAGAACCTGCGCCTCTTTGAGTTCATGAACAGCGGCAAGTGCGAGCCGGGCACCCTGGTGCTGCGCGCCAAGATTGACATGGCCCATCCCAACATGCTCTTCCGCGACCCCCTGCTCTATCGTGTGCTGAACATTCCCCACGTGAAGACGGGCTCGAAGTGGAACGCCTACCCCATGTACGACTTCACCCACGGACAGAGCGACTACCTGGAGGGCGTCACCCATTCATGGTGCACGCTCGAGTTCGTCGAGCACCGTCCCCTCTACGACCTGTTCGTAGGATGGATGCGTGAGTGGATAGCCGATTGTGGTACGGACGCAAATGGCGATAGCAAACTCTCAGCTCTCAACTCTCAACTCTCAACTTATCAGGGTCCCCGCCAGACGGAGTTCAACAAGCTGAACCTGAGCTACACCCTCATGTCGAAGCGCAACCTGCTGGCGCTGGTGCAGAACGGCATGGTCAGCGGATGGGACGACCCACGCATGCCGACCATCTGCGGATTCCGCCGTCGCGGCTACTCGCCTGAGAGCATCGTCAAGTTCATCGACAAGATTGGCTACACCAAAATTGATGCACTCAACGACATGGCCCTGCTCGAGAGCGTCGTGCGCGACGACCTGAACAGCCGTGCCCAGCGCGTGGCAGCCGTGCTCGACCCCGTCCGGGTCGTCATCACCAACTATCCTGAGGGCCAGACGGAGATGCTGACCGCCCAGAACAATCCCGAGTGCGAGGCCGACGGCACCCACGAGGTGGAGTTCAGCCGCGAGCTGTGGATTGAGCGCGACGACTTCATGGAGGTGGCTGAGAAGAAGTTCATGCGGCTGGCCCCAGGCAAGGAGGTCAGACTGAAGAACGCCTACATCATCAAGTGCGACGAGGAGCACCCCTGCGACAAGGATGCCGACGGACGCGTCGCCACCATCTATTGCACCTACGACCCTGAGACGCGCAGCGGCATGCCCGGTGCCGACCGTAAGATCAAGGGCAAGACGCTCCACTGGGTCAGCTGCCACAATGCACGCAAGGCCGAGGTGCGCCTCTACGACCGTCTGTGGAAGGTGGAGAACCCCCGCGACGAGATGGCTGCCATCCGCGACGCGCAGCAGTGCGACGCCGTCACCGCCATGCGCCAGATCATCAACCCCGACTCGCTCACCGTGCTCCACGACTGCTACATCGAGCCCTTCGCTGCTCAGATGCCGGCGCTGACCTACCTGCAGTTCCAGCGCATCGGCTACTTCAACGTCGACCCCGACTCCACGCCCGAGCACCCCGTGTTCAACAAGACCGTCGGACTGAGGAGCTGACATCTTATATATATAATAATGTATAGCACAGACGACGAATACTTCGATAGCGACGAGTTTCGCGAGATGCTCGCTACGTACGAGGAGGCTGTCAGCCAAGGACAGCCCGTCTTCCTCGATGCCGACGAGCTGGCCGAGATTGCCGACTACTATCAGATGACGGGACATGCCGACCAGGCCGACGAGGCCATCACGCTGGCCCTGAGTCTTTCGCCTGGTGCTGTCATGCCTCTGGTCTACAAGATCCACGAAGCGCTCTACTACGGCCGCACGGACGAGGCGGAGCAGCTGCTCGACCAGATCATCGAGAAGGACTCGCCCGACTACGTCTACGCCGAGGGCGAGATCATGCTGGCCAAGGGCCAGGACCGTGAGGCCGACGCTTTCTTCAAGGATCAGTTCAAGACGATGCCCCCATCGGAATATCAGGACTTCATCATCGACGTGGCCAACATCATGCAGGACTATGGCTATGCCGAACGGGCCATGCAATGGATGAAGCGGGCCCATCATGAAGACTCGGCCGAATACAAAGAACTGATGGCCCGCACGCTCTTCGGACTGGGGAAATACGACGACAGCGAGAAGCTCTGGACTGAGCTCATCGACGACAACCCCTTCTCGAAGCGCTACTGGAATGCGCTGGCCTCCGCACAGTTCATGAACGAGGACTACTCCAACGCCGTCGAGTCGAGCGAATACGCCCTGGCCATCGACCCCGAGGACCCCGACGGACTGGTGGCCAAGGCCAACAGCCTCTACCGGCTGGGCAACTTCGAACAGGCCCTCGAGTTCTTCCGAAGATATAGCGAGCAGGTGCCCGACGACGAGTTTGCACTCATGAACCAGGGCACGTGCCTGGTCAACCTGGAGCGCACCGACGAGGCTATCGACATGCTCAGAAAGGCTTTGGAGACGGCACCGGACGACTCGCCCTACCTGCCCGACATCTATCAGGAGCTCGCCTTCGCCTACAGCGAAAACGGATGCTACGACGAGGCCATCCGATGGCTCGAGAAGACCAAGCCGCTCGAGTGCGACCACGTGCAGGTGCTTGTCGTCAAGGGCCACATCCTGCTGGCCGCCAACCGCATGAAGGAGGCCGAGACGTGCTTCCGCGATGCCGTCCTGGCCAGCGACAGCCCTCACCAGACGTTGCTCCGCATCATCGTGTCGCTCTACGACAACAAGTATGTCGAGACGTCCTATGCCCTCTTCAAGAAGTTCTTCCTCATCGTCCCTGAGGGCTTTGCCGATGGCTATGCCTACATGGCCCTCTGCTGCTACGACCTGAAGAAGTGGGACGAATTCCTCCACTATCTGAAGGAGGCCTGCCTGGTCAATCCCAAGGAATGTCAGACAGCCCTGGCCCATCTCTTCCCTGAGGACGTGAAGCCTGAGGACTATTATCAGTACATGATTACGAAACTAAAAAAGTAACAGAACCCTAAACCACAGTGATCACATCTCTGCTCAACAACCTGAACTACGGCACCATCCTGCTGCTGATGCTCCTCGAGAGCACCATCATACCCGTGCCGTCGGAACTCGTCGTGGCACCCGCCGCCTACCATGCCGCCTCGGGCTCGCTCAACGTCGTGCTCGTCGTCCTCTTCGCCACCATCGGGGCCGGCATCGGTGCCAGCATCAACTATATGGTGGCGCTCTATGTGGGCCGCCCCGTCATCTACAAATTCGCCAACAGCCGGTGGGGCCACATGTGCCTGCTCAACCAGGAGAAGGTGGAGAAGAGCGAGCGCTACTTCGACGACCACGGCGTCGTAGCCACACTCACCGGCCGCCTCATCCCCGGCATCCGCCATCTCATCTCGTTGCCCGCAGGCCTGGCCCGGATGAACTATTGGAAGTTCCTCGTCTACACCCTCATCGGTGCCGGCGTATGGCACACCATCCTTGCTGCCCTCGGATGGTATCTGCACAGCGTCGTCCCCGAGGATCAGCTGGCCGACACTATCGAGCGCTACAACCACTACATCGTCCTGACCATCGTGGCCGTCGTCATGTTGGCTGCCGCCTGGTTCATCATCCGTCGACGCAATCATCACACCACAAATCCCTGATACTTATGAAGACCAACAACCATCTCGTCATCATGGCTGGCGGCGTAGGAAGCCGCTTCTGGCCTATGAGCACTCAAGAGCAGCCCAAGCAGTTCATCGACGTGCTGGGTGTGGGCAAGACGCTCCTGCAGCTCACCGCCGAGCGCTTCGGAACGCTCATCGACCGCCGCAACATCTGGGTCGTCACCAACCAGAAGTATGTCGACATCGTCCGCCAGCAGTTGCCTGACATACCTGAGGGCAACATCCTTTGCGAGCCATGCCGGCGCAACACCGCCCCCTGCATCGCCTACGTCTCATGGCGCATCCGCAAGCAGGACCCCAAGGCCAATATCGTCGTCACGCCTTCCGACCATGTCGTGATGAACGTCCAGGAGTTCCAGCGCGTCATCCAGAGCTGCATGGCCTTCACGGCCGACAGCGACGCCATCGTCACCCTCGGTATGAAGCCCAACCGCCCCGAGACGGGCTACGGCTACATCCAGGCCGACCTCTCCGCCTCGTCGCTGCGCAACAAGTCGATCTATCGCGTCGACTCATTCCGCGAGAAGCCCGACCTCGACACGGCCCGCGAATATATCAAGAAGAACAACTACTTCTGGAATGCAGGCATCTTCATCTGGAACGTAGCCACCATCACCAATGCCTTCCGCATCTACCAGCCGAAGATCAGCAATCTCTTTGAGGCCATGATGCCCATACTGGGCACGCCCCAGGAGCAACAGGTCATCAATGAGCGCTTCCCGCTCTGCGAGAACATCTCCGTCGACTACGCCATCATGGAGAAAGCCGAGGAGATCTTCGTCTGTCCGGCCGACTTCGGATGGAGCGATCTCGGCACGTGGGGTTCGCTGCAGGCCCAGAGCCGTCGCGACCTCTACGGCAATGCCTGCATCGGCCCCGACATCAAGCTGTTCGAGACCCACAACTGCATCATCCATACCACCCAGGAGAAGCGCGTCGTCATCCAGGGTCTCGACGGTTTCATCGTGGCCGAGAACAACGACACCCTCCTGATATGCAAGCTCTCTGAAGAGCAGCGCATCAAACAATTCTCAGAAGAAAACTAACACATGATGGAAAGAAAAGTAGCACTCATCACCGGCATCACCGGGCAGGACGGCTCTTATCTGGCCGAGTTCCTCATCGAGAAAGGCTATGAGGTGCACGGCCTCATGCGCCGTTCCTCATCATTCAACACCGGACGCATCGAGCACCTCTATCTCGACGAGTGGGTGCGCGACATGAAGAAGAAACGACTCGTCGAGCTCCACTGGAGCGACATGACCGACTCCTCCTCGCTCATACGCATCATCAGCCAGGTGCAGCCCACGGAAATCTATAACCTCGCTGCCCAGAGCCATGTCAAGGTGTCGTTCGACGTGCCTGAATACACCGCCGAGACTGACGCCGTCGGCGTGCTGCGTCTCCTCGAAGCCGTGCGCATATGTGGCCTCGACAAGACGTGCCGCATCTATCAGGCCTCCACCTCCGAGCTCTTCGGACTCGTCCAGGAGGTGCCCCAAAGCGAGACCACACCCTTCTATCCCCGTTCGCCCTACGGCGTTGCCAAGCTCTATGGCTACTGGATCATGAAGAACTACCGCGAGTCGTACGACATGTTCTGCTGCAACGGCATCCTCTTCAACCACGAGAGTGAGCGCCGCGGCGAGACCTTCGTCACCCGCAAGATCACCCTCGCCGCCGCACGCATCGCCCAGAGCCAACAGGACAAACTCTACCTGGGTAACCTCAACGCCCTGCGCGACTGGGGCTATGCGAAGGACTACGTCGAGTGCATGTGGCTCATCCTCCAGCAGCCACAGCCCGACGACTTCGTCATCGCCACAGGCGAATACCACTCTGTCCGCGAGTTCTGCACCCTCGCCTTCCGCCATGTGGGCATCGAACTCCGCTGGGAAGGCGAAGGGGTGAATGAGAAGGGTATCTGCGCAAAGACATTAGACACCAGACTCTCCGGGCTCTTCGAAGGCCAAGTTCTCGTCGAGGTCGACCCCAAGTACTTCCGCCCCGCAGAGGTGGAGCAGCTGCTTGGCAACCCTGCCAAGGCCAAAGAGAAACTGGGGTGGAACCCCCGCAAGACGTCGTTCAACGACCTGGTGCGCATCATGGTCGAGCACGACATGAAGAAAGTCAAACGAATGTTCATCAAAGCGCAACTCGACGATGCTCAGTAAGGATAGTAAGATTTACGTCGCAGGCCACCGCGGGCTCGTAGGTTCCGCCATCTGGAACAACCTCCGGGCACGCGGCTACGACAACCTCATAGGTCGAACCCATAGCGAGCTTGACCTCACCGACCAGCTGGCCGTCCGCGACTTCTTCGACCGCGAGCGCCCCGACGCCGTCGTTCTCGCCGCTGCCTTCGTCGGCGGCATCATGGCCAACTCCCTCTACCGGGCCGACTTCATCATGCAGAACATGCTCATCCAGTGCAACGTCATCGGCGAGTCCTATCGCCATGGCGTCAAGAAGCTCCTCTTCCTCGGCTCCACGTGCATCTACCCTAAGAACGCCCCCCAGCCCATGACTGAGGACTGCCTCCTCACCTCGCCACTGGAATACACCAACGAGGAGTATGCCATCGCCAAGATCGCAGGACTGAAGATGTGCGAGAGCTACAACCTGCAGTACGGCACCAACTACATCGCCGTCATGCCCACCAACCTCTACGGCCCCAACGACAACTTCCACCTCGAGAACTCCCACGTCATGCCCGCCATGATACGCAAGATCTATCTTGCCAAGCTCATCCACGACGGCGACTGGACGACCATCCGGCGCGACATGGACCAACGGCCCGTCGAGGGCATCGACGGCCAGTCGGATCGTAACGACATCCTCAACGTCCTGGCACACTACGGCATCAGCGACAACCGCGTCAGCCTCTGGGGCACTGGCACACCGCTGCGCGAGTTCCTCTGGAGCGAGGACATGGCCGACGCCTCTGTCCACATCCTCCTCAACGTCGACTTCAGCGACATCATAGGCATCGAGCGCTATTCCAGCGTCCACTACGGAGCAGCCGTCGACGGAGCCGTCGACCGCGATCACACCACAGGCCGAGGCGGGGCGCTGCCACAGCTCGGCGAGATCCGCAACTGCCACATCAACGTCGGCACCGGCCGCGAGCTCACCATCCGTCAGCTTGCCGAGCTCGTCGCCCAAACCGTGGGCTTCGAGGGCGACATCGTCTTCGACACAACGAAGCCAGACGGCACAATGCGCAAGCTCATCAACGTCGACAAGCTCCACCGCCTCGGATGGACCCACAAAGTAGAGATTGAGGAAGGCGTCAGACGACTCTTCGAATGGTATAGAGAGGGGGTCTTCACTTTCTGAACACAAGCCACGGAATGATTCCTTTCCATTTCTTGTGCGGGTAATCCTCTATGTTGCCGATGTCATGGCGCTCACCGTCAGCTGTGCGGTAGAAGCCATAGTCGTAGCCACCAGTGATATAGATGGCATCAATGAACCCATATTCCCGCAGGGCATCAGCAAAATCCCATAGCGTCTCCTTATGGCGCGTGGCGATAAAGTAGAGCGTGTTGTCCTTACGGCCGATGGCACGGCGCTCCACCTTCCCATGAAGATAGAAACGGTGGGGAATCACTCCGTTGCTGACCAGGATGAACTGCCGGAAGAAGCATCCGCCCTGCTCCATGCAATAGTCCTTCACCTTGTCGCTGCGCGAGATGCCGATCACCATCCGGTCGGCCACCATCGCCATATAGCCCAGACGGCTGCAGTCGCTTTGCAGCTCTTCGCCATCGACGACGAGCGATCCGAGATAGGTGCCGTCGGCCTGATGGTCTGCCGAACGGCTATAGAGGAAGACTGACGTGTCGGTCGTGTCAGGCTCCTCAAACTCAATACTGGCCCGCAGACCGTGGATGGCGTAGAAATCGAGCGCCACACCAAGGATGCTGTCGCTCGAGAGGACCACCTCGGCCCTTTCCTTCACCGGCTCCGCCTGCAGCTTACTGATGTTCTCACTGGGCGACGTGGAAATGGGCACACCTATGTTCATGTAATAATTCCATACCTTGTAAGCAGAGAAAGCAACGATGACCGTCAAGGCGATGATCAGGGCTTCCAAGATGCCGCGAAGCCATCGCCGCCCAGGCTTTTCCTTGCGGCCGGTCTCTACTGGAGGGCGAGTTTCGTCGTCAGTCTCGATGATGAACTCAGGAACCTCGGGCTCCCTGCTGAAATCGTTGAGACTGCTGTCTGTCTTGTCAAAGATTTCACTCATAGCGTTTCTCCTCCTTTCATGTTTTCAAGTTGTTCTTTCAGCTGCTTCAAGGCATCGCGTGCCACCTTTACCACATAAATGTCCCTTCCCGTCGCCGCTTCCTTGTTTCGGTCGGGGCGATTGGCAAAAGGATGTTGTTGCACTGGTTCGCGAGTCAGATGTTTCCCGCCGAAGACGATGGTCTGATCGATGAGGTCAATGACCTGCACATACTGACGGTTGACGATAAGGCTCCTGCCTACACGAATGAACATATCGGCACACTTCAGCAACCGGAAATTGTCCTCAAAGTGATGCAGCTGGAAGGTCATCTTGCGCTGGCGCCCATTGATGAGCACAAGGTCGCAATAGTTCCCGTCAGCCTTCACATAGACGATTTCGTCGACAGCCACACGCATCAGAAGTGTTGAGGTCCTGATTCTAAACCACTCCATACGTCGTTCGTTTTCTTCTTTTTTATTTGCAAAGATACTGCTTTTTTCGCAATCATCCGTCTAATTCAAGATATTTAACCTGCAAAAATCCACAATAGCAAGGGCTTCTTTTCATTGCTTTTTTCCGGCTCATCCTTCTTTGTTGTTTTGTGCTGCCTTGAGCACCGCTATGGTGACACAAAGCAGCACGATTTCCACATATGCCATCACAGATACTGGTTCACCAAGCGTTTGATCAGTCTCGTCACTTCGCCAATCGAGGCTTTACGATAGAGTTTACCTTCCACGCGGTCGACCACCTCAAAGCTGGTCGTCTTGATCTTTGCGGCATCCGCCACGTCATAGTCCTTGGCGTCGCAGGGCGAGTAGACCTCACACTGCATCCCGCTCTTCTTGTAGTAGATGGTCAGCGTGCGCCCGTCGTTGAACTCAGTAGTCTGTTTCACCACAATATTCTGCGGCACCATTTTCTTCACGCTGTCCTTGTCAGTTTTCGCACTGGCGGGCGTCGATGTCATCATGCTCATGAGCACGACCATCAAGGTCATCAGTAATTGTTTCATCTTTTGTCTTTTATCATTTGACACTGCAAAGTTACGAATACTTTCTAAGCCATGAAAATCTTTCACGTTGCGCAGTATGAACAGGCGGGTTATTTGTATGAAAGTGAAAACTGTGAACAATGAACTAACATTTCCCCTTCGTATTTGCCAGCAGAGACTCCAGCACGGGGAGCATGCGGTTCAGTTGTCCGTAGCGTATCATGAAGTTCCAGAACGGCTCCATCTTCTTCCAGCCGCCCATGTAGAACAGATGGGCCAGCTGCTGCTTCAGATTGTCGTGGCCAAAGCTGGCGCGGAAGATGTTGCTCCAGGAATAGAACTCCTTGTAGGCCCAGTCGTAGCCCTGCTTCAGTTCCTCGGCAGTGAGTCCTATGGTCTTGTAGACGACCGTGCGCGTGTCGTACTGGCTCCAGTCGTAAGAGGTGATGCGGCCGTCGCGCTCCATCTGCTGGAACAGGCGTGTGCCGGGATAGGGCGTGAGGATATGGAAGGTGGCCGTGGTGATGCTGTGCTCGATGCCCCACTCCACTGTTCGGCGGAACACGTCCTTGTCGTCGTGATCAAGGCCGAACACGAAGCTGCCGTTGATCATGATGCCCAGGCTATGCAGTCGCTCGACAGCTGCCACATAGTCCTTCGAGAGATTCTGCAGCTTATTGCTCGAGCGCAGATTCTCTGGCGAGAAGGTCTCGAAGCCGAGGAAGACACTGCGCAGCCCAGCCTCGGCAGCCTTCTCTATCAGGTCGCCCTTCAGCACGGAGGCCACCGTGGCAGCACTCTGGAAGACGCGCCCCATGCCGCGCATGCCCTCAAACAGTTCCCTCGCGAAATGCGGACTGCCCAACAGGTGGTCGTCGAGGAAATAGAGGTGGCGGCCTGGCAGGCGGTCTATCTCAGTCAGGGCCTCATCGACGCGTTGCATATAGAACGACTTGCCCTCGCCATAGAACGCATCCTTATAGCAGAAGTCGCAGTGATGCGGACAGCCGCGCGACACGACGAGCGAGTTGGGCACGAAGTATTTCTCGCGCTTGATGAGGTCGCGTCGGACGGGCGGGATGTTCTCTATCGACCGCCAACGCGCCACATAGCGCTTCTGCGGATGGCCGGCCCGCAGGTCACTGACGAAGCGCGGGAAGGCCTCCTCGCCTGGTCCCAGAAGAATCGTGTCGGCATGCTGCGCCGCCTCGTCGGGCAGCGACGTGACGTGCAGGCCGCCCATGGCCACATAGGTGCCCTTCTGTCGATAGTGGTCGGCAATGCGATAGGCCCGGTAGGCATTGGTCACATACACCTGTATGCACACCAGGTCAGGCTCGTCGTCGAGCGTCAGCCGCTCCACATGCTGGTCCACGATCTCCACTTCGTCGTCGTCGCCAAAGTAGGCAGCCAGCGTGGCCAGCCCCAGCGGCGGAAACAGCGAGTACTTGATGGGGCGCCAATAGGGGCTCTCGGCTTCCTGCAAGGCTGGCAGTATCATTTTTACTTTCATGGGCTTACTTAATCAGATTCTTTGATTTCTATGATGCAAAATTACTATTCTATCCCTCTCCATCCAAAACAAACAGATGACGTTGTATCAATTGACCGTTTTTTTGTATGAGATTCGCAACAAGCGACTCGCAAAAAGAATGTTACCTATTGTCAGAACTAGGAACAGAAGGATAAAAATCATGTAGTTCACGTTGTTATATGTTGTATGCCAGTCCAAAGCTAAGACTATTAGCTCGTGATAGCAGAGGTCAAATGCTTTTTCCAATGGCATGGCATAGTGACGGTATATCATCCAAAAGCCTATTAGGTAGACCAAACTATATAAAATACCAACAGACATAAGCAACCCTCTTGACACCGTTCTTCTTTGTCTGAAAATCTTTATCGTGGCCCAAGTGAGCCAAAGGGCTGACAGAAGACATATTCCTGCCTCCATGTAGATATTTCCTATGACACATATTTCTTTATATGTCAGTCCCCAGGCAACGCCTCCGGCTCCCATTACTCCACAGCAAGCAGCAAAGAAACCTTGATCGAAAGAACAACCTGTTGCCATACTAATGGCAATTCCTATCAGCATAATCACTAACAAAAACAATGTGAACGCTCCAAGAATCCATTTCCAAACATGTTGCTTATCAATGATTCTTACGGTTGCGAACATCATCAAGCTAAGGATGATGCATCCCGATAATGACGCAAAGCAAATATATTTCTGATAGCTATGGATTGATTGCCCATACTTGTCAAATAGCGACATCATATAGTCTGCGTGGAAGAACGCACTGATAAGTGTTGCTTCCAACATACCACACAGGAAGACCAATGTAAAGGAAAACAGGTCTTTTTCCCGGAAATATCTGCCCACACTTGCAATAAGGGCAGGAAGCATACTGGCTGCTGCCAGAAGGATGGAGGTCGTTATTGACATTATAATTTGATCTTTTTGTATCCTTTTACTAATGATTCAATCCAAGAGTACCAATCAGCCGGTGATGTCCACACATGTTTCCAATGCCAGCCGTTAGTAGCGCGGTATATTCTATAGCACCCCACGCTTCTATATTTTCTTCCTGGATAGATGCTTTTCTGCTTGAAGTCTGACACCCATTGCTTCCCATCATAAATGGCTATATGCCCAAAATGGCTCATTTCATTTTTAGGAAGAACCGAAATATCTCCAATCTCTGGTTGATAGCCATCCAAGGAGATTTCCTTGAACCCCATTTGCGGCAGTGTCTTGTCGTATGCATAGGCAGGGATAAGCCCTATAGGGCATCCCCCTCGCCACATCGCCTTGACAACATACCACGCGCACATACTACGTGAACTTTTTGCTACATGACACGATGCATAAGCTGCAGCCTTTTCATTGTTGTAGTAGTATGGCAGGTTGCTCCAAGCCAAGACACAGCCAACAATAACGACTAATACCTTTTTAATCTTTTTCATGATGATTGTTGCGTAATAAGTCCATAAACATCTTAACCCTGGCAAACCATTCCCTGATATAAGTCTTCTGTGACATGAGTGAATGGGGCGACTCAGCATTGAACCCGATGACCCAATCAAAATCCAGACCGAGATGATTGGCCAGATACAGGGCACGCTCGTTGTGGAACTTCTGAGATATCACGATCAGGTTCCTGCAACCATAATCATAATAGGCTCTTTGCACTGAGTGAATAGTTCTGTAACCTTTCCCATCAAGGATGATATCGCTTTCGGGAACGCCTCTTGCCAGGAGTGAGTCCTTCATACATTCTGTTTCATTGATACCGTCAAGACTTTTGTCGTCGCCGCTGATAAGGATCTTCCGTATTTTTCCTGCATGATATAGGTTTGCTGTTGCCTTGATGCGGTTTTCAAAGAAGATGTTTCTCCTGTGTGAAATGCGTGTCATCGGGGTCGTGCCGAGCAGCAGTCCTGTGTAATCCCCGTCTGGTACCGAGTCCACCTCTTCAAACAATCTTCCTTCTGCATTTTTAACAACCAGCAGATTGCTGACGACCATCAGTGCAGCTAATGCGCTGATGATTGCCAGAAGGACTCGCTTTATGATTCTCGTTCCTCTCATCACGTTCTGATCTTAGAAATGTCTCAGTTCGCTGGTTTTATAGTGGAAGACGGCAAGCTGCAGGTCGTCGGCATCTTCATCAAGCATGAACCACGGCGAGCGGATGGGATTCGTGAAATTGCGCATCACGTGGATGTCACGGGCAGGCGTATTGCCTTCAGCCAGCAGGAACGCCTTCCGTCCGTGCTTGTCCTGAGCCACGTCGACCACCATTACGGCATGACCATACTTGTGGTTGCCGGGACGGTCGGCAGCGGCATAGACGAACACATCGCCTGGTTGCATGTCCTTTAGCCGTCGTTGCTCAAGCTCCCGGCTCAGCGAGAAGGTGCTGGCCACGCCATACACATTCCGCAGATAGCGCTCGAAAGCCTTACGCGAAGCGCCACCGCCATAGTGCATCGTCTTGCCGTTCACATCCTGAAATCGTATGCGACGATATTGGCCTGTGCTATAAAGGTATTCTGCCCGCAGTCGCATACATACGTCTGCGCACTGCTCAGCATTCGACAGCAGCGGCAGGTCAACCACCGCATAGCAGAGTGACTGCAATCGGCTGTCGCCCCCAGTATAGAGCTGCACTTTTGAACCTCGCACTTTCAGCGGAAGACTCCGCAGGAATTTTGCATAGCCAGCATCATCACCACTTATGCGCTCATACCCCCATGGCTCCGGAATGTCCCCAATGGTCTTGTAGTTATGGGGATTACTCGTCTTGCTGCCAAAGAGAATCCATAGGCCAAATCCACCGACAGCTATCACTGCCAATAATGCTCCAACGATTGTCCATTTCAAAATCTTTTTCATCTCGTATTGTTTTTTGATGATGCAAAGTTAACCTTTCCATATCACCTGACAAAAGAAATCCCGCCACGTTGTATGAACAGGCGGGATTATTGTACGAGGTTTTAAAGCTATCAATCAAATAGACTATTTGCTGACCTCGGCATCCCTCTGTTTGGCCATTTCCATATTGACAGTCTCATGCACTCTGAAATATTCACTGAGTTCAAGGCGCAGATAATCTGCGATGTCCGGTATCTCGGGCGTAAAGAGAATAACGGACTTACAGTGAACATGGACATTGCTACCTGCCTCATCTATAGTATACACCGCCGTCACGCTATTCTTTAAATTAGATTCATTGATGGCTTTTTTAAGACGTGAAAACTCCTCAATGTCATATAGTTCTACATGGCCCCAATGAGTATCGTAAATATGAATAAAACGATTATTGTTGCTGGCCCTAACCACAAAATACTCTCCTTGATAGCCAAAGTTTATATCGGCATCTTCACCATCACCAGTTTCATACTGACAACCGATCTTTGTCAGCGTCTCAAGAAACAAATCTCTCGTTCCTTTCGTTTCTTCCATAACGTTGTCCTCCTTATTATTACTTTCCGATTTAAGTTCTACTTTCGTCTGATCTGACGTACCAGAATTGACAACAGTAATATTGTCATCCAGAACCTGTTCAGACTCCTTGTTTTTCACCTCGGTCTCCGACCGCTTGTTCATATACTTGTTGGCGCAGATGCCAACCACCGCAACGATTGCTAAAACAATAATAATCTCCATTTCCTATTTTTAGTAAAACATTAACATAAAAACGACTATTTGACACTCTAAAACGCCTTGTCTATACGGCGTTTATGCACCACATGTTGGCACCGACGCCCCCTTTAGAACAATTTGACAGATTTTCATTTTGATTTGTTTAAAGAGACATGAGATAATAGCTGATTAGAATATTCAATCCTAAGAGGATCAGATAAAAGAGAATAAAAATGAGCAGGTTTACCATCTGGTAGGTCGTATTCCATTTCGCGGCTAATCTCTGCAAATCATCCACACAAAGATCAAATGCGGCATTGAATGGCAGATGATAATGCTGCAGCATTTTGATGAAAGCATACACGTATGCGAAGCCATATATCAATAAAACTGCGGACAGTAGCAGCCACCACATTGAAAAAGACCCCATCATCTTGTAAACAGCTATTCCAAAGGGAGCAAGCCTGACAACATCAGGACACCCCCCTGCAACCAAAGGTTAAACACCACGGAGATCTGCTTGTAGGTCAACCCACACAGTTTCCCCAATAACAACAAGAAAAGCACGCAAAGGCCAAAAGGCAAGAGTGCCAAATCAACAAGTCTTATTTTTCTTATCATCTCTGGTATGTTGTTTTCTTTTCAATGTTGTAATATGAAGCTTTTCCATTACGTTCATAAGGCGTATGGTAACATTCATATCTACAAACTATGCATTCATCAGTTTAACATAGTTCTTGTGTACTTCCGGATCAATGGAACTTCCGTCAACATTAATCTGCTTAATGTAGATGTACTTCGGATAATGCCCCAGAACGGTAAGAGTGACAGGACAGATCCAAATCTCGCGTGTGAAGCCGTCGAGATTATTCACCTTGTAGGTAGCGCCGCCAGTAAGGCGCGAGAACTGTTTGTCGCACATGAAGTAGCCTTCGGCCTCCAATTCTGGTTGAGGCTTTTTAGAAGGCATTACCAAGACTCTGACTCTTCGCTCTCCCTTATAATCGAGAAACTTCAGCAGATGGTTGGAGCCTGCAACCATCGCCAGGTTATATCTGTCACCAGGCCACGGCATGTCGATGTACCAGGTTTTGTCCGCAGGCTCATAGACAAACTGGAGGTCATACACTTTGCGACGGAAGCCGCAGATTCCTTTAGCATAAACCCATGCGAGTTTAGCATACTTGATTGTACGATTAAACATTAGAACAAGATTTAGTGAAAACGCCTCTGGGAGTTTCCCAAATGCGGGTGCAAGGACCGTGCAAACCGAATGCAGAAAGCTTGCTTTTTGCTGAGGTGAAGCAGGTGCTCGAGCAGCGCTGCAAAGTTACAACATTTTTCTGAAATCTCCAAATCGTATCATTCGGATGATTATCAATGCGTTACGTGTTTGGCACAGTTTTTGTTACGTTCGGACTTTGGCATAAATCATGCTCTTTACCCACCGATTTTGTCAATCAACAGATCAACTCCCTCTGTGGCTTTTGCCTTGATATGGATAAAGTCAATAGGCAGATGGCCCTTCATTTCAGAAGGATCAACCAGAAACTTCTGCGCTTTTGCCTGAGCATACCTCACGAGACCCGCTGCTGGATAAACAACGAGCGACGTACCAATAACGACAAAGACATCAGCATTCTCTACCAGGGTCAAAGCCTCGCCCATGTATCTCAGGTTTTCGCCAAACCATACAATGTATGGACGCAGCTGGGACCCATCGGCTGCTTTGTCTCCGATGCGTATTGGCAGGTCTAACGGATAATGCTTGATACAGCGGTCATCCTCACGGTCCAGCGAGGAGGTGACTTTTGACAGCTCTCCATGCAGATGCACAACCTTGGTGCTACCAGCCCGCTCATGAAGGTCGTCTACATTTTGCGTGATAATGGTCACGTCGTGCTCTTTCTCCAATTCTGCCAATGCATAATGGGCATGATTAGGCTCGACGGTAAGGAGCTGCTTGCGTCTCTCGTTATAGAACTCTAGTACGCCCTCAGGCTCTTCCTCGAATCCTTCGATACTTGCCAGTCGCATGGCATCATACTTTTTCCATAACCCGTTACTATCCCTGAAGGTACTGATCCCACTCTCGGCACTTATGCCCGCACCAGACAATACAACAATGTTCAGTCTCTTTTTCATATTATTTTCTTGTTCTACTAAACACTTCTTTCTATTCACTGTCACCACCGATATTCCTTGTTCAGTGATTAACGTCTATACTATAATACCAGATCTCGAAAAAAAGTAACCAATCATCTCCAACCATACTTTCTTAATACCTGTTTGAAAACGGGTTCATCAGAGATTGAGGCAAACAAGAGCATGCATGTACGGAGTTTCATCACGCCCAGATTGCTGAAGATTTCAAATATCGGCTTGTCTATTTCCAACAGGACCTGTGCCGCCTTTATTAATCTTTCTCTCAGAATTGGATGTTCGAAGTATGCTTTCGCCTCTTCACGTCCATCAAGGCCATAGAAATCAGTCAACTGGCTTGTTCCTTTTCTTTTCAGCTGAGGATAGACGTATCTGATCCAGCATTCGAATCCAAGTCTGCCCTCTTGGATTTCTTTCAATGCCAGTTCATACAAGGTGTAATCACCTCTTTTGCCATCTTGTGCTGTTAGAAAACGCCCAAGTCCTTCTTTGTTTATGTTTCCTTCTGTCATATTATTTTAGTTAAACCACTCACTATATAATGCCAAAAACTTGGGAAAGGTAAACAGCTACTTTGCAACTTTAAAATAAATCATATCAGGATGCTCTCCAAATAAGAAGTGTACAACATTACATAGCCAGACATCGTATTTAAACTCTGGCAAGTTTTCTACTTCATAAGTTCCTCCAATTGAGTCATGTGCTACAAGTTTTAGAATAATGGCATCGTCTTCTGTATCCTCCAAACTAACATTTACAGTAACTATAATCCATCTTCTGTCAAATAGTCAAGAAAAGCGTCTGCACCATCAACCATTTCAAGGTCTTCTTGATCACCATCATAGTCTAGTAGCACAACAAACCACCTGCCATCTTCCCATTTTTCAAATGTTAACTCCATCAATTTAAAATTTAGTTATTCTTATTTGTTTTCATTTGCAAAGTTACAATTTCATCATATAATCAGCAAAACTCTGATAAGGTGTTGTATGAAAGTTCCATGTAATTGTACGAAATATCAGAATTCCAGGCGGAAGCCCTTCTCCTTCATCTCGTTGTAGCTCTCCGGGTTGAACTTATAGAGGAATGCCACCTTCTTGTTGGGCATTGGGAGCGTTCGGTCAAGTTGGGTCAGGATGCCCAGCTTCAGCATCTTGTTGCAGAAGTTGCGCCTGTCGAACTTCACACTGAGGATAGCCTCATAGAGGTGCTGTAGCTGGGTCATGGTGAACTTCTCAGGCAGCAACTCGAAGCCGATGGGCTCGAAGTGAATCTGGCGACGCAGTTCATTGGTGGCCTCACGGAGAATCAGGTCGTGGTCGAATGCCAGTGATGGTACCTTGTCGAGCGGGAACCACTGGGCCTTGGCGGCATCGTCGCCAGCCTTCACCTCGCTGAGTCGCACCAAGGCGAAATAGGCGATGGTGATGACTCGCTCGCGAGGGTCCCGGTCCACACCAGAGAAGGCATGAAACTGATGGATGTAAGCATCCTCCAGTCCTGTTTCTTCCTTAAGCTCGCGCTTGGCTCCCTGCAGGGCCGTCTCGTCCATCTTGAGGAATCCGCCAGGGAAGGCCCAACGCCCCTTGTAGGGCTCAATGCCACGTTCCACGAGAAGGACGTTCAGCCGTGTGCCGTCGAATCCGAAAATCACGCAGTCCGTCGTCACACTCGGATGCGGATACTTGTAATGATACTTCAGTTCTTCCATATTTATCTGTTATTATTGGTTACACGCCTCGTTGAAACGGTCAATCACGTCCGTCAGGTGAGGGTCGAGCCTGTCAAGACATTCGTTAAGGATTGCTTCTGGAACCTCACAGACGGCAGCCGCTATGCCACCCGCAATGGCCCCTTGGGTATCGGCATCGCCGCCAAGCGAGACGGCTTCCCTCACCGTATTTTCGTATCCCTCCGCGGAGGAGATATTCTTCATTGCACAATAGATAGCCTCTGGAACCGAACCCTGACACGTCACGTCGAAACCATAGTTGCGCTGTATGGTCGCCCAGTTCTCGCCTATCTTGTCAAGGTCATAGAAACAGTGATTCTTGAGAAACACCTTCCCCTTTTCAAGATACTCGCCACTGCGCAACAGATAGATCATGGCCGCAACAGCTTGCGCTCCGATGATTCCTTCAGGGTGGTTGTGGGTCACTTCGGCTGAGATTTGTGCTAACAGGAGGGCCTCGTCAAACGATTTGGCATAATAGCCACAGGGACTCACACGCATGGCAGAACCATTTCCAAAAGAATTGTATGGCTCCGTCCATTTGTTTTCCAACCACCTCTTGAACATGCCTCCATATCCGGCATGAGGATATTCCTCGCCATAGCGATGCATGATTTTGACCAACTGCTCATGTGAGTGCGTGGGATCCTCCACCAACCACTCGGCCAGGGCACAGGTCATCACCGTGTCGTCAGTAAATCTCGACCGTGGGGTGAACAATCTGAAATTCCAATCCTTTGTCTTGCGAAACTCATAGGCCGAGCCAATGATGTCGCCGCAGACGGCTCCGATAATTCCTTTGTTTTGCATTCTGTCCGTTTTAAATCGTTAATGAGAAGTTTTCTGTTGTTTTAGGGTAATAGCCTTGGTTGACATACCGGATGACTATTCATTGCGTAATATTTACGCTGCAAAAGTACGAAAAATATTTTATTCCCACAAACTTTTACGCGTAATTTTTACGCAACATGTTATTTTTTTCTGTTTTTCAGACAATGTATAAAACTTCCGCCACGTCGTGACGGCATGGCGTCATGGCGTGACGGCATGAAATCACGACGTGACGGCATGACGTCACGACGTGACGAGAGTTTCCTACGGTGGACAAATGGGGAATATGTTTGGCTGTTTCAGATTTATTCCTTACCTTTGCCACGGGAAGGGAAGAGTGAAGAGTGAAGAGTGAAGAGTGAAGAATGAAGAATTAAGAATGAAAAGTGAAAATTTAATGAATAAGATTATTGTTGCCATCGACTCATTCAAGGGCTGTCTGACGTCAAAGGAGGCTAACAGGGCGGCGGCAGAGGGCGTCCGGCAAGGAATGGCGGATGCGGAGGTGAGGCAGGTGGCAGTCAGCGACGGCGGCGAGGGATGGCTCGACGCCTTTCAGGCGGCCTGGGGCGGTGAGCTCGTGGATGTGCGCGTGAGCGACCCGCTGGGGCGACCTGTCATGGCGCAGTATCTGAAAAAGGGCGACAGGGCTGTCGTCGAGATTGCCAAGGCCAGCGGACTGACATTGCTCAGGCCCCAGGAGCGCAACCCGATAGTGGCCACCAGCTATGGCACTGGCCAGCTGATCAGCGATGCGGTGCGGCGGGGATGCAAGGACGTCATCGTGGGGCTGGGCGGCAGTGCCACGAGCGACTGTGGCATGGGCATGCTGCGGGCCATCATCGACGTATTTTCCAGCAACGGGCGTTGGGACGGCGTGCGGGCCCTCGACGGCGTTCGCTTCACGATTGCCACGGATGTCGACAATCCGCTGTGCCGCGAGAACGGAGCGGCCCACGTGTTCGGGCCGCAGAAGTTTGCGCCTATGGGGGCGACTCCAGAAAAGATCCGCCAGCTCGATGCCCGCGCCAGGCTGTTTGCGGAGAGGTCGGCCCACCACTTCGGCTACGACCGCCAGGACTGCCCTGGGGCGGGGGCCGCGGGCGGACTGGGCTATGCCTTCATGCAATACATGAACGCCGGACGTCGCTCTGGCATCGACCTCCTGCTCGACGCCGTCTACTTCGACGACCTGCTGAATGGTGCCCGCTGCGTCATCACGGGCGAGGGCTCGGCCGACCGTCAGACGCTGATGGGCAAGCTCCCCTTCGGCATCCTTCAGCGGGTCAAGGCCCGGCGGGTTCCCGTCGTCCTGATAGCTGGTCGCGTCAGCGATCGCCAGCATCTGCTCAATGCGGGGTTCTCACGAGTGGTGTGCATCAACCCCGCTGACCTCCCCCTCGAAGAAGCCATGAAGCCGGAGACGGCCAAAAGGAACATCACGCTCGCTTGCCGCGAAAGCAACGGCAGCCTTCGGCTGGAAATTGAACAAAATTTAAAACAAAATTAAACAATTCAAGTCTCGCTTGTACTAATTATCTGATAATGAGTGTCACTTCGTGACAGAAATCTAGCAAATCTTTTCAAATCTTCCAAAGCAGATTTGTTTGATTTGTTCAGATGGCACAAACGAATAATTTCGAATCAATTTTGAAAAATTTCCCGCCGAAGGCGGTTCGATTCGCGATGAGCCAAACAGTTACGGAATGGGCACGTAATCTTGTTTTCTGTTAAAAAAGTGGCAAAAAGTGCCGTTGTTTCGTTTTTTATGTTTACCTTTGTATGCTAATTTGCCTTAATAGGCCCTTTAGCTTCGCGACAGCATATAAAAACAAAACAATATAATGAACTCTAAATGGAATTACGAACAACCTTCACCCGAGCGCAGGCAGGCGGCTAAGGAACTGGCCGACAAGATCGGCATGAGCCCCGTGCTGGCCGAGCTGCTGCTGAAGCGGGGCATCCGCACCGAGTCGGCGGCCAAGCGCTTCTTCCGCCCCATGCTCTCAGAGCTGATCGACCCGTTCCTGATGAACGATATGGACGTGGCCGTCGACCGACTGAACGACGCCATGGGCCGCAAGGAGCGCATCATGGTCTACGGCGACTACGACGTCGACGGATGCACGGCCGTAGCGCTGGTCTACAAGTTTCTGCAACAGTTCTACTCGAACATAGAGTACTACATCCCCGACCGCTACGAGGAGGGCTACGGCATCAGCCGCAAGGGCCTCGACTACGCCAAGGAACAGGACGTCCGACTCATCATCGTGCTCGACTGCGGCATCAAGGCGGTCAGCGAGATTGCCTATGCCCGCGAGCTGGGCATCGACTTCATCATCTGCGACCACCACGTGCCCGACGACGAGATGCCGTGCGCCGTGGCCATCCTCAACCCGAAGCGCGAGGACTCGACCTACCCCTACAAGGACCTCTGCGGCTGCGGCGTGGGATTCAAGTTCATGCAGGCCTTCGCCAAGAACAACGGCATCCCCTTCTCACAGCTCATACCGCTGCTCGACTTCTGCGCCGTCTCGATAGCGGCCGACATTGTCCCCGTCATGGGCGAGAACCGCATCCTGGCCTACCATGGGCTGAAGCAGCTCAACCAGAACCCGTCGGTGGGGCTGAAGGCCATCATCGAGATCTGCGGACTGACAGGGCGCGAGATCACCATGAGCGACATCATCTTCAAGATCGGGCCGCGCATCAATGCCAGCGGACGCGTGCAGAACGGCACGGAGACGGTGGACCTGCTCGTCGAGAAGGACATCAAACGAGCGCTGGCCGAGGCCTCGCACATCAACGAATACAACGAGCAGCGCAAGGACATCGACAAGCAGATGAGCGAGGAGGCCAACCAGATCGTGGAGCGGCTGGAGAGCCAGGAGCACCAGCCCGCCATCGTGCTCTACAACGAGGGATGGAAGAAGGGCATCGTCGGCATCGTCGCCTCGCGCGTGGCTGAGATCTACTACAGGCCGACGGTGGTGCTGTCGTGCAACGACGGCGTGGCCAGCGGGTCGGCACGCTCGGTGGCGGGCTACGACATCTACGACGCGATCAAG
The DNA here is from genome assembly GCA_902779455.1 of uncultured Prevotellaceae bacterium. GTDB lineage: Bacteria > Bacteroidota > Bacteroidia > Bacteroidales > Bacteroidaceae > Prevotella. The sequence goes on from CACZBS010000023.1 coordinate 56,587, forward strand.
TCGTGTCGCGACCTGCTCGAGAACTTCGGCGGCCACACCTATGCCGTGGGGCTGACGCTCAAGGTTGAGAACATCCCGGAGTTCCGCCGGCGCTTCCAGATGTATGTCAGCGAGCACATACTGCCCGAACAGACGGAAGCGCTGCTCGACATCGAGGCAGAAGTGGACTTCAAGGACATCACGAAGAAGCTGCAGAACGACCTGAAGAAGTTTGCGCCACACGGGCCGGAGAACCCCAAGCCCGTCTTCTGCACCCGCCACGTCTATGACTACGGCACGTCGAAGGTGGTGGGCCGGCAGCAGGAGCACATCAAGCTGGAGCTGGTCGACTCGCGCTCGTCGAACGTGATGAACGGCATCGCCTTCGGCCAGAGCGCCGCCGCACGATATATCAAGTCGAAACGTTCGTTCGACATTGCCTACACCATCGAGGAGAACATCTATAAGCGCAGCGAGGTGCAGCTGCAGATAGAGGACATCAAACCGTCGGAAAGTGAGAACTGAGAACTGAGAGCTGAGAGGTATGATTAGTTTTAAGCATTCAAAAAAGGCGGACGAGGCTACCACGGCCTCCACTGCCAACGAAGGTAATCATACCTCTCAGTTCTCAACTCTCAGTTCTCAGTTATTAAATCGCTACTGGCATTACGACTCATTCCGAGGCATTCAGCAGGACATCATCGAGTCGATACTGGGCGGACACGACACGCTCGGACTGATGCCGACAGGCGGCGGAAAGTCGATCACCTTCCAGGTGCCGGCACTCGCCCTGGAGGGGGTCTGCATCGTGATTACGCCCTTGATTGCCCTGATGAAAGACCAGGTGGAGAACCTGCGGCGGCGTGGCATACGCGCAGCGGCCATCTACTCGGGACAGAGCCACGACGAGATGCTCCGGCTGCTGGAGAATGCCGTCTTTGGCGCCGTCAAGCTGCTCTACGTCTCGCCGGAGCGCATCGCCTCCGACTTGTTCCGACGGAAGCTGAGCCACATGAAGGTCAGCTTCATCTGTGTCGACGAGGCCCACTGCATCAGCCAGTGGGGCTATGACTTCCGACCCTCCTACCTCGCCATCGCCGACATACGGCGGCTGGTGCCTGAGGTGCCCGTGCTGGCACTGACGGCGACGGCGACGCCGCGCGTGGTCGACGACATCCAGGAGCGGCTGGAATTTCGCGAGAAGCGCGTCTTCCGCATGAGCTTCGAGCGCCCGAACCTCGCCTACGTCGTGCGCCATGCCGAAGGCAGCAAGGAGCATGAGCTGATTCACCTGCTCAAGAGCACCCAGGGCTCGGCCATCGTCTACGCCCGCAGCCGACAGCGCACCCGCGACTATGCTGAGCTGCTCGCCCGCGAGGGCATCAGCGCTACCTACTTCCACGCCGGGCTCGACAATGCCGAGAAAGACCTTCGGCAGCAGGCATGGCAACGGGGTGAGGTGCGCGTCATCGTGGCCACCAACGCCTTCGGCATGGGCATCGACAAGCCCGACGTCAGGCTCGTCGTCCACATCGACTGCCCTGACAGCCTCGAGGCCTACTTCCAGGAGGCGGGGCGTGCCGGCCGCGACGGCCTGGAGGCCCAGGCGGTGCTCATCAGCGACAGGAGCGACGCCACGAAGCTCCGCCAAAGGGTCGGCGTGGAGTTTCCCTCGAAAGACTATATCCGTCAGGTCTACGACCAGCTGGCATATTTCTATCAGATAGGCGTCGGCTCAGGCTATAACGCCACGTTTGAGTTCCCCATCGACAAGTTCTGCCACGTCTACCACCACTTCCCCCTACCTCTCCGCTCGGCCCTGAAGATCCTGAACCGCGCCGGCTACATCGAGTACACTGACGAGGAGGACAACCAGGGGCGGCTCATGTTCCTCCTGGAGCGCGACGAGCTCTACCGCCTGCGAGGCGACACGAAAGAGGAGAACATCGTCATCGAGGCGCTGCTGCGCAGCTATACGGGGCTCTTCGTCGACTACCAATACATTGACGAGGCCTTCCTGGCCATGCAGTCGGGGCTCACCCAGCCCGTCGTCTACCAGACGCTGCGGACGCTCACCCAGAAGAAAATCCTGAACTTCATCCCCCAGAAGAAGACGCCCTACGTCAGATATATGCAGCGGCGCGAGGACTCGGAGTACCTGCAGTTCCCGCCCGCCGTCTATGACGACCTCCGACAGCGTTATGCCGACCGTGTCGACGCCATGATCGACTATATGACCAGCAACCACATCTGCCGCAACCGACTGCTGCTGCGCTACTTCGGCGAGAACGACAGCCACGACTGCGGCCACTGCGACGTCTGTCTGAGCAGCGAGGAACTGCTGACGCCTAAGGATGCCGTCGGCCAGGCTCAGGAGCAGATCATGGCCATGCTCTCCGACCGACAGCCCCACCCCGTCGACGACCTCCATCGTCTGCCCGTCGACCTGCCTGTCCTGCAGGCGGCGCTGGCCCGGCTCATAGCAGAGCAGACCATCGTCAACGACGACGGCCTGCTGAGCCTGTAATATGATTCATTGAGGGCTGTGACGTCTCACTCCACCCACTTCCTTCCCTTGCTGACCTTTATCCCCTTGACTGACGACTGCCGGCGGATGCCGTCGACGCCATAGACGGCGTCGGAGGGCGTCGGCATGGTGAGTTGCGCTGCGTGGATGCCGCTGGACGTATCGGCCATGACGGCGGCCACCTCCCCGGCACTAAGAGCGTAGTTGTAGAGGCGCACATCGTCGAGATAGCCCGTGAAGTAAGGGTCGGCGACAAACTGGCTGCGCCCGAGATAGTTGAGCACGGGAGCGACGTCGGCCGGTGTGATCGTGATGGCCGACGACTGGGCCACCTGCTCGCCGTCGATATAGATGGTGGTCAGCCCTTCGGCCATGCTCACGACGACGTGGCGCCACTGCAGGGGCGTCAGACGCTCGGGGCAGTCGAGGGTCAGCTCCTCGCCGCCGTTCTTGATGGCGAAGCGCATGGTCCGGCCGTTGTATGGGGTGAGGAAGAGATAGTGGTCAGTGTCGTATCCGAAGTCGAAGATGCGTTGCCAGGCTGACGAGGTGCGGACGTTGACCCACGCACAGAAGGTCAGCTCGCGCGAGCTGGCTACGTCGTAGGGCAGCTGCACGTACTCCTTCGACGTCGCGGTGAGTTTCAGGCTCTGCGTGCCTGACTGGGCCTCAGTGATGTATTGTGGCGAAGCAGTGCCGAAACGGGCATCCATGAAGTTCTCCGTCGCGTCGTTGAGGTCGCCGTCCATCTGCCATCGGGCCACGAGCGTCGGAGCGTCGGCGGTGGTCGTGCGGGCCTCCTCGGACAGCTCCGAGAGGTTCTGCGCCCGGTCGATGGCCCTCACCTTATATATATAAGAGGTGGCGGGGCGAATAGTGTGGTCGACGAAATAGCAGTCGCTCAGCCGACGGGCAATCGTGTTCCACGTCCCGCCGTCGGCCTCGGCACGCAGCACCATATAGCCGTCGAGGTCGGTGTCTGTCTCATTGGCGTCCCATGTCAGCAGGACACTGGCCGACTGGGCCTTGGCCTCAAGGTTCTGGGGCTGCTGGGGCGCCTTGGTCTCGTAGGCCACGTCGACAGGCAACAGGCGCCACATCAGCCGGTTGCGGGCGGCATCAGACAGCATCGAGGTCTGAGTGACGCGCACGCCGTTGGCATTCGATACACTGAAGGAGGCCATGTAGAGGGCACTCTCGCGATTGCGGATGTAGTAGTAGCCATTGCCGGCATACTCCAGATACCACTGCTCGTTGCTCGTCGGCCCAGCCTGCTCGTAGGCGATGAGCTGCGCATTGTCAGCGGTCGAGAAGTTCTTCACGTTGATGCGCAGGTTGGCGTTGGTGACCGACTCAATGTCGTAAAAGCTGTAGTCGCCGCCGATGCGGGGTGAGCATGGCTTGATGGTCCACTTCTGGCGGTCGACGCCTGTCCACTTCTGCTGGACGATGGCGGAGCTGTTGACGGCCACGACATTGCCCGTGGCACGGTTGACGATCTTATAGACGCCCTCCGTGATGGGCATCGGCTGAACGTCCTCGCCCCAGGTGATGTCGACGACGCGCTCGGCATTGGTCTGCCCCGTCTGGTAGCCCGTGCCGCCAGGCATCTCCATGGTGAAGGCGCGCATGGGTCCATGGCCGTCGAAGTAGACATCGCGGTCGGCTGAGAGGAACTGATAGGTGGTCGTATAGGCCTGACGCTCGCTGGAGCCGACAAAGGCCTTCACACGGCCGTCATCATGGCGATAGACGGAGGCGGCGGTCCAGTTGTTGCGGTGCTCGGCATAGGCGAGGCGCTCGCCGTGGCGGCAGATGTCGCAGAACTCGCCGCGGGCCCGGCTGTCGAAGCCCCACCAGATGCCGACGGTCATGCCGTACTCCAGGCCGATCATGGCCTCGGCCACGTTGTGCATCTCGTCGTTGTAGCCCGTCTTGCCCAGCTCGGCAAGGCGCTGATGGAACGAGGCATAGCTGGCCATGGAGCCAGCCAGCTGGTGGGTGTTGCCCCAGTCGTAGTAGTCGCTGCCGGGGCTGAACCACGACCACGCCTTGTCGTCGTTGAGCGTGTTGCCGCCCACGATGGCGATGTCGGCAAAGCGCGGATAAAGGGTCTTGAGAATCTGCGCCACCTGTGCCTGCTTCTGGGTGGTGGCGCCTTCCTCGGTGGCCCAGTAGTCGGGCTCGTTGAAGGGCGAGACGCCGATGACGGGATGCTGCGTGTTCTGCTGCATCCAGTGGACGTGGCTGTTGATGTTGGCGGCCCAGTGGTCGACGTTGGCACTCTTGTTCTGGACGAAATAAGCATCGGAGCCGGCCTCCTGGTCGGCCGTGAGGATGAGTGGCAGCTGCGGGTCGACGATGTCGAACATGTTGGCGCGCTGACGCAGGAAGCTGGTCTGGTCGCTCTGCAGCACGGAGTCGTTGGTCAAGGCCTTGGTGGTGCGGAAGGCCGAGCGCCCCACGCCGATGTTCTCGCGGCCCATGTGGTTCAGTCCCTTGCGCAGGTTCTGCTCATTGATCCATGCCTGGTCGAGTCCCCATGTGGGGGCGAAGCGGTGGCCCTCAGCCTGCAGGCTAAAGGGAAGCGTGACGTCGGCCTGCGCCTGAGGCATGAGATAGAGGCTCGACGACGAGCGTTCCTGAGCCGTGGCTGTCATGGCCATAGCCGCAAGGGCCAATGTGGGGAAGAGATGTCTTAAAATCATGTGCTATATCGTTTCCTTACTGTATGATGGTCTTCTGGGCATGCCCGTTCACGACTCTGACGTAGACGCCCGACTTCAGCTCGCCGCTCCGGAGGCGACGGCCGTCGAGGGTGAAGTAAGCGGGCGTGCCGTCGCGGCTGACGAAGGGAGCAGCGACGGATGCAGCCATCTCCTCAGCCGTCATGCCGACGATGGGCATCGTGGCACCCTCCCATCCGTCGAGCACGGCCAGGGGCTGGCTGCGGCTGTCGGTCTGTGGGCGCAGGATGCCAGTATAGTTGGTCATCGTGGGACGGTCGCCGACGACCTTCTCCCACTGTCCGTCAGTCAGGTAATAGTAGTCCTTGGGCACGCGGGCACTGGTCTTCAGGAAGCCACGCAGTCCGCCAGGGGCATCAGTCGTCGACTTGACGGCATCGCCATACTCGAGGAAGGTGGCCTCAGCCTCGGAGGAGCGATAGATGAAGGCCTGTCCGGCCACGGTCTCCTCAATCTGACGGAGGCAGAGGTTCTGCAGGTCGGGCGTGATGCCGGCAATCTCGTAGAACGTGAGTCCGGGGCTGGGATGGACGGCATAGGGCAGACACGTGACGCCCCACTGGTCAGGGGTGACGCTGAGACGGTATTGGGGTGTGAAGTGGAGGACGAAGTCAGTGGCGCACCACCAACCTTCGCGCTTGTCGCCCGTCGAGGTGGGCTCGCCCAGCCGATGCCATGCATTGTCGACGGCTCCCTGCTTGGAGCCCTCGAAGCCGATGGTCAGGACGCCGTCATCGTCGACATAGACGGGCAGCGTGGTGAGCGTCTGCCAGCGGTCGGCCGTCGCGACACTGGGCAGGTCGAAGTAGTCGGCCGTCAGCTTGGGCGACTCCCGCCGCAGCTCTCCGTTGTCGACAAAGGCGTGCTGGTCGCTGAGGCAGTAGTGCTCTGTCGTGGCCTTACACTCCAGATAGTAGAGTCCATGGTCGAGGCCCGTCAGCTCCTGCCGGACGGCCATGGTCTTGCTTTGGCCCTCAGAGGCGCTGAGACCTGACCACCAGGCATTCCAGAACGTGACGCCGTCGCGGAAGTTGGTGCGCTGGTCGCCACCTGTATAAGTGCCGCACTTGGTGGTCCAGCCCGTCGACGAAGCGAAGCTGGGCTGCTTGATCACATTGTTGAGTCTGACTGACGAGAGGTAGCCCTCGATAGCATTGGCAAGAAGTTCGACGGCTTCGTTCACCTCAGCAGGTTTCTTGGCTGACAAAGCACCGCTTAGAGCACCTGAAAGGACCGCTTCGTCATCAAAGAGACGGCACTCTGACTGCATCGAAGCGGCGTCTCTGATGAGCTGCTGGAGCCGGGGCATGTTATGATAGGCCATGATGGCCTCCTTGAGCGTGGCGGGCAGTCCGTCGTTCAGTTCAGGATAGCGCGTGTTGAAGGTTTGGAATGCGTCAGCCTTCATCTGCTGTTTCTCAGCAGCATCAGCCAGAGCTTCCTCTTGAGAATCAAAGAGCTGACAGAGCATGAGTTTGTCGAACTGGGCCGTGCCGGCCAGCGAGCGGAAGGCGATGATGACCTTGGCGTATTCGCCTGAGTTGAAGGTGGCAAACTGGGTGAGCCAGTTCTCCGTCGCATTCGAGAGCGAGCCGGCTGTCGACGTCGTGGCTACGCCATCGGCACTGAGGTTGAGCTGTGCGAAGACGCCGCCGTAGTTGCACACGGCCCCCGAGAAGTAGTAGTCGGTCTGGGGCTTGATGTCGACGACCGTCTTGAGCGCCTGCTCCGTGTTGACGGAGCCGTTGCCATAGGCCTGCAGATAGGCGCCGCCGTCGAGGCCTCCGACGGGCACCACCTGGAAGTAGGGGGCGCCGATGGGCTCACCCTGGCCGTTGAGCCAGAGGGCAGCGGCCATGTCGAAGTCGCCATTGAGCAGGATGTTGCCTCCCAGATACTTCGTCGCGCCATCCACCTGAACGGCATCGCCAGGCTCCAGGTCGTCGCTGGCAGCCATGACCATGCGGGTATAGCGGTCCTTGCCGTTGGCATCGACCACATGGACGCGATACTGGCAGCCGTTGGTGGCCTCAGCGTCCTCATAAGTATAGTCGGCCTCTGCCTCCTGCATCGCCACGTCGCTGACGACCTCCCAGCGGTGGCCGTCGCCCAGGCGCCGCTCGAGGCTGATGCTCCTGTTGTATTCGCCGTTATATTCATGCCATGTGAGCGTGGCCACATGAGTGTTCTTGTCGAAGACGATGGTCAGGTCGGAGGGATCGCGCATGGGCGGCGTCCGCGGCACGAAGTCATACTTGCCGTTGTAGCCCACGCCCGAATTGAGCTTGGCATACATCTCCCCCGCAGGAGTCAGCTTGCCGTCGTAATAGAGCTTCGAGCAGTTGGCCTCGCTGTTCCAATAGAAATAGCGCTCCACGTAGTCGTAGCCGTTCAAGGCATTACAGATGCGCTCCACGACGGTCTTATTCTCCTGCAGCTGGGCCTGCGTGGGGTTGTTGCGGTTGTCGCCCGTGGCCACGGCGAAGATGCCGTTGTTGCCCCACGACGAGCCCCATACCCACTCCGAGATCCAGATGGGACGATGGTAGCTGTCGACCCAACCGCGGATGCTGTTGTAGAAGTTCCATTCGTTCCAGTAGCAGTGCAGGTCGAGGATGTCGCAGCGCCATCCGCGGGCGTCGATGCTGTCCATGAACTCACGCAGATGGGCCGTCGAGCCGTCGTGGCTCGAGGGCGAACAGAGGCGCATGCCCGTGGCCATCAGGTTCTCCCAGTTGTCCAGGATCTGCTTGACGGTCTGCGGGTGGTCGTCGGCCGAGTTGCCCGGCTCGTTGTTGGTCTTCATGTGGGGCGAATAGCTGACGCTACCGCACGAGGCAGCCGAGGGCCAGTCCTCGTAAATGTGATGGGGGACACATTCGGCATCGGGCAGACGGCTTTCACCCAGTCCGAAGCTGTAGCACGAGCCGACGTTGAGTGCGCTGACCGCCTCACTGCGGGTGTCGTTTGCCAGGGCTGGCTTACCAGCGTCGTACCACTTGAAGACGCGATACGACGTGATGGTCTGGTCGAGGATAACGGGGAGCGTAGCCACCTCGAGGTCGCTGTCGGCGGCGATGAAGCAGCGACTGTAGCCGCGACCGCGCGCCCGTGTGGAGAAGGTGACCATGTAGCCGCGCTTCAGTCGGAACGAGCGGATGCGGTTGTTCAGCTTCTGGTCGGTCAGGGTGTTCATGAAGCCGCACGAGTTCTCCAGTCCGAAGTCGTTGACTGATTCGCCCTGGAAGTTGGGCTCGGAGTAGACGGTCAGCGGCTTCATCGTGCTGGCATAAGGCATGATGATGCAGCCGCGGTTGTAGAGCTTCACCTGGCAGTTCTGGTTGTTCTGCGCCCGCTGCCCTTTGATCCTGACGTGCGAGGCCAGCAGGCTCGTGGCTTTCGAGGGCTTCACGCCTTCGAGGATGAGCACGGCGTGATCCGTGTTCTGGATATTGACAACGCCATCGTCAGTGAACGGCGTGTCCGATGTGACGATGTAGTCGACGTCGTCGCTCAGGTCGACGGTCGTGCTGACCTGCTCGACCGTTGTCTTCTGGTTGTCGGCCAGACTCTGGGATAAAGGAAAGAGCGTCATAGCAAATGCCATCGCTAATCTGATTGTTCTCATCATTGGTTTTTATCGTTATTTAGTTTTTAGTTTGCAAGTATATATGGGCTTCTATATATATCAGGCCGTTTCGCAGTAGGAGGCGACGTGTCTCACGTCGCATCAATCTGCTGGATTGCGACGTGAGACACGTCGCCTCC
>CACZBS010000024.1 GCA_902779455.1 uncultured Prevotellaceae bacterium
TAATGCCTGACGGGGTAAGGGGAAGGTGGGCGCTACCCATACATAATCACGTCTGCAGTGGCAAGGCAATCGGCAGATGGAGAGGCAAACTGCAAAATGTAGTCTACATCACTATTTGTTGCGGATTTTAGGTTGTAAAGAAAAAAAATCAGGTCGTATTGCAGGCTTTCTCGTCGGAAATGCGTAAATTTGCATTCTCTAACAAAGCGAGAGGCCGAGAGCCTTCAAATAACAATGAACGAAGAAGAATTAGACGAGAGAGTGGAGCGCGCCGTGGAGAACTTCATGGCGGGCTATGGCTGTTGCCAGAGCGTCGTGGCGGCCTTTGCCGACCTCTACGGGCTCGACGAAACTATGGCCAAGAAGATTGCCGCCGGATTCGGGGGCGGCGTGGGCCGGCTGAGAATGATGTGCGGCGCCGTCTCGGGCATCGTGATGCTCGTAGGACTGGACTGCGGACAGACCGAGGGCAGCGACCGCGAGGGCAAGTCGGCCTGCTATAAGGTCGTACAGCAGCTGCTGGCCCGTTCGGAGCAGGAGAACGGCAGCCTCATCTGTGCCGAGATCCTGGGGCTGAAAGGGCACCAGAAAGCGCCGAACAGCTACGTCGCCTCAGCGCGCACGGCCGAATACTACAAGCATCGCCCGTGCGCCGCCAAGGTGGAGAGCGCGGCCCGCATCTTCGCGGACTACCTGAGGGAAGTGAGAGGTGTTTTTAAGTGAGAAGTGCTTTTAAGTGAGAAGTGAGAGGTGAGAAGTGAGAAGTTTTATTAGCTCTAAACCTGGGTAAAAACTAATAAGACTTCTCACTTCTCACCTCTCACTTCTCACTTAACATCAGTTCTCAGGATGAGTGCCGACTGCGGGTCGGCCAGGACGCGGTCGCCGCTGACCTCGCCGAGGCCCTCCTCGCTGATCTGCTGGTCGCAGCAGACGACGACGTAGCGGCCTTCGGGGATGCTGACCATCTGCGCCTCCACACTGGCATTGAGGATGACGATGATGTCTTGCCAGGGGTCGCCGCCGGCATGGTCCTTCAGGCGGAAAGCAACGACCTGGTCGTCAGTGTCCAGAAACTCCAGATGCTTCTGCACCAGGGCCGTCTTGCCCAGGCGGAAGGCCGGATGGTGCTGGCGTAGGGCGATGAGATTCTTGTAGTACTCAAACACCTGCGGATACTTCGTTTTGTTCTCCCAGTTGAGCTGATTCACCGAGTCGGGCGACTCAAACGAGTTGTGCACGCCAAGCTTCGTGCGCAGCAGCTCCTCGCCCGAGAGCATAAAGGGCACGCCCTGCGAGGTGAAGACGGCCGTCTGGGCCAGGAGGTCAAGCCGTACTAATTGAGAGCTGAGAGTTGAGAATTGAGAGGTATGATTAGACTTGTCTGACGATGCTCCGCCCTGAGTGTAATCATACCTCTCAGTTCTCAGTCCTAAGTTCTCAGTTCCCATGCTTGCCTTGAGTCGGTCGACGAGGCACATGTCGTCGTGACACGAGACGTAGGCCATCATCTGCGTCGGCTCCAGGGCATAAGGCGCCTTCGAGTAGTTCACCTTCGAATAGTCCACCTGCGGATGCTCCGTCATGCCGACGATGCCGGCCTTCAGGCTCTCCTTGAGCGAGGCCTCGCCTGTGGGGTCGACGAGCCAGCCCGGCTTCGTGTCGTCGCTGAAGGGCCCGCGGAGAGCGTCGCGCAGGTCGTCGCTGAAGGCAGCGATGCGCGGCATCTGCGGGATGTTGGCCTTCATGCCCAGGACGTCGTTGGGCAGTGCGCACTGGCCGGCGCTCCATCCCTCTCCATAGACGAAGATGCGCGGGTCGATGTCGTCGAGCGCCTTCCGGATGAGGTTCATCGTCTCGATGTCGTGGCAGCCCATGAGGTCGAAGCGGAAGCCGTCGATGTGGTATTCGTTGACCCAATATTTCACCGACTCAATCATGAAGCGGCGCATCATAGGCTTCTCGCTGGCCGTCTCATTGCCGCAGCCGGAGCCGTTGGAGAACTGAGAGGTGAGAGTTGAGAACTGAGAGGTATGATTACCATTATCTGTAGAGTCATTGTCCTGCAAGGGCTCATCGTTCTCAGTTCTCAGTTCTGAGTTCTCAGTTTTCCGATAGTAATAGTCGGGATAAGTCTTCTGGAAGTTCGAGTGGTCGATGTCGTAGGTGTGATTGTAGACCACGTCGAGAATGACCTGGATGCCAGCCTTGTGGAGGGCCTGCACCATCTGCTTGAACTCGCGGATGCGGGTGGTCGGCGTGTAGGGATCGGTGGAGTAGCCGCCCTCCGGCACGTTGTAGTTCACGGGGTCGTAGCCCCAGTTATACTGCGGCTCGTCGAGGCGCGTCTCGTCGACAGAGCCATAGTCGTACGACGGCAGGATATGGACGGCATTGACGCCGAGCTCCTTCAGGTGGTCGATGGCCCAGGGCTCAGTGAGGGCGAGGAACTTGCCGGGATGCGCGGCGTCGCGGCGGGCGATGGAGAAGTCGCGGTGATGCATCTCGTAGACGACGATGTCAGCGGGGCTCTCCTTCCAGGGGTGCACGTCCTGCTGCCATCCCTCGGGGTCAGTGTCGCGCAGGTCGACGACGACGCCCCGCTGCCCGTTGACGGTGACGGCCTTGGCAAACGTGCCCGGCGACGACTGGCCGTTGACCACGAACGAATATTCCTTGCCCTTCTGGTCGCCGCGGGCCGTTGCCGTCCAGATGGTGTCGGCCAGCTGGCTCATCTGGAGCGTATCGTCGTCCAGCACGACGAAGCACTCAGCATCGCTGGGGGCAAAGAGTTTAAACACGGTCTCGCTGGGCGAGTAGGTCATCTCGTCGAAGCAAAACACTTCGTTGGCGTCGGGGTTACATCCGAAGAGCAGGGCCGCTGCGCCGGCAGTAATCATCATTCTTCTCATATTGTTCGAATTAAGTATCAGGTTAGTCATGGCAAAGGTACGAAAAAACATGATAAGTGCAAAAGGAAAACTGCTTTTTCTTTTACATTCCCGAGTAAAATAATATAAAAACCACGAATTTCACAAATTACACGAAAGGTGAGCACGGACAGTGGGCGCAGCCAATTCGTGTAATTTGTGAAATTCGTGGTTAAGAAACAGATGGTGGTTTACAATCGCACCATATTATTCTTACAGTGCGACGATCGAGATGGCGAAGCCGCCTCCGGGGGCCTGCTGCAGCTTCAGCGTCTGGCCGGCCTTCACGGTCTTCTTCGTGATGGTGTAGGCCTTGGGATTCGTCTCGTAGTGAGCATCCTTGGCGTCGGCAAAGATGGTGGCCTCATACTTGCGGCCCTTGTCGAGGAAGTCGAGCTTGAGGGTCGTCAGATGGCCCTGCTCGTCGCACTTGCCGCCGACGAACCAGTTGTCCGTTCCCTTGGCCTTGCGGGCCACGGTGATGTAGTCGGCAGGCTCGGCCTCGAGATAGCGCGAGTCGTCCCAGTCGCAGGCCACGTCGCGGATGAACTGGAAGGCATCCATGTACTTGGCATAGTTCTCGGGCAGGTCGGCCGCCATCTGCAGGGGCGAGTACATCGTGACGTAGAGGGCCAGCTGGCCTACGAGCGTGGTGTGGATGATGTTCTTGTTGTCGCTCCACGTGCCGAGCTGGGTCTCGAGAACACCGGGGGTATAGTCCATTGGACCGCCCTGCAGGCGGGTGAAGGGCAGGATGACGGTGTGGTCAGGGCGCGAACCGCCGAAGGCCTCATACTCCGTGCCGCGTGCTGCCTCGTTGCCGACGAGGTTGGGATAGGTGCGGCAGAGACCAGTGGGGCGCACGGCCTCGTGGGCGTTGACCATGATGTGGTGCTTGGCGGCCTCCTTGATGCAATAGAGGTAGTGGTCGTTCATCGACTGCGAGTAGTGGTGGTCGCCGCGGGGGATGATGTCGCCCACGTAGCCCGACTTGACGGCGTCGTAGCCATAGTCGTTCATCAGCTGGTAGGCCGGCTCGAGATAGCGCTCATAGTTCTGCGTCGAGGACGACGTCTCGTGGTGCATCATCAGCTTGACGCCACGCGAGTGGGCATAGTCGTTGAGTGCCTTGAGGTCGAAGTCGGGATAAGGCGTCTGGAAGTCGAAGACGTCGCGCTTCCACATGTTGGCCCAGTCCTCCCAACCGACGTTCCATCCCTCGACGAGCACCTGGTCGAGCCCGTTGTCGGCGGCGAAGTCGATATAGCGGCGCACCTTCTCGTTGTTGGCGCCGTGGCGGCCATTGGGCTTCAGGCGCTGCCAGTCCACCTTGTCAATATAAACGGAGGGCAGCTCGTCGGTGTAGTTCCACGACGACTTGCCGACGATCATCTCCCACCACACGCCGCAATACTTCGTCGGGTGGATCCACGACGTGTCGTCCAGAGCGCAGGGCTCGTTGAGGTTGAGGATGAGGTTCGAGGAGAGCATGTCGCGCGCATCATCGCTGACCATGACGGTGCGCCAGGGCGACTGGCAAGGCGTCTGCATGCAGCCCTTGAGGCCCGTGGCGTCGGGCGTCAGATGGCTGACGAAGGTGAAGGGCTTCGGCAGCTTATAGTCTGAGGCCTTGGGGTTGGGCGTATAGACGTTGCTGTTGCCTTCGAGCTTGGTGGTCATGGCCTTGGTCTGTGCATCGACCAGCTCGAGGTGCATCGTGGCATAGTTGATGCAGGCCGCCTCGTGGATGTTGATGTAGAGTCCGTCCTGCGTCTTCATCTGGAGCGAGGTCTGCACGCCGGTCGGCGAGAAGACAGCCACCGACGAGTTGCCCCAGTTGACGGCCTGACGATAGCGGTCGCGAATCTCGGAGAGGCGGCTCTCCTGCGTCTCTTGCTCCTGGGTGTCGTAGTCGCCGGGCAGCCACCAGGCGGTGTGGTCGCCCGTCATGCTGAACTCGGAGCGCTCCTCCTGGATGAGGAAGTAGTTGAGCTCGCGCTGCTGCGGGAACTCATAGCGGAAGCCAATGCCGTCGTCGTAGACACGGAAGCGGATGACCATCTGACGCTCGCGCTTCTCCAAGGCGAGGCCGCGCTGACCGGGGGCTGCGTGGTTGACGGGGACATCCCATTGCTGCGAAAGGGTTGCGGCGAGCTCGTTGTAATGGTTGCGGATGTCGCGCGTCTCGCCCCAGACGGGCTGCCACGTCTCATCGAACTCCTTCGTTTCCTCTTTGACGAGCTGGAAGCCGTCCATGAGGTCGCGCTCGTCCATGCCGCGCGAGGCATGCTTGTCCTTGGCCAGTTCCAGTCCGAGGTGCGAGGGGAGCACCACAGGACGTCCCTTGTAGTTCATCTCATACGTGGGTCGTCCGTCGCCGTCGAGATAGAAGTTGAGTACGACGTTGCCGTTAGGCGACTGAACATTGCCTGCCACCGCGGAGAGCGATGCCAGAAGCAGTGCGGAAAGCAGTTTTGTTCTTTTCATATGTTGTGTGAATATGGGTTGTTTCGGGTTGTGAGTGCAAAGTTAAGTAAAATTGCCAAGACAGCAAAGTGTTTGTCCTGTTTTCTTACAAAGACGACAGGACAAACGTTTGCTTATTGCTCAATGACGATCATCGTCCAGTACTTCAGCGAGGGGAGCGTAAACGTGACGACGCCGTCCTTCTGAGCGAACGACAGTTCGACGGGGGCACCGGCCAGGGCGTCGGGCGTAGCGGCCCAGATGCGCTTCACGGCGGCCGTGGTCTTGACCGTCAGCGGCAGGGCCTTCACCTCGACAGGAGCGGGCATCGTGCCGTCCATGTCGCGCCAGCTGAGGCTGTTGGCCTGACGATAGTTGAGCAGGTGGACAATCTGGCGTGTGGCCGTCTTGCGGCTGTAGGCCGTTACCTTCTTCTGCTGAGGGGGCCACTGGTTGATGCTGACGGCGGCGTTGCCCGACGTGATGTCGACAGTCGTCTCCTCCAGGCCCTCGCCGCGCAGCAGGTTCTCGTAGGCCACGAGGAAGTCATAGTAGCGGGTGAGCTGCAGGCGCAGGTCGTCGGTCATCTTCAGGTTCGAGTTGGGGAAATACTCATGGCAGAGGTTGTGGCCGTCGCCCAGCTCAAGATGGGCTCCGCCGACGGCAAACATCGTGGCGTCGGTGAGCAGCACGCCGGGCGCGTTGAAGAAGCCCTGCTGGCCGGAGCGGCCGTAGTTCATGTAGGCAGCGAAGATGGTCTGCAGCTTGTTCTGGCTGTACTGCGAGTTGGCGCGGCGCACGGTGAGCAGGTCCTCGAAGCGGGCCTCCTGGTCCCACAGCTCGTTGTAGAGGAAGTCGACCTTGCCGGTCTGTGCGATCTGCGAGGCGCCAAAGCTCGACACGGCATTCATGACGAGGCGCTTCTGCGGATGGGCCTGCTTCATGGCGGTGATGAACGAGGCGAAGCCGCGCGGCAGGTTGACCCGCTGGCCGCTGTAGTCGTAGACCGTGCCGCGGTCGCCCACCTGGTCGATGTGGAAGCCGTCGAAGTCGAAGTTCTGGTAGACGTCGTCGTTGCGCTCGGCCAGGTACTGCTGCCACTCCGCGTTCTCGGGATTCGTGAGCAGGATGTTGCTCTTCCACGCGTTGGACAGCACCAGCTGGTCGACGTCGCCGTGGCCGGTCTGCTTATACATGAGCCACTCGGTCTTGGCGCCGTCAGACTGATAGTCGCTGAGCATACCGTAGCAGAGGTTATAGAACATGGCCTTCATGCCGAGGCTGTGCTGCACGTCGATATAGCGCTTGACGACCGACGTGACGACGTCGCGGTTGGCGATGTCCTTATAGGTGTCGAGCAGCGAGGTGCGGGTGCCGCCGAGGGGCCAGTGGTGCTTGTTGTGCCAGTCGTAGAACTGGATGCCGTTGATGTGGCAGCGCGAGAGGAAGGCCATCTCGTCGGCGATGACCTGGTCGGTCTTCGTCTGGTCGAAGGTGGCCACGAAGCCATAGCGGGGGAAGCGCGTCCAGTCGGACGAGACGTCGACGGCCACGGTGCCGAGGATGGTCTCCGTGTCGCCGCTGCGGGTGAAGACCTCGGCCAGATAGCCGGAGAAGTCGGCCGACGGGGCCGTCCAGGTCCAGGTGGTGCCATGGACGGCGGAGGTGTCCACCTCGTCGCCGGCACGACGGTAGCGCACGACGGCCCCGTCGGGCACGGTGCCCTCGGTGACGGTGAACGTGACGACGTCGCCGGGCCGATAGCAGGCCTTGTCGGTCATGATGCTGAGCGTCAGGTTGGCTTTGCGCTCGGTCTGCGCCTTCACCTCCTGAGGCTGGTCCTTCTGGGGTTCCTCGCCGCCATTGCCATTCTCACTGCTGCCACACGAGGCGGCAAGCAGTGAGAGGGCTCCAAATGTTATGATGAATGAAATCTTTTTCATTGCACTAATTCTTTACGATTGATACGGTCTCGTCGAGCTGGTTGAGGGTGATGGTGTAGGTGCCGGCCGACTGGATCTGCCACTTCTGGTCGAGGTCGCCGACGTTCACGTCGAGATACTGCGCCTTGAAGTCGGCCGAGCTCTTGTCGATGAACAGCATACGCTCCACCTGGCCCGTCGGGGCCACGTCGTTGCCGCTGGCGTTCATGAACCAGGCGCCGTTCCAGTCGCTCTGACGGTCGCACGAGAACTTCAGCTCGCCGGTCGAAAGACTGCCCGTCCAGGTGAACGTCCACGGGTCGTCGCCCTGGCGCATGGCCGTGGCGTTGCCGAGGTCCCAGCCGTTGGGCGTGGCGTCGCCGACGAGATAGATCATCTCGTAGGGCTGGAAGGGGCGCATCATCATGCGCTCGCGGCCGCTGCGGATGTCGACGCAGATCTTGTAGGCCTGCTCGGTCTCGCTGTCCTGCAAGAACCACTTGTTGTCGGGGTCGAAGCCCTTGATGAACTCCATCGACTGCTGGGTGTAGGGGGCGTTGGCCGAAGTGGCCTTGTACATGTTCTCCCACGAGCCCTCGGCCGTGCCGAACTTGAACTCACCGCCCTCTGACGACGTGAAGTAGTGGTTGTAGCGGAAGAGGAAGTCGTCGAGCGGGTCGCGCTGCATCGGGCGGAAGCTCCAGCCGGTGAACGAGCCGACGATGTAGAGCTGATCGTAGGCGGGTGCCTCGCCCTCCATCTGGCGCATGGTGAACTCGCCGGTGAGCAGGTTGGCCGTCAGCTGATAGAAGTGGCTCTCGGTGATGATGAACTTCTCGTCGGGCTGGTCGTCGGCGGTGCGATAGACGAGGCGACCCTGGCCGTCGTTGTTATACGAGGGCAGGAACTGGCCCAGCGTGGTGATCATCTTCAGTTCGCCCTGACGCAGGTTGCCTTGCCAGGTGAAGAGGCCGTTGTCCTGACGCTTCATCTCGGTGGCGTTGTCGGCACTCCAGCCGTTGGGCGTGGCGTCGCCGATGAGGTAGAGCGTCGTCGTGACGGGCTCGTAGGGGGTGAAGGTGAAACTCATCGTCTCAGTCTGCACCTCATCGAAGCCCTCGACGAAGGCCTGGACGCGGGCCTCGACCTGCATCTCGCGACCGACGGTGGCGCCAAGCTGATGGCGCAGGATGTCGTTCAGCTGCTCATGCGTGGCGGTCCAGTCGTAGCGCTGCGTCTCATGGTCGACGGCCATGTAGGGGGCCACGAAGCCGGTGCCGGCCTCGGCCAGCTCGAGGGTATAGCTGATACGGTTGCCCGAATGGAAGTTGTGGCCGCTGGTCCACTGCAGGGTCAGGGCGTCGGCCCTGTGGCTGAGCTCACTGAGCGTGGTGGCCTGCTGGTCGGCCGTCAGGGTGAGGGGCGTCGACCCCTTGTCGAGCTCGGTGTAGTCGTTGTCAGAGCAGCTGGTAAGGGCGAGGCCTGTCATGAGGGCGACGGCCCAGAACAAGCTATGATTTTGCTTGATAGTTTTCATATTTGTCAATATCCTTTATTATTGAGGCCTGAAGTTTCTGTTGTTGTATACCACCGGTGTACAGACTGTTTTCCTGGAGTGAACAACTTGTATACCACCGGAATACAAATGTCGAACGAACAGACCACAGTGATTTGTTTGTTGAAATATTTTATTAGTAGCCGGGGTTCTGCGTCATCAGACTGTTGGCGTCGATCTCGGTCTGCGGGATGGGGAAGAGCAGGCGGTCGTGGTTGACGCGCGTCTTGCCGATGCCATGGAGGAAATCGATGGCATACTGACCGCCCTGCAGGCGGATCATGTCGAACCAGCGATGGCCCTCGAAGGCAAGCTCGATGCGGCGCTCGTGGATAATCTTCTCGCGCATCTCAGTCTGACTGAGACCGGCCACGTTGGGCAGTCCGGCGCGCTGGCGGACGGTGTTGAGCGGAGCGTAGGCCTGCTGCGTCTGTCCGAGCTCGTTGAGGGCCTCGGCCTTCATCAGCAGCACGTCGGCAAAGCGCCAGACGACGAAGTTCTGCGGGCACGTGTTATACTCGGGCGAGACGGACTTCGTGACGAGGAACTTGCGCACGTTGTAGCCCGTGTTGGAATAGCTGGCCTTATACTGCTTGCCGTCGAAGTCGGGGCAGCCCTCGTAGAAGATGGTCAGGTCCTTGCGCAGATCGCCGTCCTCATACTGCGAGACGAACTCCTCGGTGGGCTGGTTCCAGCCGTAGCTGCCGGCCACGAAGTCGCTGTTGCGCGGACCCATGAACGTGGAGAGCCAGCTCGACTGCGGGTTGTTGCCCCAGAAGTCGTACTCGGTGTTGCCGGAGAACTGCACCTCGAAGATCGACTCGGGACCATTGTTGATGCGGGCGTCGAAGTTGTCCTCGTAGCGGCACTGGCTGAGGTCGTAGCCGAGCGACTCCACCTCCTCGGTCATCTCGAGGGCCTTCTGCCACTCGCCACGGGTCAGATAGATGTCGGCCAGCTGGGTCAGAGCGGCGTCACGCGTGGCGCGGCCCTTGTCGTCCTCGTCGTAGTCGGCTTTGGCGGGCAGCATCTGGGCGGCACGCGTGCAGTCGTCGATGATCTGGGCATAGACATCCTCGACGCTTGAGCGGGCAATCTCGGCCGACTCGCCGGGGTTGTAGGGTTTTAGGCGCAGGGGCACACCGCCGTAGAGGCGCACCAGCACATAATAATAATGTGAACGGAGGAACAGGGCCTCGCCCAGACAGCGCTCCTTCACGGAGCCGCGCTCATAGCCGGTCTGCTCGATGCCGTTGATGAGGATGTTGCACTGGCCGATGCCCACCCAGGGCGAGCGCCACATATAGAGGGCCATGCCGTTGTCGGAGAGGGTGGTGAAGTTGGAGGCCTGGATGGTCTCCAGTCCGTCGGTGCCGCCGCCGGCGCCCACGATGCTGTTGCCGGCCACGATGTCGAGCGTCCAGATGCGCTGGTTGTACATATTGGACGACTGGAGCGTGCGATAGCAGGCGTTGGCCATGGCCACGGCTACGTCGTCGGTGATTTCGGTCTCGGGGTCGACGGTGTTCCTGGGGCTCTTGTCGAGGAAGTCGTCGGAGCAGCTGGAGAATGCAGCAGCAAGGCCGCAGCTCACCAGACCGGCTGCGAGGATATGCTTGAAGTTTTTGGTTTTCATAATGGTTCGTTTTTTTATTTTGTTGGTTTCCTTCCCATAGGTTAGGGAGGGGCTCCGCTTAGAAATTAAAGTTGATGCCTACGTTAAACGTGCGCGAGATGGGATAGCGCGAGAGGTCGATGCCGTTGATGGCCACCTCGGGGTCGAAGCCGCTGTAGGAGGTGATGGTGGCGACGTTCTCGCACGACAGCGTCAGGCGGGCATTCTCGATGGTCAGGGGCTTCAGCCATGCCTTCGGGAAGTTATAGGCGAGCGAGACGGTCTTCAGTCGCAGGTAGGAGCCGTCCTCGACGAAGCGGTCGCTGATGCGGTTGTTCTGGTTGGGGTCGCCGAAGACGGCGCGGGGCATCGAGTTCGAGGTGCCTTCGCCGGTCCAGCGCGACAGCACGTCGGTCGTCTGGTTGTAGGCGGCGGCCATGCCGGTCAGGTCGATGTTGTTGGCATTGAAAATCTTGTTGCCGGCCACGCCCTGCAGATAGATGCCCAGCTCGAAGCCCTTGTAGGTCAAGGTGTTGTTGAGCGAGAAGAGGTGCGTCGGGTTGGGATTGCCCAGCACGGTGCGGTCGTCGTCGTTGATGACGCCGTTGTTGTCGAGGTCGCGGAAGCGGATATCGCCCGGCTCGGCGCCCGGCTGGATGGCGTGCGCGTTGACCTCCTGCTGGTTCTGGAAGATGCCGTCGGTGACGTAGCCGTAGAACACGTTGATGGGCAGGTCGCGGTCGAGCATCGTCACGTACGAGTTGTTGATCTGGTTGATATAATAAGGAACGTCGCTGTTCAGGTCCTTGATCTTATTTTTGTTGAAAGTATAGGAGAGATCCGACTCCCACGTCAGTTCACCCTGCAGGTTGACGGAATGGGCGGTCAGCTCGAAACCTGTGTTGCGCACGCGGCCGGCGTTGGTGTAGGTGGTGCTGGTGTCCTCGAAGCCCGACGTGATGGGGATGGAGGCCTTGACGAGCATGTCGCGCGTGGTCTTGATGTAGGCGTCGAGCGAGAGGGTCAGGCGGCGCGAGAGCAGCACGGCGTCGAAGCCGATATTGGCCTGGGCCACCTCCTCCCAGTGGATGCTGGGATTCGACAGCGTCGACGAGACGAGGGCCGACTGCTCGGTGCCGTTCGTGCCGAAGGGATAGACGCTGGTGGCATAGGAGGCCAGATAGCTGTAGTTGCTGACGCTGGCCTGCGAACCGGTAACGCCGTAGCCGACGCGCAGCTTCAGGTCGCTCAGGATGTCGTTCTTCGGGAAGAAGCTCTCCTCAGAGATGCGCCAGGCGGCCGACACCGAGGGGAACGTGCCCCAGCGATGGTCGCGGCCGAAGCGGCTGGAGCCGTCGCGGCGCAGCGTGGCCGTCAGCAGGTAGCGGTTCTGATAGTCGTAGTTGACGCGGGCCATATAGGAGAACAGCGACCAGTCGGTCTGGTTGCCGCCGATGGCATACATCTTCTCGCCGTTGTCCATCTCGTGGACATTCTCGAAAGCAAAGATGTTCTTCTGGGCGTTCATGTAGTCGAAGTCGTTCCACTGGGCCGACGTACCGGCCATCAGACTGAGGTGGTGCTTCTGGGCGAAGGTGTAGTCGAAGAGGAAGTAGTTGTCCCACAGGTAGGTGAACGACTTGTTGTCGCTCTTCCAGCGCGACGACTCCTCAGTGGCGATGGGCTTCCAGGCATAGGCCGGGGTGTAGTTGTCGGCATACCAGAACTTGGCGTCGAGGCCGAAGGTGCTGCGGAACTTGAGCCACTTGGTCAGCGTGAGCTCGGCCGTCAGGTTGCCGAGGAAGTTATAGCCGTCGGTGCGTTGCTTGTCGGTGTAGGTGGGACCGATGGGGTTGCGAGTCGAGCCGTACCAGTTGCTGTTGCCCTCGGGGCCAGTCCACTGGCCGTCGGCATCCTTCACGTCGTAGATGGGCAGGGCGCGGAAGGCATTGCCCAGGTCGTATGAGCCCTGACGCTTGCGGTCGGCCGAGACGGTGATGTTATTCGAGACTTTCAGCCACTTGGTCACCTCGGCATCGGCATTCTCCTGGAACGTGAAGCGACGATAGTCGACGCTGCGCACGGTGCCCGTCTGGTTGAGCAGACCGCCCGAGACGTAGTAGTGCGACTTTTCGTTGCCGCCGCTATAGCTGACGGTGTAGTTCTGGACGTAGCCCGTGCGAAGCAGTTCGTCGACCCAGTCAGTACCGCCAGTGACGGTTGAGGGGTCGGCCCAGAGGGGATTGGCGTTGTAGCCGGCGTTGTTCATCATGTCGTTGCTCAGGGCAGCATACTGGCTGGCATTGAGGAACGAAGGTACGTTGGTGACGTTCTGAATCGACAGGTTGGCAGCAAACGAGAGGTTCGACTGGCCCTCCTTGCCCTTCTTCGTGGTGATCATCACGACGCCGTTAGCACCGCGCGAACCGTAGATAGCCGTGGCGGAAGCATCCTTCAGCACGTCGAGGCGCTCCACGTCGGCCATGTTGAGGCTGTTCAGTCCCAGGTCGGTGGGCACGCCGTCGATGACGACGAGCGGGTCGCAGTTGTTGATGGAGCCCAGGCCACGGATCTTGATCGAGACATTGTCGCCGGGCTTGCCGGCATCGACGACCTGCAGACCCGACACCTTGCCCTGAAGGGCCTGACCGATATTGGTCACGGGGGCCTCCATGTCCTTCTGCGACAGCGAACCGACGGCGCCCGTCAGGTCGCTCTTGCGCATCGTACCATAACCAATGACGACAACCTCGTTGAGCGTCTGGCTGTCGTCAGCCATCACAATGGAGAGTTCCTTCTGACCACTCACGGCAATGGTCTGCGGCGTGAAGCCGATGTAGCTGATGCTGAGCGTGGCATTGGCGGGAACATCGAGGGTGAAGTTGCCGTCGAAGTCGGTCACCGTGCCCGTGCCCGTACCTTGTTGTTTGACAGTGGCACCGATGACGGCCTCGCCCGTCTGATCTTTCACGACGCCGTGCACCTTGATGTTCTGAGCCATGAGGCTCACCGAACCCAGCACAGCGAGGAGCGACAGCATGAGTCGCTTGTGTGACTGCTTTGTCTGTTTTCGCATTTCCATATTGTTTTAAGTTAATAAATTGATTTCGTCGGCAAAGTTACGGCGTTTTCGTCTTGATTGTAGCTCATAGTATGCATATAGTAAATAAAGTCAAATATACGATATACATATAATCCTCATTTACAGCAAATTATAAAAGATATTAAAATACGCATAGTAAATAATCGTAATTAGAGATATTTCCTTATCTTTGCAGAAAACTAATGAATAAAGTCATGAGAAGCCTTCTTCTATTCATCTTGTCGCTGCTTCCTGTCGCAATCCTTGGGGCGTCAGCCGGGGAGCCCGCCCTACTCTATCAGCTCGACAGCCTGCTCAGTCAGCGACCAACCATCATAGACGAGAAGCAGGACAAGATCGACCGGCTGAAACGGATGAGCATGGCTGACAACAGCACCGACATGCGCCTCCAACTGTTCTACGACCTCTACCAGGAGTATTATGTCTTCAAGTTTGATTCGGCCATGGTCTATGCGAGGAAGGGGCTGGAGCTGGCCCGCCAGGCTGGCAGCAACTACTACACGACGCTCTACACCCTGAAGCAGACAGAGCTGCTGGCTATCGGCGGACTATACAGCGAAGCAGCCAACGCGCTGTCGGCCATTGACACGACGAAGATCGACGCACGGCTGAGGTTCGACCTCTACGCGACTTGCTTCAGCCTGTATGCCTATTGGAGCGACTACTGCGACGACCCGCTCTATGCGCCTGTCTATCGGCAGAAGGCCAACAACTATCTGAAGCGAGCCATGGAATATGCCAGCAACGACTCGCCTACCTATCTCTACTTCATGGGCGAATTTGCTACGTTCGTCAGCAACGACAGGCACGAGGCCCGACGCTGCTACGAAGAGGCCCTGAGCCGACTGCCAAGTTCGTCGCGCCACTATGCCATGTCGTGCTTTGCACTGGCCGGCAACTATCGCAACGAAGGCGACGAACAGGCCTACGAAGACTATCTGACGCGAGCTGCGATGAGCGATGTAGAAAGCTGTACGATGGAGAACATGGCCCTGCAGACGCTGGCCGTACAGCTGTTCCAGAAAGGAGCGGAGCATCTGGAACGGGCAGAGCGCTACATCAACATCTCGATGGAGGACGCCCAGTTCTACAACAACCGTCTGCGCATCCTCGAGATAGCCAAGTCGCTGCCAACGATCGTCAACACCTATCAGGCACACGTGCAACAGCAGAACCACTCGCTGCGACGTGCCTTGATCTTCATCTCGCTCCTGGTGATGGCCATGCTGGGCGCCGTGCTGTTCATCTTCCGACAGAACAAGCTGCTCACCCGCCGTCGTCACGAACTTTCGGCTGCCAACACGCAGCTCTCAGCCCTCAACGGACAGCTGAAGGACGCCAACGGACAGCTCTCGATGCTCAACACGCGGCTCTCCGACACCAACAGTCGCCGCGAGGGCCTGGCCCGCATCTATATTGAGCTGTGTGCAAAGTATATCGACAAACTCGGGAAGTATCAGACGCTGGTGAAACGCAAGATCAAGGCCAACCAGGTGCAGGAACTGCTCTCGACCATCTCGTCGACACGTATCTCCGAAGAGGACGCCCAGACCTTCCTCAGCCGTTTCGACAAGGCTTTCCTCGAGCTCTATCCGACGTTCGTCGACGAGTTCAACGCCCTGCTCCAGAGGGAGTTTCACATCCAGCAGAAGCAGCCCGGCGTGATGACCACGGAGCTGCGGACCTTTGCATTGATACGCCTTGGCGTGAAGAACACGGCCGACATCGCCGGGCTGCTGTTCCTCTCGCCACAGACCATCTACAACTGTCGGTCCGTCGTAAAAGCCCACGCCCTCGTTAAAGACAATTTCGACGAGCAGGTCAGCCGCCTCTGTGCCGTTGTCTAAGCAGCATCCTTTCAGAAAAGAGGCGAGATCAGAGCAGGATAGAAGTGCCGCTTCAACAGCGGAGAAGCGGCACTTTAACAACAGAGAAGCGGCGCTGTGTGGACCACACAACGCCGCTTCTATTACAACAAAACGGTTCAGCGTCCGCTCTGCTTCACCAGCAGCGCAATCTCGCGGTTGTAGTTGTCAGCCTCTAGAAGCTGTTCGATGGTGAGGTGCATGCGGTAGCGCCAGTAGTGGCGCGGGTTAGCGGGGATGTTGATGCGCTCGGCATCGGCATCAGGCAGCCGCAGCTGCTCGTCGATAGACAGCCAATCCTGCAACGACAAGAGGCAGAGCATCGAGGGCGACCAGAGGTGGCGGGCCACGATCTCCTTGGCCAACGAGCCCGTCAGCGGATGCGGCGCCGGCCCTTCATGGTGCATCTCGTTATTGTAATAATCCTGCGTACGCTCCCAGTCTTCGTCCCACCACTGCCGCAACGTTGACATATCATGCGTTGAAATCGTGGCCACCGAGCGATAGGGATTGCGGTCGAGCCGCCCGAAGCGCACGCTCGGATCCTTCGGCATCGACTGGATCTCAAGCGACAGGATGCGCAGGTCGTTCATCACCCAGGGCACGCAGTCGGGCACCATGCCCAGATCCTCCGCACAGCAGAGCATGCGCGTGGCCTGCGTCAGCCGCGGCAGCTTCTTCATCGCCTCCTCATACCAGAAGTGGTTGTTGCGGCGATAGAAGTAGTCATTATACATATCCCAGAAGCGCTGCTGCTCATCCTGCGGCAGCTGATGGAAGGCCTCGAGCTTCGTCGCATTGATGCGCGGATGCCAGCGGTCCTTCTGCTTATGGTCCTCAAGATAGAACTCCGGACGGAACGGCACATGCCACCGCCCCTCGATCTCCTCACGCGTCATCGGAATGGAAGGCTGGAACTGACCATAAAGGCCACTCTTCTCCGGCACGGGAATCTCCCAGATGCGGAAGAAGCCCAGCACGTGGTCGATGCGGTAGGCATCGAAATACTCCTGCATCTTGCGGAAGCGGCGCACCCACCACTGGCAGCCGTCTTCGAGCATGACGTCCCAGTTGTAGGTGGGGAAGCCCCAGTTCTGACCGTCCTCGGAGAAGGCATCAGGCGGCGCACCGGCCTGACCGTTCAGGTTGAAGTAGCGCGGCTCCACCTTGGCCTCCACGCCGTCGCGCGAGATGCCGATGGGGATGTCGCCCTTGAGGATGACGCCGTTGCGACGGGCATACTCATGGGCTGTGCGCATCTGCGTGTCGAGCACATACTGGACAAAGTACCAGTAGGAAGGCCCTTCCGCCGACTGGTCGCGCTCGACGCAGAACGCGGCGTAAGGCTCCAGCCAGTCCTTGTTACGGTCGAAGAACGCCTTGTAGGCCTTAGTGCGCTGCATGCTGCCCCACTCCTGCTTGAAAATGATATGGAGATAATTGCGCTTGGCCTCGTTCACGCGCTCATAGTCAATCTGCGGCAGGGCGTTCAGCTCCTGGCGCAACGCCTCGAAGCGGGCCTGATCCGTCTCATCCTTGATGGGCGGCAGCTGTCGCAGGTCGGCAAACTGTGGATGAAGGGCATAGATGCTGATGGCATTATAGGGATAGCTGTCCTTCCACGTATGCGTAAACGTCGTATCGTTGATCGGCAACACCTGCAGGATGCGCTGGCCCGTCTTCACGCACCAGTCGACCATCATCTTCAGGTCGCCAAAGTCGCCCACGCCGAAGCTACCCTCGCTACGCAGCGAGAACACGGGAATCACCGTGCCGGCGCCTTTCCACTGCGGCACATGGAACCATGCGGGCTGCATCTCCACGACGGTCACACGGCTCTCTGCCGTAGGCTCCGGCATCAGCAGCCGGCGGTTGTCGCCCTCTTCCCAGACGACGTCCGAAGGCTTGGAGTCGTCGACGATGACGAACTTGAACTCCACATTGTGCGGGAGTCGGTCGGCATCGAGACTGATGGCCCACTCGTTAGGCTGCTGTTCGGCCATGGGCAGCGCCTTGCCCGTTTCCCAGCTGCCCAGATAGACAGGCGCGCCGACGAGCGCCAGCCGCTGATGGCCACTCAGCTGAGCGGCACGCACCTTCAGCGTCAGCAGTCTCGACGTCGGGGTGATCAGGATCGGGGCCAGCGTGCCCTCACTCCTCAACCGGCTGGCGACACACTCGGTGAAGGCCGACGAATAGAGATAGGAGTCTACGGGGATGTCGATCCAGCGGTCGTTGACGAGAATGACACTGACGGGGTTCAGGATCAGCCGGTGAGGCACGACCGTCCATTCCGTCCGCACCACCCGCCCGTCGCGGCAGACGCTGTAATAGTAGTTCAGCGTCGCCGGGGCCGAATGATCCATCTTGAGCTCGAGCGTCCACGTCAGTCCGTCGACGGTCGTCATCGCGTGCAGCTCCTGCTCGCCCTGCTCGCCGACGACATTGAGCATCAGAAATTCTCCGAAAACGGTCCGGTATTCCAGGTTAAATAGTAACTTCATATCGAGTAGTCTTTATAATTCTGCATCAAAGATACTACTTTTTCTTTCCCTTTGCATCACATCGGCAAGAGAAAGCAGTGCCTAAAGGATGCAAACGTTTGCATCATAGAGGCAAAAATAAGGCGGGCCGCAGTGTGTGCGGCCCGCCTTAGGATTAAAGTCTATAAGGTGGAGATCCTTAGAAGCGGATCTTCTTCACCTCGCCATTGGCCATCTTCACGACGTTGATGCCCTTCTGGGGAGCAGCAACGCGCTGACCACCGACGGTGAAGTACTCAGCACCGGCAACCGTAGCCTTGGCAGCGTTGATGCCAGTTGCGATGGCGTTGCTCACGGTGATGTTGATCTGATCGTCGAGAGGATAGGTCACAGACGACTTCGAAGCAACGAGGAACTGGTCGATCAGGATCTGAGCCGTCTCGGGCAGAGCCTCGGTAGCCTTCACGTTGAAGGAGAAGATGACACCCTCCTCGGGCAGCGGCTCATTGAAGACCGATGCAAGGCCGAAGAAGTAGATGCCCTTGTCAGCCTGGTCCGTACCGATACGCATACCGAAGACCTCGGCGAGCTCCTCAGGCAGGTCGAAGAGCAGTCCGTCCTCATTCTCGACGAGCTCCAGGCCCTCGGGGATGGTGACGTAGCACTGCATGCCAGCCAGCGTAGCGGTGTTGCTGATGTTCACCTCAACGGTGTACACATCGCCAGGATAGAGCGAAACCTCTTCCTTGTTGGCGAAGAACATGCACTCGCCGTCCAGGCGCTGGGCCACGGTGACCGTTGCCTCGCTCTCAGCGGGATAGATCTCGGGATAGCCGGGAGCATCCTTCGTCAGAGTGATGTCCCAGACCTTCATCTTGGAGTTCTTCAGGGTCTCGTTGGCCTTCACGATAAAGGTCACGATGGCACCGGTGTTCTCCTTGACCTTCACCTTCGAATAGGAGTTGATGTTCAGGCGATAGCAGCCCAGGTCAGCACGATAGGTGCTGCTGACGGCATGATACTTGCCCAGACGCTCGGTCTTTGCAAAGAGGTCGCCCTCCTCGTTGGGGATAATCTCCAGGCCTTCAGGAAGCGTGACGTTGAGGATTACGCCAATGATGTTGTTGTCCTCAGCATTGTCGAGGTTGACACCCACGACAGCTTCTTCACCCGGAGCCAGTGTGATATCGTCGAGCCAAACCTTGGTCTCGGCGTTGGCTGCGACGACGCCCATGAAGAGGAGCAGGAGTGCAGCCAGTCTGGAAGTAATTGTCTTCATACTGTAGAAATCTTACGTTTTGTTGTTAATTTCCTTTTTTCTTCTTTCTTATTAGAAGGGTGCGCAGCTGGCCACGTGGGGACCAGCCACGCACTCCGTTCTTCATTCTGTAGAGAAGAGTGGATTCAGACTTTACTTCACCACAACCTTCTTGGTCTCACCATTGTTGCCCTTGATGATGTTGATGCCCTTCTTGACGGCATTCACCATGCGGCCACCCATGTTGTAGACCTTGCTCATCATGCTGTCGCTCTGGATCGAGTTGATGCCGTTGGTGACAGGTGCGCCGACGGTGAACTCAGCGAGCTGAGCGTTGGTCTCGGCGAACAGCACGTTCTGGAACTCAATCTGATCCATCGAGCCGGCACCCTCAATGTCGATGTAGACCACAGCGCCGCTGTTGCCAGCGAAGGCAGTACTCTTGGACGAAGCCATGACAATGCGGTTGATGCCGTCGAACTGACCGGTGTAGAGGTCGTGACCCTCAGCACGCTGTGCGGCGCTCTGAGCGACGATGCTCATGCCCTCGGGCAGGACGATATCCATCTGCATAGCGGTGTAGGCACGTCCGTTGTTGAGGTTGATGGCCAGGCGGGTCGTGCCGTCGGCGTTCTTCGAAGCCTCGACCGTGACGTTCTCCTCGACGTTCTGGGCAGCGCGTGCGCTGGCCACACCCTCGACGTTGCCGTAGAGGATGACGTTCGACAGAGCCACAGCGTCGCCGATGTTGATCTCGCCGTCGCCGTTGATGTCAGTAGCGACGAACTCGTCGGTGCCGGCCTCGGGCTTCTCACCGCTGGCGATGATGTCGAGCAGGGTGAAGTAGTCCTTATTGGTGATCTTGCCGTCGTGGTTGACGTCGCCAAGCTGCACGGTCTGCACACGCTCGGCCAGAGCCTCGATGCGAGCCACCTCGTCGGCGATACGCTTGAGGTTGTCCTCCATGTTCTCGTAGCCGTCGTTGTCGAGGGCGATACCGTTCAGGTTCTTGTAGATGTCGCCATACTCCTTCTGGATCTCCTTCCATACCTCGGCAGCATAGTTCTTCTCCTTGAGAGAGCTCATCACGTCGGTGAGCTGCTGGCGGGCATCGTCGATCTTCTTGCCGACGACGCTGATGGCAGCGTTGTCGATAGCCTCGAGAGCAGCCTCCTCAACAGCCTCGACGTCGAGGTTCTTCACCACGTAGTCGGCGGTCAGAGCCTTCTGGGCGTTGAGCTTCTCAACCTCCTGACGCTTCTTGTCGTAGGTGTTCTGCAGGTTGCTGATAGCATTGCTGTTGCCACCGAACTCGTCGATGATGTCCTTAGCGTCGCTGAGGATCTCGTCGATGTCGCCGAGAGCAGCCAGAGCGTCGGCATAGGCCTCGTTGTTGGCGTCGACCTTAGCCTGCTCAGCCTGAGCGTCCTCGACGAGCTTGTCGAGCTCAGCAGCGATCTCGTCGATCTCCTTCTGGATCTTATCCTTATAGAAGTCAGCGTTCTCAAGGTTCTCGACCTCCTCCTTGACGTCGGCGATCTTGTCGTTGAGCTCGCTGAGCTCGTCCTCGAACTCAGCCTTGACCTCGTCGCTGATGCCCTCGAGCTTAGCCTTCTCCTCAAGGTCGGCGATAGCGTCGTTGAGAGCCTCCTGGGCAGCCTCGTCGGCACCCGGGTTCAGGCTGGAGTTGAGGTCGGCCAGAGCCTTCTCGCCGGCGATGACGTCGTCGAGCGTAGCGTCGTCGGCCAGAGCCTTACGTGCCTCCTCGATGAGGGCGCGCATCTCAGCAGCCTTAGCGGCGTGCTCGGCCTGTGCGGCATAAGCCTCGTCGAGGTCCATGCCATCGGTGTCGATCTTCTGCGAAGCGAAGCGGTTGTAAGCCTCCTGGAGCTCCTCGAGCTGAGCGTTGATAATCTCCTGCTCCTCGTCGATGGCATCGGCGATGGCGGTGTTGATCTTAGCCTCGATGTCGTCGGCCTCCTCGGCGGTCTTCATGCTGTTGACCTCCTCGCGCAGATCCTCAAGCACCTCGATGTCGTCCTCGCCCTCGAGCACCTGCTCGAGCTTCTCGATGGCGTCGTCGATCTTCTTGTTGAGATCCTCGACGGCCTCAGCCAGATCCTCGGCAGCCTGCTTCTCCTGCTCATACTCCTCGACGAGCGAAGCAGCGTCGGTAGTGAACTGGTTGAGCAGTTCGATGATCTCGGCACGGGCGTCGGCCAGTTCCTTCTTAGCGTAAGCCTCAGCCTCCTTCGTCTTGGCCTCAGCGACCGTCTCGTTGTAGAGGTTGTTCAGCTCGGTGAGCTTATCGCTGTTGTCCTTCATCTTCTCCGTAGCGTCCTTGAAGGCCTTGTCGGCATCAGCAACGCGCGGATCGATGTCAGCCTTGGCAGCCTCGTTGAGGGCATCGGCGATGATCTCGTCGGCCTTGACCAGATAGTTCTCGAGCACTTCGTCGAGCTTCTGGATATTCTTCTCGGTAGCGTCGTGAGCATACTCCTTAGCCTCGGCGATCTTGTCGGTGAGAGTCTCGAAGGCCTTGTCGGCATCGACCTCATAGGGAGGTTCAGCGCCGGTGAGCTCAGCCTTGGCGGCGTCGACCTTAGCGGTGACGTCGGCCTCGATGTCAGCCCACAGCACGTCGATGGCAGCCTGGATCTCGTCGAGGAAGGCCTTGGTCTTCTCTTCGATCTCAGTGGTCAGGTCGTTAGCACGCTGCACGTAGGTCGACTCCTCGTCGAACTTCTCGGGGCTCTTGACCTTGGCGAAGGCCTCGCGCACCTCGTCCTTCAGATCCTGGATCTTCACGCGATAAGGATCCTCCTCGGTAGCGTCGGTGGGCAGCACATAGAACAGGTCGTGATACTTGACGACGATGTCCTCGACCACCTTCTTCAGGCCCTCGTTCTTGACGTTGCGATAGCTGTCGATGGTCTCGACGGCGCGCTTGAAGGCCAGGTCGGTGTTGGCGATAGCCTCGAGGAATGCATCGTACATAGCGGTGTTGTCCTTGGCGATCTGCTCGTCGTAGCCTTCCTGCTGCTGAGCGTCGAGGTCGTTGAGGGCATTCTTGATGCGGGTGATCTCGTCCATGATGGCGTCGTCGTTCTCAACCGACTTACCCTCCTTGTAGGAGTCGCTGATGGTGAGAGCCACTTTGTTGATGTCGTCCTGCAGCTTGTCGAGCTTCTCGAGCCACTCGTCCTTGATGCTCGACTCGTCGGTGGTGTTGATGCGGGTGTAGACCTCGTTCCAGAGATCCTGAGTCTCCTCCTTAGCGGTCTTCTGGTTCTCATAGGCCTCACGGTTGTCGGCAGCATCCTGCAGCACCTGGTTGACGCCCTCCTCAAACTTGTCGAGGCGGTCCATCAGGTCGGGCTTCTTCTCAACGGCGTCGTTGGTCAGTTTGTCGATGTCTTCCTTGATGAGGTCGAGGATGGTCTGCTGAGCCTCCAGCTGATCCACATAGAATTCGGTGGCGTCGCCGTCCTTGTCAGCCTCAGCCACACCAGTAGCCATGGCGTCCTCGTACTCCTTCTTCACCTCCTCGTAGCGGTCGAGCAGGTCAGCGATAGCGTCGAGGTTAGCCTGGAAGGCCTTAGCGTCGTCGACAGTCTGCTTAATCTCGTCTGAGATACCCTTGATCTTGTCGTTGATCTCATCCAGTTTGTCGGCCAGCTCCTCAGCAGCATAGGCATCGTCGATCTCCTTCTGGAGGTCGTCGATCTCGCCCTGGATCTTCTCAAAGTCGTCAGCGAACTCCGTCTCGACGGGGTCGCCAGTCTCATCCTTCACGAGGTCGGCCACAGTCTGGATAGCCTGGTCGAGCTTCTCCTGGAGGGCATCGACGTCAGCGTCGGCCGTCGTCTTGGCGGCGTTGTTGTCGGCCACTTTGTCCTTAGCATTCTGGATGTCGTCCTTCAGCTGGTTGAGGTCCTCAGCGATACCCTTGAGGGCGTCAACGATCTTCGACAGTTCCGAGTGAGCCTTGACATCGTCGGGCTCCAGGTTATCGTTGCGCTCACCGTCGGCACCGGGTGTGGCACCCTCGGGATCGCCGTCCTCATATTCCTTGTTCTGTTTGTAGGAATCCTCCTGAGCGGCCAGGTCGACATTCTGGATCTCCTCGAACTGCTTGACGAGTTCGTCGTAAGCGCTGCCGATGGCATCCTTGTTCTCTTCATTCAGTTCGCCCCCGATCTCCTCAATCAGGTCATAGATGGCGTCGAGACGGTCTCTGACCTCATTGCTGACGGCGATACGGGCGTTCTTAGCCTCCTCATCGTCGTAAGCCTGCTGGTCAGCCTTGACCTGATCCATCAGCTCGTCGATAGCCTCGGCAATCTCGTCGAGCTCAGTGGGACCACCATCTGCGTCGGGAGCATTGACGGCCAGCATGGCCTCCCAGTGCTCCTTGCCTTCCTTGGTCAGTGCGTCGGCAATCTCGCCCTTCACGGCGTCGATGCGTCCGGCGAGCTCCTCGGCCTGAGCCTTGGCCTCGGTGTTGTCAGCGGTCATGCCGTTGATGAAGTCGTTGAGCTCCTTCATGCTCTCGTCGACCGTGCCGAGCTGTTCCCACACCTCATCGTAGTGGTCAAGGGCAGCCGACGGATAGCGATAGTACTCCTCGATGGCGGCCTTCAGGTCCTTGCTGGCCTCGGGGAAGTTCTCGTTGAACTCCACGGCCGTGCCGTTGGCGTTGGCCTCCTCAGCCTGCTTGGTGAACTCGTCGATCTGGTCCTGGAGGCTCTTGTCGAGTTTGTCGTAGCGCTCCTTGACGGAGGCGTTGTCGTTGTTCTCATAGGTCTTCTCCTCGACCTTTTCGTTAGCCTCGTCGAGCATCTGCTGCAGGTCGCCGATGGAAGCGATGACGGCGTCGTAGGCCTCCTGATTCTCCTTAGCAGCCTTCTGAGCCTCCTCGACCTTACCGACGAGGTCGTCGATCTTCTGCTGGATGGCAGCGGCCTGCTCCTCAACGCTGTAGCTGCCGTCGACCTCAGGATCGGCGATGGCGTCCTTCACGGCGTCGGAGAGGTCGTTAATCTCCTTCTGGATGTCGTCCTTCTCCGTCTGCAGCTCCTCCTTGTTGAGGAACTCATCCTTCACCTCAACCTTGTCGAGGTTCTCCTGCAGGGTGCTGACAGCCTCCTTGGCGGCCTCGATGGCCTCATACTTGGCGATGGCGTCCTGGGCGATCTTGAGGATGGCGTCGGTGTCGGTCTCGAACATGCCGAGCAACTCGTCCTTCTTCTCGACCGACTTGCCTTCGGCATAAGCCTCTTCATTGGCCTTGTCAGCCAGTTTGATGTTCTGCTGGACCTCGGTCAGGAGCTTCTGAGTGTCCTTCAGCAGGCCGACATAGTCCTCCTTGCCGCCGAGAGTCGTCTGCAGCAGGTCCATAGCCTCGTTGTAGGCGGCGGTGGAAGCGTCGATGGCGTCCTTCACCTCCTTGTAGGCGTCGTAGTTGGCGTTGATGGCGTCGATCTGGTCTGAAACGGCCTGGATGGCCTCCTCGATCTCCTCCTTGCTGGGATCGGGCTCAAACTCGGTGGCGGTGCCGTCCTCGAAAGCCTTGTCGGCAGCCTCCTTGAAGCCGTTGACCTGATCCTCGACATTCTTGATGGCGTCGTCGATCTCGCCCTTCTTGTTCTCGTCGGCAACCTCCTTGTCCTTCAGCTCGTCGAGCTTGTTCTGCAGCTCGTCGGCAGCGGCCTGGTTGGCGTCGTTGGCGAGGATGTTCTCATTCTCGGCGTTCAGCTCGTTGAAAGCGTCGCGGGCGGCCTTCAGGATTTCCTCGAGGCGGATGAGATACTCGTTGGTCTCAGCGGGAGCGCTGACCTTGGCGAAGTTGTCCTCGGTCTGGTTCTCCTCGTTGTTCTTGATATCGTCAAGACCCTGGTCGATGGTGGCGATGTCGATCTTCGAGTCCTTCAGGAGCTGCACAAGGGCTGCCAGCTTCTCCTGGTCGACACGCTCGTCGAATTTCTCAGCCTGACCCAGCATGTCCTCGATCTCGTTGACACCGGCGTTGAGCTGGTTCTGCAGGCCATTAATTACGTTTGCAAAGTCTTCAGCAGAAGCTTCGAGCATCTGATAGACCTCCTGGACATCAGCTGCGGTCATTTCACCTTGCACCTGGGTTCCCTGTGCGGGAGCAGCAACGGCGGCTGCATTTGCGTTAGCAGCGGGGACTGCGGACAGGGCAAGTAATGAGTAAACTACTTTTTTTGCCATACTTTTGTTTGGTTTAAATTAATGATTATGTTCTTTTTTTATATATATGTACACACGTATAGTCGCACGTGGATGCACCATAACCACGTAGCGAACGGACGTTTTTCGGCGCAAAAATAGGTGAAAATGCTGAAACCGCGTCTCTATATTCTTTCATTTTTCGTGAATATAGTGGTTTCTTTCGCGAAAATTTTCTTTACCTCCGTCTCGCTTGTCATTTTTGTTAAAGAATGTAGTCGTCAGGGGGCCATGTCGTCGATGAGCTCGCGGAGCACGAGTTTGGGCAGATGGATGGTCTCCGTCTTGCCCTGGTCGTCGGCCAGGCAGAGCTGCTCGCGCACCGTGTTGACGGAGAAGACGCGCAGGGTGTTGACGACATACTTGCGGCCCATGCGGCGCATGAACGAGTCGGCGCCGAGGGTGGTGATGATGAGCTCCTCGATGCGTCCGAGCGAGAAGGGCACCATGAAATGCACGCCCGAGGCATAGTAGACGTGGGCGTAGTGGTCGTCGGCCTTGATGTAGAGCGTTCGCTGAAGGTCGATGAAGAAGACCTCGTCGCGCGACTTGAGGCACAGACGAGTCGATGAGGGTTTGGATCGGTTGTCGGTTATCATGATTCTGCCACAAAGTTACGATTTTTTTTCTATTTGAGAAAGGATTTTATCGGAAAAAAGTAATCGGAGAGATGCGCGCGGGCCGCCTCGTCCTTGCGACGGAGCGGTCGCGCGGGTGCTGGAGGGAGCCGTTTTGTAAAGAAAATTCTTAACGTTTTAAAACAAAGTCATAACCGCCTGATTTTCAGATCTGTTGCGATTCACAAAAAGAGAAGCGGTGCTTTTTGATGAGAAAAGCGGTGCTTTTCGATGAGAGAAGCGGCCCTTTTCGGGCCGAGAAGCACCGTTTCTCTGGCAAAGGGGGTCCATTTTGTAAAGAAAAATCAGAACCGGAACGTCAGTCCGACGGTCTGCGAGGTGAGGATAATGTCGGTCTTTCGCGCGCGCACGAACCTTTTATTTATAAGATACGACAGCTCCGTGACGCCGGCGCCGATGGCAGCACCGGCCACGACGTCGTGGGCATAATGGCGGTCGCGGCGCACGCGGTCGGCGGCGACGAGGGCGGCCAGCGCATAGCCGCCGACGCTGACCCAGGGCGACAGGTGGCCATACTCATGGCGCAGGGCGGTGGCACCGGCGAAGGCCATCGTCGCATGGCCGGAGGGGAAGGCGCGGCAGTCGCTCCCGTCGGGGCGCCGCTCGCTGACGACATGCTTCAGCCCGTAGGTGGTGGCCGCACTGACGACGTAGGCCGCGCCGGCGCTCAGCGCCAGCTGTCCCCACGAGGCAGAGCGCCCCTCGACGCCGGCGAGGCGCAGCGCCACGACGGCCGCCATCGGCACATGCTCCGCGACGTCGTCGGGCAGGTCGCTGCGGTGCTGCTGCGCATGGACGATATGCCAGGGCATCAGCATGAACACAAGCATCATTCCAAGGTTTCTCATCATGGGGCAAAGTTACGAAAAATTGCGGGGATGCCCAAATTTTATTGATAATAAAAACGGCGGAACGGCGTTATAATAATGACGGGGCTCCGAAATAACGAAGCTTCGAAATAACGAAATAACGTTATAACGACCCGAAGGATTCGGACATTCCGGAATGTCGTTATAACGTTATTTCGATTTTCGGAGGCAATGCCTATCGGCGGCCCTTGATGCCCATGACCGCGAGCGAGCCGCAGAGGAGCAGAACGCCGGCAACAATCATCATCGTGGTCTGATTGCCGCCAAGCATGCGCATAATCATGCCGCCACAAAGGGCTGCAACGATCTGCGGCAGACAGATGGTGCCATTGAAGAGACCCAGATAGGC
Source organism: uncultured Prevotellaceae bacterium (assembly GCA_902779455.1). Taxonomy (GTDB): domain Bacteria; phylum Bacteroidota; class Bacteroidia; order Bacteroidales; family Bacteroidaceae; genus Prevotella. Next base: position 27,306 of record CACZBS010000024.1, read on the forward strand.
CCCCATGTGACCGTAGCCCTGAAGGGCATTGGTGACAAACGTGAACGGCATGGCCAGCATGGCAGCCCAGGCACAACCGATGAGCAGGAAGGGCACGATCTGCAACCACTTGTCGGCACAGAAGGGAATCAGGGCAAAGCCGAGTCCGCCGAGCAGGAGCGAAACGGCATAGGCCATCTTGGTGCTGCGGAAACGGGGCAGCAACAGGGCCCACACAACGGAGCCCATGGCCTGAATGGCATAGAGGATGCCCGTCCAGTTGCCCGCATCCTGATAGGCCAGGCTCGTCGGGTCGTCAGTATGCCAGACGGTGAGCGACACGGCATCGACGACATAGGTCCACATATAGAGCAGGGCCGACCAGCAGAAGAACTGCACCAGTCCGACGCGCCAGAACGTCGAGGGGGCGTTGCGCAGAAGGGTGAACCAGTTGGCCGACGACTCTTTCTCCTTGTCTTCGGCATCTGCCACGCCGTTATATTCGTTGTATTCCTTCGGGGGCCACTCGCGCACCTTCGCCACGGTGTAGACGACGCAAAGGATGAGGATCACGGCGCCGATATAGAACGACCAGACGACCGTGTCGGGGACGACGCCCTCAGGAGCCACATTGCTCAGACCGATGAGCGCAAAGATATAGGGGAAGGCGAAGCCGACGACGCTGCCGGCATTGCACAGGAACGACTGGATGCTGTAAGCCTTAGCCTTCTGCTCCTCGTTGACCATGTCGCCGACGAGCATCTTGAAGGGCTGCATGGCCATGTTGATCGACGTGTCGAGCAGCATGAGCAGGATCGTTCCGACGATGAGCACGGCACCGACCGTGGCCAGTCCGAGCGAGCCGGCATTAGGCAGCAGGCACATGACGGCGACGGCGACGGCAGCGCCGATGAAGAGATAGGGGATGCGGCGGCCGAAGCGGGTCCAGGTGCGGTCGCTCAGCGTGCCGACGATAGGCTGCACGAGGATGCCCATGAGGGGCGGCAGGATCCAGAAGAAACTCAGCGAGTGGGGGTCAGCGCCGAGGGTGCGGAAGATGCGCGAGATGTTGGCACTCTGGAGTGCATAGGCTATCTGCACTCCGAAGAATCCGAAGCTCAGGTTCCAGAGCTTCCAAAACGACAGGTCAGGTTTTCTTTTCATTGCTTTATTCTTTATTTATCGTTATTTCGGGTTTTCGTTATTTCGTTATAACGTTATAACGGGATTTTCGAGATTTTCGGATTTTTCGGGATTTCCGGGATTCATCTCGTCGTCCCGCGGATGATGAGGCGCGTGCGGACGATGCGGCGCTCGGCATGGTCGATGGGGATGCTGCCCTCGGCGTGGCCGATGAGGATGCTGGCGGCCTCCTCCCCCACCCTGACGCCGCGCTGCTCGACGGTGGTCAGCATCGGGTCGCAGGCGATGGCGCGCTCGCCGTTGGTGAAACCGCATATCGACACGTCTTCGGGGACACGGAGGCCCATGCGCTTGACGGTGTAGAGGATGCCGATGGCCGTGTCGTCGTTGACGGCGAAGAAGGCGTCGGGGTGCGGGTCGAGATCGAACATGTCGGGCGTGATGACCTCAGCGCCCTGACGGTTGTCGCAATGGCGGGTGAGCCGCTCGTCGAAGGGCAGGCCGTGCTTCAGGAGCGCATCCTTGTAGCCGTTGAACCGGTTCTTCGAGATCTCGAGGTTCATCTGCGAGCCATAGAACGCAATATGTCGGCACCCCGTCTCGATGAGATGCGTCACGGCATTGAAGGCCCCCATATAGTCGTCGACGACGACGCGGCTGGCGTTGACGCCCGTGCAGATGCGGTCGTAGAAGACGAGCGGCACACCCGCGTCGATGAGCCGCTGGAAGTGCTCGTAGCGCTGCGTGTCCTTGGCCTGCGAGACGATGATGCCGCACACCTTGTTCTCATAGAACGACTGGCAGATGCGCACCTCGCGCTCGTAGCGCTCATCGCTCTGCGCCACCATGATGCGATAGCCGCGGGCCTCGGCCTCCTCCTCGATGCCCTTGAGGATGGTCGAGAAATAGTAGTGGACCAGCTCGGGCACGATGACGCCGATGATCCGCACCGGCTGCACGCGCGAGAGGCGCAGCGACTCGGCCAGCACGTTGGGCGTGAAGTTGTGCTCGCGGGCATACTGCTGCACCATCCGCCGCCGCTCCTCAGAGATGCGGGGCGAATCCTTCAGCGCCCGCGACACCGTGGCCACCGAGATGCCCAGCTCGCGGGCAATGTCCTTCATCGTCATGACAGTGTTCTCTTTCATCTGCTCATGGAGTTTACATTGCAAAGATAAAATAAAGTTCGCAAACGTGCACGAACCATATATAATTTAGTCGTGCAAGTGAAATGCAAACGTTTGCATCCAACTATATAACGAATTTAATCAAAAAAAAGTATAACGTCTTTGAAATATCTTTACCTTTGCAGCGAAATTGACTAACCAGCGAAAACTGAAAATATTATATACTAATAACTAACTCTAATTTAAATGAAATGATGAAGCAAGTAAACATTAAGTTTCCGCTCAGGATGCTCGCCCTCATGATGGGCCTCTTCCTAAGCATGGGAGCCTTTGCACAGATCACTGTCAAAGGTCATGTGAAAGATGCTACTGGCGAAGACGTCATCGGAGCCACGGTCCGCGTGCTCGGCACACAGACGGCTACCGTCACCGACTTCGACGGTAACTTCACTGTGCAGGCCAAGGCAGGCCAGGACCTGCAGGTGACCTACATGGGCTATCAGCCCGCTACGGTGAAGGCCGCCCCCCGCGTGGAGGTGACGCTGCAGGACGACCAAACGATGCTCAACGACATCGTGGTCATCGGTTACGGTACGGTGAAGAAGAGCGACGCCACCGGTTCGGTGCAGTCGATCGAGGCCGACCAGCTGGGCAAGGGCTTCGCCACGTCGCCCGCCGACCTGCTGCAGGGTAAGTCGGCCGGTGTGACCATCACGAGCAACAGCGGTCAGCCGGGCGCCGGCTCGACCATCCGCATCCGTGGCGGCTCGTCGCTGTCAGCCTCTAACGATCCTCTGATCGTCATCGACGGTCTGCCCATCAGCGGCACCGGCATCTCGGGCTCGAGCGACGTGCTGTCGACCATCAACCCCAACGACATCGAGTCGTTCTCCATCCTGAAGGATGCCTCGGCTACGGCCATCTACGGTTCGCGCGCCTCTAACGGTGTGATCGTCATCACGACGAAGAAGGGTGCCACGGGCAAGCCCAAGGTGACGCTTGACATGAACACCTCGCTGCAGCAGGTGCGCGAGACGGTCGACGTGCTCGACGCCTACGGCCTGCAGAAGCTCTTCACGCAATACTATGGTGACAATGCCGACGCCGTGGCCGCACTCGGTCCCGTCGACGCCGACGGCAAGCCCGTCTACAACACCGACTGGCAGGACCTGATCTACCGCACGGCCCTCTCGACGGAGACCAACGCCAGCGTCTCCGGCGGCATCCAGAACAAGTCGAAGACCTTCAAGATGCCCTACCGCGTGTCGGCCGGATGGCTCGACCAGGAGGGTATCCTGCGCACCTCGGACATGGAGCGCGGAACGGTAGGTCTGAACCTGACCCCGACGCTGCTCAACGACCGGCTGACCATCAACCTCAACGGTAAGGGCGTCTTCACCCACAACCGCTTCTCGGACAACGGTGCCATCGGCGCTGCCGTGAAGTACGACCCCATGCTGCCGCCCTACCAGCACCGCAACGTGGTGTTCGACCACACGGCTTATCCCGTCAACGACTTCACCCGCTGGGAGACCAACGGTGCTCCCAACACCATGTCGGTGCTCAACCCGCTGGCTCAGCTGGCTCAGCAGCAGAAGAACGCCTACGTGCGCCGCTTTGTCGGCAACGCCCAGTTCGACTATAAGTTCAAGTATGTGCCCGGTCTGCGCGCCAACCTGAACCTCGGTCTCGACATCTCGAGCTCGAACGGTTATAACGAGACCGACTACCAGAGCGAGATCTCCTATCACGACAAGACCCAGAACGGAGCCGGCCTGTGGGAGAAGTACACCCAGCTGCGCCGCGACCAGACCCTGGAGTTCTACCTCGACTATGCTACCGACCTGAAGGCCCTCCAGAGCCGCATCGACGTCATGGCCGGTTACTCTTGGCAGCATTTCTTCAACAAGACGACTGACTACAAGGAGTCGAACGACGGCAACCACACGCCGTATGCCACCACGCCGCTGTTCAAGACCGAGAGTTACCTCGTCTCATTCTTCGGCCGACTGAACTACACGCTGATGGACCGCTACCTGCTGACCGCCACCATCCGTCGCGACGGCACCTCGCGCTTCCAGAACAACAAGTGGGGCACGTTCCCCTCAGTGGCCCTGGCATGGCGCATCAATGAGGAAGGATTCCTGAAGAACGTCGACTGGCTGTCGAACCTGAAGCTGCGTCTGGGCTGGGGTATCACCGGTCAGCAGAACATCGGACAGGGCGACTATCCCTCCATCCCGACCTACCACACCAACCAGGGTGGTTCCTACTACATGTTCGGCAACAACGTCATCGTTCCCATTTCGCCCATGGGCTACGCCGCCCAGCTGAAGTGGGAGGAGACCACAACCTACAACATCGGTCTGGACTTCGGATTCCTGAAGAACCGCATCAACGGTAGCATCGACGTCTACCAGCGCAAGACCAAGGACCTGCTCAACACCGTGCCCCTCGTCACCGGTACGAACCTGACTGACATGCTGCTCGTCAACGTCGGCGACCTGGAGAACAAGGGCGTCGAGCTGGCACTCAACGTGGTGCCCGTACAGACGAAGGACTGGCGATGGGAAGTGGGCTTCAACGTGGCCTACAATAAGAATGAGATCACCCGCCTGACGGCCAATGACGATCCCGGCTATCAGGGCGTCAAGGCCGGTTACATCTCTGGCGGTGTCGACAACTACGTGCAGAAGCAGATGACGGGTCACCCGATCAACAACTTCTGGGTCTATCAGCAGGTGTACGACCAGAACGGACATCCCCTCAACGGCGTCTACGTCGACCGCAATGCTGACGGCACGATCGACGACAGCGACCGCTACTTCTACACCCACCCCGATCCCGACGTGACCTTCGGCCTGAACACCGAGCTGAACTGGAAGCGCTGGACGCTCTCGGCCTCGGCACGCGCCAACCTGAACAACTACGTCTACAACAACGTGGCCTCGGACGGCGAACTGCTCACCGATATGTGGACCAACAGCTTTGTCTCCAACCGCGTGGAGACGGCTCCCTTCTCGGCCGTGGTGCAGTCGAACCAGCACTACATGAGCGACTACTACGTGCGCAATGCCTCGTTCTTCAAGCTCGACAAGGTGACACTGGCCTACGACCTGTGCGACTGGGCCCGCGTGCACTTCACTGCACAGAACGTGCTGACCATCACCGACTACGACGGACTGGATCCTGAGGTCTATGGCGGCATTGACAACAACATGTATCCGCGTCCTCGCACCTATCTGCTGGGCGTCAGTCTCAACTTTTAAACCTTAGCACACGATAGAATTATGAAACAGAATATATTGACAAAAGGATTATACTCGGTTGCCCTGGCCACAGCACTCACGTTCACGGCCTGCACCGGCGACTTGGACGTTACTCCTATCGACCCCAACCTCGACACCCCGGAGAACGTCCTGGCCAGCATTGAGAACTACAACCAGCTTCTGGCCAAGTGCTATTCGGCCCTGTCGGTCAGCTCGCCTGACGGCGACAGCGGTTCACCCGACATCAAGTCTATCGACGGCGGTTTCGGACAGTATCTGCGCGCACTGTTCAACCTGCAGGAGCTGCCCACCGACGAGGCTGTCATGAACTGGAACAACGGCACCATCAAGGACCTTCACGGACTGAGCTGGGCCACCAACGACGGTTTCGTGACTGCCGCCTTTGCCCGTATGATCTATCAGATCACGCTCTGCAACGAAGTCATCCGACGCATCGACGCCTCGCCCTACACCAGCGACGCCAAGGTCCAGCAGTATCGCGCCGAGGCCCGCTGCCTGCGTGGCCTGAGCTACTATCACCTCATCGACATGTTCGGCAACGTGCCCTTCCTCGACGAGAAGTCGGAGGTGGGCGGCGCCGCCCCCTCGCAGATGAGCCGCACCGAGCTCTTCACCTGGCTCACCAACGACCTGAAGGAGACGGCCGATCAGCTCCCCGCCGATCCTGAGAAGTATCGCGCCGGCAAGGGTCTGGCCTACATGCTGCTGGCCAAGCTCTACCTGAACGCCAAGGTCTACACCGGCACGGCCGACTATGCCAAGTGCGCCGAGTATTGCGGTAAGATCATCGACCTGGGCTACGCTCTCGAGTCGTCGAACGACTACTACAAGATGTTCTGCGCCGACAACGACCAGCTGCTGGGCAAGGGCCACGAGCTCATCTTCAGCGTCTATCAGGACCACCTGAACACCAAGGCCTACGGCGGCACGACCTACATCATCAACGCTGCCTGCGGCGGTCAGGCCGACTATGCTGCCGACTTCGGTCTGGGCGGCAGTGGCTGGGCCGGCATCCGCGTGACCGAGAACGTGTACAGGAAGTTCCAGAGCTATGACGTCCGCAACCGCTTCTACAAGACCAAATCCGAGTCTTCCGACGTCATCACCGACCTCGGCGACTTCGAGATGGGCGGCATGTCGTCGCTGAAGTTCACCAACCTGAAGGCCAACGGCACCATCCTCGAAGATGCCAACTCGTTCGCCGACACCGACTTCCCGATGTTCCGTCTGGGCGATGTCTACCTAATGCTGGCTGAGTGCCAGGTTGTGGGCGGTGTCAGCGTCAACGTCAACGGCCACGATGGTCTGTGGTACTTCAACCAGATCCGCTCACGCGCCGGACTGAGCACCCCGTCGACCATCACGGCCCGCGACATCATCGACGAGCGCTGCCGCGAGCTGCTTTGGGAGTGCCACCGTCGCAGCGACCTCGTGCGCTTCGACCTGTTCACCTCCGATTCTGAGCTGTGGGCCTACAAGGGCATGAACAGCAACATCGGCACTCCCCACGGTGTCGACAAGCACTTCAACCTCTACCCCATCCCGTCGAGCGACATCATGTCGAACTCGAACCTGAAACAGAACGACGGCTATTAATCTCAAGTGTTAAATATCAAATCAGATAAGTTAAGATATGAAAGCAATATATTTCAAGAGTGGCTTGTTAATGGCTGCCGTTGCCATGCTCTTTACTGCATGCGACAGCGACCGCGACGACAATCCCATTATCGACACGAACAACATGACCAATGAGTTCGTGCTTAATACGCCGGCCTACAGCACACAGGTGGTCGACTTGGCTACCAGCAACACCGTGAACTTCACGTGGAGCCAGCCCGGCTATGGATTCACAGTGCCCGTTACATATTCATTCCAGGTGTCGGCCGACGACACATGGACAGAAGGTTCCTATGCCGACGTGGCAGGCAGCTTTACCACCGTGCGCGGTGGCGTGTCTGGAAAGGCACTCAACAACGGTATCTGCACCGTCAAGGGCTGGGACCCGGAGAGTGAGATTCCTGCCACCATCGACGTCTACGTGCGCTGCAAGGCCATACTGGCTGACCTCAGTGTGCCTGCCGTTTACTCTAACTCTGTCAAGATCAAGGTCGCACCCACCACGCCCGTTACCGAATATCCCGAATTCATCTACGAGATTGGTGACGACAGCGATGGCTGGAGCATCTCGCATGCCCTGCGCAGCGCCAAGGACGAGAACGGTCTGTTCACGGGTGAGTATGCCGGTCTGACCTACCTCAACAAAGAGTTCAAGTTCCGCGAGGACAAGGAAAGCTGGAACGTGGGCACCAACTGGGGTGTTGGCGACGAAGAGGGAACACTGGCTGAAGGTGCCGGCAACATCACCGTGCCCGAGGAAGGCTTCTACAAGATTGACGTCAGCATGGCCGACATGACCTACACTCTGATGAAGGTGAACGTTATCTCCATCATCGGTACGGTGAACGGCTCGTGGGACACCGACACCGACATGACCTACAACAAGGAGACCGGTGCCTGGGAGGTGACCACCGCCCTGAACGCCGGCGAGATGAAGTTCCGCGTCAACCACGATTGGACATGGAGCTGGGGTGGCAACGGCAATGGCACTGCCTACAACGACCTGACCTATAACAACGGTGCTAACCTGGCCCTCGATGCCGGAGGCAACTACAAGGTAGAACTCTACGTCAGCTACGAAGGCAACAACAGGGTTGTCGTGACTAAGCAATAATTGAGCAACTATACTTTAATAAAGGAAAGAAAATATGAAAAAGATATTTTTTGCAACATTCGCCCTTCTGTCATCGTTCGCACTCACTTCGTGCGACGATGACTACAACGAAGGCTTGATGCCTCCTATGACGTCGGCCGAGGAAACCGCCCAAACCGTAGGCAGCCTGGCTGTAGCCGCCGTGCCCACCATCGACCTTGCCACGGTGAGCGCCGACCTCGTCAAGGTGTGCAACATCACGGCTCCGGCCATTTCCGACCCTAATGCCGCCCTGGACAACTACACACTGACCATCGGCGAGGACGTTATCGCCATCAACAGCAACGGCGAAGTGTCCAAGGCTGACATTGCCGGCATTGTCGAAAGCCGCTACGGCAAGCGCCCTGTAGAGCGCACGCTGGAGGGCGTAGTTCGCGCTTATGTCGTCAACAACGGACAGAGCGTGGTGGCCGTCGCTGACCCCATCACCATCAAGCTCATCCCCGAGGCACCTGTGATTGAGAATGCCTACTACTATGTCGGTGCAGCCAACGGATGGGGTGGACAGAGCTACAAGCTGGTCAACGGCGGCGGCGATGTCTACGAAGATCCCGTCTTCACAGTGACCGTTCCTGCTCAAGGCGGCGACCACTGGTTCAAGATCATGCCCGAGTCGGCATTCTCACTGGGCAGCATCTGGGATTGTCCCTCTGTCGTAGGCGTCTACACCAACGGCACCTCTGACTTGAGCGGCAAGTTCATCGTGGCCAAGAATGGTAACGACACAGAGGGCAGCGGTGCCAACTCGTGGTGCATCAAGGAAGGCGACGTCCCTGCCGACTTCTATAAGATTTCGCTGAACATGCTGGAGCAGACCTACACCATCACCCCCATCACGCTGGCCGCCCAGTACTACCTCGTAGGTGCAGCCAACAGTTGGAATGCTGACCGGAACACTGGTATGACCCTGATGTTCACGCCTGTGTCGAAGGGTGTTGTCAGCTTCACCACCAAGTGGACCGGCGACCACAACCTGAAGATTTGGTCATTCGACGATTTCGGCGACTGGGGCAAGTGCTACGGAGCACTGTCTGACGGCGATGCCTCACCTTCCGGCTCGTTGACCAATGAGGGCTCCGGCGCCATCGTCTGCCCTGAGGGTGATGCCTTCTACACCATCACGCTCAACTTTAGCAGCATGAGCTACACCTGGACCAAGCTCGACAACCAGGCTCCCACCGAGTATGACAACATCTCGCTCATCGGCGAGTTCAACGGCTGGGGTGGCGACCACGACCTGACGCAGGTGGCTCCGCACAACTGGTATGGAGAGTTCACGCAGGAGACCTCCGGTATGCTGAAATATCGTGCCAACCACGACTGGGGCGTCAACTGGGGCTTCGGTAGCGATGGCGACTGGAATGTCAGCAATGGCATCAACAACATCGGCACCAATGGCGGCGGCAACATCTATGTGCCCGCCGGTAAGTATGATGTCTACCTGAACGACATCACCAATTCTATGATCTTCGTCAGCAAGTAATTAGCTGGACGGATCATATTTCCAAGACTTTCGGGCAGGCGCCGGCAACGGTGCCTGCCCGATTTTATTTTTCTTATTCCCCATCGGAAGCTGACAGCAGCCGGAAGGGACTGTCGCGTAAACGATTGCACGTCACTTTCAGTCCTTTCATGCCGCGACATGAATGCTCATTGGCATTTTTATTGTAACTTCGCCGACATAAAACGATTACCAAAAACCAACCAAGAAATGAAAAAGCTACTACTTACCCTCTGTGCTGCCGCCATCGTGCTGACGGCCTGCGACCCCAAACAGCAGACGACGGCAACCGACTTCCAGCTGCCGGCCGTCGACGACATCGCCATGTATCAGGTCAATCCCCGCGTCTTTGCGCCCCAGAACTCGCTGCGCGCCGTGGCCGACCGCATCGACTCGATCCGCGAGCTGGGCGTCAACGTGGTGTGGGTGATGCCCATCTACCCCATCGGCATCGAGAAGGGCAAGAACTCGCCCTACTGCATCAGCGACTATACGGCCGTGGCGCCCGAGTTCGGCACCATCGACGACTTCAAGCACCTGGCCCAGGTGTGCCATGAGCACCAGATGGGCATCATCCTCGACTGGGTGGCCAACCACACGGCGTGGGACCACCCTTGGGTCACTGAGCACCCCGACTGGTACACCCACGACGCCGAGACCGACACCATCATCCACCCGCGGCCCTGGGACTGGCTCGACGTGGCCGACCTGAACTATGACAACCGCGAGATGCGGCGCGCCATGACCGACGCCATGCTCTTCTGGGTCAAGGAGGTGGGCGTCGACGGCTTCCGCTGCGACGTGGCCGATGGTGTGCCGGCCGACTTCTGGCGCGACGCCATCCAGGAGCTGCGCCAGGCCGCCCAGCCCCGCCGCATCGTCATGCTGGCCGAGGGCAAGAACGTCGACAACTTCACCGTCGGCGGCTTCGACATGAACTACGGCTGGGACTTCAAGGACACGCTCGTCCACGTCTTCCGCGACGGCCGTCCCGCCTCCGACCTCATCAAGGCCGACAGCGCCGAGTATGCGCAGTTGCCCGCCGGCAAGGTCAAGCTGCGCTTCACCACCAACCACGACCACTCCACCGAGGTGACACCCGTCAAGGAGTTCACCAACGAGCGCGGCTCGATGGCGGCCTACGTCGCATCGGTCTTCATCCACGGCGGCGCCCTCATCTACGGCTCGCAGGAGGTGGGCTATCCTGACCCCATCAACTTCTTCCACTACGTGCCAGTCGACTGGACGGCCAATGCGCCGCTCTACGAAGAGTATGAGGAGCTCATCGACCTCTACAACGACCATCCCGCCCTGCGCAAAGGTCAACTGACGGCCTGGCCCGCTCAGGACGTGCTCGTCTTCGAGAAGAGCGATGCCAAGGAGCGCTTCCTCGTCGTGGTCAACGTGCGCAATGCCGACGCCGTGGCCGACGTGCCTGCCTCATGGCAGGGCCTGAAGGTCGAGGACGAGATGACCGACCGCCACCTGACGCTCGGCCCGACACTGGAGCTGAAGCCCTACGAATATCTCATCCTTTCTATAGAAGACTAATTATTGGGTTATTTCTAACCACGAATTTAGTAACCGTTAAAAATAACTCGGTATGATTAGGTTACAGACCCCACCCCCAACCCCTCCCCTTGAAGGGAGGGGAGCGGCTTCCGCCTTCCCCGCCTCATGGGACTCCGCAGGCACTCCCCTCCCTTCAAGGGGAGGGGTTGGGGGTGGGGTCTGTGACTAAATCCATTTGACCCAAGTTATTCTTTAACGCTCACTTAACGAATCACACGAACAAAAGAAAAGTCTTACCAAATATGAAGAAATATCTCTTTTTCCCGATGATGCTCTGCGGAGCACTCATCCTCAGCACGTCGATGACGTCGTGCGGCGACGATGATCCCGAGCCCGAAATTGTAACGCCGGATCCAGAACCCGAACCCGAGCCGGAGCCAGAGCCGGAGCCAGAACCCGAGCCCGAAAAAGACGTCGTCGGCTGGCCCGCCGAATATGGCGGCGTCATGCTCCAGGCCTTCTATTGGGACGGCTTTGCCGACGCCCAGTGGAGCGTGCTGGAGAGTCAGGTGGACAACCTCGCCACGACGTTCGACCTCGTCTGGATCCCCCAGAGCGGCAACTGCGGCGGACAGTCGATGGGCTACGACGACCTCTACTGGTTCCCCGGCCACTACGACAGTTCGTTCGGTACTGAGCAGGAGCTGCGGTCGATGATCCAGACGTTCAAGGCCAAAGGCATCGGCACGATTGCCGACGTCGTCATCAACCACCGCAAGAACGTCTCCAGCTGGACGGACTTCCCCAAGGAGACCTACAACGGCGTGACCTATGAGCTGACCTACAACGACATCTGCTCCAACGACGAGGCCGCCCGCAACGGCCAGCAGGTGGGCCCCAACCCTGACACGGGCGAAGGCTGGGACGGCATGCGCGACCTCGACCACAAGAGCGAGAACGTGCAGGCCAACGTCAAGGCCTACCTCAAGATGCTGCTCCAGGACCTGGGCTACGCCGGCTTCCGCTACGACATGGTGAAGGGCTACAGCGGCGAGTTCACGCGGATGTACAACAACGACGCCAAGCCGCAGTTCTCCGTCGGCGAATGTTGGGACAGCTCGAACACCATCAAGAACTGGATCGACGCCACGGCCAAGACCAGCGCAGCCTTCGACTTCCAGTTCCGCTACACCGTGCGCAATGCTGCCAACAACGGTGCCTGGAACCGTCTGGGAGGGCAGAACGACGGCAACTGGCCACTGGTGAGCAGCAGCTTCAGCAGTGGTGCCTACCGTCAGTATGCCGTCACCTTCGTCGAGAATCACGACACGGAGCGACGCCCCGGCGCCGAACAGGATCCGCTGAAGAAGGACACCCTGGCCGCCAACGCCTATCTGCTGGCCATGCCTGGCACGCCCTGCGTCTTCCTCAAGCACTGGCAGGCCTACAAGCAGGAGATTGCCAACATGGTGGCTGTGCGCAAGGCCGTGGGCATCACCAACACGAGCCGTACGATGACCGTCAGCTCGCAGCAGGACTGCTATGTCGTGCAGGTGGACGGCAGCGACACGAAGAAACTGCTCTGCGTCGTCGGCACCAAGGCTGCCGACTACGTGCCCGACTCGGCGTGGAAGAAGGTCATAAGCGGCTATCACTATGCCTATTACGTCATTGGCATCGAGCCCGGCGACATCAAGCTGCCGACGCTGAAGGAAGAGGAGAAGCCGTCGGACGGCGAATACGCCGGCGTGCCCTCCTTCTGCACCGTCACTGAGGGCGAGATCTGCGCCTTCTTCGAGGCTCCCGTGTCGTGGAGCAGCCAGATCTTCACCTGGCCATGGATGAACGGCAGCGACGGCGAGCATTATCTGGGCATGTCGTGGCCCGGCATTGAGGCCACGCTGCTGGGCAAGGCCGACAATGGCAACCGCGTGTACAAATGGACAGCGACCCAGACGACCGCCCCCGACAACATCATCTTCAGCGGCGGCGACAATAAGACGGCCGACCTCAAGTTCGAGAACGGCGGCTACTACAACAAAGACGGGCTGAAAGCCAAGGTCAACGCGAAATAGCGGCGCGGACGACGAACCAGACGTGCATCGCGCACGTGGTCAGCAGTCCGTAGTGACGACGCATCACCGTGAATCGCTCCCGGAGCGATTCACGGTGATTTTTTATCGACATGCCGCCTTCGAGATAGTTGGCCACCACCATATTTATATTACACAAGGGCAGCCCCATGCGGTCGGCCTCGCGCATGACGCGGATGCACCAGTCGACGTCGGCCGACAGACGGTATTGCGTGTCGTACTGCAGGTTCTTGGCCAGGTCGGTGCGGGCATAGAAGGCCTGATGGCAGACGAGCATGCCGTGGCGGAACGAGCGCCACGTCAGCCGTGCGGGCGGCTGCAGCCGGCGATGACGCAGGAAGCGGCCCTCCTGGTCGACGATGTCGGTCAGTCCGTAGAGCACGGCCGGCAGCTCGGCGCTCGGCAGCTCGTTCAGGTGGCACCGGCGGGCTATCTGCTCCAGCGTATCAGGGGCAGGAAAGGCGTCGCCCGCGTTCATATAGACGACATAGTCGCCCATGACCTGCGTCAGGCCTTTGTTCATCGCGTCGTAGATGCCCTCGTCAGGCTCCGACTTGACGATGACCTTATGTCCGGAGTCCGACTCGTCAGACTGCTGCTTGTAAGCCTCCACGATCTGGAGCGTCTCGTCAGTCGACGCCCCGTCGATGATGAGATGCTCCACGTCCTCATAGGTCTGGCAGAGCACGCTGTCGAGGGTCCGTTGGACGACGGCCGCGGCGTTATAAGTGATGGTGACAACCGTGAATCGCGTCATAGCTTGAAGTGTTTGGTGGCCAGCGCCTGTTGATAGAGTTCGATGTAGCGCAGCGACACGCTCGACTGCGAATAGCTGAGCTTCACCTTGCGGAGCGCTTCGCTGCGCAGGGCGTCGCGGTCGGCCTCGGTGAGCACCCATCCGATGCCGCGGGCCAGGTCGGCCGCATTGCGGAACTCAGCCACGTAGCCGTTCTTCCTGTGGTCGATCATCTCGGGTATGCCGCCCACGCGGAAGCCCACACAGGGCACGCCGCAGGCCATCGACTCCATGATCGTGTTGGGCAGATTGTCCTCGAGCGAGGGCGTCACGAAGACGTCGGCCGCATTATAAACAGCCACGATCTGGCGCTCATCGCTCAGGTAGCCCAGGGCATGGGTCGGCAGCGCCAGCTGGCTGGCCACGGCGTCGGCATGGGCGCCCAAGATGGCGATGTGCGTATCGGCCTTCAGCTCGGGATGCTGCCCGGCCAGCTGGTTGATGGCCTCGACGAAATAGCTGATGCCCTTGCGCTCGTCAGTCACCTTCTGCGAGACGAACAGGATGATGCGACCCTCGACGGGCAGGCCCATCTGGCGGCGCGCCTCGGCCTGGTCCTGAGGACAGTAGACGCGCGTATTGATCGGATTGGGAATGCTCGTGATGTGCTGACCACTCAGCAGGGCGCTCTTCTTCGCCTCGCCCTCCAGCCAGCGGCTGCAGGCTACGAAATGGATGGTGCCGGCTGCCAGCATGGTCTGCTTGCGCCGCCAGACGCTGACAGACAGGTCGTGGTCGCTCCCGCCGCCAGGCAGCAGCGGACACTGACGGCACTGCGACATGTAGTGGCGGCAGCCGCGCGCATAATGGCACAGGGCCGTCGCGGGCCAAAGGTCGTGCATGGTCCATACGACGGGCTTGCCCGACTTCAGAATCTTGCGGATGCCCTTGAGCGAGAGCATGCCCTGGTTGATCCAGTGCAGATGGATGACGTCGGCCTCGCGAAATTCGCGCAGACGGGTGATGTCGCTGCCCGCGTTGGCCAGGTCGACCTCGAACACCCGACTATAATTGAAGTGCATGCGCACGAAGATGACCAGCCGCTCCCAGAGGAAATGCCATCGGCTGAGCCAGCTTTTGGGCAGTCCGACCACGGTGATCTCGTCCGACTGCTTGTCGCGGACCAGCATCGTGGCCTTCACGGCATTATTGTTGAGCGCCTCGACCAGCCGGCCGGCCGCTACGGCCGCCCCGCCAGTGCGTTCGCTTGTGTTGACGATGAGTACTTTCATAACTGAAATGCAAAGTTAGCGAAAGAAAAGCAAACGGCAAAGAAAAAAGTGCGTTTTTGTGGCTGTTATCGCACACAACCCATTGATTTAAGTCAAAAAGAGGCCGTTTTCGTGCACAAACAGGTCAAGAAATATTGCGTAGTTCAGATTTTCGTCGTACCTTTGCATCGTCAAAAGGTTAATAGATTGTTTTAGGTTAGTAGTAATATTTATAGTTTTAGGTTTTTAGTTATTGGTAAAAAAGAAAGTTGGAGGCAGCTGTGAAGCTCCCTTTAAACTTTCTAATTTTTGGTTCTATGCGACCGAAAATTTCTTTTAAGAGAAAAAGGATTTTTAGTTAAACATAGGCTTGTGCCGCCGTAGCTCGCGAGAGTTGCGGCGGACTTTTTTATGTGCTGACCGGATCCGGGAAAGCCCGAAAAGCGGTCCGCCACACTATTTTCAAGGCTTGAAAATATATTTTCACGACGTGGTTTATTATTTTCAAGGCTTGAAAATAAATTTTCAAGTCGTGAAAATAGTATTTCGGCTTGATTTCGGACGGTGTCCGGAGAACTTCGCGGCATTCTGAACAAAACTTTTGGACAATAAGATTATTAGTTGTATCTTTGCAGCAAAACTTTCCGAAAGGACGATAGCAAATATGGATGATAACCATACCGGCCCGAGCCACGATCCCGACAAAGCGGATGGTCTAACCTTGACTCCCCTCCTTGGAAAGGAGGGGTTGGGGGTGGTTGACAGCTGCGCCTCGATTTTTTAGTAAGTAATACCGCCGGGGGTATCAACCACCCCTGCCCCTCCTTTCCAAGGAGGGGAGTAAAGATAGACAATGAAGCGTCTCTTGGGTGGAGTCCGTAACTTCTATAAACTGCAATTATAAACTTCTATAAAACAGCAACATAGCAAAATAGCATGACCTACATCAAACGAATCGGCACGATGGTGCTGGCAGCAATGCTGACGGCTGCAGGAGCTGCCGCACAGACAGCAGCAAAGACGACAGCGGAGACGACAGCGGAGGAGAGGGTGCTGCCATCAGAGGCACAGATAGCGTGGCAGGCGATGGAGACGAACGCGTTCGTGCACTTCGGCCCCAACACGTTCATGGACAAGGAATGGGGCTACGGCGACGCCGACCCGCAGGTGTTCGCCCCCACCCGACTGGACGCTGACCAATGGATGCGGACGTTCAAGGCGGCCGGCATGAAGGGCGTCATCCTGACGTGCAAGCATCACGACGGGTTCTGCCTGTGGCCCTCGCGCTGGACCGACTACGACATCAGCCGCTCGCCCTGGCGCAACGGACAGGGCGACCTGGTGCGCGAGGTGAGCGACGCCGCCCGCCGCCACGGGCTAAAGTTCGGCATCTACCTCTCGCCCTGGGACCGCCATCAGGCCTCTTACGGCACGGATGAATACGTCGACTACTACTACCGCCAGCTGGAGGAGCTGCTGACGGGCTACGGCGAGATCTTCGAGGTGTGGCTCGACGGCGCCAACGGTGGCGACGGCTACTATGGCGGCGCCCGCGAGAAGCGCAAGATCGACCGCCGCACCTATTACCACTTCGACCGCATCTATGCCCTCATCCGCCGCCTGCAGCCGCAGGCCATCATCTTCAGCGACGGCGGACCGGGCTGCCGATGGGTGGGCAACGAGCGTGGCGAGGGCGCGACGACCTGCTGGTCGCTGCTGCGCGGCCGTGAGGTCTACCCGGGCTATAGCCACCCCGAGGAACTGCCCCAGGGCCATCGCGACGGCGACCAATGGACGCCGGCCGAGTGCGACGTGTCGATCCGTCCGGGCTGGTTCTATCATGAGAGTGAGGACTCGCTGGTGAAGTCGCCCCGACGGCTGGCCGAGATCTACTACCAGAGCGTGGGCCGCAACGCACTGATGCTGCTCAACGTGCCCGTCAACCGCGATGGCCTCATCCACCCGACCGACTCGGCTAACCTCGTCGCCTTCCGACGGCTGATCGACAGCGAAATGGCCCCGTGCGTCATGCACAGCGGCCCGCTGAAGGCGTCGAAGGACCGCACGTTCACCCTCAGAGTGCCCCGCGGCCAGCGTCTGAACCGCCTGACCCTGCAGGAGGACATCCGCCAGGGCCAGCGCATCGCCCGCTTCGCCGTGGAGTATAAGGACAAAAAGAAGTGGCTCCCTCTTCCTGTGGAGGAGGAAACTACTACTATTGGTTATAAGCGCATCCTGCGCTTTCCGGCCGTTGAGACCAGCCGCCTGCGCATCCGCATCCTCGAGAGCCGCGGCGAGCCGCACCTGCTGAGCATGAGCGCAGGCTTTGCCGCCGATTAGTCGCGCTCGATGAGCACCGTCGCATAGGCGGCCATGCCCTCCTGGCGGCCCGTGAAGCCGAGGCGCTCGGTGGTCGTCGCCTTGATGGAGATCTGGTCGGGGTCGCAGCCGATGACGTCGGCCATCACGCGCTGCATCTCAGGAATATGTGGGTTCATCTTGGGCCGTTCGGCGCAGATGGTGGCGTCGATGTTGCCCAGGCGGTAGCCCTTCGTGGCAATGAGCTCGACGGTGCGGCGCAGGATGATCTTGCTGTCCATGCCGAGCGTCGCGTCCGAGGTGTCAGGGAAGTGATAGCCGATGTCGCGCATGTTGGCGGCCCCGAGCAGGGCGTCGCAGATGGCATGCAGCAGCACGTCGGCATCGCTGTGGCCCAGCAGGCCCAAATCGTGCTCCAGCTTAATACCTCCAATCCAGAGTTCCCTACCAGGAACCAGCTGGTGGACGTCATATCCGAATCCTACACGAATAGTCATAGCGGCAGCAAATTATTCACTTTTCACTGTTCACTCTTACTTCCTAAACAGGTCCTTGATGCCGTCCATGTCGAACGACAGGGTGAAGCGGAGGGTCTGGTCGAGGGGGTTCGACTGGGCCGTAGAGATGACGTAGCCGACGTCGAGCGAGAAGACGCTCATGCGGAATCCGCCGCCGACGGTGAAATACTTACGGTTGCCCTTCGACTCCGACTCATGGTGATAGCCGGCGCGGAGCGAGAACTTGTCGTGGTAGACATACTCGGCACCGACGCTCCACTGGATCTCCTCCAGCTCCTCCTTGAAACCGCCGGGGGCGTCGGAGAAGCTCTGGAACATACCCTTGATACTCGACACGTCGCTATACTCGCGGCGCACGCGGTCCTGATAGTCGGAGTTGGTCTCGTCGACCTCCTGCAGGGGCACAGTGGGCACGAGCAGCTTGTTGGCATCGGCCGCAATCGAGAAGCGGTTGTACTCGTCGACAGGAATCATCAGCGAGGCACCCAGACGGAGGTTGGCTGGAATGAACTGGCTCTCCTCGTCGCCATAGTAGGAGATCTTGCTACCCAGGTTCTGGAGGGTCAGACCGAGTCCGAGCTGACACTCACGGCTGCCCAGCATCACATAGTTGTTATAATACATGGCGATGTCGGCCGCAAAGGCGGAAGCGGGCTTGGAGTCTTCCGAATAGTCATAGCGCAGGTCGCTGTAGATCCAGCGCAGGCCGACGCCGAGCGAGAACGTCTCGCTCAGCATGCGCGAATAGGCCACGTCGAGCGACATCTCGTAGGGATTGACCGTCATTTCGCTGTCGTCGGACGTGAAGACCTCACCCAGTGAGAAATAGCGGAGCGAGCCCGACAGGGCGCCATAGTCGCCGATGCGGTAATAGCCGGCCAGATAGGCCAGGTCGATGTCGTTGACCAGCTGGCGCAGCCAGGGGGTATAGTTGAGCGCCACGCCAGCCCGGCTGATACAGAAGGGATATTTGGCCAGGTTCCATGCCTGGGAGTTGACGTCAGGATCGGTGGCCGCACCCACGTCGCCCATACCGGCGGAGCGCGCATCGGGGGCAATGGTCTGCGAGATGACGGCATGCTCCACGAGGTTGAAAGTCGTCAGTTTTCCGTCGTCGGCCTTGGCGTTGCCCATTGCCAGGAGGCAGGCAGCAACGGCCAGGCCGCCGCGATAGGTGTTCATTTTCTTTTTCATACGTCTTAATTAACGGCGAAAGGCATCGATTTATTGTCTGCCTATCACCTTTTTCTTCACGGTGCCCTCAGCGGTGCGATAGAGATAGACGCCACGGCCCTGCTGGCGGCTGACGCTCTGGCCCTTGACGTTGAAGACCTCACGCTCAGCGGGCGTCGGGGTCGTGATGGTGCTGACGCCCGATGCTTCTGACTGCTGCAGGCCTGAGCCGTCGTCGACGACGAAGGACAGCTGGGCGAAGGAAGAATTGTTGAGCACGTCCCACACGCGATAGATCAGCACATGCTCGCCGGGCGTGAGGGCCGGAATCTGATAGCCGACGCTGCCACGGCAATAGTCGCCGAAGACGTATTCGAAGTAGGAGTTGAGGATGTAGGTCGTGCTGATCTTGCCGTCGATGATGAGCTCCATGTCGTGTCCGATGCCTGATCCGGAGACGTTGATGCCGTCAGGATCGTAGACCTCGGCATAGAAGTAGGGCGACTCGCTGACCAAGTCGCCGTTCTGGAAGAGGGCATTGTTCAGATAGCAATAGATCTCCGGCCCGCCCTCGGTAGCGAGCGGCTCGTCGCCGCTGCCCATGGAGAAGTCGCTGAAGCTGCCATGGGCCGTGAGCGTCTTGTCATCGTTGACGGCATGGACATAGAGCATGGCGTTGTTGTCGGAATAGGTGATGTCCTTGGGCACGGCAAAGGTGAAGCGGAACTGTCCGTCGACGACGCTGTCGGAGCCGTTGTAGAGCACCGTCGAGCGCTGCCACCAGCTGAAGGGCTTCCAGCGGTCCTTCTCGGCTGTCTCCCCGGCGTTGTTGCGGCCGGTGACGTATTCCTCGACGTCGCAGACGGTCAGCGAAGCCTTACCCGTGAAGTCGGGCCGGTCGACGACATGGCCCTCGACGGTCACGACGGAGCCGGCCTCCAGGCGCTGCGGGCCTTCGCTGACGTCGAGGCCGTTGATGCGGTCGATGGCGATGGGCAGCGAGGGGACCTTGAGGCGGATGGCGGGGTCGCCGAGGAGGGAGTACTGGCGGTGGTTGGGCTTGTTGCTCTCGAGGGTGCCGCCGCTGCGCTTCTCGTAGAAATAGGAGATTTTTGCCTTGCGCAGGGCCTCGCCGATGGTGTAGACCGTAGGATCGTCGCGGTTAGTGCCCAACAGGTTGCGTATCACATACTTGTTGAGGATACGGTTGAGCTGGGCATAGACGGTGTGGACGGTGCTGATGACGGCGACGGCGCCGCCATGGTCGTTGCGCATGGCCGTCTCGCCGATGTTAGCGTCCTGGGTGTTGAACGGCATGATGTCGCAGGCAGCGAGGAACCAGAGGGGCAGTCCGCCGGGCGTCTTCTCAGCGAAGTCGCTACGGAAGAGGACCTCCTCGTGCGAGAGGCTGCCGGCATTGCCGTGACCCGTGTAGTCCATGATGATGGCTCCGCTGCGCATCTGGTCGAGGATGGCCCGACGCACGGCGGGCAGGCTGCGCCCTACCGACGACGACTCTGAGGGATAGGCATCCCAGTAGATTTTGTTCAGACGGAAGGGGAGACTTGCGATATTGGCGGAGTCGATGACGGCCTCGGCATCTTCCATGTGGAGATTGGCGTTGCCGTCGTCGGCCATGAAGCAGACCGTGTTCTGCCAGTCGCCGGCATCCTCGTTGAGCCGGTAGCGGATGGTCTTGTCAACCATGGTGCGGGCATCCTCCACCGTACGGGCGGGGAAGCGTCCGACAGCTGCGTCGGAGAGGTTGTTAAGCATGTCGCCGCCCTCGTTGTCGTCGAGCATGCAGAAATAGTCGTCGCTCAGGTAGCACTCGGTCTCGCTCATGGAGTTCTCGCTCTCATAGCTCAGCAGGAAGTCGTCGGGCGACTGATTCTTCCAGTCGGCAATGACCATACGGTTGTCCCATGCACAGTCGCCGAAGAGCAGCAGATAGTCGGGTTCGTCCTCCTCGCGCTCAGCCCTGTCGTAGAGCATCTTCATGTAGCGGCGATAGGCATTGGCATCAGGCGTGCCGCTGGAGAACTCGTTGAAGAGCTCGTCGGCCACGACGATGTTGACGCGCATGCCGTCCTGCTCCCTGTGCAGTTGGGCCAGCCGCTCGGCCTCGCCCAGGAACGCCCTGTTGCTGGGCACGATGATGACCATGTCGGCCTGTTCGTGGGCATGGAGGTCCTGATTGGGCACCGTCCCGACGACCTCAGGCACCGGCAGGGCGGCCGTGGCGAGGTCGATCATCGGGCGGGGCTCATTGCAGCGCAGAGAGATGTAGTCGAGATGCATGTCGTGGCCCCACAGCTGGCGGAGGGTCACGGTGGTGGTGTCGGTCAGCAGGTCGTTGACCGCGAAGGTCCATGTGTCGACGACTGCCTTGCTGTAGCGGTTGGTGTCGACCTTGTTCACGCCGGGCTTGCCTCCCTGCGGACGTGTGGTAACGTTGTCGATGAGGATGTGGCCCACCTCCTCGCCGTTGACCATGACGAGCATGTCGCTGTAGAAGTTATAGCTCATCTGAACGGTCAGCGTGCCCGACTTGCCGACGGCGGGCAGCTGATAGCTGCGCTCGGTGCCGCTGGTGAAGGGCTCGGCATCGTAGAGGTTACGTCCGCCGTGGAACCAGCTGTAGTCTTCCACTTCGTAGAGCTGATGATAATCGTTAGGCAGGGGATAATACTGCTGGACGAACAGCGTCGAGTCATAGACCAGGGCTTTCGTGTCGCCCTCGGTCAGGAAATAATAGCCGTGAGTGGAATAGTTGTTGCGCTCGCGCTTCTCTGAAAGCTCGCTGACGTAGTTGACAGGACCCACGCCGTAGAAGATGCGGCGACCGTTGACAATGGTGGAGGGCAACTCGGAGAGATCGTCATTGGCGGCAACATAGGTGGCTGTGATCTTCTCGGGCTGGCGCGCACCGCCATAACCATAGACCTTGACCTTCGACGGGTTAGTGAAGCCGGCCTCCTCCAGGAGTTCAGGCGTCAGCTCATAGAAGCCGGACTCAGGGATGCGGATCTTGACCCACTTGCCGTCAGACAGCACCGAGTGGCGGGCGTAGCGCTGGTCGGCAGTGATGACGCGTGCCGGGGCTGCCTCCCTGACGGCCCGGCCGCGGACGGAGAGCTTGAAGCTGACCAGCTTCTGATACTTGCCGTCGCGGAACACGAGGGGCATGAGCGACAGCTGCAGCGTGCCCTTGCGACGCTCCGTCTGAAGGGCCTGTCTGACGGTGGGCATGGCCGGCAGCGGTTCTGTCAGTACGCGCTGAAGGCTTCGCACCTCGTCGGGCGTCATTTCGGCGAACTCCGGATAGTCGATGCTCACCTCGTAGACCGAGTCAGCATAGGCCGTGCCGAGCTCACGATAATAATTATAGACGGGAAGTGCATCGACGACACGAACGTCTTCGTTGGTGAGATTGACAAATTCTTGTGCTGATGCCTGCCTGAAACCTGTCAGGGCGAGGAGCAGGAGCAATGTGAAGCGGATTCTGGTCATATCGTTATTACTCTTTAGTATTTATTCAGGATAATAAGTTTGCGGGCCTGCGAAGCCTTCTTGCTGCCCTCGGTGCTGATGAGCACCCGATAGAGATAGACGCCCGTACCGAGGCGACTGCCGCTGTCGACGGTCAGGTCCCAGTCGAGTGTGTAAGTATTGTCCGTGGGCAGGCCGGTCTCGGTGTGGCGCCACAGCTGGCGTCCCGACATGTCGAAGATTTCGAGCTCTACGTCCATCTCGCTGCCCGTACGGTCGTGGCTGACAATGAACGAGGTGGACGTAGTGGCAGGATTGCGCGTGCAGATGACGTCGAAGCACTGGGGATTCAGCCCCCGCACCACCTGGAACTTCAGCTCTGCTATCGAGGAGTTGTTAAGCACGTCCCAGGCTCTGAACACCAGCGAGTGGTCGCCGTCAGCGAGTTCGGGCAGGCTGAAGCCGACGGTGCCGTTGCGATAGTCGCCAAAGCTATACTGGAAATACTCGTTCAGGTTGTAGGTCAACAGCATCTGTCCGTCAACGACGAGCTGCAAGTCGTGGCCCACACCGCTGCCCGAGGCGTTGATGCCGTCGCGGTCAGTGAGCTCTGCAAAGAAGTAAGGAGTTGAGTTCACCTTGCCGCCATTGGTGAACGATGGACTGTTCAGATAGCAATAGATGGAGGGTCCGATGCCGTCGTTAGCCACGTCGACGCTCTGGCCATAGATAAACTGTCCGTTCTCGCCATGCGCCAGTGTCTGTCTGTCGTTGCTGTAGGCATAGAGTGTGAAGAGGCCGTTGTCCTGGCTGTAGCTGATATCCCGCGGAAGGACAAAACGGAGGTTAAAAGTCCCGTTGACGACGCTGTCGCTGCCCTGATAGATAACGTTGGGGCGGTCGTCGAACTCAAAGTGTACGTCATTGCCGTCTTCATTCTGGTTGAGCTTGCAGACGACATGTTCCTTCACGTCGCGCACGGTCAGGTTCAGGATGCCGTTGAAGTCGGCCGCATCTTCCACATGGCCCTTCACGGAGATCTCCGTTCCGGCATGCAGCTCGACGGTCGACTGACTGGGCGAGACGCCGCTGATGCTGTCGACGACGATCGTCTTGGTCGGTGCGGCCAGCGTCATAGCCGGGTCGCCCAGCAGCGTATAGTGCAGCTTGTTGTAGGAATAAAGCTCCTTCGTCTCGTTGATGGCGTTCTTCGTCAGCCGGACGGCGTCGCCAAGCGTGTTGCGGCGGCCCTTGACAGTGGCGAGCACATTCCGTATATAGCCTACGTTGACCTGTTTGTTATAATTCGTCCAGACGGTGCGCGTCGTACCGAAGAAAGCGACGCTGCCGCCCGTCGGGTTGAGCATGGCCGTCTCGCCGATGTTATCTTCACGCGCATCGTAAGGCATGATGTCACACGAGGCGGTCACCCACAGAGGCAGACGTCCCTGACTGCTCACCTCGAAGTCCTTACGGACGACGACCTGCTCGTGCGACAGGCAATAGGCAGCGCCATGTCCGCAATAGTCCATGATGAGGGCGCCGCTCTTCATCAGCTGCGTGATCTGCTTGGTCACGTCAGGATAGGTCTTGCCCTTGGCCGTCGACGCGATCGTATAGGCATCCCAGAAGATGCGCTTCACCATATAGCCGGCATATTCCGACTCGGCGACCGTGGCGGCCGCTTCGGCCTCGCTCATGTGCACGTTGTTATTGCCGTCGTCGCCCATGAAGCAGACCACGTTCTGCCAGCTGCCGGCATGCTCGTTGTTGACGTAGCTGATGATCTTGTCGACCATGATCTTCGCCTCGGCAGCATCGACGGCCGGCAGTCGGCCAACGCCGATGTCGGTCTTGTCGCGCGTCTGCAGCGAAGCGCCCTCGCCGTCGTCGAGGATGCAGTAGTAGTCGTCGGAGACGTAGCTGCGGGTCTCGCTGACGGAGTTCTCACTTTCGTAGCAGAGCAGGTAGTCGTCGGGCGACGTCATGCGCCAGTCGGTGCTCAGCATGCGGTTGTCCCAGGCGCCGTCGCCGAAGAGGAGCAGATAGCGGGGTGCCTCGTCGGCCGTCTCGGCGCGGTCGTACATCATCTTCATGTAGCGGCGATAGGCGGTGGCGTCAGGCGTGCCACTGGAGAACTCGTTGAACAGTTCGTCGGCAGGCACGATGCGCACCGTCATGCTGTCCTTCGTCTCATGGAGTTCCTTCAGCCGCTGGGCCTGGGCGAGCTGTTTCTGATTGGTGGGAATGATGATGACCAGGTCGACCGCCTCGTCGGCATGGTGGTCCTGATTCGTGATGCGATAGACGAAGCGCGGCGCGCGGAACGAGGCCGTCGACAGCTTGGGCACAGGCGCCGGCGTCGGTTCGGTCAGCGCGATATAGTCCAGGTGGATGTCGGCCGTGCCCGATGTCTGCCGCAGCACGATGGTGTTCTTCGCCTGCAGGTTGTCAAGATTGTAGTTGGCCGTGCAGACGATGGCATCATCATACTTGACATTGGGGTCGCTCTCATCTTTGGCCTTCTTCGTGTTCCTCAGCTGTCCGATGACGGAGTCGTTGACGACGACCGACACCTCACAGGGGTTGTTCGTTGTCAGGACGACCGTCAGCTGCCCCGTCGTGCCGTGTGCGGCCAGCTCATACTTGTTGTCAAGTTCGCTCTTCCATGTAGCATCGTAGAGATTGCGGCCGCTGTGATACCAGGCGAAGTCGTCGACCTCATAAAGCGAATGATAATCGTCGTTGGAGGGATAGAAGGCGGCGACGAATTCGGCGCTGTCCACGCGCAGAGGCTCGTCGTCGCTCTCGGTCAGGAAATAGCAGCCCTCGTTGCTGTAGGGATTGCGGGTGCGCGTGGTCGTCGAGCTGCTGCTCCAACTGACGGGGCCCACGCCGTGGAACAGGCGCCGGCCGCCGATGGTGCATGTCGGCACCTCCTTTAAGTCGTCAGTAGCTGCGAGATAGTCGCCCTGCAGGACCTCGGGCTGCAGGTTGCCGCCGTAGCCGTAGATCTTCACCTTGGCGGGATTGGAGAAGCCCGCCTGTCGGACGAGCGCATCGGTAATCTGATAGATGCCTGTCTCGGGGACGCTGATCTTGGCCCACTGCCCCGTGGCCAGCACGGAGTGGTCAGCATAGCGCTCGCTGGCGGCGGCAGCGCGCCGGCGGCTCTTGGCTGCAGGCTGGGCCTCGACGCGCAGCATGAAGCTGACCAGCTTCTGATAGCGTCCGCCACGCTGTACGAGCGGCACGAACGAGGCGTAGAGCGTCCCCTCCTTGCGCGAGGTGCCTACATAGGCCTGCACCTCGGGCAGCTCAGGCAGCTGTTCGCCCGAGATGCTGTTGTAGAGCAGCACGTCAGCCGGGGCCATGTCGATAAACTCGGGGTATTCTATTGACACCTGGTAGACGGAGTCCTGATAGCCCTGGGGCAGATCGACAGAATAGCAGAAGGTCGGCAGCAGAGAGTCGATCTTGACGTCGTCAGCCGTCAGATTGAAGAACTCTTGCGCCGATGCTCCCAGCACGACGGCCAGCAGTCCGATGAGTGTCAATATCTTTTTCACGTGGTCTATTTACATTTAAAGTCAAGGACCTTGCGGTCTTCTATCCAGCCCTCCAGATGGTCGTCGATGCTGACGGGGCCTACGCCTGCCGGTGTTCCCGTATAGAGGAGGTCGCCGGTGCGGAGGGTGAAGAACTTGGAGATGTAGCTGATCAGCTCGTCCACCGTGTAGAGCATGTCGGCCGTATGTCCCTGCTGCACGGTCTGCCCGTTGATGTCGAGATGGAAGTGCAGTTGCTGCACGGCGGGCAGCTCCGTCTTGTCGATCCACTGGCCGATGGCGGCGCTGCCGTCGAAGCCCTTGCAGATGGTCCAAGGGTGGCCCTGCTGACGGGCGCGCTGCTGCAGGTCGCGTGCAGTGAAGTCGATGCCCACGGTCAGGGCGTCGTAGTAGCGATGGGCGAAGCGCACGGGGATGCCCTTGCCCAAACGACAAATACGCACCACAATCTCCGCTTCGTAGTCGACCCTCGACGACCAGTCGGGGATGAAAAACGGCTTGTGGTCCTTCAGCAGTGCCGAGTCCGCCTTGGTGAAAATCACGGGTTCCTCTGGTTTATATAACGTGCCGTCGAGCTCTTTATTGTGCTCGGCATAGTTCATTCCTACTGCAAATATCTTCATAGCGCCACTATTTTGCGACAAAAGTACAAAAAAAATGCCGGAAACCATTGAGGCATCCGGCATTTTTTATGTTAATTAAGCCTACGGGCTTACTCGGCCACAAGCGTGAAGCGGCGGAAGGCCACGATCTGCAGCTCCTTGTCCTGGGCCTTCAGCCACTGGGCAACGCTAGCCTTGTCGCCATCGCCGAACTGGAACTCCTGGTCGACGAGGCAGTTCTCCTTGAGGAACTTCTGCACGCGGCCCTTGGCGATGTTCTCGATCATGACGGGCTTCAGCTGAGCCTCGCCCTCGACCTTAGCCTCGGCGATGACCTTGCGAGCCTCGTCGGCCTGCTCCTGAGTGAGCCAGCCCTTCGACATGTTGCTCTCGATGTGGTCCTCGCTGTCGACGAGGTTGGGGTTGATGCCAGCCTTCTTCAGCTTCATCTCGACGAACTTCTCGACCTGCTCGAGCTTGGTCTTCTCAACGGCCGTCTTGTACTCCTCGTCCAGGATCTTCTGGTCGACGCTCTCGGCATCGAGGGCGACGGGCTTCATGGCAGCCACCTGCATGGCCAGCTTGTGGCCCACCTCGGCGTTCTCCTTGTTGAGCTGCACCATGGTGGTCAGGGTGTGCTTGCCCATGTGGTCGTAGATCTCGACGTTGGCGCCCTCGAGGGTGAGGTAGCCGTCGAGCTCCATCTTCTCGCCGGTAATACCCGAGCGCTGCGTGACAGCGTCCTGCACCTTCTGGCCGTTCACTTCGAGCTCCTTCACCTCGTCGAGCGTCTTGCAGCGTGCTGCGATGGCAGCGTCGAGGATGCTCTGGGTCAGGGCGATGAAGTCAGCGCCATTGGCCACGAAGTCGGTCTCACACTTCAGTGCGATGGTAGCGGCGAAGCCGTCGACCTTCTTCACGAGTACACAACCATTCGAGGTCTCACGGTCGGAGCGCTTGGCGGCGATGGCCAGTCCGCGCTCGCGGAGCAGCTCCTTGGCGCGGTCGAAGTCGCCCTCGGCCTCGGTCAGAGCCTTCTTCACGTCGGCCAGACCGGCACCGGTCATAGCACGAAGCTTTTTGATATCGTCAATTGAAATTGCCATTGTTTTTAACTTTTTTCGTTGTTAACCTTATTCGTATCAGTTACTCAGCAGCGGGAGCCTCCTCCTCAGCGGGGGCAGCCTCCTCAGCGGCGGGTGCCTCCTGGGCGGGAGCCTCGTCCTTGCGGGCGCGGCGCTGGCGGCGGGGCTTCTCCTCGCCCTCCTCAGCCTCAGCCTGAGCCTCGGCAGCCTTCTCGTCGGCCTTCTCGGCCTTGCGCTCCTCCAGGCCCTCGGCGATGGCGGCGCAGCAGGCGTTGAGGATCACCTCAACCGAGTCCTTGGCGTCGTCGTTGGCGGGGATGACGTAGTCGATGTCCTTGGGGTCCGAGTTGGTGTCGACGATGGCGAACACGGGGATACCCAGGCGGTTGGCCTCCTTCACGGCGATGTTCTCCTTGAGCACGTCGACGACGAACAGGGCGCTGGGCAGACGGGTCAGGTCAGCGATAGAGCCGAGGTTCTTCTCGAGCTTGGCACGCTGGCGGGTGATCTGCAGCAGCTCGCGCTTCGACAGGTTGCTGAAGGTGCCGTCCTGCATGAGCTTATCGATGTTGGCCATCTTCTTCACTGCCTTGCGGATGGTGGGGAAGTTGGTGAGCATGCCGCCCGGCCAACGCTCGATGACGTAAGGCATATTAACGCTGGTTGCCTTCTCGGCAATCACTTCTTTAGTCTGTTTTTTAGTACCTACGAAGAGGATTTTCTTGCCCTGGCGGGCGATGTTCTTCAGGGCCTCGGCGGCGTCGTCGATCTTGACGACGGTCTTGTGGAGGTCGATGATGTGGATACCGTTGCGCTCGGTGTAGATGTAGGGAGCCATAGCGGGGTTCCACTTACGCTTCAGGTGGCCGAAGTGGCAGCCGGCCTGCAGCAGTTGGTCAAAATTTGTTCTTGCCATTTTTTCTTGAAATGCTTTTTGTTGTTTACCTTCTTTTTAATTCTTTTTAGAATCAGCCTGTGAGTAATTGACAGACAAGTCTCACGGGTTTAGATACTAAACGGTTCAGTTTCTTGTTCCGAGGGCCGGACGGCGTCAAGGCTATTGCACCTCTCAGTTCTCCGTTCTCAACTCTCAGTTCAAGATTAACGCTTACTGAACTGGAAGCGACGACGGGCCTTGGGCTGACCGGGCTTCTTACGCTCAACGGCACGGCTGTCGCGGGTCAGGAAGCCCTGGTCCTTCAGGGTCTTCTTGTCCTCAGCGTTGATCTTCACCAGTGCGCGCGAGATGGCAAGGCGCAGGGCCTGGCTCTGGCCGGTGAAGCCACCACCGTCGAGGTTGGCCTTGATGTCATACTTCTCGGCTACCTCAAGCAGGTTGAGCGGCTGCTTCACCACGTACTGCAGGATAGCTGAGGGGAAATATTCGGTTAAGTCCTTCTTGTTGATCGTGATCTTGCCAGTGCCTTCCGACATGTAGACGCGAGCAATCGAGCTCTTACGACGACCTAATGCATTAATTACTTCCATGATAATCCTTTGTTGCTTTAATCTTACTTGTACTGGTTGATATCGATAGCCTTAGGCTGCTGAGCCTCGTGCTGGTGCTCGGTGCCATCATAGATGTAGAGATTGGTCAGCAGATGACGGCCGAGGGGGCCTTTGGGCAGCATGCCCTTGACGGCATGACGGAGGATGCGCTCAGCGCCGAAGGGCTTCTTGCGGAGCTCGGCAGGCGTGTTGAAGCGCTGACCGCCGGGATAGCCAGTATAGCGGGTGTAGACCTTGTCGGTCTCCTTCTTACCGGTGAACTTCACCTTGGCAGCATTGATGATGATGACGTTGTCGCCGCAATCGACGTGCGGGGTAAAGCTGGGCTTATACTTGCCACGAATCAGCTTTGCGACCTTCGAAGCCAGTCGGCCGACGACCTGATCGGTAGCATCGACGACGACCCACTCCTTTTTGGCTGTCTCCTTGTTGACGGAGACGGTCTTGTAACTTAAAGTGTTCATAATTTACTAAAAAACAGTTTTTTGTTTACTTTATAAAGTTTGGTTTAATCATGTAGAACGCCGATTCACAAACCACGCTGTCCGGCCAAAGACAGACGCTATTTACACGACGCTCCTGGGGATTCTAAGACTCTCCCCGAATAATCGGACTGCAAAGGTACTGCTTTTTCTTCATTTAGCATGCACGACGGCCGATGGCGGACCAAACTTTTAAGTTTATTTAACCTTAGAACACGCATGGCAGGGCCATCAGCTGATACATCAGCGTGCGCGCCAGGCGCTCATGACCGGCGTCGTTGGGGTGCAGCCGGTCGGTGGCGCCGTTGTTGAAATAGACGACGTGCTCGTCCATCAGGGGGAACAGTCCGCTCAGCGCGGCCCAGTCGACGACGGGCACGGCCCACACGTCGGCTGCCTCGCGCGAAGCCTCGACATAGGCCGAGATGAACTCGCCGCAGCCGTTGGCATACTCCTCCGTCGGCTGCCAGTTGCGGTCGTTGGGATAGAAGCCGGAGCGGTGGATGGGCGTCAGGACGACGATCTGCTTCGTCGGATAGAGCCGCTTCACGTGGTCGAGGGCGATGTTGATGCGACCCTTGTAGGTCGAGGCGTCCATCACGGGCGTGCGGCGCAGGCGCTTGACGAGCTGCTTGGGCTGTCCGACGGCCGCCTCCACCATCTCCTCGCGCACCTCATACCACTGTCCGATGGGCACGCTGTGGTTGAAGTCGTTGGTGCCGACGAAGATGATGATGGCGTCTATGGAGTCGCCGTGCTCCGCATGACACTTGTCGGCCTGGCGCGGGATGTCGTTCCACTGCCGGCCGCTCACGCCGTAGACGTAGGGTGTGATGTCGAGCCAGTCCTGCAGGAAGCCCCAGTACTTCTTCTTCGAGGCCTTAATCTTTGGGTCGGTGATGGAGTCGCCGAAGTAAGCCACGCGACGCCCCTGCCAGGGATGCGCCACGAGCGACTGCGCAGTGGCGGGCACGGCCAGCATCAGGCCGAGCAGCGCCGTCAGAATGATTCGCTTTGTCATGATTCTATATATATTTAATAATGTACGCGATATAAGATGAAATAGGTCATTGACCTCTCCCCCGATTCCGGAAGCCGGCTGCAAAGGTACGAAAAAGCGAGAAAAATGCAA
Source organism: uncultured Prevotellaceae bacterium (assembly GCA_902779455.1). GTDB lineage: Bacteria > Bacteroidota > Bacteroidia > Bacteroidales > Bacteroidaceae > Prevotella. Next base: position 58,609 of record CACZBS010000024.1, read on the forward strand.
AAGGAAACCGGTTTTTTCTTTTTAAGCCGCCGCAAGCGACATCGCCGAGCCCAATTTACGACCATCACGAACCGTCCGGAAAACTAAAATCTCAGTGTGACGAATTAAAATCTCAGTGTGATTTTATAAAATCACAGTGTGACGACATAAAATCACACTGCGATTTTAGTTTCACGCCCTCTTTCTGCCCATTCCGTACGCACCGCCCCACCCTCTCATTCGCCCCCGCCGCCGCCCGTCAGAATCATGCCCCGCGACAAACAAAACGCGCTTTTGTTTGTTCATCTTCCGGATTTTTATTATATTTGCAGGCGAAACGCCTAAAGGAGCATGGCCGCCACGGCCTCGACCTCTACGGGCCGAGCCCAGAGGAGCGCGAGACGGTCATGCAAGGACAAATCATCATGGAGGAGCACGAGAGATGGCAATGGCAGGAGCCGGGGACGGCATGGAAAGGGGCCGGACTGTATCACATCACGCTGACCGCCACCGACCGCCGGCCGGTGCTGGGCCTGCTCGACATGCCCGAGGCTGACCCGACGAAGGCCATCGTGCGCCGCACGGCGCTGGGCGATGCGCTGGTGGACTGTCTGCTGTCCATACCGTCGCATCATCCCGAGGTGAGGGTGCTGCATTTCTGCCTGATGCCTGACCACCTGCATGCCGTGCTCTATGTGCAGCGCACCATGCCCCAAGGCATCCGGGCCTTGGTGAGAGGCTTCTGGCAGGCAGTCAAGAAGCTGGGCCGGGCCTGGACAGCAGGCCAGCAGCAAGGGCAGGCCTATGCGGCGCCTTCTTCCATTCCCCCGAATGCCATTCGGGGGCTGAAGGACGATAGCGCCCGGCTGACGGCCGCAGCCGTCTCGCTGCGCCAAGCGCTGGGCGATGAGGCCTATTACGGCCTGGAGCCCGTCTTCCGCGAGATGCCCTTCATCCGCCCCATGACGCGCTATTCTCAGCTGCAGACCGCGATCCGCTATATCGACATGAATCCCCAGCGGCTGGCCACGAAGCGGCTCCGGCCGGGCCTCTTCCGCGTGCAGAAAGGCATCGCGGTCGGCGGCCGATCGTATGACGGCGTGGGCAATGCGACCCTGCTGATGAGGGAGCGCTTCGCCACCGTCCATGTGCGCCAGCAGATGGTGAAGCAGGCCGAGCAAGGCAACAGCACACCCCTGCGCAACTATATGAACTCATGCGTGCTCCAGGCCCGCGAGGGCGTCGTGATGGTCTCGCCCTTCATCTCGACTCAGGAGAAGCAGGTGCAGCAAGTGCTGCAGAGGGAGCAGAAGCCCCTCATCCTGCTCTCGGCCGACGGCTTCCGCGACTACTACAAGCCTGCCGACGTGCTGTTCGACGCCTGCGCCGCGGGGCGTCTGCTCATACTGAGCCCCTGGCCCTACGACGACGGGCGGCGCCACATCAGCCGTGCCGACTGCGTGGCCCTCAACGCCATGGCCGAAGAAATCTGCAACGATCTCAACAACGAATAAATAGATGAAATACTTATGTTCAGGGAGTTTAGGAGTTTAGGAGTTTTCGCGGCTTTCAGCCGCTGGAGTTCAGACGTTAGTCCATACCCATCGCCATCAGCGATGAGACTATCGTCTAAACTCCTATACTCCTAAACTCCTAAACTCCCATAATCTAAACTCCTAAAAAGATGGCTGCCCTCCGACGCATCATACATATCGACATGGATTATCAGAACCAAAGATATATCATATCAATTGTGTAAGTTGTTGAGTTTTAAATTATTTATTAGTCCTTAGTTCTGATAATATATTAGAATCACTTTTTTTCTTTAAATTTGTCTCGTCTAATCAACAAACAGTTAATTATGAATGTAGAGAATTTAAAGAAATCGTATCCAGATTTGTTAGCTTATATGAAAGCTAATGGATACTCTGTTAATTATGTTCGTCACATAAAGACGAGCATAATGCGTGTTTTAGCAGAATGTGCTATCCCGGAAATTAACTCTTATGACGATTATTTCCTAGTACTTCAACGTAAGTTTTCTGGTAATCAACTAAGAGGAGCCATTAATACTCTTAGTGTGATAAGGCAGTTTGACTTATATGGAGAGTACCCTGATTCATCCCGTCATTACGGCTTTTTGAAAAGGAACAACAAATACTCGAAACTATGTTCTGAGTTCAAACAAGTAATTGATAATTATATGCACTTAAACACATATGATGAAAGGAGTGCAAATAACATCAAACTTACGACAATAAATTTTCTTTATTACCTTCAAGAAAAGGGATATTCTTCTATGGATAATATAGAAGAAAAGCATGTGTTATCATATTTTTACGACAAGGGAAAAGTAATACGTGGAGTTAGACTTCTTCAAAGTATCAAGACAGTCTTAAAGATGCAACCAGATGATACTTCTAAAAAATACGAAGTTTTTGTCAGCAAGTTACCGAAGATGGTTAAACACAAAAGGTGTTATCCTGCTTTAGAGCAGAATGAGGTTACGATGATAAAAACAGCCCTTGATACCTACAATCCAAACATCAGCTTACGTGAAAAGGCTATAACCACACTTGCACTCCAAACGGGCATCAGGGCATGTGACATATCAAAGCTAACATTCAGTAATATCGATTGGAACAAGGATTTATTGACATTCACACAATCCAAAACTGGAATCGAAGTAACATTACCACTATTACCAGATGTTGGTAATGCTATTTTTGAATATATTACTACTGAGCGGCCGCAATCAGAACAGCCATTTCTATTTCTAACAGAGACGGGGACTCCTCGCCAGTTGAGACCGGCTCAGATTTCTTCAATCGCAGCAAAATTTATGGTCAAAGCTGGCGTACGTGTAAATGGTGGGAAAAAAGGCATACATCTATATCGGCATAACCTTGCAATATCATTATTGAACAATAATCATCCTACACCTGTCATCATGAAGGTTCTCGGCCACACATGCGCAGAAGCTATGGAAGGATATCTCGAGACCGATTACCAAAGACTCAAAGCATGTGCTCTATCCATTGAGCCTTTCTCTAAATATTGGAAGGAGGTCATGCTATGAAAAATCCAATGACATTTAAGAAGATGTTAGATGAGTACCTATCATACAGGAAAGAATGTGGATTGGCAACTTACCCAACAGTTCAATTGGTAGTTTTTTATCATCATACCATAAGGAAATGGCCGGAGGACTCTTATCTAACACAACAAATGGTTGACTGGTGGGCTCAAAAAAGGGAAGGTGAAAACACTTGGAATAGTACCCGTTCACGCGTTTTTCCACTAATCGCTTTTATTAAATGGACAAATTCAAGAGGATGGACTTCTTTGTCTGTTCCAACATTACCACCTCCTGTAAAAAGCAGTTATGTACCTCACGCATTTACTCAAGCAGAAATCTGCAATTTATTGAAGTCATGCAATGAATATTATGCAAGAAAGAGAGATTCGAAATCATTCCATATGATTAAATTGGAATTTCCCGTGATGATACTATTAATGTATAGTTCAGGGATGCGTACCACCGAAGTACGCCTGTTAAGGACTGAGGATGTGAATTTATCTACAGGTGTTGTGAGAATCAGACATACAAAGGGCTACGGGGAGCATACTATCGTATTGCACGACTCCGCTCTAGAAATGCTTCGGGCCTATGATATGAAAATAGAATGTTTTATCCCCAATCGTTCAGTTTTCTTTCCAACAGAACAGGATACGTGTCGTGATAGAACAACACTCACATACCATTGGAGAAAATTATGGAAAATCAAAAATGAAGGTAGTACACGCCCATATGATCTCCGTCATGGATATGCAACAGCCAATATTATGAGCTGGGATACAGGTGGATCTATAAGCGATAAATTAGTCGCTTTAAGCAAAAGCATGGGTCATAGTACTATAGTCTCTACACTTTACTATTTCAGTTTGGTTCCTGGCTATGCTAATAAAATAGAAAAACTGCTGGGAGAAGATTTTAAAAACATAATTCCCAAATTCCCACAAGATGAAGAATAACACCGAATCGACAACCATTGCAAGTTATATAACAGAATGGTTGAATAAATGCGAAACGACCCGTAGTTCTCACACTGTACGTGCTTATGAATGTACATTGGAAAGTTACTCGCTATTCTTAGAAAATGTGTTGAAGTTTAGCCCATCTAGCTTTACTGCTGCAAAATGTCTTTCTAGAGAGTGCATAGAAAAATGGATGACTCACATTTATAAAACCAATGGGTGTTCTGCTAAGACGTGTAATGCTAGGCTTGCCTCTTTAAGATCCTTCTTGAAATTCCTCTCGACTAAAGATATCAGATATAAATACCTCCATCTTGACTCCCTGAATATCCAGCAATATAAGGTAATTAAAACCAGATTTACAGGAATGACAGAAAATGCAATAAAAGCTCTCCTTAGAGAACCTGATTTGCAGACAGATAAGGGCATCCGAGATTCGACCCTCATGACGCTCCTTTATGTTACTGCAGCTCGTATCCATGAATTGTTATCCATCAAATTGATAGACATACATATGAGAAAGCCCTATTCTGCCACAGTGATTGGCAAGGGCAATATTCCTAGGACGCTGTATATTCCCGAAGAATTCGTAGAGAACCTGAAAATATACATAAAACGATTCCACAGAAATAGTCCAAAGGACGCTTATATGTTTTATTCTCCCATAAAAGGCGTTGGTTTCCCTTTGACAGCAGAGAGTGTAAATAAATGCTTGAAAAAATATGCAAAAACAGCTAAAATGAAATGTCCTGATGTGCCAGAAACCGTTCATGCCCATCAGTTCCGCCATGCGATGGCAACTCATTGGCTTAACGCAGGGTTTAATCTTGCCGATGTTTCTCAAATGCTTGGTCATACGAATATAGAAACAACTATGATTTACCTGGATATTACATTAGACACCGTCAAAAAGGCCATGATTGAAACTGCCCAAAGCAATATCAATGGAGTAACTTGTCTATGGAAAAAACAAAAGAATGCTCAGAAGCTATCTCTTTTGTTTAAACGATAAGAAAATATTATCAGAACTAGGTAATACCTGCTTTTTTGGAAATCAGACATTTACATTTATAGCATGGTAAATACTTGGTTCTGATAATCCATATTATCAGAAAGTTTTGATAATATGGACCAGTTCTTTGCGGCCGTAGAACAGCGCGACCGCCCGGAACTGCGCGGACGCCCTGTGGCCGTGGGCCACGATGCGCCCCGCGGGGTGGTGGCGACGGCCAGCTACGAGGCGCGCCGCTTCGGCGTCCACTCGGCCCAGGCCATCCAGACAGCGAAGCGCCTCTGTCCGGGCCTCATCATCGTGGAGCCACGGTTCCATGCCTACAAGGAGGTGTCGGCACAGATCCACACAATCTTCCACGACTATACCGACCTGATTGAGCCCCTCTCGCTCGACGAGGCCTTCCTCGACGTGACTGAGAACAAGCGGGGCATCAGCCTGGCCGTCGACATCGCCCGCGAGATCAAGGCGCGCATCAAGGCCGAGACGCAGCTGACGGCCTCGGCCGGCGTCAGCTACTGCAAGTTCCTGGCCAAGATAGCCTCCGACTACCGCAAGCCCGACGGCCTCTGCGTCATCCATCCCGACCGCGCCCTGACGTTCATCGACCAGCTGCGGGTGGAGCGCATCTGGGGCGTGGGTCAGAAGACGATGGAGCACATGCACCGCATGGGCATCTTCACCGGCCGCGACCTGCGGCAGGCGTCGCTGGCCCACCTGACGCGCGAGTTCGGCAAGATGGGGCGCGTCTTCTACGACTTCGCGCGCGGCATCGACGAGCGCCCCGTCGTCTCGGAGTGGGAGCGCAAGTCGGTCAGCTGTGAGCGCACGTTTGCCGAGGACCTGACCACCCCGGCAGAGGCCGAGGCGGTGCTCGCCACGACGGCGACGGAGCTGGAGCGGCGCATCGCCCGCAGCGGCTTCGAGGGCCGCACGCTGACGCTGAAGGTGAAGTATGCCGACTTCCAGCAGATCACGCGCAGCCTGACCCAGGACCAGCTGCTGCGCACCGTGGCCCAGCTGCTGCCCCTGTCGCGCCAGCTGCTCGCCCAGGTCGACCTCACGCCGGCCCACCCCGTCCGTCTGCTGGGTCTGGGTGTGTCGGGCTCCGTGGGCGATGTCGAAAAAAAGTTCCAGCCCCGTCCGGAATGGAAGGAGCTGGAACTGGAGTTTCTGCCGTGGTGAGCGGCGCCGCGATGACCATTCTGTTATCGCTTCAAATACTTTTTCCCATTCACGATGTTGATGCCACGCACGGGCTGCGACTGACGGCGGCCCTGCAGGTCGTGGAACGTGGCGCCAGTGGCCGTAGCCACATCAAGGGCGCTGATGACGGTCGACGCATCCTTGATGCGGGTCAGCTGGAGGTCGAAATAGTCCTGGACGGAGAGATAGCCCGTCTTGTTGATGCCGATGCTGACAGGGGCCGACGCGCCGCTGAGCTTGCCGGCCTGGGCGTCGTAGCTGAACGTCAGGCTGGGCAGCAGCTCGCCCGTCTGGGCGTCGAAGGCGGTGAAGAACATGGGATACTCCACCTCCTCAGACTCGAACGTGCCCAGATACTGCGGCAGGGTGAAGACGATCTGGCTGCCCTCGATGCGGCCCTGCACCCAGGCCTCGGGCAGCGACGGCCACAGGCCCTTCACGTAGAAGGCGTCGCCATCGGCAGCGGCCGTCACCTCGCGGGTATCGACGGGCGCCGCCTCACTGTCGCGGCTCGTCAGGGTGTAGGTCTCAGCGGCCAGCCCGGCCGGCACCTCAACGAGCGTGTCGGGATGGGTGGCGATGGTCATGCCCATGTAGAACAAGACATATTCAAGGGCCGTCTCGCTGACGGTGATGAAGACGAAGTCAGTGGTGCGATAGCCGTCGGCCGTCGGCTGCAGGATGATATCCTTGATGGTGAACGAGTTGTCGCTGTTGAGGCGGGCGCCATGCAGATAGAGAGGGACGCCGTCGATCGTGCCGAGGAACTGGCCCGACTTGAGCGTGACCATGCCGTCACCGTCGCGCAGGCCCCGCACCCAGGCGGAGGGCAGCAGATTGGTGACGCCCTGAATCCAGAGCGTCTCGACGTCCTCGTCGAAGCCTACGTTGACGCGGCTCTCGTAAGGCGTGTATTCGGCGCCGTCGTAGCGGGCCGTCGTCAGGTAGCAGGCCGTCGTCGGCAGGCCAAACGGAGGCTGCTGCACCTCGAAGTCGGCCTCGGTGTAGACTGACTCGAAGTCGCCCGAGCCGAGCCACACGCCGTTCAGATAGGCAAAGTCCTGGCCGATGGCCGCTCCCTGCGGGTTGCCGAAGGTGCGGATGACGAGTCCCACGACGCGCTGCTGCGACGTGTCGGTGAGGCGGATGCCGTCGTCGCCGATGGTGTAGACAATCTCAGTGCAGAGGGAGTCGACGACATACTTGGCGGTCGACTCATCATACGTGAGCACCTGCATCTGGTAGGCCATGTCGAACGAGCGGGTGTAGTCGACGTACTGGCCCGTCGGCACACTGAACGAACGGCCGTCGGCACTCAGCGTGCCTTCCACCCACGACCCGCCGTAGGTGTAGGTCGAGACGGGGTCCTGCAGGTAGACGTGCTGTCCGTCGGGGGCAAAGACGATACTGATGGTGCCCGACTGCTGCTGCACGCTGATGTCGCCGGTGTATTCGTCCTCATGGATGACATAGCCCTGACGGTTGTAGATGCGCAGCTCGCCGTCGGGCTGATCATAGATCACGTTGTGCTCCTCCTGGGCCTCGATGCCGAGGCTGAGGAGCATCATAAGCATAGTAAGTATAGTTTGTTTCATATCGTTGGCAAAGTTACGCATTTTCCGCCGAACGGCCAAAGAATCAGACTAAAAAAAGTGGAGGTTCGCCCCCCGTCGGGGCAAGCCTCCACCTGAAAATGTAAGGTTTTTGTCGCTTACTTACGCAGAGAGCGTGTCGCTCACTTGCGCACAACCTTCTGGGTCTGGATATGGCCGTTGGCGTCGCGGGTCTGCTTGATGACGAGACCCTTATGAGTGCGCTCCACGGCGCGGCCCTGCATGTCGAAGTAGCGGGCGTCGCTGTCAGCCGTGATAGCGTCGATGCCGGTGGTGATGGTCGACGAGCCGTCGTTCCAGACGATGTTGGAGACGTTGCGCTCACCGGCGCCGTAGTAGACGCTCTGGATACCCACCTTGGTCCAGCTCTGCAGCTCCTCTATCTCGTCCTCGAGATAGATGATCTCGCCGCCGCGATAGATGTCGTAGCCGTCGAGCGTCCAGGGCACCTCGGTGACGTCCTCAGTGAAGTCGACGCTGTAGAGGTCAGCCGTGAAGGTGTAAGGCTGTGCTACGCCGTCCTTCTCAATCCAGATGATGTAGTAGAGCTTGTCGGTCAGCAGGGTGTTGCCCTCGGTGTCGACCGTCGGGACGCTGGCGTAGATGGTGCTGTAGCCCACCGTCTCCGAGATATTGAATTCCTCGAAGGTCGGGTCGGCCGGCGTAGCGGCCACCTCCTCCATCTTGGTGATGACGACACTGCCGAAGAGCAGGTAGTAGTAGAGCGACTTCTTGTCGCCGTTGAGGGCCACGATCTGGTCAGTGGTGAACGTGCTGGTCTCGGGGTCGTAGTTGAGGACGACGTCGGCGAGCGTGTTGTCATCATTGACAGCCGTGAAGAAGTAGGGGAAGGTGTAGCCCCAGAATGAGAGCTCACCCATGTACTGGTTGGCGGGGATGACATACTGTCCGGCCTCGTTCTTCGTGGCCTTCACCCACAGTTCGGGCATGTCGGGCGACAGGCCCTGGATGTAGACGTCGTCGCCATCGAAGCCCACCTTCACCTGAGCCTCATAGGGCTGAGCGCCCTCGTCCTCATGGCCGCTCTCGACGGCATTGGCCTTGAAGATGTAGGTCTCGGTGGCCAGGTCGGCGGGTGCCTCGACGGGCTCGAGCACCTGAGGCTCGCCGGCATAGAGGACCACATCACGCCAGTAGCCCCAGAATCCGACCTCCTCGTTGCCGTCGTTCTCGAGGACGAACGGCGTCTGCAGGGTCAGCGTCTGAGCCTCAGCGTCGTAGACGAAGACGATGTCCTCAACAGCGCTGCCATCCTTAGTGCCGGCCAGATACTCGCGGCCATAGTCATCCTCGCCGACGAACTGCCAGACGGGGATGGTGACGGTGTTGCCCTCCAGCTTACCCTTGACCCATGCCTCGGGGAAGTAGTAGGCCAGGCCCTGGATGTAGACAAAGTCGCCGTCGAAGGCCACGCCCGTGACATGCTGGACGTTGGTTGACTGCGCTTCGCCATACTCATCGGGGGCATTGTAGACGCCCTCAATGGTCCAGGTCTGAGACTCGATGCCATCGGGCAGTTCAACGAGCTCGTTGACATTGAAGTCAGGCTTGCCATTGATGACGTACTGGAAGGTGAGCTCACCGAAGACCAGTCCGTTGAGGTCGTTGACGACCGTGCCGGCGGGGATGGTCATGGTGTAGTGGCCAGCCTCAGTGACGTCGGTGAAGGGCACGTAGAGTCGGCGGTTGGCGATGACGAGGATGTTGGCGGTGTACTGACGGCCGCTGTCCTCGTTGACGAGCGTTGCCTTGACCTCAGCCTCAGGATCGACGAGGTCGATGACGATGCCCTTGAACATGACGTGGAAGATGCCGAGCGACTCGACCTCACCCTCCTCGGGATCGATGACGATGTTGGCCTCGGCGTCGCCGATGAAGTAGCGATACGAGAGGGCTCCGATGCCGGTGCCGTTGAAGCAGATGGCGCCGTCAGGGATGTTGAGCCAGTAGACGCCGTCGGCGGTGACTGCCTCTTCGAGTCCGATGCTGACCGAGCCGTCCTCGTTGAGCTCGATGCCGGCCTCAGCGACGACCTCGTCGTTGATGTCGACGAGCTGGATCTCGGCGTCCTCCTTGACGGTGACCTTCTGGTCGCCGAAGCTGATGGTGAAGTTGTAGAGCTCCTCCACCTGGCCCTCAGCCGGGTCGATGGCGATCAGCTCAGGATTGAAGACGGGCACCTCGTCGATGAGCAGGTTGGTGACCGACATGCCGTACTGGTCGGCAGGCGACGTGCAGTGGATGCCGAAATAGTAGTAACCGTCCTCCTCGACCGTGATGGTCATGTTCGAGTAGTTCTCGGCCTCGGTGGGCTCCACGTTCTGGTTCTCGATGACCTGCACGCCGGCGGCCAGGGCCTCAGCGGTGGCCTCCTTGGCCAGCTTCACCTCAAAGCTCTCCGTGCCATTGGTATTGGAGCGCCATGCGTCGATGCTGAAGCTGTAGGTCTTGCCGGCCTCCAGATGGATCATCGGCGTGACGAGCCAGTCGTCGCCGCTGTTCGAGCCATGCCAGCCATAGCTGGCGCTGGCCTCCTCGAAGCGCCATGTGACGTCGTCGCCATTGGCGTCGATGACCTTCATCTCATCGCGCTTGTCAGCGCTGTCGAAGCTGTTAGCATAGGGCAGCTCGTCGATGACGACGGGTGCGGGCAGGAAGAAGGTAGCGCCCTGGAACATCTGCATGTAGTTCAAGGCGTACTTGTCGCGGTTGAGCACCAGCCACTGCTCGGTGGTGATGGTGTTGGTCTCAGCGTCGAAGTCGAAGACGACGTCCTCAAGCGTGGAGGTGCCGTCGGTGGCTGCGAAGTAGTACTTCGTCTTGAACCAGCCGCTGGTCTCGCCCATGAACTGCAGGGCGGGCACGACATACTTGCCATCGGCATTCTTCGTAGCCTTGATCCACAGCTGAGGAGCGTTGGGAGCGATGCCCTGGATGTAGACATCGTCGCCGTCGAAGCCCACCTGCACGTTGGCGTCGTACTCCTCGGAGTCTTCTGCCGAGTAGAAGATGACGCTGCGGAACTTCCACGTGTCGCTGGCGAGGTCAGCGGGCGGGGTGACAGGCTCCTCGGCAATGGGTGCGCCGGCATAGAGCTTCAGGTGCTCCCACCACGACAGATACTCCTCGTTGACAGCATCCTTCTGGTTGTAGTTGAGATAGACGTAGGGTGTCTCAGGTATCAGCGTCTGAGCCTCGGTATCGTATGCAAACACGATGTCGCAGACAGTCGTGCCGTCCTCGGAACCCACGAGATAGTATTTCTCACCATATTCTGGGAAGTCGCCGACGAGTTGCGGGGCGAACACGGCCTTGCCCTCGGCGATGGTGCCCTTGGCCCAGCTGTCGGGGAAGTCGAAGAAGAGACCCTGCACATAGACGTCGTTGCCGTCGAAGGCCACCTTCGTGGGTTGCAGCACATCCTGGCTGCCCCATGACGTCTTATACTGTCCCTCGATGGTCCAATCCTCAGGCTCCACACCCTCGGGCAGCACGACGAGAGCGTCCTCCTCCACGGGATCAACGCCGCCCTCGATGGTGTACTCGAAGTAGAGCTCCGCTACGGCCTCGCCGTCGAGCGTCTTCCGGAGCTGTCCCTTGGGCACGGTGAGTGCATAGTTGCCGTTGATGTTGAACTCCTCGCCGAGTGTGATGTACAGCGACTTGCCGCCGATGACATAGCCTGTGAGGTTCTGTTCCTGTGAGGTCTCAAGATTGGCGAACGTTACGATGACCTCGTCGCCGTCGGTTCCTTCCACCATATAATTATTAAAGGTGATGGTGAAGTTCTGCAACTTGTCATAGGTACCCTCCACGGGATTAATCTCGTAGTCGGGCATGGCGATACGGTATGGGCCGAAGCTCAGTGGGACGAGCGACTCACCGTTGTAGAAGATAGATCCCTTGTCGATGTTGAGCGTGTAGACGCCGCTGGCGGTCACCTTGTCGGACAGGACGACCAGCACGCCTCCTTCCTTGCGGAGTTCCAGCAGTCCCTCGTCGACGATTTCAAACTCACCTTCTCTGTCGCCGGGCTTTGTCAGTGTGACCACGGCATCCTCGTCGATGGTGACGGACTGGTCGCCGAAGGTAATGACAAACTCCTCAAGCTCCTTCACTTCGCCCGGATACGGGTCGATGGCAATTGCCTCATAGTTGAACTCAGGAGCCTCGGGTGTGACGTCCTCGACGAGGAAGTTGTCGACGAAGAAGTAATAGGCATTGTCATACACGGTGTAGTTGTGGATACCGATGTAGTAGTAGCCATCCTCCCTGACTACGAACTCCGGGTTTACGAAATTCTCAAAGGTTACGCTTTCAACTACGGACTCTCCCAGCACCGTCAGCCCATTGGGCAGCGCGTCGCTGCTGGTAGCTGCTTTCACCTCGAACGTCTCAGGATAATCGGCATCAGCGCATCTTGCGTCGAAGCTGATGCTATAGACATGACCGGCTTCCATCCAGATGGGAGGGAAGTAGAGCCAGTCGTCGTTGGCATTTTCATCTTTGCTATATTGGAGATAAGCCGCAATGTTTGTATTTTCTTCACCTTCATACGTCAGATTGAAGGTATACCCGTCTTCATTGCTGTCAATGACTGAGACTTGGGTATATTCCTCTGAACTGTCGAAGCTGTTGCTGTATGGCAGTTCGTCGATGGGAGTAATCTCGACGGGGTCAGGACCGATTGATTCGCCATCAATAAAGAGGTCGACTTGGTCATTCTGTCCTCCAAGTGATACGACAAACTCGTATTCGTGTCCGGCCTCAAAGACATAGTCGTCCTGACGACCGCCCACGGTGCCATTCTGCGACGCAATCCACATGCGGTCGTCCGCCGTGGGGTTGGTGATGCACCAGTCGTACGTGCCGGCAGGCACCTCAATGGTGACCGAGCTATTCAAGACGATATTCTCTGTCGTGAGCGACCCGTCAGCGTTTTCGGGTATCTTATACTCGAACTGGGCGTAGACCTCTTCAGAGGCATCGCCAGATGCGGTCAGTGCGCCGCTCGCTGGCAAGATGTCATCATAAGCTGTAGCATCGGCGTCGAGCAGCATCTGATAGCCAGAGCCGTCGTTCCAGACATCGCCGGCGGTCAGCGTAATGGTTGCATAGTTGATCTGAGCCTTGAACGGGCGGCGCTGGGCCTTGAAGGCCGGCCTTGACTTGAGCATGGCAGCCTTCTCGGCCGAGATCCTCTTGTACTGCTGGTTGGGTCTGACGCCGTTAGCCAGCTGCTCACGTGTGAGCTTCTCTGCCTTGACGAACGGTGTTACCTTCGTCAGCCTCTGATGTCCCGGCAGTCCCTGCAGGAAATCATACTGAGGCGCCTGTTGCCATTGCCACGTCATGGCATTGGCGGGCACGGCCAGCAGGAGGGCTGCCAGCAGAGCCATGAAGGAGATAAGTTTCTTGTTCATACGCTTTTAATTTTTAGTTAATAAAATAAATAAAGTTAAGTTCTTGAGCTATTTCCGTGCAAATATAAGAAAAAAAATAATAAGTTGTTACTTTTTCTTTAATTATTTTTACATTTTTGCTCATTATTGTATATTTTGAGCATTAAATTATCAGAAAACGAGCCCGATTGACGCGTCTGTCGGGCAGAGGTTGCGCGCCATGGGATTGAAAAACAGGCGAATATTTGTGTAATCGGAGAAAAATGATTACCTTTGCAGGCTGAAACGAACAGAATATCAGAAGACAATGAACATCGAGACACTCATCAGCCGGGCCGCCGGCGAGGCCGTCCAAGCGCTCTACGGCATGGAGGCCAGCGAGAAGATGCTGCAGCTGCAGAAGACGCGCAGCGAGTTTGAAGGCAACCTGACCCTCGTGGTCTTCCCCTTTGTGAAGGCCGCCCGCAAGAGTCCTGAGCTGACGGCCCAGGAGATCGGCGACTACCTCGTGGCCCACTGTGCGGCCGTGAGCAAATACAACGTGGTGAAGGGATTCCTCAACCTCAGCGTAGGCCAGGGCGCCTGGCTGCAGCTGCTCGAGGCCATCGACGGCGACGACCACTTCGGCACGAAGGCCGCCACCGAGGGCTCTCCCCTGGTCATGATTGAATACTCATCGCCCAACACGAACAAGCCGCTCCACCTGGGCCATGTGCGCAACAACCTGCTGGGCTGGAGCCTGGCCAAGATCATGGAGGCCAACGGCAACCGCGTCGTCAAGACCAACATCGTCAACGACCGCGGCATCCACATCTGCAAGTCGATGCTGGCCTGGCTGCGCTGGGGCAACGGCGAGACGCCCGAGTCCAGCGGCAAGAAGGGCGACCACCTCATCGGCGACTACTACGTGCTCTTCGACAAGCACTACCGCGAGGAGGTGAAGCAGCTCGTGGCCCAGGGCATGGACGAGGAGCAGGCCAAGCAGGAGGCGCCGCTCATCAAGGAGGCCCACCAGATGCTCGTCAAGTGGGAGCAGGGCGACAAGGAGGTGCGCCAGCTGTGGGCGACGATGAACTCGTGGGTCTACGCAGGCTTCGACGAGACCTACCGCCGCATGGGCGTCTCGTTCGACAAGATCTACTATGAGTCGCAGACCTACCTGCGCGGCAAGGCCAAGGTGGAGGAAGGTCTGGAGAAGGGTCTCTTCTTCCGCAAGGACGACGGTTCGGTCTGGGCCGACCTGACCGACGCCGGCCTCGACCAGAAACTGCTGTTGCGCTCCGACGGCACCTCAGTCTACATGACGCAGGACATCGGCACGGCCGAGATGCGCTACGAGGACTACCCCATCGACCAGATGATCTACGTCGTCGGCAATGAGCAGAACTATCACTTCCAGGTGCTCTCGCTGCTGCTCGACCGTCTGGGATTCCGTTGGGGCAAGGACCTGGTGCACTTCAGCTACGGCATGGTGGAGCTGCCCAACGGCAAGATGAAGTCGCGCGAGGGCACCGTCGTCGACGCCGACGACCTGATGCAGCTGATGGTCGACGATGCCTACCGCACGTCGATGGAGCTGGGCAAGTTCGACGACATGACTGAGGAGGAGCGCCGCGAGATTGCCCGCATCGTCGGCATGGGCGCCCTGAAATACTTCATCCTGAAGGTCGATGCCCGCAAGAATATGCTGTTCAACCCCGAGGAGTCGATCGACTTCAACGGCAACACGGGTCCCTTCATCCAGTACACCTACGCCCGCATCCGCTCGATCCTGAGGAAAGCCCCCCTGTCGTCCCCCGAGGGGGACACGATAGACAAAGCCGCCTGCAAAACTATAGAAGCCCCCTCGGGGGCCGTAGGGGGGGCTTTGTCTGACAAGGAAATCGAGCTCATCCAGAAGATGAACGAATTCCCCGCCGCCGTCGAGCAGGCCGGCAAGGACTATTCGCCCTCGGGCATCGCCAACTACTGCTACGAGCTGACGAAGGTCTTCAATCAGTTCTATCACGACTACTCGATCCTCAACGAGCCCGACGCCCAGAAGCGCCAGGTGCGCCTCGTCCTGGCCCGCAACGTGGCCAAGATCATCCGCTGCGGCATGTCGCTGCTCGGCATCGAGGTGCCGGAGAGAATGTAGGGAGAGTTGAGAATTGAGAGTTGAGAGTTGAGAGTTGAGAAGTGGGAATTGAGATTTTAAATCCGCCGGAATGGCGACATGACACGGTGCTGCCGCTGCCCATGGAGGTGACGGCCGATGCGTGGGCCGTCGATGCGGCCTGCTCGGGCAACCCTGGGCCTATGGAATATCAGGCCATCGACCTGCAGACGGGCGCCCGCGTGTTCCACTTCGGCCCTATGCGGGGCACGAACAACATCGGCGAGTTCCTGGCCATCGTCCATGCCCTGGCCCTCTGCTGGCAGCAGGGTCTGCCGCAGAAGACCATCTACTCCGACTCCTACAACGCCATCCTCTGGGTGCGCAAGCGGCAGTGCAAGACAAAGCTGGAGCGCACGCCGCAGACGGAGCCGCTCTACAACATCATCGAGCGGGCGGAGGCATGGCTGCGCACGCACGACTACCGCAACCCCATCGTCAAGTGGGAGACATCGAAATGGGGCGAGGTGCCCGCCGACTTCGGACGGAAATAATCCACTGCCGCAGACAGCCGATTCATACAGAACAGAGGGTATGCCAAATTGCTTGGCATACCCGCTGTTCTTTTTTCTACCACGAATGACACGAATTGGCTGCGCACAGAGTGCTCGCCCCCAGGCTCGTTGTTCTAAAATTCGTTTAATTCGTGGTCCTTAGTAAATGCAAAATATATATTGGTACAATTTGGCGGCCCCTATAGGAGGCGACGTGTCCCCACGTCGCACTTACCGCAAGTGTCACGTGAGGACACGTGACCTCCTAAATCGTATCAAGTTATTTCTTATCGGTCACTTAATGAATAAATCGTTCTGTCACTTCATGAGGCGCTCATAGTTGACGATGCTGTTGTCGCCATAGCGCGCCGTGGTGGCGACGACGGCCGTGGCGGGCAGCTGCGGGGCGCGCGTGCCGTCGCTGACCGTCAGGCTCAGGTTGGTCTCGACGCGGATCTCGTCCCACAGTCCCTGGAGGAGGAACGACTCGAGCGTCTTGCGGCCCCCCTCGACGATGAGCGACTGGACATTCTGATGATAGAGGCTCTCCAGGTCGAGCGGATGCTGGCGGTCGACGACCATCCGCTTGGGCGAGGGCCCCGCCCAGTGGCGCACGCTGAGCTGCGGATGCTCGCGCTCGTCGGTCACGCGTCCGACGAGGATGGCGTCCTCCTCGGCCCTCAACTTGTGGGCGAGCATCTGCGTGAAGGGCGACGAGATGGCGAGCGCCCGTCCGTGGTCGTCGATGAATCCGTTGGCCGTCTGCGCCCATTTCAGGATGATGTAAGGGCGGTGCAACCGATGGAAGGTGAAGAAGCGCCGATTGAGCGCGCGGCACTCCCGTTCGAGCACCCCGACGGTGACGTCGATGCCGGCGTCGCGCAGCTTGCGGATGCCGCGGCCCTGCACCTCGGCAAACTCGTCCTGGCAGCCGACGACGACGCGCCGCACACCTTTCTTTATTATAAGGTCAGCGCAAGGGGGCGTCTTGCCGTAGTGCGAACAGGGCTCGAGCGAGACATACATCGTAGCCTCGCGGAGCAGCGGCTCGTCCTCAGCCCTGACCGAGGCGAAGGCGTTCACCTCGGCATGGCCCTCGCCGCAGCGCACGTGGTAGCCCTCGCCGATGATTCTTCCGTCCTGTCCGGGCAGACAGATCACGGCCCCCACCATGGGGTTCGGTTTCGCGTCCTGCCGCCCGTTGGCGGCCAGCTGCAGGCATCGCCGCATGTATTGTTCATCGATGGTCATCATACCTCTTAAATTTATCGGCTTCTATTAACTAATGGTTATTACACCGCTTTGCAGCAGGAGGCGACGTGTCTCACGTCGCAATCCAGCAGCTTGTTGCGACGTGAGACACGTCGCCTCCTACTATTGCGCTACAAAATTACGAATAAAATCTGAGCCGGCAAAGAATCCGGCCTCACTTTTTCCCGCCACCCGCCGCAGGAACCGTCGGGCGCCCGTCCAGAGGGGCAAAAAAGGCGTTTCGGGAAACTCTCGTCACGTCGTGACCGCATGGCGTCACGGCGTGACGGCATGAAATCACGGCGTGACGGCATGCGGTCACGACGTGACGTAAGTTTGATGACGTCGGGCAAGGGGAAAAGCGGGAAAGTTTTTTTCGTCGGAAAATGTTGGCCGTACGCGAAAAAAGAATTATCTTTGCACGTAGTTATGACCTACAACGAGTTTTGGCAGCCACTGTGCAGCATCTACGATGCGGGCGAGGCGAAGGCCATCGCACGCATGGTGATGGAGGTGGGCTACGGCCTGACGATGACCGACATCCTCTGCGGCGGCGTCGACCGCCTCCCCCACTCCGCCCTCGAGGCCGTCCGTCGGAGGCTGGCGGAGGGCGAGCCCGTGCAGTACGTGCTGGGCGTGGCCGAGTTTGGCGGGCGCACGTTTCGCGTCAGGCCGGGCGTGCTCATCCCCCGCCCCGAGACCTTCGAGCTGTGCCAGTGGATCATCTCAGAGCATCAGCGCGGCGACATGCTCGACATCGGCACGGGCAGCGGATGCATCGCCTGCACGCTGGCGGCGGAGCTGCCGGCGGCCCGGCTGACGGCATGGGACATCAGCATGGAGGCCCTCAGCGTGGCCGCCGAGAACGCCCGCCGGACAGGCGTCGGCGTGACGCTCCTGAGGCAGGATGCCCTCCGTCCGCCCGCCGACCGCGAGCGCTGGGACGTCATCGTGAGCAATCCGCCCTACATCTGCCGTTCGGAGCAGTCGCTGATGGCGCCCAACGTCGTCAGCCACGAGCCCCACACGGCCCTCTTCGTGCCCGACGACGACGCGCTGCGCTTCTACGACGCCATCGCCCGCTATGCCGTCGGGGCCCTGCGGCCGGGCGGATGCCTCTACTTCGAAATCAACCCGCTATATGCCAGCGAGTTGGAGACATTGTTAGCCAGCTACGGCCTGACCGCCATTGAGACGCGGGCCGACCAATACGGAAAGAAAAGAATGACAAAAGCATGCAAACCCAACGAGAGACGACCGAACAGCAAGCCTACCAGAAGCTGACCGCCCTCTGCGCCCGCAGCGAGCACTGCCAGCACGAGATGCTGGAGAAGATGCGCCAGTGGGGCGTCGACGAGGAGGCGCAAGCGCGCGTGATGGCGCGCCTCGTCAGCGAGAAATATGTCGACGACGAGCGCTATGCGCAGGCCTTCGTGCGCGACAAGGTCACCTATAACAAATGGGGCCGGCGCAAGGTGGAGCAGGCCCTCTGGATGAAGCACATCGACAGCGAGACGAGCCAGCGGGCGCTCGACGCCATCGACGACCAGACCTACGTCGGCATCCTGCGCCCGATGCTGCGCCAGAAGCGCCGCTCGACCAAGGCCTCGAGCGAATACGAGCTGACGATGAAGCTGATCAAGTTTGCGATGAGCCGCGGATTCACGATGGACATCATCCGGCAGTGCATAGACGTCGACGATGAAAGCGAGTTTCCTGAGTAAGCTGCTCGACCTCATCGCGCCGCGCCAGTGCGCCCTCTGCGGCCGGCGCCTGGCCCCCACCGAGTCGGTCGTCTGCGGCCCGTGCCAGCTGGCCATGCCCGCCACGGGCTATGCCGCCCACGCCGCAGACAACCCGATGGCGCGCCTGTTCTGGGGCCAGCTGACGGTGGAGCGTGCGGCGGCCCTGATGTTCTATCACCGCAAGACCGACGTGGCCCTCATGATCCACGACATGAAGTATCACCAGCAGCCGGGGCTGGCCCGCCGCATGGGCGCCTACGCCGCCCGCCAGTTCCAGCGCGAGGGATTCTTCGAGGGCATCGACGTGCTCGTGCCCGTCCCCCTGACCCGACGGCGCCAATGGCAGCGGGGCTACAACCAGAGCCTGGAGATCTGTCGCGGCATCGCCGAGGTGACGGGCATCCCCGTCAACAGGAAGGCCGTGCGCCGCGTCGCCTTCAGCGCCAGCCAGACGCAGATGACCATCCAGGAACGGCGCGAGAACGTGGAGGCCGTCTTCCGTCTGAGCGCCCAGGCCGACGCCCTGCGCGGCCGCCACGTGCTGCTGGTCGACGACGTCGTCACCACCGGCTCGACCATGGCGGCCTGCGGGCGGCAGCTCTGCCAGGTGGAGGGTCTGCGCCTCAGCCTCCTGTCGCTGGCCGTGGTCCAGCCGTCGCGGCTGGCCTGAATCATGAATTTTTCTTAATTCTTTGGGCGGTTCGTCGGCCATGTTAATCCTTTTTAGTAACTTTGCACGATAGATTCAACCATATTATCATCATGGACAACATCAAGAAACTATTCGCATCGAAGCTGCTTGAGGTGGAGGCCGTCAAGCTGCAACCCGAAAATCCCTTCACGTGGGCCAGCGGATGGCGCTCACCCATCTACACCGACAACCGCAAGACCCTCTCGTTCCCACGGCTGCGCTCGCTGGTCAAGCTGGAGCTATGCCATCTCATACAGGAGCACTTCCCCGAGGCTGAGGCCGTGGCCGGCGTGGCCACAGGCGCCATCGCACAGGGGGCCCTCGTGGCCGACGAGCTGGGGCTGCCCTACAGCTACGTGCGCCCGAAGCCGAAGGACCACGGCATGGGCAACCAGATCGAGGGCGAGATCAAGAAAGGGGCCAAGGTGGTGGTCGTCGAGGACCTCATCTCCACGGGTGGCAGCTCGCTGAAGGCCGTGGCCGCCCTGCGCGCCTATGGCGTCGAGGTGGTCGGCATGGTGGCCTCGTTCACCTATGGTTTCCCCGTGGCCGAGGAGGCTTTCCGCGAGGCCGGCGTTCAGCTGTTCACCCTGAGCGACTACGAGGCCGTGCTGGCCCAGGCCGCCCAGACGGGATATATCAAGGAGAGCGACATCGAGGTGCTGGCCCAGTGGCGCCAGAACCCCGCAGAATGGAGAAAGGAGGAGGCATAAGGACCATGAGCAAATACGAAAGCAGCGTCAAGCAGATACCCTATTCGCAGGAGGCCGTCTATCGCCACATCAGCGACCTGAGCAACCTGGAGCGCGTGCGCGACAAGATTCCGGCTGACAAGGTCGGCGACTTCACGTTCGACCGCGACTCCGTGTCGGTCAACGCGCCCATGGTGGGCCAGATAGCCGTCCAGATCGTGGAGCGCGAGGAGCCCAAGTGCGTCAAGTTCGGCAGCCAGCAGTCGCCCGTGCCCTTCAACGTGTGGATCCAGGTGCTGCCCGTCGACGAGCACGCATCGAAGATGAAGCTGACGGTCGACGCCGACATCCCCTTCATGCTGAAGGGCATGGTCAGCGGTCCGCTGCAGGAGGGACTGGAGAAGATTGCCGAGGCACTGTCAAAGATTCCCTATGAATAAGCCATTGCTGAGGCGGCTCGGCGTCTGCCTGGCCTTCATGCTGATGACCGCCTGCGAAGCCGATACGAAGTACAACACGACGTACCCCTGCAACTTCGTGTTCTTCACCAACATCTATCCCACGAGCGCACTCACCAGGGCTGTCAGCAACCCTGGCGAGTTCTGCATCGTGGAGCCGAAGACGGAACAGGGCGTCGTCCACCTCAAGCTGCGCCCCAACCACGGCACGTGGGCACAGAGCGACATCGACCTCCCCATGCGCACCGCCATCGGCAACGAGCGCCTCTCCTACGCCAGCATGGGCGCCGCGCGAGGCCTCATCATCGGCCACAGCAACTTCTTCGGGCTGAAGGCCTACGACCTGCAGTGCCCCAACTGTCTCGACGAGCTGGGCGCCCCGCGCTCGCCCCTGCAGTGGACTGACGACGGGCGCTATCTGGAGTGCGCCCGCTGCCATCGCGTCTACAATCAGGACAACGACGACGGCACCATCGTCAGCAACGGCAAAAAAGGCGACCGCCTGCTCATCCAATACCGCGGCGTCAGCTACAGCGCCACCGACGGCCGCCTCTACGTCCACAACTGAAAAGCGATTGCCGGCCGCCCACTTTTGTTAAAAATTATAAACTATCGACAATAAAACACGATAGTTCATCTGCGAAGTACAAACTTTTTAGTACCTTTGCACCGCTTTTTTATTTAGGACAACCAGCCTCGATGGTGGAATGGTAGACACGAGGGACTTAAAATCCCTTGACCAGGAATGGTTGTGCGGGTTCGAGTCCCGCTCGAGGCACTTGACTATCAAAATTAAAAACATTTTTTCAATAACGTTATGAAAACAAAACAGATTCTCTTGATGTCGGCTGCAGCTATCGCACTGACATCGTGCTCGGGAAAGCTGGGTGCTCTCTCGGCAGACAACTTTACCGTCAATCCTAATCCGCTGGAGACTCAGGTGGGCGAGGTGCCCGCTACGATCAACGGTGTGTTCCCCGAAAAGTATATGAAGAAGAAGGCCGTCGTCACCGTCACGCCGGAGCTCCGCTTCAACGGACAGGCCGTCAAGGGCCAGAGCGCCACGTTCCAGGGCGAGAAGGTGCAGGGCAACGACCAGACCATCTCCTACAAGGTGGGCGGCCGCTACGCCATGAAGACCAACTTCAAGTATGTGCCCGAGATGCAGCAGAGCGACCTCTACCTGACCTTCGACGCCAAGGTTGGCAAGAAGCAGGTCAGCGTGCCTGAGGTGAAGGTGGCTACGGGTGTCGTCGCTACGAGCGAGCTCTACAAGCGCACCCTGACCAGCGCCCAGGCCGCCCAGGCTCAGGACGCCTTCCAGCGCATCATCAACAACAAGCAGGAGGCCAACGTGAAGTTCCTCATCGGCCAGGCCAACCTGCGCAAGAGCGAGCTGCAGAACAACTCGGTGCAGGAGTTCGTCCGTCTGCTCGGCGAGATTGCCAAGGACCAGGAAGGTCTGAAGCTCGACAACATCGAGGTGTCGGCTTATGCATCGCCTGATGGCGGCTACGACATCAACGAGCGTCTGGCCGGCAAACGTCAGGACGTCGCTGCGGACTACGTGAAGAAGGAGCTGAAGAAGGCTAAGGTCGACACCAACCTCGACACCAAGTACACCGCCGAGGACTGGGAGGGATTCCAGGAGCTCGTCGCCGCTTCTGACATCCAGGACAAGGACGTCATCCTGCGCGTGCTCTCCATGTATCAGGATCCCGAGGAGCGTGAGGCTCAGATCAAGAGCATCTCGAGCGCCTTCCGTGAGCTGGCCGACGGCATCCTGCCCCAGCTGCGCCGTTCGCGCATGACGATCAACTATGAGATCGTCGGCCGCGACGACAACCAAATCAAGGAGCAGCTCAATAGCGATGCCAAGCAGCTCAGCGTCGAGGAACTCCTCTACGCCGGCAACCTCTATGGCAACGACCTGAACAACGCCGAGAAGGCTTATAAGAAGGCTGTCGAGATCTATCCCAACGACGCCCGCGCCTACAACAACATCGCCATGATCGAGTATGCCAAGGGCAACTACGACGAGGCTATGAACTGGCTGAAGAAGGCCGCCAACGTGAAGAACCTGCCTGAGACCAACGCCAACCTCGGCCTGCTCTCGCTGCTCCAGGGCGACACCCAGACGGCTGAGAACTACATCGCCAAAGCCAACGGCGCCAACGGCCTGCAGGAGGTGCTCGGCAACCTGCACCTCGCTCAGGGCAAGTTCGCCCAGGCTGAGCAGGACTTCGGCAAGATGGCTACCAACTCGGCTGCCCTCGCACAGCTGCTCAACAACAACTATCAGGCTGCTGCACAGACGCTGAAGAACGTCAAGAACGCTGACGGCGTCACCGACTACCTGATGGCCATCGTCAACGCCCGCCAGGGCAACAACAGCGCTGCTGCCCAGGCCCTGAAGGCTGCCGTGGCTAAGGATCCCTCGCTGGCAGAATATGCTGCCAAGGACCTTGAGCTCCTGAACGTCAGCAAGTAAGCCTCTGAATGAACAAGCTATTAGGCTACATAACGCTCGCCCTGATTCTGGTCTCGTGTGGCAACTCCGGCGGTCAATTCCGGCTGGAGGGTCGCTTCAAGAACTTGAATCAGGGCGAGTTCTATCTCTATAACTTCGACGAAGGCACCGTCGACACCATCATGGCGAAGGACGGCCGCTTCACGTATGCCAGCATGGTTCGCGACACGGTCATCTACTCGCTCCTCTTCCCGAATTTCTCAGAGGTGCCCATTTTTGCCACACCGGGCGCCAAGGTGGAAATCAATGGCGACGTCTCGCATCTGAAAGAGACCGAGATCAGCGGCACGAAGGACAACGAGTTGATGACCTCCTTCCGCCTGCGCACCAGCGACATGATGCCGCCCGAGGTGGTCAGCGAGGCCGAGCGGCTGATACTCGAAAAGCCGGCTTCGCCAGTCGCCGTCTATCTGCTGCGACGCTATTTCCTCATGTCGGGGACAACCGACTACGCGAAGTCGTTCGAGCTGTGTGACTCGCTACTGAAAGCCCAGCCAACCAACATCCCCCTGGTGCGCATCCACCAGCAGCTGAGAAGCCTGCGCCACCAGCGCAGCAGCGGCCGTCTGCCACAATTCAAGGCCGTCAGCACCAAGGGCGACACCATCACGAACCGACAGCTCAACGCGACGGTCAACGTCGTCTACCTGTGGGCTTCGTGGGACTATGACTCCCAAAACACCCTCCGGCAGATCCGGCAGCTGCAGAAGGACAACCGCAACAAGCTGTCGGTCGTCACCATCTGCGTCGACGCCACACCCGCCGAAGGCCGCTCGACGCTCGAGCGCGACAGCATCACATGGCCCAACATCTGCGACGGCGAGCTATGGCAGTCGCCCCTGCTGGCCAAGTTCGGCATGACGACCGTCGGCGACAACATCGTCACCGACAAGAGCGGCAACATCGTCGGCCGGAACCTGTCGGGCCAGGATCTTCGCGCCAAGATTGAAGACCTCCTAAAATAAATCAGCAAGCTTATGTTGGTAAAGACCTATTGCGCTGCTGTCATGGGTCTCGAAGCTACGACCGTGACAGTCGAAGTGAGCATTGCTCACGGCACGAACCTGCACATGTCGGGACTGGCTGACACAGCCGTCCGCGAGAGCATCGACCGCATCCGTGCGGCTTTCAGCAACACAGGATTCCGATTCCCGTCGGCCGACATCACGATCAACATGGCGCCGGCCGACATCCGCAAGGAGGGCAGCAGCTACGACCTGCCGCTCGCCATGGCCATCCTGGCTGCCAGCGAGATGGTGAACACGGATATGCTCGACGGCTACATGCTCGTCGGCGAGATAGGTCTCGACGGACGCCTGCAGCCCATACGCGGTGCGCTGCCCATCGCCATCAAAGCCCGTGCCGACAAGTTCAAGGGGCTCATCGTCCCCATCCAGAACGTCCGCGAGGCCGCCGTGGTCAACAACCTGAAGGTCTATGGCATGGAGTCAATCGTCGACGTAGTCAGATTCCTCAATGGAAATCCTTTCGAAGCGACCTTCGTCGACACACGGCGCGAATTCTATGAACAGCAAAGCCACTACGACTTCGACTTCTCCGACGTGCGCGGTCAGGAGAACGTCAAGCGCGCCCTCGAGGTGGCGGCCGCGGGCGGGCATAACCTCATCATGATCGGTCCGCCGGGCAGCGGTAAGTCGATGATGGCCAAGCGGTTGCCCAGCATCCTGCCCCCGCTGTCGCTCAGCGAGAGCCTCGAGACTACGCAGATCCACTCCGTCGCCGGCAAGCTCTCGCGCGACACCAGCCTCATC
Source organism: uncultured Prevotellaceae bacterium (assembly GCA_902779455.1). Lineage (GTDB taxonomy): Bacteria > Bacteroidota > Bacteroidia > Bacteroidales > Bacteroidaceae > Prevotella. The sequence goes on from CACZBS010000024.1 coordinate 83,668, forward strand.
TCGCAACGCCCCTTCCGCTCGCCCCACCACACCATCTCGCAGGTGGCCCTCGTCGGCGGCGGTGCCAATCCCCAGCCCGGCGAAATCTCGCTGGCCCACAACGGCGTGCTCTTCTGCGACGAGCTGCCCGAGTTCAACCGCTCCGTCCTCGAAGTGCTCCGACAGCCCCTGGAGGACCGCCGCATTACCATCAGCCGCGCCAAGTACTCCATCGACTATCCCGCATCCTTCATGTTCGTCGCCTCGATGAACCCCTGCCCCTGCGGCTACTACGGCGACCCGACGCACCACTGCGTCTGCACCCCCGGCCAGATTCAGCGCTACATGAACAAAATCAGCGGTCCCCTGCTCGACCGCATCGACATCCACTGCGAGATCCAGGCCGTCCCCTTCGCCCAGCTCTCGCAGATGCAGCCGGGTGAGCCGTCGGCCGTCATCCGCGAGCGGGTCATCAAAGCCCGCCAGATCCAGACCGAGCGCTTCAGTCACCTGCCCCTCGGGGGAGGCCGGGAAGGGGGCCGTATCCACTGCAACGCCCAGATGACCGAGCGCATGCTCCACGAGTTTGCCGAGCCCGACGCCGCCTCGCTCGACATGCTCCGCATGGCCATGGAGCGTCTGAAGCTCTCCGCCCGTGCCTACAGCCGTATTCTGAAGGTGGCCCGCACCATTGCCGACCTCGCTGGCAGCGAGAAGGTAGAGTCCATGCACATCGCCGAGGCCATCGGCTACCGTAACCTTGATAGAGGCGACTGGGCAGAGAGAGGGATATAATGTAGTACTGAAAGTGAAAATATAATAATGTATGGACGAACAGCAGAACATCATCATCTATCGAACGGCAGATGGACGGGCATCGGTAGCACTCTATGCTAAGGACGGCAAGATTTGGCTTAACCAACAGCAGATGGCAGAACTTTTTGCCACCTCGAAGCAAAACATCAGTATGCACATAGCTAACATACTGAAAGAAAAAGAGTTGTACAAAGATTCAGTTGTTAAGGAATTCTTAACTACTGCCGCTGATGGCAAGAACTACAACGTGGTTTTCTACTCTCTGGAAATGATTATTGCCGTAGGGTATCGTGTGCGAGGATTGCGTGGCACTCAGTTCCGCCAGTGGGCAACGGAACATCTGACGGAATATCTGGTGAAAGGTTTCACAATGGACGATGAGCGACTGAAGAATCCCGATGGCAGACCGGACTATTTCGACGAGTTGCTGGCTCGCATCCGTGACATACGTGCATCAGAAAAGAGGTTCTACCAGAAAGTTCGAGACCTGTTCAAACTCAGCAGTGATTACGACAAGACGGACAAGGCCACGCAGATGTTCTTTGCCGAAACGCAGAACAAACTACTTTTTGCTGTTACTCGCAAAACAGCAGCAGAACTGATAGTTGCCCGTGCAGATGCTAACCAGCCAAATATGGGGCTGACCACTTGGAAGGGAAGTATCGTTCGCAAAGGTGATGTCATCATAGCAAAAAACTATCTGCAAGGCCCAGAGATTGATTCACTAAACCGCCTCGTTGATATCTTCCTCACCAGTGCAGAAGAACGGGTTAAAGGCCGTCGTGACCTGACGCTCGACTATTGGCGCAAGAACGTAGATAACTTGCTGACTTTCCAGGAAAAAGACATCCTACAAGGTAAAGGCTCTATATCAAATGCCGAAGCAGAAGAAATCGTTCGCAGCAGATACGACTTTTTCAATGCCAAGCGTAAGCAACTTGATGTTCAAGATGCAGATGCCGAGGACATCAAAATGTTAGAAGACTTGGAAAAGACCATTGTCAATGAAAACAAGGGCAAGAAAAAGGATGATGCCAAATAGTAACTTCATAAAATCTTTAGAGCGTCTGAAGCTCTCCGCCCGTGCCTACAGCCGCATCCTGAAGGTTGCCCGCACCATCGCCGACCTCGCCGGCAGCGAAAAGGTTGAGTCGATGCACATCGCCGAGGCCATCGGCTATCGCAACCTCGACCGCGGCGACTGGGCGGAGCGAGGGATATAACCAAGTTGTAAGAATATGAAGAACGAATTACATTTCTTGAAGATAGGAATTGCATGTGATCATATTCAAGCTAAAGCTTTCTGTCTGACATTACTGCTCATGGCAGTGTTGACAGGATATGCCAATGAAAGAACCGACGTGCTACTTAGCGACGGTTGGACTATCCGCCCTATCAGCGACCCTACGCCCGGCAAGGAGGGCACCGCGGTGACACTGCCCCACACGTGGAACGCCAGCTACGTGAAGGGCACCTACTACAACCGCGAGACGATGGTCTATAGCCGCACACTCAACGTCAGCGAAACTATGCTCCGCAACAATCGTCTGTTCCTCCGCTTTGAGGGAGTCAACTCGGTTGCTGACGTATTCGTGAACCGTAAAACCGTCGGACAGCACAAGGGTGGCTATACAGCCTTTTGTATGGAGATAACCGATTTTGTCCGTGAGGGCGACAATGAATTGGAGGTATGGGTTGGCAATGCCTTCCGCACCGACGTGCTTCCTATCTCAGGCGACTTCAACGTCTATGGAGGAATTCATCGCCCCGTACACCTGTTGATGACAGCCAAAGACTGCATCTCGCCCACCGACTATGCCTCGCAGGGTGTGTATGTGCATCAGGAGAATGTGTCGCGGCAGGAGGCTGAACTCCGCATAGAGACCGTACTGTCGCTGACCACGGCAACTGAGACCAAGCAACTGCGGCTCACTATGACCGATGCCAGCGGCAGAGTGGTGGCTCGGCGGACAGACGACGTCAGTGGCGGCGTGATGCAGCAAAGGCTGTTGCTGAAGGCGCCCACACTCTGGAACGGTCGCAAGAATCCATACCTATATACCATAACGGCTGAACTTCTTGACAGTGGGCGGGTGGTTGACATGGTGGAGGAGCAAACCGGTCTGCGCTATTTCTCGGTAGATCCTGAGCATGGCTTCTTCCTCAACGGCGAGCACTATCCGCTGCAGGGCTTCAACCGCCATGAGGATGTAGATGGCAAAGGCAGCGCCCTTACCGCTGAAGACCATGAGCGCGATATGCGGCTCATCTGTGAGACGGGAGCCACGATGATACGCCTCTCGCACTATCCGCAAAGTCATTACTTCTATGACCTGGCTGACCGTCATGGCATGGTGCTGTGGAGCGAGATACCGCTTGTAGGGCCTGGCGGATATGACTTCACCGGCTATGTGAAGAACGTGGAGGAGAATGCCCGCCAGGTAGCACTCGAAATGGTTTTCCAGAATTACAATCACCCCTCGGTATGCTTTTGGGGACTCTTCAACGAACTGCTTGTCGACGAGGGGCGCTTCCGAGAATGGGACAATCCCGTCGGCTTCGTCAAGGAACTCCATCAGATAGTGAAGCAGGCCGACCCCTCGCGCCTCACCACCTTTGCTACCTGCGTACAGCACACCCATTATCTGGGCTGCAGCGATCTCATGGCCTGGAACAAATACTTTCGCAAGCCAGGTAACGAGCAGAAGGTGCGCCAGTTTTATGCTGAGGCAAAGGCCACACGGGGCGGTCAGCCACTGGGCATCTCGGAGTATGGCGACGCTGGCAGCATCAACATCCACACCGACCCCCGCTATGACCGCCAACGCGACCATGCCGAGAACTACCAGCTGCTGACCCACGAGGGCTACTGGCGTGCCATCAAGGACGAGCAGTGGCTCTGGTGCAAGTGCATCTGGCAGCTGAGCGACATGCAGACCAGCATACGCCACGAGGGCGACCGCGACGGCATGAACGACAAGGGCGTGGTGACCTACGACCGCCAGACACGCAAGGACATCTACTACTTCTACAAAGCCCAATGGAACCCTGAGCCGATGGTCTACATCACCGGCCGCCGCTTCACTACCCGCTGCCATGCTGTGACCGATGTGAAAGCCTACACCAACCAACGAGAGGCTACCCTCTACGTAAACGGTCGAAAGATAGGCAAGGCCAAAGCCGATGACATCGGGCGGCTGCAATGGCAGGGTATAAGCCTCACTGAGGGAGAAAACAAAATAGAGGTGCGCTCGGGCAAGCTCAGCGACACCTGCACATGGACACTGAAAAACTAACTACTTAAAAGCAATGAGGAAACAGTTATTAAACATGCTAATGCTGCTCCCGCTATATGCCTGGGCACAGTCGATGAAAACCGGTCCGGAGTACATGCCGGCAGTGATGGAACCCATTACTGCTCCGTTTGACGTGAGCGGCATCAGTCGCCCGGTGTTTGCCAATAGGACCGTCACCGTGAAGATGAACAAACGGGGGCTTTCCACCCATCAGATACAGACGGCCATCGACCGCATGAGCCGGCAGGGCGGCGGCACGGTCGTCATTCCTAATGGCAACTGGTCGAGCGGACGTATTGAACTGAAGTCGGGCGTTTGCCTGCATTTGGACGACGGAGCAGTACTGGCGTTCAGCGGCCATATCAACGACTATCAGCCAGCTGTGCCCACCCGCAACGAGGGCTACGACGTGATGTCGCTCGGTGCCATGATTTATGCTAACGGAGCAGAGGACATCGGACTGACGGGGCGTGGACACATCGTTGGACCTTCAACCGACTGTGAGATATATCAGGAGAACCGGAAATACTTAGTGGTAGAGGAGTGTGTCGATATCACAAAGCCCATCACTGAGCGTCTGTGCGACGGCCAGAAGGGTCGTCCCGTGCTACTGCCCATGACCGTGGCACCTGTGCACTGCAAGAATGTGTTGATAGAGGGCATCACAATAGACCAGGGACTTTTCTGGAACATTGTGCCGCAGTATTGTGACAATGTTATCATACGCGGCGTCACCGTCAACAGTGCCGGACACGGGCGCACTGACGGCATAGACATAGAGTCAACCACTAATTCGCTGATAGAATACTGCCAACTCGACTGTGGTGATGACTGTTACACCATCAAGTCAGGACGCGGCGAAGACGGCGTGCGTACAGCCCGTCCGTCTGTGGGGTGTGTCATTCGCCATTCCGTTGCCTTGCGCGGCGGTGGCGGACTCGTATTAGGCTCAGAGACAGCTGCCTCCATGTGGAATATCTACATGCACGACTGCCGCTTCGAGGGTACTGAGCAGGGAATCCGTATCAAGACCCGCCGCCCGCGTGGTGGCGGTGCCCACGACGTGTGGGTGGAGCGCGTGGAGGCAAAGGACATCAAGTGGAACGCACTGACCGTCGATATGCTTGGGTCGAAAAAATGGGTGGGCGAGCTGGCCAATCGCTTCCCTGCCCTCGAAGTGAACGAACTGACACCAGAATTCAAGAACATCTACATCAAGGACTTCACCGTCGACGGCTGTCAGCGGCTCATTGATGTCAAGGCCCTGCCTGAGCGTCCGCTCACCAATGTGCTTATCGAGAACTTTGAGGGTCGTGGCAAAGACTTCCTGCGGCTGCAGGATGTGAGCGGATTCGTCATGAAAGGAGGAATAATCCACACAACGTCACCCTCAGCTGTGCTCGATGGCTGCCAAAGCGTAATGCTGCTCGATATGGACTTCGATGGTAAACACCTGAAGCGGACGACTCATAATGCTACATTGTATGTGACACCATAATATTTATTTTGTTCTCAAGGCCACTTTTTAATCAATGAAAATATATAAAGCACATATCATTCATACACCCCAGCGTGAGCACTTCGAGGTGATCGAGAACGGCTACGTGGCTGTCGGCGACGACGGTCGCGTGAGCGCAGTAGCCGACAGCCTCGAGGCGCTGGGCTGCCCTGATGCCGAGATTGTCGACTTCGGCGACCGTCTGCTCATTCCGGCCATGAACGACGTTCACGTCCATGCGGCCCAGTATCACAACCAGGGCATTGCCATGGACCTGGAGCTGCTGCCATGGCTGGAGCGTTTCATCTACCTCGGCGACGACCGCCACATCGCCCACCGTTTCTGCCGTGGCCGGGAGATTGCGCAGCCTCAGCTGGCGGAACATTAAAGCTGTTGGAGTTTAGGAGTTTGGGAGTTTAGAAGTTTAGACGATAGTCTTGAGCCAAATTCAATAGCTATAAACTATCGTCTAAACTCCTAAACTCCCAAACTCCTAAACTCCCAAGATATTACCCCCTACTGATAACACTCGAAAATCTGTTCTACCTGCCGTCGTGGCATCTTCTTCGTCACGAGACTGACGAGCCAAACCACCGGGAATCCGCCCACCATGGCGACGGCGCCGCAGTTGATCGGGTTGACGGGGTTGCCCAGCAGCATGTTGACGACCGTCAGTCCCACGCCCCACGCGAAGCAGGCCCAGACGGCAGCGGGCGTCACGCCGCGCCAGTAGAGGCCAAGCATGAAGGGAGCCAGGAAGGCTCCGGCCAGTGCGCCCCACGAGATGCCCATGAGCTGGGCGATGAACGTCGGCGGGTTGAGCGCTATGAGCAGCGAGATGGCAATGAAGAACATGATGAGCACCCGCATGACGACGACCTTGCGGTGCTCTATCTTCTCTGAGACCATGTCGTCGATTGTCCCCTCCTCCACCTCGCCCGGCAGCGACTTCTTGTCGCGATAGATGAGGTCGAGCGTCATCGTGCTCGACGAGGTGAGCACGAGCGAGGCCAGCGTCGACATGCTGGCCGACAGCACCAGCAGCACGACGAGGGCGATGAGCACGTCGGGCAGCGTGACGAGCATCGACGGGACGATGGAGTCGAAGGCCAGCCGGCCGTTAGGCAGCACGGGCGGCATGCCGAACAGTCGTCCGAAGCCCCCGAGGAAATAGCATCCTCCAGCCACGACGAGGGCAAAGAGCGTCGAGATGACCGTGCCGCGACGGATGGCACTCTCGTCGGTGATGGAGTAGAACTTGCCGACCATCTGTGGCAGTCCCCACGTACCGAGCGACGTCAGGACGACGACACCGAGCAGATTCCACGGGTCAGGACCGAAGATCGAGGCGAACGCGCCGTTCACCGTCGGATGGTCGTCGGCCGGCAGTTCGGCCAGCCCGCCGACGGCGGCCGTCAGTCCGCCCTGGACATTAAGCACGGCCACGATGACGGCCACGATGCCAAAGAGCATGATGATGCCCTGAATGAAGTCGTTCACCGCCGTCGCCTTATATCCGCCCAGGATGACGTAGACGGCCGTCAGTGCGGCCATGATGACCACACAGTATTCGTAGGGGATGCCGAATCCCATCTCGAAGAGCGTCGAGATGCCTTTGTAGACACCGGCCGTGTAAGGGATGAGGAAGACGAAGGCGATGACGGAAGCCGTCACGCGCAGGCCCTGGTCGGCATAGCGTGTGCCGAAGAAGTCGGGCATCGTGCGGCTCTCGATGTGCTGCGTCATCAGCTTGGTGCGACGTCCCAGCACGAGCCACGCCAGGAGCGAGCCGATGACGGCATTGCCGATGCCTATCCATGTGGACGACAGGCCATATTTCCATCCGAACTGTCCAGCATAGCCGACGAAGACGACGGCCGAGAAATAGGAGGTGCCATAGGCGAAGGCCGTCAGCCATGGGCCCACGGCGCGTCCGCCGAGCACGAATCCGTCGACACTGCTGGCCTGCTTGCGCGTATATACGCCCACGCCGATCATCACGGCCAGGAAGATGATCGTCAGTGCTACCTTGATAATCATAAGCCTCTCCCGACCTACCCGAAGGGGAGGAGTGCCTCACGGGCTTCATGGAGGCACCATATTTAGAAATCAAAAATATCTGTCATCATGCCCTGCTGACCCTCCTCCCCATCGGGGGAAGGCCGGGCGGGGCTCAAAACGCCACCTGCACCTGCGCCTGCAGCCAGTTGTAGTCGCCGCCCGGGCTGACCATGTCACCACAGAGGCAGCGCGTGTATTGCAATTGCAGCCGGCACTTCTTGTAGAACCAGTACTGCAGGCCGACGGTCAGGTTGGTCTGCTCCCAGCCGTCGGTGGTCGTGTTGCGGTCGAAGGTCTCGCCGCTCGCCACCACGTCGAGGGCGTCGACGACGGGCACGCAGGCCGTCACGTAGCCGCCGCGCGAGCCCACGTCGCCGTCCTGTCCGCCGAGCCATTCGGCGCGGATGCTGGCCGGCCGGGCCTCCTTGAATTGGCTGCCGGCATAGGGCGCCGTCTTATATTCCGCACCGACGGCGTAGCGGTTGCGACGATAGTTGTCACCCACCCCGATGGCGGGGTTCCATGCGGCCGTGCCGACGGCGCAGCCCGTGCCGACGTAGCCCGAGCCAGCGATGCGCAGTCCGTCGAAGGGGCGCACCTCCAGTTTGGCGATGAAGTCTTTCTGATTGTTCTGGTCGCGGCGGTTGATGCCCTGCCCGCTCATCAGCGCCAGCTCATAGTGCAGTTTACTGTTCAGCAGGTCGCCATAGACCATCAATCCCTGGTCGCGGCCGTAGTTGACGCCGTTCAGGGGGTCAGGGCCCTCGCCAGCCAGATAGAGCACGGCCTGCGAATAGACGTCGATGAGCTCGAGGGCGGTCGGCGAGAGGGGGTTCTCCATGGTATAAGAGTGCTTGAACTGTCCGAAGCGGACGCTGAGCGAGCGGTCGCGCGTGAGGCGGTAGTCGGTGTAGAACTCCTGGACGACGCTCGAGAAGTCGTGCATGAACAGAAACGACCACCGGTCGGTGATGCGGGCCTTGGCCCATAGCAGTGTGCGCTTCAGGTTGTAGCTGTTCGTCCTTACCCCACCGGCGTCCTGCCAGGACCAGCCCGCCTGGGCATAGCCGTTGAACGTGATGCGGCTGGTGAGGTTCTTCATCCAGTCGGTGTCATCAGCCGACGATGGTTGTTGCCCCATAGCGGCCACGCTGCTGAAGACAGCCATCAGCACGGCCAGCGTTCTCCATTTGCAAGTCTTTTGTTTCATTGTTACCCTCAGATCTTTTTTTGTTAATTAAGTCTTGTAGGGCGCGAAGTTACAAAAAAACTCACAACCGGCAAAGAAAAATCCGAAAAAACTTGCAGAAATGATAGTCTGCACGGATAATTATGCACGCAGACATCAGATATTGATGCCGTAGGTGTGCTTCACCTCGCTCATGACGAACGTGCTCTCGAGCGACCCGAGCGACTCGATGGCCCCGAGCTTGTTGAGCACGAACTCCTGATACTGCTTCATGTCGCGCGCATGTACCTTTAATAAATAATCGAAGTTGCCGCTCGTGTTGTAGCACTCCGTCACTTCGGCGATGTCCTTGATGCGCCGCTCGAAGTCGGAGGCGATGTCGCGGTTCATGTGGCGCAGCTTCACGTGGCAGAAGACGATGAGCCCCTGGCCGAGTTTCTCGGCGTCGAGCACGGCCACGTAGCGGCGGATGAATCCCTGTCGCTCCAGGCGTTTCTGGCGCTCGAAGACGGGCGTCGGGGTCAGGTTGACGGCCGCTGCCAGCTCCTTGGTGGTCAGTTTTGCGTCGTTTTGCAGGGTGCGGAGGATCCGCAGGTCGGTTTGGTCGAGTTGTTCCATACGTCGGGCTTGGAATAAAATTCTGCGCGGGGGCCGCATCGGGGCCACCGGCAGACGGATATTTTGCGATTCGCGGCAAAGATAGCTAATTTTTCTGAAATAACAAAAGCATTTGGTAGATATTTCTAAAATTCGTAACTTTGCACCCGGAAACCAACCAATAAAACTTCAAAGATATGGCACAGAAAAAACTTCACTTCGAGACCCTTCAACTGCACGTAGGACAGGAGCAGCCCGACCCGACGACCGACGCCCGCGCCGTGCCCATCTATCAGACGACGAGCTACGTGTTCCGTAATTCACAGCATGCCGCCGACCGCTTCGCCCTGCGCGATCCGGGCAACATCTACGGCCGGCTGACCAACTCGACCCAGGACGTCTTCGAACAGCGCCTGGCCGCACTCGAGGGTGGCGTGGCCGCACTGGCCGTGGCCTCTGGCGCCGCCGCCGTCACCTATGCCCTGCAGAACATCTGTCAGGCGGGCGACCACATCGTGGCGGCCGACAACCTCTACGGCGGTTCGTTCAACCTCATCACCCACACGCTGACGACGCAGGGCATCACCAACACCATCGTCAACGTCAACGACCTCGAGGCCCTCGAGGCTGCTATCCAGCCCAATACGAAGGCCATCTACGCCGAGACGTTCGGCAATCCCAACAGCGACGTCACTGACATTGAGGCCGTCGCCCAGGTGGCCCATCGCCATGGCATCCCCTTCATCATCGACAACACGTTCGGCACGCCCTACCTGATACGCCCCATCGAGCACGGCGCCGACATCGTGGTCCACTCGGCCACGAAGTTCATCGGCGGCCACGGCTCCAGCCTCGGCGGCGTCATCGTCGACGGCGGCACCTTCCCCTGGAAGGAGTATGCCGACAAGTATCCGACGCTGGCCAAGCCCGACCCGTCGTACCACGGCGCCGTCTTCGCCGACGTGGCCGGACCGGCGGCCTTCGTCACGCGCATACGTGCCGTCATCCTGCGCGACACGGGCGCTGCCATCTCGCCCTTCAACGCCTGGATCCTGCTGCAGGGACTCGAGACGCTCTCGCTGCGCGTGGAGCGCCACGTGAGCAACGCCCTGCGCGTGGTCGAGTTTCTGGCTAACCATCCCAAGGTGGAGCGGGTCAACCATCCCTCGCTGCCCGACCATCCCGACCATGCCCTCTACGAGAAATACTATCCGCAGGGCGGCGGATCGATCTTCACCTTCGAGGTGAAGGGAGGCGAGCAGGAGGCCTGGCGCTTCTGCGACGCCCTCAAGATCTTCTCGCTGCTGGCCAACGTGGCCGACGTGAAGAGCCTCGTCATCCATCCCTACACGACGACCCACTCGCAGATGACGCCCGAGGAGCTCCGCCAGCAGCACATCACGCCGGCCTCCGTGCGCCTATCCATCGGCACCGAGCACATCGACGACCTCATCGACGACCTCGCCCAGGCGCTCGAACAGGTCTGACCCCTCGCCCTAACCATGGCCGGCTGCCGCGAGACGTCTGCGCGGCTGCCGGCAAAACTCTCGTCACGTCGTGACGGCATGCCGTCACGACGTGATTTCATGCCGTCACGGCGTGACGTCATGGCGTCACGTCGTGCCGAAAGTTTTTATAATAAAGAATAAAGATATTCAACTTTCGCATGTAAAAGGAGTTTAGGAGTTTAGGAGTTTTCGCGGCTTTCAGCCGCTGGAGTTTAGACGTTAGTCCTGGTTCATGGCTATCACTGGCTATCACTAACAAAACTATCGTCTAAACTCCTAAACTCCTAAACTCCAAAAGAAAGTGAGCTTGCGAAACTTGAATAAAGGCTCCACTTGAAAAAGTACTGCGCAATGGAAAACATGGCGCAGCCCCTGTCCTCCCCTCAAGGCACTACTCTTTATACACATCTAGCCGATAATATACGGTAATAGAAACCCCTTCGGGGTTTATTCGTGCGATTCACTTCGGCGAGCTGTGTATAGAACTCCTTTCACTCCTAAACTGACGAAAGATGGGTAAAGCCCACTTTAACAGTCCTACTTAGCAAGGCTTAGAAGCGCCCCTGAACGCCGGAGGCAGCTTTAGCCTGCTAAGGGGCAGCAAAAAAGCCGGAAGCGCAAGATGCTTCCGGCTTTTTCTGCTGGCGGCAGCCGCCTGTAGGACTGCGGCGGCTGTTTTACATGGCAGCAGCGGCTGTTTTACATGTTAGCAGCGGCGTGGGCCGACTTCTCGATGAGGCGCCGCAGGATGATGATGGCATCGGCGATGGTCACCTTTTTGTCGAAGTTGGGATCGCCCCAGTGCCAGTCGAAGTCCGGCAGGCTCCTCTTGCCGAGGATGTAGTCGACAACGGTCTGCACGTCGTTGAAGCTGAGTTTGCCGTCGCCGTCATAATCACCGGGTAAGCGGAAGTCGTATCTGGCTCTCAAATCCCAGTCATTCTCGTTGTCCTCCATCCATGCGGTCACCCAATTCTTTTCCAGGGCTGCCTCAAACTGTGCTTTCGTACACTCGTTGGTCTCGGTGACGCTGGGGGTGAAGTCCAGCAGGCCAATCCAATGATAGGAATCCCTGTTGGGCAGCGAGGCGATCATTGCATCCAGTCCCTCGCCCTTGATGTCGTTCATGAAGCAATAGATGCTATAGATGTCCGGGCAGTGAGTGAAGTCGAGCGTCGTCAGCCGGTTGTTCCGGCAATAGCAATACTTCAGTTGCGAGTCGCCCGTTTCGTCTGCGAGCTTGAGCGTCGTCAGCTGGTTGTCGTAGCAATAGAGAGACACGAGTTTGACATTCTTCGACACGTCGAGCGTCGTCAGCTGGTTGTCGTAGCAAAAGAGATACTCCAGATTGACATTCTTCGACACGTCGAGCGTTGTCAGCTGGTTGTCGTCGCAGTAAAGAGAATATAGCAGGGTGTTCTGCGACAGGTCAATCGAAGAGAGGTTGTTGGAAAAACAGGCGAGTACCTCCAATGCCGAATTGTTCCGCACATTGAGCTGTGACAGCTGATTGTTCTGGCATTGGAGATATGCCAGCCCAGGATTGTTCGACACATTGAGCGTCGTCAATTGGTTGACAGAGCAATAGAGCCCTTCGAGGGTGGCCGACGACGGCAGCAGGAGCTGCGTCAGCTCGTTGCTGTAGCAAGACAATGTCTTCAGCTTGGTGTTGTTGCGCGCGTCGAGCGTCGTCAGCTTTGAGTTGTTCCAATCCATGTAACTCAGCTCCTTGTTCTTCGAGATGTCGACCGAGGTGATGTTGCTATTGTTACAATTCAATGTTTCCAGCGCCGTGTTCTTCGTCAGGTCGATGTTGGTCAGATTGTCTTTTCCGATGTGGAGAGACTTCAATGCCGTGTTGTGGGTGACGTCAAGCTCGGTCAGCGGGTTGTCCCAGCAGTTCAAAAGTTCCAGAGCCGACAGCGCTGACACGTCAACAGAAGTCAGCTTGTTCGCACCAACCGATACTGACTTCAGCTGCGGTGCACTTGCAGGCAGGGTCAGCGTGGTGAGCCCGTTGGAGCCACAGTTGAATGATTCCAGACTGCTATTGTGCGATACGTCAAGCGTGGTCAGTTGATTGCCATAACAGTTAAACTCCTTCAGCAGTGGCAGCATCGACACATCGAGCGTGGCCAGCTGGTTGTCCGTACAGACCACTCTCCACAGCTTCGTGCACTTCGAGAGGTCGAGCTCGGTCAGGGCGTTGTAGCTGCAATGCAGGTTCTCCAGGTTGGTACAGTTGGAGAGGTTGAGGCTTGTCAGCGTATAGTTTTGTCCGCAGGCCAGGCGCTTCAGCTTGATGTTGGCACTGAGGTCGAGGGTTGTGATGCGGTTGAGGCCCTCGGCATCCGGGTTGAAAATGTTGTTCTGACAGTACAGTTCCTGCAGTTCCGTGAAGAATCCGATGCCGGTGAGGTCGGTGATGCCCAGGTCGCTGACCGCGATGTTGGTCACTTCGCTGCGCTCGCTCTCGCTGAGCTTGCCGTTGCCGTCGGTGTCGAAATGAGCGCTGACGTAGTTGCGGAAGATTTCGTCGGGGAAGTTGGCCTCGTTGATGTCTGTTCCGCCGGCATAGTCGCCCATGGTGCTCATCACGCGCCATCCCTTGCCGGTGGCAATGGCTTGCTGGGCTTCGCTGAGGGTGTTCTGCTCGTTGGCATCGGGGTCTTCGTTGATGGCGGTGAAGACACCGTCATCGGTAGTGGGCAGGCTCTTGACGAGGGCCTGCATGTCGGTGCCGCTGATTTGGTTGCTGTAGCAGAAGAGGCGGCTGAGCATCCGGTTGTTCGTCACGTCGAGCGTCTGCAGCTGGTTGCCGTAGCACCACACGGTCTTCAGCTTCAGGTTCTTCGACAGGTCGAGCGTCGGCAGCAGGTTGTCGGCACAATAGAGGTGTTCCAACTTCGTGCACTGCGACAAGGTGAGCTCCCTGATTTCGTTATGTTCACACGAGAGCGTTTCCAAGTCAGTGTTGTTTCTTACAATGAGCAGACCCAGATTATTGTAATCGCATTCGAGCCGCTTTAACAGGGTGTTCTGGCTTACGTCGAGTCTGGTCAGCAGGTTTCTGGAGCAATCCAGTTCGGTGAGGCCAGTGAAATCACTGACGTTGAGCTCGGTCAGCAGGTTAGAAGCGCAGGAGAGGATCTGCAGCGGCGATTCGCTGGCTATCTGTAGCGAGGTGAGCTGGCTTGCCGAGCAGCGCAGCTCTTGCAGCTTGGTATTTGCGGTGAGGTCGAGCGTGTTCAGCAGGTTAAGTTCACAATAGAGCCAGATGAGGTTCTCGAAGCAGGCGATGCCCGTCAGGTCGGTGATGCCCTTATTGTTGACGTTGATGTATCTCACCGCTGTCCGCTCGTCGCAGGAGAGCTTGCCGTCATTGTCCTTGTCGATTTTCTCGCTGATGTACGTGCGGAAAGCCTGGTCGGGGAAGTTGGCGGCGTTGATGTCGAGGGCGGTCGGGCTGACGGCGGTGTAGCTGTTGCCGTTGTAGGCCCAGACGTCCCACAGCATCTTGTTGGCGTCGTTCACCGCCTCGTCTGAGGGCCGTGCGTTGTGCTCGCTGCTGCTGGCATTGTCGTAGGCAACGAACATGGCGTGTTCATCTTTGGTGCCTGTTTTGAGCAGTCCCTGCAGCGTGGCGTCCATGGCCTCTTGCGACAGCTGGTTGTGGTAGCACTCCACCTTTTTAAGACGATAGGAGAAGAAAGAGAGGTCGAGCTGCGTGAGCTGGTTGTCGTTGCACTTGAGCGTCTTGAGACTATGGAAGTAGCCCAGGCCCGTGAGGTCGGCAATGCCCATGTTGCTGACGTCGATGTCAATGTCCTGATAGGCTTCGTTGTTGTCGAGGATGTCGTCGTTGTCGGTGTCGAAGGTGCTCTTGACATACTGGCGGAAGACGTCATCGGGGAAGTGGGCCGCGTCGATGGCGACATCGCCACCGGGATACAGGCTCAGGCTGTTGACCCACCGGTTGTAGTAGTCTGACCGCATCACGTTCCATCCCTTCGAGCGGGCGATGTCGATATCTGCTGTCTTACAGTGATTTTGATCATCATGGAACTCTGAAGTGCCGTCTTCACAGAAATAGAGCACGCCACGCTCAACGGTCGGCAGGTTCTGCATCATCGCCGTAGCGTTGTCGTCGATACGGTTGCGGTAGCAGTTAACCTCTTCCAGCAGCGGGCAGTGCGAGAGGTCGAGCGACGTCAGGTTGTTGGACTGACATTCCAGTTTTTTCAGTGCCGCGCAGTCGCTGAGGTTGAGCTCCGACAGGTGATTACCGTTGCAGGTGAGCGTGGCGAGTGCCGTGCAGCCGTCGAGTTTGAGCGTATGCAGCTTATTGGCCCCGCAGGTGAGCTCCTTCAGCTTGGAATAGCCGGAGAGGTCGAGCTCGCTGAGGCCGCACCAATCTACATTGAAAGTTCTCAGGCTCTGTGCTGCGGATAGCTTCAGCGTGGTCAGCGCGTTTTCCTGCAAGAAGAGCTCCTCGAGCATGGTGTTCTTCGACAGGTCAAGCTCCGTGAAGGATTGCCAGGTACACCACAGGTGCGTCAGACTGGTAAAGAACTCGATGCCCTTTAGGTCGTTGACAAATTCATCGTTCCATCCTTCGAAGGTAATCGACTTCACATTCTCCATCTCCACGGGGCTGAGCCAGCCGTCGCCGTCGGTATCGAAGTTGTTGCTGACGTACTGGCGGAAGAGCTCGTCGGGGAAGTTCATGGCGTTAATTTCGACAGAGCTGAGGATGGTGAGCGGCGTGCCGTCGGAGCCTACCACCTGCCAGTTGCGTTCGTCGGCCGCGAGGAGCTGCGCCTGCGTGGGCTTATAGTTGCCATCGTTGCCGTTGGTGTAGGTGAGCTTGGCTTTCTGAGCGTCGCCGGTGCGGTCGGGCAGTTTGCTGAAGAGCATGCTGGTGGCGTCATTGTCCAGCTGGTTGCCGTCGCAGCGCAGTTCGGTGAGGCTGGTGCCTGCGATGTCGAGTATCTGCAGTCTGCAGTCCTGGCATCGTAGCTTTGTGAGGGCCGCGTTCTTCGACACGTCGAGGATGGTGAGCCCGGTGTTGCCGTAGCAGTCGAAAAACTTCAGACTGGGGAAATGGGCGATGCCCGTGAAGTCAGTGATGCCCTTGTTCGTAAGGCTGATGCTCTGGATTCTCTGGGCCTCGGTGAGTGTGAGCAGGCGGTCGGTGTTCTGGTCGATAGTGTTCTTCAGCACGTAGTCACGGAACGTGTCGTCGGGGAAGAAGGCGGCGTCGATGGTGAGCACGTCTTCCGCCAGCTGCGTCGCCGAGTTGCCGTTGACGCTGTAGAGCTTCCATTGCTTGTCGTTGGTCAGGGCGTTCAGGTCGGCGGC
Organism: uncultured Prevotellaceae bacterium; assembly: GCA_902779455.1. Lineage (GTDB taxonomy): Bacteria > Bacteroidota > Bacteroidia > Bacteroidales > Bacteroidaceae > Prevotella. Next base: position 99,973 of record CACZBS010000024.1, read on the forward strand.
GGTGATGTGGAAGGAGTTGCTTTCCGTCGCATCTGAGGCCGTATTGCAGAGGGTGAAGCGGGCGTCGGACGAGGCAAGGGCGGCGGGCAGCAAGGCTATGAGTGCGTGGACGGCCTCGTCGTTCAGTCCGCAGTTGGAGCAGTTGAGCGTGGTGAGCTTCGTGTTCTTCGAGAGGTCGGGGGGCATCAGCCTCGTGTTGTCGCTGCAGTTGAGCGACGTCAACTTCAGATTCTTCGAGAGGTCGAGCTTTGCTGTTGCCAGCAGACTACAGTTGCTGCAGTTCAGGGTCTCCAGGTTCGTGAAGTATTCCACACCCTTCATGTTGTAGATGTTGTTGTTGGAGAGGTCGATGGCTGTCACGGCTTCCACCTCCTGCCGGCTCAGCACGCCATTGTTGTCGGTGTCGAACTGCTTCACGTAGTTACGGAAATACTGGCTGGGGAAGTTGGCGTAGTATTTATCCTCGATTTCCACATACCAAGGCACAATTTCCTGGTCCTCTGTGCCGTCATTGCTATAGGCAAACCATCGTTTTAGCTTGGCCTGCTCAATGTTGTCGTCGGAGTATTCATTGCCCTCACTGCCAGCAGTATAGAACAGGGTAATACTACCAGTTGCTGGGCTGACCTTTTCTGGCAGCGCAGTGATGATGTTGTTCATGGCCTGCTGCTTGATCTGGTTGCTGTAGATGCGGAGCTCATTCAGCTTTGTGCACCCCGAGAGGTTCAGCGCGGTCAGGCTGTTGTTCTCGGCCCACACCGTCCGCAGGTTTGTGCATCCGGTGACGCCCAGTGTCCTCAGGGCGTTGTTCTGGCACTTAATAGAATTCAGCGTCGTGACATTATTAGCATAGAGGGTTGACAATGAATTGTGATCACACCTGAGGGTTCCCAGGCCCTTGCACATCGTCACGTCGAGCGACAAGAGACTGCAATACGCACATGCGACATCTATCAGCGTGGTGGTATTGGGGAGCTGGAGCACTTGCATCTGCTCATTATAGGAGCATGCCACATTCTTTAGTGCCAGGTTCTTCCTCAGGTCGAGCGAAGCCAGGTTGTTGTATTTGCAGTCCAGGTACTGCAGTGCCGTGAAGTACTCGATGCCCTTCAGCGTCGTCGTGTTGCTGTGGTAGCTGAATTGGATGCTGTTGACCGCCGTCAGCTCTGTCTCAGAGAGCCCGCCGTCGTCGTCAGTGTCGAAGTTGTCGCTGAGGTATGTGCAGAAGTCGGCGTCAGGGAAGTAAGGTGCGCTGATGGGGATAGGTGCGCCGTCGTATGCTTCATCATTGTAGTCTCGGTATGCTTTCACTGTCCAGCCCTTGGCCTTAGCAATCCTTGCCTGAGGAACCATACATACATTCTGCTCATTGGCATCAAACATATAAACATAGAAAGTGCTTTCCTCCGTTGTCACGGGCATGCTCTCGACAAGCGCATCCATGTTGTCAAGCGAGATTCGGTTCATGAAGCATGAAAAATACTTCAGCGAGGGATTATGCGATACGTCGAGCGATGTCAACTGGTTGTTGTTACAGTATAGCGTGCTCAAGGCCGTGTTCTGAGATACGTCGAGCGATGTCAGCTGGTTTTTGCTGCAATCCAAATTTTTCAGAGCCGTGTTCTGCGATACATCGAGCGATGTAAGCTGGTTATTACTGCAATTGAGATATGTCAGTGCAGTGAAAAACTCTATGCCCTCCAAACTGGCGATACTCCTACCATTAACAGTAATGCTCGTTACTGCCGCAATCTCGCTGTTGCTCAGGTAACCGTCTCCGTTCGTGTTAATACTATTACTACTGATGCGGCTGCGGAAGTTAGCATCAGGGAAAGTATTTTCATTGATGGGGATGCCTGTGACGGAATAAGGCTGAATGACTACTTCGCTTGTAACCGTTGAACTGCCCACCTCCACCACTCCGCCAGTGTAAGTAGCGTTGGCAGGCGAAGTAATGGAGCAGTCGTTCAGCGTGATGGAGCCTAAATCGTAGATACATCCTTCGGAACCTCCAGTCACGTGAACAGTAGCATTGTTCACAACCAACTTCTCACGTTTCTGCTGATAGCTGGTAATGCTACCTTTGTTGCTCTGAACGTTTAGCACACAATCGTTGATAGTCAGCGTCTTTTGTCCATCAATGAAAATGCCATAAGCATTGGTGGCTTGTAATGACAAAGTGCCTGAGCCACCTATCGTTGCATCAGTGGCTGTATCAAAGGCGCTATAATCGTTGGTAGACTTATTTTGAATAATAGTGTTCTCTCCAATCAAGAGCAAATGAAAAGCTGTGGCTGACCCTTTGACTCTCAATGATGCATAATTACCATTCGTCGTAATAGTTGCACCATTGAGCGTCAGCGTCATCGTTGATGGATTGAACGTCACCGTGCCGCTTTGTATGGCAGGGAAATTGCTAGAGTTGATGGCAGTGTAGTTGCTGGAGGTAATCTGCACGCCGCCAATCATGACATTATAGTCTACGGCCCAGGCTCCCATGCCAGTGAGCAGGGTGAGTATCAAAAGGAGGAGTCTCTGTTTCATATCTCAAAGATTTTGGTTATTACTATCTAGGGGTTCGCATTATTCTTACACTTTGCAAAGATACAAAAAAAACGTTAACTTGTTCCGTCTGCCCCTATAAAATATGTTAAACAATTGAGCCCACTTTTTAGAGTGGGCTCAATAAAGATATTTTAGCACGCCAGATTTGGTCATGTCGCAAGTTTTCATTACATTTGCAACATCTAAAGAACACGAAACGACATGACGACATACCAGATTACGGCTCCCGAGCGGCTGCGAGCCGACATCACCCTGCCCGCATCGAAGAGCATCTCAAACCGGGCACTCATCATCTGCGCCCTCTCTGGCGGCTGCCTGCTGCCCGACAACCTGAGCGACTGCGACGACACGAAGGTCATCATCCGCGCACTGCGCGACATGCCCCAGACCATCGACATTGGAGCCGCCGGAACGGCCATGCGCTTCATGACGGCCCTGCTCGCAGCCACCGACTGCGGAGAGCACGTCCTGACGGGCACCGAGCGCATGCAGCACCGACCCATCGGACTGCTCGTCGACGCCCTGCGGCGGCTGGGGGCCGACATCAGCTACGTCGGCGAGGAGGGCTATCCTCCCCTTCGCATCAGCGGCGGCCAACTCGAGGGCGGGGCGGTCGAGATAGCCGGCAACGTCTCGTCGCAATACATCTCGGCCCTGCTCATGATCGGCCCCATGCTGGCACGCGGACTGAAGCTGCGGCTGACGGGCGACATCATCTCGCGCCCCTACATCGACCTGACGCTATGGACCATGCGCGAGTTCGGCGCCGACGCCGAATGGAGCGACGTCGACACGATCAGCGTCAGCCCCCGGCCCTACCGGACGCGGCCCTATCTGATCGAGAACGACTGGAGCGCGGCCAGCTACTGGTATGAGATGGTGGCCCTCTCGAACGACCCCGAGGCTGAGGTGCGCCTCCACGGACTCATGGACGGCTCCAAGCAGGGCGACTCCTCCGTACGCTACATCTTCAGCCTGCTGGGCGTCCGCACCACCTTCGACTCGAAGGAGCCGGGACGCCCCACGACGGTGACCCTGCGCAAGAACGGCCACTGCGTGCCACGGATGGAGTACGACTTCGTCAACGCCCCCGACCTGGCGCAGACCGTCGTCGCCGCCTGCTGCGGCCTCGGCGTGCCCTTCCGCTTCCGCGGGCTCCACACCCTGCGCATCAAGGAGACCGACCGCATCCAGGCGCTCAAGACCGAGATGGGCAAGCTGGGCTACGACCTGCACGTCGACGCCGACGACCAGCTCTCATGGGACGGCACCATGAACGGTCTGCCGACCCTGCAACCTGACGCCCCGACGGCCATCGACACCTACAAGGACCACCGCATGGCCCTCAGCTTTGCCCCGCTGGCCCTACGACGCCCCATCGCCATCAACGACCCGGAAGTGGTCTCGAAGTCGTATCCCCGCTACTGGGACGACCTGAGGAGTTCAGAGTTCATAGTTAATAGTTAATTGTACATTAGTCATTGTACATTGTACATTATTCATTGTACATTATTCATTATCAACATGCAGTTCGCCCTCATCTGTCTGATTGCGCTCGCAGCACTTGGCGTCGTGGCCGCTTTAGCCTCGATGCTGACCAAGGGCGGCACCGACGCACCCGTCCAGGAGGCCCACGACTGCGCCTCGTGCAGCAGCGTGGCCAGCGGCGAATGTAAGATCGGATGCCTCATCGAAGAGAAAAAGCGGCGCGAAGGCAATAAAACGGAGAATTGAGAGTTTATTCTTTATATGCGCACACGCTCGTACATATTTTGTTTCGTCGTAGCCGTCAGCTTTCTGATGGCCGGATGCTCTGCGCACAAGAATACAGGCAAGAGCCGCTTCTGGCAGTCGTTCACCGCAAAATATAACACCTACTTCAACGGCTCGCAGGCCTACATCGACGGCGCTCTCGAGAAGGAGAAAGGCAACAAGGACAACTACACCGAGCAGTTGCCCCTCTTCACCGTCGGCAACAAGCAGAGCCGCACCCTGGGCAAGGGCAACTTCGAGCGCACGGTAGAGAAGATGGAGAAGACCATCAAGCAGCACAGCATCAAGGCCAAGCCCGAATGGAACAAGAGCCGCCGCAAGACGCAGAAAGACATCGAGTGGCTCTCGCGCCGCGAATATAACCCCTTCCTGTGGAAGGCATGGCTGATGATGGGCAAGGCCCAGTTCCAGAAGGGCGACTTCGACGAGGCCGCCGCCACCTTCGCCTACATGAGCCGGCTCTATCAGACGCAGCCCATGCAGAACGCCCTGGCTCGCGCCTGGCTGGCCCGATGCTACACGGAGCTCGACTGGCTCTACGACGCCGAGGACGTCATGCGCAACATGAAGCGCGACTCCATCCACTATCGTGCCCGAAACGAATGGGACGCCACCTACGCCAACTACTACCTGCGCAACGGCGACCTGAAGGAGGCCGTGCCCTACCTGCGGCGCGTCATCAAGCGCGAGCGCCGCAAGACGCAGAAAGCCCGCGAGTGGTTCCTCATGGGACAGGTGCAGGCCGCCCTCGGCGAGCGCCAGATGGCCTACAAGGCCTACCAGAAGGTGGTCAGCCAGAACCCGCCCTACGAGCTCGAGTTCAACGCCCGCATCGCCCAGACCGAGGTGATGGCCAAGGGCAACGCCAGGAAGATGATCAGCCGCCTGAAGCGCATGGCCCGCTCGGACAACAACAAGGACTATCTGGATCAGGTCTACTACGCCATCGGCAACATCTATCTGGCCCAGCGTGACACCACGCAGGCCATCTCGGCCTACGAGAAAGGCAACGAGAAGGCCACGCGCTCCGGCATCGAGAAGGGCGTGCTGCTGCTCCGCCTGGGCGACCTCTACTGGGAGCTGGAGAAATACAACGACGCACAGCGCTGCTACGGCGAGGCCATCGGACTGCTCGACAAGGACCGTCCTGACTACGAGGAGCTCAGCCACCGCTCGAAGGTGCTCGACGAGCTCGTGCCCTTCACTGACGCCGTCCACCTGCAGGACTCGCTGCAGGAGCTGGCCCGCATGCCTGAGAAGGAGCGGCTCGAGGCCATCGACCGCGTCATCGAGGCTCTGAAGAAGAAGGAGAAGGAGGAGCGCGACAAGCAGCGCGAGGCCGAGGTGGAGGAGGCGCAGAAGAAAGCCGAGGCCGTGGGCAACCGCAACAACCGGAACGTCACGCCGCAGACCCCGACCCAGTCGAAGGACGGCTCGTGGTACTTCTACAACCCGATGACCGTCAACCAGGGTAAGCAGACCTTCCAGCGGCAGTGGGGCAAGCGCGAAAACGTCGACGACTGGCAGCGCAACAACCGCACCGTGGTCAACCTCGACCAGTCAGCCGACGGCTCTGACCTCGCCGAAAATGCCGACAGCCTCATGGCTGACGGCAGCTCGCAGGACGGCAGTGTGCCCGGCGATTCCGTCGCCGGGTCCGAAGGCGAAGAGGCCGACACCCTGGCCAACGACCCCCACAACCGCGAGTACTACCTGGCCCAGATACCCTTCACCGAGGAGGCCGTCGAGGCCAGCAACACCATCATCAAGGACGGACTCTACAACTCGGGCGTCATCTTCAAGGACAAGCTCGACAACCTGCCCCTGGCCGAGAAGCAGTTCAAGCGACTCACCAGCCAATATCCGGACTATGAGCAGATGGACCTCGTCTGGTATCACATGTTCCTGCTCTACTCGCGCATGGGCCGCCACGACGTCGCCGCCACCTGCATCGACAGCCTGAAGAACGGATTCCCCGACAGCGAGTGGACCATCCTGCTCAGCGACCCCTACTTCGCTGAGAACCAGCGCTTCGGAGAGCACATCGAGGACTCCATCTACGGCGTCACCTACGAGGCCTTCAAGAAAGGCCAGCACGACATCATTGCGACCAACGCCCGCCTCTCCGAGGAGCGGTTCCCGCTGGGCGAGAACCGGCCTAAGTTCCTCTTCATCCACGGACTAAGCCTACTCAACCAGGGCGATGCCCCAGGCTGCGCCGAGAAGCTCAAGACGGTCGTCGAGAAGTATCCGCAGAGCGAGGTCTCTGAGCTGGCCGGCATGATCATCAAGGGCGTGCAGGAGGGACGACAGCTCTACGGCGGCACCTTCGACCTCGACGACATCTGGAACCGCCGCGACATGACCCTCGCACAGGACTCCACGTCGACCGACACACTCAGCGTCGACCGCGACGTGCCATTCCTCTTCCTGCTCGTCTATCAGCCTGACTCCATCAACGAGAACCAGCTGCTCTACGAGATGGCACGATTCAACTTCTCGAACTTCCTCGTGCGCAACTTCGACCTCAACATCGAGCGGCAGCCCGGCGTCAGCCGCATGACCATCAGCGGATTCCTCAACTACGACGAGGCGCGCCAGTATGCCAACCAGCTCTATGCCGCCGAGCCCATGAAGGAGCTGCTCAAGCCCTGTCGAAGCCTCATCATCAGCGACCACAACCTCGCGCTCATCGGCACGCGCTACAGCTATAAGGACTACGACGACTTCTACGACCGCTACTTCCAGCCGCTGAAGATCAGCAACGAGGAACTGCTGCAGATTCCCGAAACCATCGAGCAGCCCGAAGAGGCAGACGACGCGACCGAAGAGGCCGGCGACGACGGCGCTCCCGGGCAGCCCGCCGGCAACGATGCCGTCGACGACTTCTTCGACGACTTATTCTAACCTGTGTGTGACACGATTATGACGATAAACGGACAACTACTTTGGGTGGACGACGAGATGGAGCTCCTACGCGCTCACATCATCTTCCTGGAGAAGAAGGGCTACGAGGTCACCTGCGTCTCCAACGGCACCGACGCCATCGACCTCTGTCAGGAGCGATCCTTCGACCTCGTCCTGCTCGACGAGCAGATGCCGGGCCTGTCGGGCCTGGAGACCCTGCAGCGCATCAAGCAGATAGCGCCCGCCACGCCCGTGGTCATGGTGACCAAGAGCGAGGAGGAGAACATCATGGAGCAGGCCATCGGCCAGAAGATTGCCGACTACCTCATCAAGCCCGTCAACCCCAACCAGATCCTGCTGACGCTGAAGAAGAACATCCACCGCCGCGAGATTGAGACAGAGGTGACGCAGACGCAGTATCAGCAGCAGTTCCAGTCGCTCGCCATGCAGATCATGGACTGCCAGACGTGGCAGGACTGGGTGGAGGTGTACAAGCAGCTTGTGCATTGGGAGCTGCAGCTGTCGAGCACCGACTCGCAGATGACCGAGATGCTGGCCATGCAGAAGGAGGAGGCCAACCTGGGATTCGCCAAATACATCAAGAAGAACTATCTGGAGTGGGTGAGGCCCGGCAAGCCCTCGCCCGGGCCGCTGCTCTCTAACCGCGTGTTCAAGGAGCGCGTCTTCCCCCTGCTCGACCGCAAGGAGAAGGTGTGGCTCGTCGTGATGGACAACTTCCGCTACGACCAGTGGCGCATGCTGGCACAGGAGATCGGCGACCAGTTCGACATCGACGAGGACCTCTACTGCTCCATCCTGCCGACGGCCACGCAGTATGCCCGCAACGCCATCTTCTCGGGACTGATGCCGCGCCAGGTGGCCGACATGTTCCCCGACCTGTGGGTCGACGAGGACGAGGAGGAGGGCAAGAACCTCAACGAGGCGCCACTCATCCAGACACAGCTCGACCGCTACCGCCGCCACGACACGTTCTCATACCACAAGATCAACACGTCGGCCGAGGCCGAGAAGTTCATGGGACAACTGAGCAACCTGGGCAAGTATGACCTCAACGTGGTGGTCTTCAACTTCATCGACATGCTCTCACATGCCCGCACCGAGAGCCGCATGGTGCGCGAGCTGGCCAACAACGAGTCAGCCTACCGGTCCATCACGCTGTCGTGGCTGCGCCACTCGGTCATCGCCGACTTCTTCCGCACCCTGGCACAGACTGACTGCCGCGTCATCGTCACCACCGACCACGGCTCCATCCGATGCACCAAGCCGGTCAAGATTGTGGGCGACCGCAACACGAACACCAATCTGCGCTATAAGCTGGGCAAGAACCTGGGCTACGACTCGAAGGACCTCTTCGTCATCCGCAACCCGCAGGAGGCACAGCTGCCGCAGCCGAACCTCTCGACGAGCTACGTCTTCGCGACGGGCGACGCGTTCTTCGCCTACCCTAACAATTATAACTACTACGTCAGCTACTATCGCGACACGTTCCAGCACGGCGGCATCTCGATGGAGGAGATGATCATCCCGCTGGTCACGATGACGGGTAAGAAAAGGTGAGAAGGTTGATGGCTGAAGTGAAAAACCGGATGCGACATATACTGCTGCTGACGGCCTTGACCGCGGTGATGACGTTGCAGGGAGCAAAGACTGCGACGGGCTACTACTTCGTGGCATCAGGCGACGCCGTGTTCGACTCCATCACCCATGTGCTCAGCCAGAAAGACTTCGACAACGAGCGTCAGGCCGTCGACCCAACCCTGCTCGACCGACTCGACCAGCTGGCCCAGCAGAGGCGGCAGCCACTGCTGGAGGCCCGCGCCCTCTACTGGCGAGTGCGCACCACGCAGATGTCGGCCCCGCCGCCACAGTGCATCGAGCGGCTGGAGCGGGCGCAGCAGCTCATCACCGACGCGCGCTATGACTACGACCTGGCCCTCATCCGTTATCAACTGGCCGGCAACTGCGAGCGCATGGGGCAGTATATGAAGACCTACGAACTGCTCTCCGAGGCCATTCCGACGCTCCACAAGTATGGCGACGACTATTTTCTCGGCAACGCCTATCTGCTGAAAGGCCAGCTGCTGCTCAACATCGACGACCGGGCGGCGGCGCTGGAGCAGATCCGGCTGAGCCGCGAGAGCTACGAGCGAGCCCACTATCCACTGAACCGCATCTACTTCTTCGAAGCCATGGCCAAGAGCGACGACACGTCGCTCGACCTTTACCGACGGTCGGTAGCCACCGGCGGCAAGGACTGGGGCATGACCCTCCAGGGCTATGCCAACATCAGCAACATCTTCCTGGCCCGCCAGCAACCCGACTCAGCCCTCGTCTACATCAACCAGGGCTACGAACTGCTGCGGGAGAAGTCGCCCGACAACCCGCTGTTCTACAGCATCCTGGCCATCGACCATGTCCGCGTACTCTATCAGCAACGCCAGTATGAACAGGCGCTCGACGTGCTGCGGTCGCTGGAGCCCTTCGCCAAATGGCTTGAGGGCGAGCGCATGATGGAGACGATCTACGAATACCTGTGGCGTGTCAACGACAAACTGGAGCGGCGCGACGACGCCTACAAATACCTGCGCCGATACCAGGAGGAGTATGCCCGATCGGAGGCCAACATACGGCGGGCCGAGATTCCCAAGGCACAGGCCCGCGAGGCCATCGCCCGCCAGCAAGACCAGATCCGGCTGCTCGAACAGGACGCCCAGCTGAGCCGCAACCGCCTCTACGCCTCGATTCTCGTGACCGTCCTGCTGGTCGTTGCCGCGGCAGGCGTGGCCGTATGGTTCTACCAGCGCAACCGTCTGCGCCGTCAGGAGAACCGCGAACTGCGCAAGAGTCTTGAGCAGGAGGCCATCATCTCGCAGCTGAACCGCCAGAACTTCGAAAACGACATCAAGCAGAAGGACTGCGAGATCTCGTCGTCGACGCTGCTGCTGGCCAACAAGAACGAGGTGCTGCAGCAGCTGCACGACATCACCGAGCGCTTCGGCGCCGACGGACGCATCCCCCACGAATACGTCCGGCAGGTGAACAACGTCATCGGCGAATCGCTTCGCAACGACGACGAGTGGAGCCGCTTCAAGCTGCACTTCGACTCGGTCCACCCCGACTTCTTCCTGAAGTTGAAGGAACAGGCCTCCGACCTCACCGAAAACGAGCTTCGCCTATGCGCATATATCAGAATCGGAATGCGCGCGAAGCAGATAGCCGAAATGCTGAGCGTCACACCCGACAGCGTGAACACCGCCCGCTACCGTCTGCGCAAGAAACTCGGACTGGAACGGGGCGAGAAGCTCGACGACCACATCCGTCGGGTCTGACAATCCACAGGAAAAGTATAGACAAAAACTGACAGCCCCGATGAAACGGGGCTTTTTTTGTTATCGTTCGCCTTATAATTAGTAACTTTGTAGGCAAACATAAATGAACATCATCATGGAAAAGAGAAAACTCACACTGCTGACAGCACTGGCACTGACGCTCGGCGCCGGGGCGCAGACTACCTATTTTCAGACTGATTTCGAGGAAGGCATGCCCGAGGGAATGACCTTCTACGACGTCGACCAGAATGAGCCATCGACCGACATGAAGGCACTGGGGTTCGCCGTGGGCACGCCCTGGATCGTGAGCACCCCGCAGGGTGAGGACGGCAACCACGTGGCAACATCGACGTCGTGGTACAGGAAGGGGGCAACGTCGAACGACTGGATGATACTGCCGGCCGTGACCGTCAGCGACGCGAAGGCGCGGCTGCGGTGGCGGTCGAGGGCTTCGGATAAGGATTATCGCGATGGGTTCGTGGTTTTGGTTGCGACACAGTCGCAACACACGCAACAGAAGGCGGAGGCGCGGACGCAACAGGAGGCGGAGACGCGGACGCTGGAGGCGGCGGAGGCGCAGGAGGAGACGGACGGCGTGCAGACGGGGGATTTCGATATGGAGACGCCGCTGTTTGCTGTCGGCAAGGAGGAATATACGTGGCAGGAGCATGAGGTCGACCTGTCGGCCTATGTGGGACAGACCATCTACATCGCCTTCGTGAACAACTCGAAAGACCGCACCATGCTCTACGTCGACGACATCTTCGTGGGCATCCCGTCGACGGTGGGCCTGCAGCTTGACATGGACCACTGCTTCGACCGCTATGGCAACGTGCAGATCAGCGGCCATGCACTGGCCACCGGCCATGAGACCATCACCTCATTTACCGTTGGCTTCGAACTCGAGGGACAGACCGTCAGCCAGACCTTCGGCGGCGTCAGCATCGCCCCCGGCCAGCAGATGGCCTTCACCATCGACGAGCCCCTCAACATCGAGCGCAACCGCCAGTATCACTACAACGCCTGGATTGCAAGCGGCGATGACCGCTCGGACGTGAGCGGCCGCTTCTGGGCCATCCCCTGGAAGCTGGTGTGCGAGGAGGTGACCGGCACGTGGTGTCAGTTCTGCGTGCGCGGTATCGGCGCCATGAACCAGATGCGCGAGACCGCCCCCGACGGCTTCATCGGCATCGCCATCCACAACGACAACCCTGCATCGAACGTGCCCGACTCGATGGCCATCGAGGGCGAGAAATACCTGGAATGGGTGATGAAGGAATACGGAATGGGCGGTTTCCCCAACTGTGTGATGAACCGTTCGTCGATGTATCAGATCGATCCGGGCAACATACCTTATTATTATGACAACATCCGCGCCTACGACAAATATGAGGCCGGCATCGAGGCCCATGCCTCCTACGACGGCGCGACGGGCCAGGTGAGCGTCGCGACCGACGTGCTCTTCACCAAAGGCTACGACGAGGCCAACTTCCGCCTGTTCTACGTCGTCATCGAGAACCGCGTCCACCGCACGCACGCCGAGACAGGCATCATGAACGACTACTGCGGCTACGACCAGATCAACGCCTACGCCGGCGGCGCACAGGGCAAGTGCTACGGCTTCGAGGACATGCCCGGCATCCTGAATGCCGACGACATGTGGTACAACGACGTGGCACGCGGCACATGGCCCACCGACGACTTCCGCGGTCTGAAGGACATCATGCCCCGACGTATCAGCGAGGGCGACATCTGCAGCCATGAATGCACATTCCCCCTGCCCGCCAAGATCCTGAACATCGAGAACTGCGAGGTGGTGGTGATGCTGCTCGACAAGGACGGACGCTACATGAACGCCGACGTGACGCCCATCGGCATTGCCGGTCACGACGGCATCAGCCAGTTGACCGACGAGGCGCCGACCGCCGACCGCCGCTGCTACGACCTGCAGGGCCGTAAAGCCGGTCGGGTGCTGAAGCGCGGACTTTATGTGCGCGACGGCCGCAAGTTCTTCGTCCGCTGACCATAGAAACCAGAATCTGCGTCGCAGACGCATAAAACTGCGACGCAAAATAATAAAACTGTGACGCAGTTTCATGAAACTGCGTCACAGTTTTATTTATAGATTACCGTTGTTCAGGCTTAATATGCTATTCAATCCGCCTTTTCGAATAGCTTCCGTCGCGACGCACGATGACCAGCTGTCCGGGCCGCAGCGTGCGGTTGTCGATGCGACGGCCCTGCAGGTCGTAACAGGCCTGATCGTCAAGTTCAGAAGGCCTCACTCCGCGCACGGCAAGCGTGGGATTGAGCACCACGTAGGCACGCTCGCTGAAGGCCGAGCCCATGTCGTTGTTCATCGCGCGCACCTCGAAGCAGTAGTCGGCTCCCTTGAGCAGATCGGTGAAGACGCATGAAGGCTCCATCGCCGTGACGCTGACGGTGTCGCAGGGAATGAGGACATCTGCAACGTCAGGCATGTCGGTCGAAGCCACGTCGCCCGTGACGCTCAGGGCCTTAGCCTGCGGGAAATAGTCGGCCATGTCGGTACCGCGAATGACGACCAGCGTGTCGATGAAAGCCCGCTCCTTCACGCATTCCAGGGTGATGACGGTCTCGGTCGTGCCGCCCTGGAACGTGGCATAATACTCACGGGCCGTCGAGGCCAAGCGGGTGCGCGCCTCCTGACCGTTGGCGCCGATGCTGAGCACGGGCGTCTTGCCCTGTGCCGACTGCACTTTCAGGACGACCGTGAACTCACCGACAGCGGGTCCCCCTCCTTGAGAGGAGTCGAGTGAGGCCAGGTTCAGCTTCGGACTGACGAGCTTTCCGCTGGCCCCCGCGCTGCCAATCTTGCAGAGTCCGCCGGCCTGATAGACGAGTTCGCCGGTCCATCCCGGCTGCGTCATGTAGTCGTCGAGCTGGTCGGCAATGTTAGAGCCGTCGGGCGCACTGACTGAGCCCTTGTCCATTCGCCAGAAGCCCTCACTGACGGCAATGGGCAACTGACTCTCGTGCATCAGCCGGTAGAGGTTCAGCTCATAGCGCTCAGCACGGTCCACGGGATCCCACTCCGCCGTGAATCCATCCTCTGTAATATGCTGCGCGCGAAGGTTCTGAGGTATCTCCAAATGATTGTTCCGATAGTCAAAAGTGACGATTCCATCGACATTGCGGATGTTCGTGATCCACTTGTCGAGCACCTCGCCGGTGTAGGGCAGAGCGGCCGGACGCGACGTGTCAGTGAACCTGTTGTTAAGTCCGTAGGGATAGAGGTCGCCGCGCTCCGTCTTCCGTTCGGTGACGTAGTCGTAGGCCGCATCATTGTCAGCACAGACCAGATAGAAGCGCTGGTGCTGCGAGTCGTTGTTGGCCATGTTCATCGTCCAGAGGACGGGGTCGAAGTCGAGGTGGGTGATCATCATGCCGCTCGAAGGCAGACACTTGTCCCAGCCCTCCTGCTGGCGGGCCTCCAGGAAGTAGCATTCGTTGGGGGTTGTGGTGGTCAGCACGTAGGCCCGGTTGCCGGTGGCGATGTGCTCCAGACGGAGGTTGGTCAGCGGGTCGAGCTTCAGCGTGTCGGGCGTCAGCCAGCCCAGCGTGACGCGCTCGAAGGCATTATAGGCCGGGGGCGTGTGCCCCTGATTGTTGTAGGGACCGTAGTCCATGATGTCGTAAGAGCCCAGCCGGTAGGGCGAGGGCTGTTCGCCGGCCGTGCTGTAGTGGTCGACAAAACCGAGGACATGGCTGAACTCATGGCAGACGGTGCCGATGCCGGCCGAGTGATGGCCGCCGTTCTCCTGCTCCCACTGCGGATTGCCGAAGAGCTCGGCCGAACAGGCATAGACGTCGATTTTCTTTCCGTCGAGCTGCAGCGTGAGATACTCGGCGGCCAGCTGCCACTTCTTGGGCCACATGTAGTCGCTGCCTGCACCCGACGACTCGCCGTAGCCGGCATAGATGACGTAGACCATGTCCACCTCGCCGTCGTTGTTGTTATCGTAGTCGGCAAAGTTGGTGCCGAACTCATTCTGCGCCGCGCAGCAGGCATCGATAATCATCTGGCCCGTGCCCTGGTCGGTGCCCGTGCGGAAGTCGTTTTCGCCATAGTAGGCATAGTTCTTGGGCAATTTGACAGGACCGACCACATCAAACTTGGGGAAGAACGTCTGCATCGACTGGTCGGTGAAGTATTCGGCGGCACAGCCCGTGGCGCCGTCGTCGCTGAATCCCGTCTCGTTCAACATGCGGTCGTGGAAGGTCTGGTCGAACGCAAACTTCATGTCGTTGAACTCTGCCAGGATGACCAGACAGCGCACCTCACCCGTCGTGGGGAAACCGTCGATCTGGAAGCGCGTGGTCTTGGGCGATTTCCGAGGGGCATGGCGTTGGGCCGTGGCCACGCTGCGGTCCGTGGCCTCGCGATAGAATCCGAGTGAATCTTTTTCCAAGGGAGTGCCGTCGAAGGCATAGCACTGGTGGCCGAACTCATCGCCCGTCATCCGGATGGTGATGACGGAACCGTCGGGCTGCTTCACCTTGATGGGACCTCGCCAGGCGGGCACGGCCTCGGCGGCGAGAGCTGCGAACAGCATGACAGTCAGTAGGAGGATAGTTTTTCTCATGTTTTACTTACGGTTTGAAGATTTTCTTTTTGCAAAGATAATAAGTTTCGCGCAAACGCGGGCGAAAAGCCTGCTGGCGAAAGGTCAAAAAAGTATAGACAAAAACTAACAACGCCAAAAAAGTGCGATTTCATCGATGTTCATACCTTATTATTTAATATCTTTGTAGTGTCGAAATGAATGACGAAACAATAACACATCGAGTCTATGAAGTACAAACGACTACTCTCAATTTTAGCGGCCGTCATGGTCGTCCTTCTCGGAAGCGGACGACTGTCGGCTCAGGAAGTCAAGCAATGTTATGCCATGTTTGAAACCGAGGACGCCCTCACCGGCGAACAGTTTCTGGACGGAAAAGGCATCTACACGTTCGACTTCGACGGACGTCAGATGAACAACGTCAAGAAACTGCACGGACTGAACTTCGACCGTCTGACGGGCAGTTGTCTGGTCGACGACGTCTACTACTTCGTCGAGCAAAGCATGACCACCCGGGGCTATCTGTCCAACGGTTTCTACAGCTACGACATGGAGACCGGCCAGACGCGCCAGATTGCCAACTACGGCGGCACACTGAACGGCGAGACCATCTCGCACCTGACCTACGACTACACCACACGCACCATGTACGGTCTCTACGGACCTCAGAGCGGCAATTATCTGGCAAAGATCGACCTGGAGACGGGCCAGATCACGAAGCTGTCGGAACTGCACGTCGAGGAGGTGCCCGAGATTGCCGACCGGCTGAACGAGAACGGCGAACGGATGTACGACGCGACGTTCCGCAACAACTTCTCGTCGCTGGCCTGCAACTACGACGGCGACCTCTACGGACTGGAGTACTGGGGCGGCCTCTATCGCATCAACAAGGAGAGCGGCGACTGCACCTACATCGGCCAACTCGACGACATGGTCGAGGATGCTTTCATGTATGCCGGCAACTGCCTGTTCTTCGACAACGACACCGAACGGCTCTACCTGCGCGGCTACAGCTACGACTGGACGAAGCGCAACGGCGTCGTCTATATCCACGAAATCGAGCCGAAGACGGCTCACGTGACGCGTCTGCAGGAATGGACGCGGAGCGAGGACGATGACGCCTTCTACATGTTCGACGGCATCTACGTGCCCTTCCTTGCCGCCGAGGCTTCGGCTCCGGCCAAGGCCACCGACGTGGTCATCACGGCCGGTGCCGATGGTGCGCTGACGGCAACGCTCGAATGGAATAACCCGTCGAAGACCTACGCCCGCGGCGGCACGCTGGAGGACCTGTCCAGTGTGGTGGTCTATCGCAACGGTGTGGAAATCTGGCGCAACGACAAGCCCGTCATCGGCGGTCATGAGACGTTCACCGACCAGCTGGAACGTCGTGGATTCTACGACTACCGCATCGTGGGCTTCAACGAGATGGGCAAGGGCGACCGCTACAACACTTCGCTCTTCGTCGGCGAGGGCGACCCCGTGGCCGTCGGCGACCTGACAGTGAAGGAGGAGGGCTACGGCGCACGCCTCACGTGGAAAGCCCCGACGAAGGGTAAGTTCGACGCATGGATCAACACGTCGAAACTGGTCTACGACATCGTGCGTCAGCCTGGCGACGTCAGGGTGGCCGAAGGTGTCGCCGAGTGCACCTATCTCGACGAGAGCATGCCCGAGTTCGAACGCTACACCTACGAGGTGACACCGCGCACCGACTATACCGGCATCAGCGCCACCTCAGAGGAGGTGCTGGCCGGTCCGAGCTTCACGATTCCCGCCTCGTTCCCGCTGCGCGACTATCAGAAGTTCCTGCTCTGGAAGACCATCGATGCCAATGGCAACTGGTACACATGGAACATGAACACCGGCGTGGGCGAGGGTGTCTTCGTGCGCTATGAGAACGACGGCTATCCCGCCGCCGACTGGCTCATCTCGCCCCGCGTGGCCTTCAAGAAAGACCAGCACTACAAGCTGACGTTCGAGGCCGTGACAGGCTCGAAGCTCATCCGCGAGACGCTGGCCATCGCCTGGGGCGAAGGCCAGACGATTGAGAAGCAGGACAGCCTGACGCAGTTTGAGATTCTGCACGACGGTCCGCAGACGCTGCGCGTCAACCTGCCCGTGCTCACTGCCGACAAGGACATGAACATCGCCTTCTTCCTGCGCTCCTACGTTGCAGGCTATCAGCTGCTGCTGCGCGATGTGGTCATCGACGAGGACCATGAGGGCTACATCGAAGGCACGGTGACCAATCAGGAGGGCCAGCCCGTCGTGGGCGCCACGGTTCGTGCGGCCAACGGCAAATATCAGGCACAGACCGACGAGAAAGGCTACTACAAACTGAACTACCTGCCCGCCGGCAAATACACCGTGCAGGTGATTTGCCTGGGCTATCAGAACAAGACGCAGTCAAACATCGTGGTCAACGAACTGGCGACGACCCAGCAGGACATCCAGATGACGGCCCTGCCCACCTTCGCCGTCAGCGGTCGTGTCATCGACGTGGCTGAGGAGGCCGTGGCCGGTGCCGAGGTGAACGTCTCAGGCTACAACACCTACACGACGACGACCGACGAGCACGGCGGCTTCACCCTGCCTGCCGTCTTCCGCAGCAACAACTACAGCATCTCGATCTCCAAGGTCGGATACGTCAACTACACGCAGATGATGGCTGTCAGCGCCGACGTCGACCTGGGCATCATCACCATCGCCGACGACGTGAAGGCTCCGAAGGGCGTCCAGCTCACGGCTGACGACGAAGAGGCGACCATCGCCTGGCGCGCTCCGTTCGGCACGCCGCAACTCTTCCGCATCGACGACGGCGGCTACACCACGTCGATCGGTCAGAACGGCGCTCCGCTGACGCGTGTCTTCGGCGTCATCAACCGCACACCGGCCACGGTCTACGGCGTGGACTTCCTTGTCTCGTCGGCAGCCGGCGACCAGAAGGAGCAGGTGCTGCTGCGCCTCATCGACCTCGACGCCTCGGGCATGCCCAATGGGCGCGTGCTCTTCGAGGGCTGGGTGCCCTGCAACGACGGTGCCTGGAGCAGCTACACCCTGCGCACCCCGGTTGATGCCCCCAACGGCTACTACACCGCCCTGTCGCATGAAGGCTGGCTGGGTCTGGCCATCGACGGCACCGGCGGCGATGCCGAGCAATATCCCTTCGTGCCGAACGTGAACTGCTTCGGCGAATACACCACTGGCGAATACTACTTCCTCGACGCGCAGTCGAACGAGCAGCTGCACCACAACTTCTGCATCCGCACCTGGGCCGACCCGTACGACATCGACTCAGCATCCCCCATGCCCGCCAAAACGTTTGCATTTGAAAACGACCTCAACGCAACCGAAGCACCAGCTCTTGAGGCAATCACCACCCAGCCAATAGAAACCCTGTCGGGGGCCGTAGAGGGGGCTGCAAGCTTAAAGTTCATGTCGCCCATCTTCCGTACAGTCCAGGACCGCGTGCGCTACAACGTCTATCGCATGACCACGGCCAACACAGCCAACGAGAGCGAGTGGACACTGCTCTCCGAAGGACAGAAGGAACAGAGCTACAGTGACGCCGAATGGAAGTCGCTGCCGCAGGGCACCTATCGCTATGCCGTGAAGGCAGTCTACACGGGCGACAAGCTGTCGGCTCCCGTCCACACCGACTCCATCGGCCGCAACATGCTGACGCAGGTGCGGGTGAACCTCTCGACCAACACGCCCGACGACGAGTCGTGGGGCACGAAGGTGGTCTTAGCCTCCAGCAACGGCCACGTCTATGAGGCCGAGGCCGAAGACCTGGGCTACGTGGAGTTTGCCGACGTCTGGAAGGGACAGTACACGCTGACGCTGAAGCAGGACGGCTTCATCGGCATCAACGAGACGCTCGACCTGACCACCGAGAACAGCTATGAGCTGACCTACCGGCTGGAAGAGAACCGCGTGCAGCCCTTCAACCTGATGGTTGAGGACGTCGACGGCACGCAGATGGCCGAGAAGCGCTTCATCTGGAACTTCCCCGACATGTTTGTCGAGGACTTTGAGGAGCACGAGGACTTCGTCATCAACTCGCCGGGCGCCATCGGCTGGCAGTACATCGACGGCGACGGCGGCGCCACGGGCGGTTTCTCGGGCTACGACTGGAGCGGCATGTTCCAGCCCATGGCCTTCATCATCTTCAACCCCTACGCCGCCAAGACCATCGACGGCGATGGCAGCATCGGCGAATACTTCGCATCGCTGCGCGCCCGTTCGGGTCAGAAGTGCTTGCAGTCGTGGGCATCCTACGGCGTGCCTAACGACGACTGGTTCATCACGCCACGCCTCTACTTCAATCGTCCGTTCAAGTATCGTTTCTGGGCACAGAGCTACGACTCCTCGGGCTATCCGGAGCAGATTGAGGTGCGCTACTCGACCACCGGTACCGAGAAGGACGACTTCACCGGAACGGTCATGGACGTGACCAAAGTGGGAAGCTTCAATCAGACGGGCTATCAGTTCTTCGAGGTCGACGTGCCAGCCGAGGCCAAATATGTGGCCATCCACCACGTCAGCGACCAGCAGCGCGTGCTCAGCATCGACGACGTCTCGTTCGGCTATGCTGAAGCCCTCGACGGCACTGCCACTTCGCGCCGACTGTCGAAGGGTCTGCGCCGCAAGTCGCCCGCCCTGGAAGGTCAGTATGAGGTCTATCTGGACGGCGTGAAGGTGGCCGACACGGACGAGACCAACTATGTCTTCGCCCACTTGACACCCGGCACTCACACAGCCGGCGTGCTGGCCTCCTACACGAGCGGCAAGACCGCCATGTCGACCATCGAGTTCGAGAGCACCGCCGTCGACGGCATCGTTCAGACGAGCGTCCGCCAGTCGTCAGCCGGCAGGTTCTACGACTTGCAGGGCCGCCGCGTGGCTCAGCCCGGCAAGGGCGTGTATATCGTCACTAACGACCACACGACGGTGAAGTCCGTGCGCAAGTAATCCCCCCCCCTACACACGCTCGAATCCCTTATTATTAACCCAATAAAAACAAATGCTTATGAAACGTAACATGTTACTTTCGGCCGCTGCCTTGCTGCTCAGCACTGGCGCAATGGCCCAAGTGGAGGACGTGACGTCGAAGTACATCACCAATCCTGGTTTCGAGGACTGCACGCCCATCGAGCTGACGACTCCCGATGAGGGCGATCCCTACGTGGATCTGATTGCAGACTACTCAACCCTTGGCGGCACCGACTATGCCGGACAGGGCTGGACCATCACCGAGCAGAAGACCAGCTGCAACGCCGGCGTGGTCAACTATGGCAAGAACGTGAAGTACAGCGCATGGGGCTCGGTTCTCATGCCCGAGGCCGGACCCGAGGGAACGACCGGCGACCGCGGACTGGTCTTCACCGGAAATCCCTACGGCAGCAGCCCCATCACCTATCGCACGGCAGAGCTCAGCCTGCCCGCCGGATGGTATTGCATCACCGTGCCGACCTACGTCTACAGCGGTTGGCAGGAGGAGACACAGCTGGCCAGCGAACTGGCTTTCGTCGCTGACGACGGCACCGTCATCAAGAGCGAGAAGACCAACTTCAAGTGCAACGTCTGGGACAACGACCCGCTCGTCCTGCAGTTCCCCGAGGCCGTCAAGGGACATTTCGTGATCGGCTATCCCGCCAGCTTCTATGTCGTGGTTGACGACATTAAGCTGGAGTACGAGAACAAGGTCATCACCGTCGCCCTCGAGGAGGCCATCGTCAAGGCCAAGGCCATCAGCAAGGCCCTCTACGACAGCGATGCCGACCTGACCGCCGCCATCCAGGCTGCCGAGGCTTTCGTCCAGAATCCCACCACTCAGGACGCCGTCCAGACGCAGGAAGCCCTGCTGATGAATGCCATCAACACGGCCCTGGAGAACACCTTCGAGCCGGTTGACATCAGCGAAGGTCTGCTGCCCAACTACTCGTTCGAGACGGGTAAGACGGACCCCTGGCAGGGCGCCGACTTCACCGTGGCTACGGTCAGCCCCTACGGTGCACGTCCGAACATCGACGGCGACTGGTATGGCTATTTCGGCTGGAGCGCCACGTCGTTCCAGATGGAGCAGACCATCACCGGACTGCCCAACGGCTACTACTATGTCTCGGCCATCATCGAAGGCAGCGAAGCCGTGACCCTCTTTGGCAACAGTGCTGAGGCTACGGCCACACCGCTCTCGAACAGAGACTACTCACTCATCCAGACACCGGTCTTCGAGGTCAACGACGGCAAGATCACGCTGGGCGCCAAGGCCGACGCTATCTTCTACATCGACAACTTCCGCCTGATCTACTGCACCGATGAAGACGGTCTGCAGCAGGCTGTCTACGACGCCGTCGTGGCCGAGGCCAAGGCTGTGCTCGAGGCTGCTGAGAACGCCATCATCACCGGCGAGGAGCGCACGGCCTTCGAGACGGCCATCAACGCCACCGAGGGCACCCTCTCGGAGCTGATCGCCGACATCAAGGCAAAGATGAGCGCCTTCGTCGCAACGAAGGATAGCTACCAGAAGTTTGAGACCAGCAAGGTCAACGCCGTCAGCTACACGCTGGAGGCCTATCCCTATGCCGACCCCACCATCTACGACAGCATCGTGAAACTCATCACCACCATCGCCTCGTCGGCTGCCGACGCGGAGGCACTGGCCGCTCAGCTCGACGCCGCCTGCACGGCACTCGTCGACTCGCACTACCGTCTGGACGGTGTGACCGACAAGGTGGACTACAGCAACCTGCTGAACGAGGGCACATGGACATTCGACATGCTTGAGGCCGACCCCGAAAGAGAGGGATTCTTCAAGCAGACCGACGATTTCTACAACATCGGAGGTCCCGCATCGGGCTCGATGGAGCAGGTGGTCAAGGGACTGCCCGCCGGCAAGTATGCCTTCGTCTGCAGCTCGCGCGGCGGCTACTACACCATCGGCACGCTCTATGCCGACGGCGAGAGCTTCGGCGAACTGGCTCACGCCGGCATGACGAGCTACGTCTCGGGCGTGGGCTACGTCGACAACTGGCAAGTCGAGATCTATCCGTTCACGAAGTATGACGACGCCGACATGACCCTCAAGATCGGCGTCGAGCACACCAGCACCTACGCTTACTACAAGCCTGAGTTCGGTGTGGGCAACATGCAGATCTTCAAGGTCGGCGACATCACCGAGCGCGAGGAGACGATCGACATTGAGCGCATCGTCGGACAGGGCTACGCCGCACAGCAGGAGACCGTCGACCTGGCTCAGGCCAAGGCATTCCTCGGCGTCGACAACCTGACGACCTCGATGCTGCGCATCATCAACCCCGACGGCACCGAAATCAGCGACTATGCTCCGTTCGACGGATGGTTCGACCGCGACGGTGTGGCCACCACATGGAGTCCGAACACCTACACCAACGTGAAGTTCTTCGAGGCCATTCCCGAAGGCACCTACCACATCTGCGACATGGGTGGCGACCTGGGGGCTGCCGTTCCTGCCGTGGGCGACAAGTTCGCCTGCAAGTGGGCACTGAAGGCCAACGACAAGACCTACATCTACAACATCAACATCACCTACGTCGAGGCACCTGAGATCGAGCTCACCATCAGCGACAAGAAGGTCATCAGCTACGTCGCCTATCAGACCGACGAGCCGCAGTACACCGAGAAGATCGTCACACTCACCGACGAGCAGGTGAACACCATCCTCAGCGAACTCGAAATCAGCTCGCTGGATGAGGCCGACGTCTATGGCTACAACCCGACGACGGGCGAACTGCTCAGCTCATACGCCGCCTTCGACGGATGGCGCGACGCCAACGGCGACTTCGCCATGCACTCAGGCACCCCGACCGTTCCGGCATGCGTGAAGTACACGGACGGCAAGAACTTCTACTGCTACAACATCTCGGGATGCGACGAGCAGACAATCAAGACCTACTGGGCTGTGGCCAACGGAACGAAGGCCATGCTCGTGGAGATTGACTTCATCTATACCGAAGACGTGACCGCCATCAACTCGGTCCGCACGCAGGACGGCGCTGCCACCGTCTTCGACCTGCAGGGACGTCGCGTGGCTCAGCCCGCCAAGGGTCTCTATATCGTCGACGGCAAGAAGATGATCCTGAAATAAGAAGAAACCAACGACAAACTGAAGCGGAAAACGTATGAAACGTAACTATCAGTCGCCGGTCGTCCGGATGGTCGGCCTGCATACGGAAAGCACATTGCTCACCGCTTCGGATGGCTCGTCATCGTGGTTCGGCTGGCTGTTCACATCGACCAGCCGAACCAACGACGACAAAGCCGAGAAAGACTCCGTGGGCGCTGTTCAGAAACCATACCTGTGGGACTGAGCAGTGCCCGCTTTTCCTATAACTTTTTCCATCTCAAGCTTTTAATGTGTATCCCATACGCACAAAGCTAAAACTGCGACGCAGATTTAGGAACAAAACTTATAATCATTATGATATTACAACGACTGACCGTCCTTCTGGCGGCAACGTTCATTCTCAACTACTGGGGGCAGCATGCGAGGGCGGCCGAGGACGCCAAGCTGTGCTACGCCATCGTCGATTCGCCCGACTATCTCGAGGGACAAGGCATCTACGCCTTCGACTTCGACGGCGCCACGATGACCAACTTCCGCAAGGCTTTCCCCATCATGGCCGACCGGACGTCGGGGGCCTGCATGGTGGGCGACTTGTTCTATTACTTCGACTACACTCAGAATTCGCGCGGACACACCGCCAACGGGTTCTACAGCTACGACACCGAGACGGGCGAGACCCGACAGATTGCCAACTTCGGCAATCGGCAGGGCGGCGAAATCGTGTCGCATCTGGCTTACGACTATACCACTCGCACGATGTATGGACTATGGGGACCCGAGAGCGGGCTGTCGCTCGGCAAGGTCGACCTCGAGACGGGCGCACTCACACGTCTGAACACATTCCAGTTCGAAGAGTGGCCCTCGATTGCCGACAGCCTCAATGAGAGCGGCAACCGCGTCTATGCCGAGAGCGTGAAGAACATGATCGTCACCATCGCCGTCAACTACGACGGCGACATGTTCGGACTGGAATTTTGCGGCGGACTGTATCGCATCAACAAGGAGACGGGCCAGTGCTTCTACATCGGACGGCTCGACTATCTGATGGAGAACGACTTCAGATATAACAACAACACCCTCTTCTTCGACAACGACACGGGCCGACTCTACCTGCGCGGCTACAGCCAGAACCGACAGACGGGCGAGGGCCGGATGTATCTGCATGAGATCGACCCGAAGACGGCCCACGTCACGCCCCTGCAGCAATGGACGGTCAACAATCAGGACTTTGCATGGCGCCATCTCGTCGACGGCGTCTACGTGCCCTTCCTCATTGCCGAGGCCTCGGCGCCGGCCAAGGTGCAGAATGTCCAGATTGAGCCGGGCGAGCAAGGCGCGCTGACGGCAACGCTCGAATGGGACAACCCGTCGAAAACGTATGCCCGCGGCGGCACACTGGAGGACCTCAGCGCAGTGGTTGTCTATCGTGGCGACGTGGAGGTGTGGCGCAACGACCGGCCCATGATCGGCGGACACGAATCGTTCACCGACCAACTGCCGGATCGTGGTTTCTACACCTATCGCATCTACGGCATCAACGACATGGGCAAGGGCGACCGCTATAACTACACGCTCTTCATCGGCGAGGACGACCCGAAGGCCGTCGGCGACCTGAAGGGAGTGGCTGAGGGCGACGGCGCCCGACTGACGTGGACGGCGCCCACACGGGGCAAGTACGACGCATGGATCGACACCGCCACGCTGCGCTACGACATCGTCCGACAGCCGGGCAGCGTGCAGGTGGCCGTCGGCGTCGAGGGATGCACATTCCTCGACGACCAGCTGACGGAGTACGACAACTATACTTACGAGGTGACGAGCCGCACGGCCCGCTACACGGGGCTCACGGCCGCCACCGAGCGGTTTGCCGCAGGTCCGAGTTTCCAAGTGCCGGTCACGTTCCCGCTGCGCGACTATGACAAGTTCCTGCTTTGGCGCACCATCGATGCGAACGGCAACAACTACACATGGAACATGAACACCAGCTGGGGCGACGGTGTCTACTGCCAATACGGACGCGACAACCTCGCCGCGGCCGACTGGCTCATCTCGCCACGCATTGCCTTCAAGAAGGACCAGCACTATAAGCTCACGTTCGTGGCCGAACCGGCAGACAAGAACATCCGCGAAACGCTCAGCGTCGGCTGGGGACAGAGCCAGGAGCCGGCACGGATGGACAGTCTGACGCAGTTTCAGATACTGAACGACGGACCGCTGACGCTGCGTGTCAACCTGCCCGTGCTCGCGGACGACCAGGACCGCAGCATCGGATTCTTCTACTGCTCGAACATCGTGAACTACATGCTCTTCCTGCGCGACGTCGTCATCGACGAGGATCATGAGGGCTACATCGAGGGCAGCGTCACCGACACCGACGGACGGCCGCTGGAGGGCGTCATGGTGAGGGCGGCCAACGGACGCTATCAGGCCCTCACTGATGCCGACGGACACTATCGGCTCAACTATCTGCCGGCCGGGCGCTATGCCGTGCAGGCCATGGCCGTCGGTTATCAGAACAAGTCGCAGACGGGCGTCGTGGTCAACGAACTGCTGACCACCCGACAGGACTTTGCGCTCACGCCGCTGCCCACGTTCACCGTCGAGGGCCATGTGAAGGATGCCGAGGGCGATGTCCTCGCCGGGGCCGATGTCGTCATCGCGGGCTACAACAGCTATACGACGCAGACCGACAAGGAGGGCAACTTCACGTTCCCCGCTGTATTCAAGTCGAACAGCTACACGCTGACAGTCAGCATGTTGGGCTATAAGGCACATGCCGAAGCCATGCCGGTCAGCGACAATGTCAAACTGGGAACCATCGTGCTCGACGACGACCTGGCCGCGCCGAAGGGCATCAGCATCACGGCCGACGAGCAGAGCGCCACGGTCAGCTGGCATGCACCCATTGGGACGCCGCGGCTCTATCGCATTGACGACGGCGGATACACCACATCAATCGGACTGCAGAATGCCACAGCCGACCATGTCTTCGGCGTCATCAATCGTGTGTCGGCTACGGTCTACAGCGTGCAGTTCCTCCTGACCGCCCCGCGCGGACAGGAGAAGGACAGCGTCCTGCTGCGGCTCATCGACCTCGACGAGGAGGGCATGCCCAACGGCCGGGTGCTCTGCGAGAGCATGGTGGCATGCAATGACAACCATTGGGTCAGCTATGCCCTACCCTCGCCCGTCGATGCACCGAACGGATACTACACGTGTCTGGCCTACGACGGATTCCTCGGCATTGCCATCGACGGAAACGGCGATGAAGCCGTGGACTATCCTTTCAAGGAAAAGACGAACTGCTACGGACATTATCCGAGCGGCGAATACTACTTCCTCGACACGCAGACGGACGAGCTGCGCCATAACCTGTGTCTTCGCACTTGGGCTGATCCTTATGACGACAGGACGCCCGGCGCTGCCCATGTCGTGCAAGACCGTGTGCGATACAACGTCTACCGCATGACCACGCCCGACACGGCCAACGAGGCGGCATGGACACTGCTCGCTGAGGGACAGAGGGAGCTCAGCTACACTGACAACGAGTGGAATCTGCTGCCGCAGGGCACCTACCGCTATGCCGTGAAGGCAGTCTATACAGGCGGAAAGTTGTCGGAAGCTGCCATCACCGATTCGGTCGGCTGCCACATGACGACCACCGTCCGACTGAACATCACGACCCGCACGCCCGACAACGAATCGTGGGGCACGCGGGCTATGCTGAACGATGGCCATGGTCACAACTACGTTGCACTGGTGGAGGAAGACGACGGCGTGATGGTCCTCGAAAATGTGTGGAAGGGACGCTATACGCTGACCATCAGCCTCGACGGATTCATCGGCATCACGGAGCAGGTGGACCTCTCGACCGACGATGCCTACAACTTCAGCTATGAACTGGAGGAGAACCGCGTGCAGCCCTTCAACCTGCTGGTGGAGGACGTCGACGGGACGCTGATGGCCGAGAAACGCTTCGTGTGGAACTTCCCCGATGCCTTCAGCGACGACTTCGAGGATCACGACGATTTCGCCATTAACTCGGCCGGCGCCATCGGCTGGCAGTATATAGACGGCGACGGGGCTGAAACGGGTGGATTCAACGGCTTTGAGGCTTGGAGCTGCATGAACAGGCCGATGGCCTTCTGCGTGTTCAATGCGTCGGCCATCATGTCGGACGACGGACAGGGAACCATGGCCGACTACATCGCCGTGATGCGGGCCCGCTCAGGTCAGAAGCAGCTCACGTCGTGGGCCTCCTACGGCGTGGCCAACGATGACTGGATCATCACGCCGCGACTCTATTTCCAGCGGCCGTTCAAGTTCCGATTCTGGGCGCGCAGCTACGACGCATGGAACTATCCGGAGCTCATTGAGGTGCGCTATTCGACAACCGGCACTAAGAAGGACGACTTCACCGAGGTGGTCATGCCAAAGACGGAGGTGAAGGCAGGATTCGGCGAGATCGACTATATTCCTTATGACGTCACACTGCCGGCCGAGGCGCGCTACGTGGCCATCCATCACATGAGCGACCAGTATCGCGT
The DNA here is from genome assembly GCA_902779455.1 of uncultured Prevotellaceae bacterium. Classification (GTDB taxonomy): domain Bacteria; phylum Bacteroidota; class Bacteroidia; order Bacteroidales; family Bacteroidaceae; genus Prevotella. Next base: position 127,829 of record CACZBS010000024.1, read on the forward strand.
GCTCAGCATCGACGACATCAGCTTCGGCTATGAGGAAGCACTCGACGCGCCGGCCACAACGCACAGCAGAGTAGTTCAACGTTCGACGAAGTTCCGCTCACCGGCGCTTGAAGGTCTGTATGAGGTTTATCTCGACGGACAGAAGGTGGCCGACACTGATGACACGGAATATGTCTTCCGCCACGTGACGCCCGGATATCACATAGCCGGCGTGCTGGCTTCCTACACGAGCGGCAAGACGCTGATGTCGACCATCGAATTTGAGAGCACAGCCATTGACGGCATCGTCCAAATTGACAACAGCCAACCGACAGCCGGCGTTTTCTACGACCTGCAGGGACGTCGCCATCGGCAGATGGGCAAGGGCGTGTATATCGTCGACGGAAAAAAGCGGGTGAACCGCTAATTTTTCACGACAAAACAAAAAAAAGCAAACGGAGATTAGTCCGTTTGCTTTTTTTTTAGTAACTTCGCAACCGCGAATAAACAAATCAACGGATATGAAGATTATAATACAGAATATTGAGGGCATTCGCGAGGCGGCTCGCGAGTTTATCAACCACATTGGCGAGCACCGCGTGTTCGCCTTCTACGGCTCGATGGGGGCAGGCAAGACCACCTTCATCAAGGCCATCTGCGAGGAGCTCGGCGTCGACGACGTCATCACCTCGCCCACCTTTGCCATTGTCAACGAATACAGCTACGCCGAGGGGAGCCTCTTCCACTTCGACTTCTATCGCATCAAGCGGCTGGAGGAGGTCTACGACATGGGCTACGAGGACTACTTCTACTCGGGGGCCCTCTGCTTCATCGAATGGCCGGAGCTCATCGAGTCGCTGCTGCCCGACGATGCCGTCCGCGTCAGGATTGAGGAGCAGGCCGACGGATCGCGGCTGGTCACGTTCTGACCACATACCCACCACCTTTCACATAATCCCCCAACAGGAACGATGAAGAGAATCTACACCCTCACATGCCTACTATGCCTCATCGCTGGCTCGGCAACGGCGCAGATCGGGAAGTTGTCGCCGTGGCTGCGACAGATATCACGACCACAGACGACGGCCAAGCCCTTCCGCTCGCCGGCCAACGACCAGCGCCACGTATGCGCCTTCGTGCGCACCGGCGACGACGGCCAGGCGGTGCTCCGCGAGAACGGCTGCCGCGAGCTGGCCCGCTTCGGCAACCTCTACATCGCCGACATCCCCATCAGCCGTCTGCGCACCATGGCCGCCGACCCGCGCGTCGGGCGCATCGAGGCGCGGCCGTCAGGGCAGGTGCTCAACGACTCGCTGATCGTCAACATTAACGCGACAAAGGCTTACGCCGGCGACGGCCTGCCACAGGCCTTCACGGGTCGTGGCGTCGTCATGGGTATCATGGACATCGGCTTCGACCTAACCCACCCCACCTTCTTCAACGACGACGCCACGGAGTATCGCATACGGGCCTTCTGGGACATGCTCTCAGCCGACACCATCGGCAGCCCGTTCTACGTCGGGCGCGACTATCAGGGCACCGAAGAACTGCTGGCCCTCGGACATTCGCGCGACGGGCTCGACCAGACGCACGGCACCCACACCCTCGGCACGGCCGCCGGCAGCGGCGCCGGCAGCAAATACGTCGGCATGGCCCCTGAGAGCGACATGTGCATCGTGGCCAACGCCGTCAGCGACGACATGGTCTACATCGACTCGGCCGATGTCTACAAATACACCTACGCCACGGACGCCCTGGGGTTCAAGTATATCTTCGACTATGCCGAGAGTCAGGGCAAGCCCTGCGTCATCTCGTTCAGCGAAGGCTCCGGACAGGACTTCTGGGGCTACGACGTGCTCTACTACGAGATGCTCGACAGCCTCACGGGGCCAGGACGTATCATCGTGTCGTCAGCAGGCAACAACGGCATCATCCCCACCTGGTTCCACAAGCCCGCGGGACAGGCGTCGGCCGGCGTCTTCATCTCCAACAACCAGCCCAGCATGATGGTGACGCTCAAAGGCGACAACGACTTCGACCTCCGCTTCGTCTCATACATCGAGCGGGGCGACACGCTCACCGTCCCCATGCACGACGTACTGGCGCAGGAGGACTCAACACTCGCCGTGCAGTTCGTCAACATCGACGAGCAGGTGTTCGACATCCTTATCGAGGCCTATCCCTCATGCTATAACCCTGTGGAGACCTGCTATGACGTCACCGTCACGGCCGCCCAAGGCAAGGTAGGAATCGCTCCGAGCATGTCGCTCGAGGTCGTCGGCGAGAAGGCCGACGTCGAGGGCTATCGCGTCACGGGCATCTTCCCGCCTAACGCCATCAACCCCAGCCTCGTCGCCGAAGCCAACCACAGCGTGCTCTCGCCGGCAACGGCCCCCTGCGTCATCTGCGTCGGGGCAACGGGCTACAGAAGGGGCATAGAGAACTATGAAGGCAAGTGGAAACAGAACGATGGATCGTTCACGCCCTCGCACCGCGGTTCCTACTCTTCCATCGGACCCACCTACGACGGGCGCATCAAGCCCGACGTGCTGGCCCCGGGCACGAACATCATCTCGTCCTACAGCAGCTATTATCTGGAGAATCATCCTAATGCTAACGACATCAACTGGGACGTCGAGCACTTCGACTTCCGGGGACGCACCTACGCATGGAACGCCAACAGCGGCACGTCGATGTCGTCGCCGGCCGTGGGCGGAGCCATCGCCCTTTGGCTTGAGGCATGCCCCACCCTCTCGCCCGACGACATCATCGGCATCTTAAGCCGTACCTGCCGCCACAACGACCCTGACCACGACTATCCCAACATCTACGACGGCTACGGCGAGATCGACGTCTATGCCGGACTGCTCGACATCCTCGGAGTGTCAGCCATCAAGGCCATCTCACGTGAGCCCTCGGCAGCACGGCTGACACCACTGAGCGACGGCCGATGGCGACTGCTGCTGCCCCACCCCGCTACGTCCGACGTGCGCCTGACGGTCTATGCCCTCTCGGGGCAGATTGTCGCCCGGCAAAGCCTTGCCAGCGGTCAGCAGGAATACACCATCGACATGCCGGCATTGAAGAAGGATGCCGTCTACGCCGTACAGATGGCGGGCGACGCATCGGCCGTCGGCTCGCTGCTCATCCGCCCCTGACGCTAAAAGACGATTCTACTAATAACAAAAAAGATGAAAAAGATTTTTTTAATGGCCGCAGTCGCCATAATGACTGCAATGAGTGCGCAAGCACAGAGTGGTTATGAAGACATCAAGCACGAGATTGGCATCAGCTATGGTGCGCTGTCGAACTCCACTTGGATGTCCATGGGCGAAGACCTCGGTACGATCATGGGCTCGCTCGGACATGTCACTTATAACGACGGCAGCATCTTCGGAGCCTTGGGCGTGGAGTATTTCTATCACGTCAGCCCGCTGATCGGCGTTGGCGCCATCGCCACGTATACCCGTGAGACGAAAGACATTTTCTACCGCGATGTGAAGTGCGGAGAGGCCGAGAACACCTATATCTCCTTGCTGCCCGCCGTCAAGATCGACTGGCTGCGCAAGAAGTATTTCGGCATGTACTCGAAGGCTGCCGTGGGCGTCACGCTGACCTCAAAGAAGGAGGACTACACGGATGACAGCTCCAAAGACATCTCGGAGGACAACGTCGACTTCAACTGGCAGGCATCACTCATCGGCCTCGAGGCCGGCAGTCCCAACCTGCGCTGCTATTTTGAGTTTGGTGTGGGCGAGCAGGGCATCTTCGTCGGCGGTGTGCGCTTCAAGTTCTGAGCCTCGCTGTCCGGTCCGTCCCCGAAAAAGAAATTTCCGTAATCATCATCCCGGCAGCGCCGCGATGATGATTACGGAAATATCTTTTCCTTCGAATAATTCTTCTTATTATTCTAATTTCTTTCCCTTAAAAATCTTAAGCCAATTTCATTCTGCCGCACGCGGTTCAGCACTCGCCGTCGCCATAGATGAAGGCCTGCGTGGCGCCTGTGTAGTCGAAGATCTCCTCCGGACGGAAGAAGCGCTTCAGCTCGATGGCTGCGTTCGACGTCGAGTCGCTCGCGTGGACGATGTTCTGCTGGTTGCTCACCGAGTAGTCACCACGGATCGTGCCGGGCGCTGCCTCACGGCCGTTAGTGGCACCCGTCATCGTGCGCACCACCTGGACGGCGTCGACGCCCGTCAGGGCCAGCGCCACCACGGGCGAAGCCTGCATCGAGGCGGCCAGCGAGGGGAAGAAGGGGCGGTCGACCAGGTGGGCATAGTGCTCACGCAGGATCTCGTCGCTCAGCTGCATCATCTTCATGCCTGAGATGCGGAGGCCGCGACGCTCTAAGCGGTTCACAATTTCGCCAATCAGCTGGCGCTGCACGCAGCTGGGCTTCAGTAACACAAGTGTTGTCTCCATTGTTCTATTTTCTTTATGATTTAATTGATTCCAAAAAACGGGATTATTCGCCGCCAACCAGGATGTCCACCAGGGCGCTCACGTCAGCAACGGTGATTTCCTCATCACCGTTCACGTCGGCTGCCTCCATGTTGTAGTCATCCGCTGCCGTGTTCGTGCCGAGCAGGATCTTCACCAGCGCCTCCAGGTCGGCCACCGTCACAAAGCCGTCCTTGTTCACGTCGCCAGGGATGTCCTTCACGTAAAGATAGACGTCATCCTGGCCATTAGCATAACAGGAGAAAAGAGTGTTAGCGCTGTTATAGCGCATGAGATTACGCGTGTTCGTTCCCTGAGCCTTAATGGTAGCGACACCTGTTTCGTCGATTTCTATTGACCATACGCCATTCGCGTTATTCGTCTCCTGCGTCCGCAGTTGATTTGCGCTGCTACTGGCTGCATACAGATAGCCCTTAGATGCTTCATTCTCGTCAGAGATGGTATAGCCGTCCGTCGCATTGCCGTTAATCAAGAACTCATAGACGCCAGCATTGGACACGACCGTGGCCTTGTCGTCTGCGATAGTGACATCAACGGCCGCACGGTTGTTCGAATTCTGCTTGCCCATGGCCTTGTCGGTGCCATTGGTGATGATATAATACTTGCCGGGCGTGATGCTCGTGGCAAGGACGTAGGTCGTCGTCTGCACCTCTACGACGGTAGCGTTGACTGTGACGTTGTAGGCGGGCATCGTGAAGGTGTACACGCCTTCAGCCACAGCACTCTCGGTCAGCGTGACCGTCTGGCCTTCCTCCTCGCCAGCGACCGTGAGGTTCTCAAGGACAAAGCCTTCAGGAATGCTCAGGGACAGCGTAATCTCTGTGCCATTATCCACCTCAGCAGCCTCGCCGTTCTGCAGGACTTCTTCTCCATAAGTAGCTGTAATCGTGACGTTCTCGGGATTGGCGATAGCGAGCTTATACAGCTGCGGAGCCTCATATTGCTTCAGGCTGATATTGCCGAGAGCAACATTACCAATAACCTTCTCCGTGTAGACCCACTTGATGTAGCGGATGTCAGAAGCAAGGTTGGTAAATTCTTCCGACTGGGTAGCCCCCAATTCACTATATGATTCCAAGTCTGCGTATGTCTCACCATCCTTAGAGGTCTGAACCGTGAATTTGCTTCCAGAGAAGCTATTGCCCTTGATATCGAACGTCAGTTTACCGGGAACACCGTCGAAGTGAAGCACCAGCTCATCGCCTGTGCTGTCGAACTTCAGCTTGGGCGACGAACCGTAATCAGTGCCGAGACCAGTCTGAGTCAGCCCATTCGTTGTCGCAATAGCGTCGACACCATCGTCAAACTCAAAGGGCAGCGTCGCATAATCGAGCACGAGATATTTCTGAGTGATCGTCACATCGAAATCTTGGGCACCCTCATAGGCAAGAGTCATCGTTGCCGTACGGTTGGCAGAGCCTTCATTAACCGTGGTCTTAAAGATGACCTGTCCTTCTTCCACGACGATATCCGAAATCCAGTCGGCCGACGTGGCAGCCTTGAGCTTGACTCCCTCCACGGGATTACTGACCGAATAGTGCAACGTATCCAATGTAGCATTATACTCCAGCGTCAGGTCATCAGCAACGATAATGGGATAGGCAGCATGTGTCAGCGACACCAGTTCGCAGCCTGCCCCAAATTCATAAATTTCGCCATATTTGGTCAGGGTGCCCCTTACTACGACTTTGTCACCAACCTGTACATTTGCAGCCTCTTCGCCTTTACAGCGGTAAGCTTCAAGATATTCACCAGCACCATTCTCATCAACAAAGTTGAATGTAATATTACCAAATTCGGTGCTATATGCCGTGACGATTTCCGACACGACACCCATCGCATAGACATCCGTCATACCCTTGCCTGCTTCGATAGCCTTGCGTGCATCAGCCACGGTGTACGGGTCTGTCTCCGTACCGGCATGGTCCAGTAACAGATATTCAGCAGTTTCGACAGAACTGTTGTTCATGCCCTCCTTCATTGCAACGGCCTTGATCGTCATAGCGCCATCGACGTTGATGGGAGCAGCATAAACCGTGCTTTCTACAGTCGGCACGGAGCCATCGAGCGTATAATAAATCGTGGCGCCGTCCGTCGCCGTAGTGATGGCTACACTCTGTGCCGAGGTGTAAACACCGCCAGCAGGATTGAAGACGGGAGCTGCGACGACCTCGACAGACGTTCCGGCCGGGACATAAGTAACGACGATCTTGGTAAAACGAGCTTGGCTAGCCAAATTTTCTTGCGACCAGGAATTAGTCTCAAGACCGCTGTAAGTCGTTTCCAAACCTCCCGTGTAATTGCTGCCCGAGAATGTTAAAGCGATATTTGTGATGATGTTCTCAGAAGAAATCTTAATCGTGCTGCCTTTATAGCAGCGGACATGCTTTTCAACAGCATAACCTTTATCGCATGCAAAGGTCACGCCATTAATAGTGGCGGTAATCTCGCTTCCAGTGTCAATTGTACCTTGACCACTAAAGTCTGCAGGGACGAATGTCACCTCGTCACCCCACGCCACGCTTGCCACTGCTATGAGCAGGAGCGTGCAAAAATAACGTAATTGTTTGATCATAATTGTATTATTTTTGAATTGTTGTTGTTCCGTTATTCTTTAAGATATTAGTTATCGGGTGCAATGCGGCGCGTGGCACAGACAAGGGCCACGTCGTCGATACAGGTGCAAAGTTACAATTAAAAATCGAAAGTGCAAAGGGTTATGGAGAAAAAAAATATTTTTGAGACATTACATGGGTCATTCATGGACATTACATGTTTGCGCCGCAGGCAGAAAAAAAAGATTATTGGAAAGAAATTAGCAAGAATTAGAAAAAAATTCATCTCAACAATGAGAAAGAATAATATTATTTATAATTGTTGGAAATAATTTCTTCTAATTCTTGCCAATTTCTTTCAAACAATAAAAGGACATTCATTATTTTTTGAGACATTACATGGGTCATTCATGGACATTACATGTTTGCGCCGCAGGCAGAAAGAAATATATTATTGGAAAGAAATGAGCAAGAATTAGAAATAATTCATCTCAACAATGAGAAAGAATGATATTATTAAAAATTCTTGGATATAATTATTTCTAATTCTTGCTCAATTCTTTCAAAAAAATACGCATCAATGTCACATGCCGTCATTCTGAGACGTCGCTGACGCCGAGCAGCAGGCCGGTCAGGGCCTGGATGTCGGTCTGGTCGACGCGGCCGTCGCCGTTCATGTCAGCCGCCTGACGGTTCAGTTGCTCTGGCACGTCGGCGGCGTTGGCATCGGCCACGATGATGCTCACCATGGCAGCCACGTCGGCGATGGAGAGGCGCTCGTCGCCGTTGACGTCGCCGGCCATGACGGGTGCCTGCTCGCCGAAAGGCAGCAGCAGCTCCGCCTCGCCGTCATACTCCAGCCACGCCTTGTTGGCCGGCATGGCTGTTCCCTCTGCTGCGACGAGCCCCAGCCGCCCCGACGGGGTGATGCCCAGGACATACTTCTGCGGATCGGTCGGCTTCACGTAGTTGTCGGCGGTGAACGAACTCGTGCCGCTCTGGGTGGTGAACGTCATCTTGCCGTCCTCGTTGCTGAAGTAGCTGCCCCGCAGCAGGTTAGTGCCCTCGTAGTTGGTGGCCGTCGAGGCGGCCGGCGCATCCGACGTGACACTGACGTCGGGGGCCGTGAACAGCGGAGCCCCGACGGGAATCAGGTGGCAGTCAGCAGCCTCGCCCGAGGCGCACTCCAGCAGCACGGGCGTGCCGGCAGGCACCGTCTCCCCATTGGCAGCCACCAGCTCGGTGGCGAGCCGTCCGTCGTCGCCGATGCCCGTGACGGCATAGGCCGCGAGCACGTTGTCGCTGAGGGTGAAGGCAAACGAGGCATACATCGTCGTGTAGAACTTGCCGCCATACTCCACCTCAGGCCTGACGTTAAAGTATTCGACGGGCTCGACGTACCACCATGCACTCTGCAACGTGTTCTCCTCGTTGATGGCCAGCGTCCCGCCGTCATCGACAAGATAGCGGATGCCCAGCGAGGGCTGCCCATAAAGAATGACGCTGGTCGACGACTTCAACTCTATCTTAGCCGTGTAGAGCGGGGCGCCGCCCGTACCTTCAACAGCATCGATGGTCACATAGCGATCCTTGAACTCCAACTTATATGAGCCGGGGTAGGTGCCGGTGGTCAGCGTGAGCAAACTTGTGCCCTGGGCGATGAGGTTGTAGTCGTAGTCCCTGGGGTTGTTATTCTTCTTGTCGGCATAAACGACAGACCCCACGTTGATGCAGTCAGCGTCCTCCACCATGTGGATGTCGGTCTCCAGATACCGGCCCGCACATTCCAGCCCGCGCGCCTTTCCGCCGTCAGTAAGGGCCTGACGGAGTCCACCGCAGGCGGTGCTGATGCACGTCGTGTAGTTGAACTTATCATTAGCCAGACTGATATACTCAGCCTGACGGTCAGCGTTGCGGAAGCGATAGAAGCCCGTGCCGCTCAGCTGTGCGGCCGCAGGCAGGCAGCACAGCGCGAGGAGCACGGCCGTGAGATGTTTTCTCATAAGTCGTTTCTTGGTTTACTTAGCGAGAATCATGTCAATCAGGACTACGATGTCGGCGATAGTGATATGCCCGCTCTGGTCGTGGTCCATGTTGGCAGCCTGGAAGTCATAATTATGCGTATCCCCTTCTTTGGCCTCACCCAAGAGGATCTCGGCGATGGCCGTCACATCCCTGGTGTCGAGGTCGCCGTCCCGATCGACATCGCATGTCAGCCAAAGCTGCACGGCGTCAGCCTTCTCGCTGACGAGGAAAGCCTTGTTGGCATTGACCTCCCAATCACTCAAGAAGCACAGCTTGTTATCCTTTAGGCCAAGGTTTCGCACAACACAATCCTTACCGATGACACACTTATTAATATCTTCCATGCCCAGTCCGAAGAAATACTTATTATTGACCGTGCCGGCAGTCAGCAGCTTAAGGTAGTCGTACTTGTCGGCGGTCTCCTTGCTCACCTCGGCGAGGAGGTTGAACAGTCCCTCGGCATCCTGGGAGGTGAGTTTGTAGGTCTTGACCAGGTAGTCGGGGCCCTTCAGCAGGTTGTCGGCAGGGGCAGCGGCGTCGCTCACCGTGGGGATGAGCGTCTTGCCGGCCACGTCAGCCACGTCAGCCTCGAGCAGCACAGGCGTCTGGGCGGGGATCGTGCCCGTGAGCTCCTTGCCGACGGCCACGCCCTGCTCGTTCACCTTCGAGATGGTGAAGGCCTTGACGCCCTCGGGCAGCGTGTAGGCGAAGTCGACATAGAGCGTCGTGAAGTACTTGCCGCCCAGCTTGTTGGCCTCTGGGAATGTAACCTTGAAGCCACCGGCCTTCTCCAGCGTCCAGATCGTATTACCACTATTATTTATAATGTCGGCATTGCCCTGGCTGATGACGTCGAGCTTTTCACCCTTCTGAACGAGATAGTACTTGAAGTCGGGGCGGATGTTCTTGGCCATATTCCAATACCGCTCCAGATCGGGCACCTTCGTCTTCATCTCCTCGAATTTGGCGCGACTCTCCACCTGCTCCATATAGAACAGGACGGTCTCATGGGCAAAGTCCCAGACGTTCTGCTCGCTGCTCAGCACCTCCTGCAGGAACAACACCTTATTGGCTTCACTATTAGGCACAGTCAGCGTCTTGCCCATCCGCTCCCAGATCGTCTCCAGGTGGAACGTGTTCTTGAAGCTGGCGCCCATGCCGGCCTCATCCACGAGCTTGGCGATAGCGTCGTTGATGGCCTGCTCAAGTCCGGGCAGCTTATAGTCGACATTGGCCTTGTTAGCCTTATAGAAGTCGACGACGGGCTTCATGCTCGGTGTCTTGACATAGAGGCGGTAGCCGCCCTCGGCGTTCTCCAGCTGCAGGTCCATCTTCAGCTCATCCTTGAAGCTCTCGATGATCTGGTCGACACCGTGCTCGCCGAGCAGCTTGCCCGAGCCGCTGAGGCCCAGCTTCTCGGCTACCATCTGCAGCATGTCGGGCACATACCTCATCCCGCGGGTGATGTAGCCAGGGATGTCGACGCCCTGCGACCGCAGCGTCGTCACGACACCATTCTCTGCCTTCACGCGGATGACGGCGCCGGCCGTCGCCGAGGCGTCGTCGATGTTCTTCACATCGGCTGCCTTCCGGCTGACAACGTTGACATAATTTCCGCTACCCACATTCTTGATGTGATAGTAGCCGTCTTCGATGGTCTGTGCTCCTGCCGTAGCGGCCATGAAAAGTGTCATGGCGGCGAGGAGGCTCTTCATGCTTTTTCTCATTGATTCGTACATAGTGCTATTGTTTTAGAGATCTCAAATTCTGTGTTTAGCCTTAACTTAATAATATAATATGCAAAAATAATAAGTTTTTCCGAGACGGCGTGCATTTCGCATGAATTTTTAAACTATTTTTCACTTTCGCCGCCATATCATCTCTCTCCCATGGTTGCTTTTTTGAAACGAATTATCATAATTAAAATAATTCTGTCCACGAATAAGAATAATTTTTTTAATTCGTGGACCAATTATTCATATTCGTTTCCATATAGCATTAATGAACAATTACATGGACCATTCATATACACTAGTAGCGCCGCAGGCAGAAATGAAAAGGTATTGTCTGCGACGCTACATGAATACACATGAATTGACATAAATGGTTCATAAATATTTTTGATTCATTCATGGTCATTCATGGATATTATATTTAGCGCCGCAGGCAAAAATAATTATTCTTGGAAAGAAATTAGCAAGAATTAGAAAAAATTCATCTCAACAATGAGAAAGAATAATATTATTTATAATTGTAGGAAATAATTTCTCCTAATTCTTTCCAATTTATTTCAAAAAAACACATCAATAAGACATACATCATTTTTGATTCATTACATGGACCATTCATGCACATTATATGTAGCGCCGCAGGCAGAAATGAAAGGTTTTGTCTGCGACGCTACATGAATACACATGAATCAGACACGAATGACTCATATAATATTTTTGAACCATTCATGGTCATTCATGGATATTATATGTAGCGCCGCAGGCAGAAGAAAATAATAATCTTGAAGTCTTATTGGAAAGAAATGAGCAAGAATTAGAAAAAATTCTATCCTGACAATATAAAATAATTATTTCTTATTGTTGAATTGTATTTTTTCTAATTCTTTCCAATTTCTTTCTTAAAAAACGATGCGGCACCTCTATCTTCACTCCAGTTATATTTTCCATAATTAGTGCTAATTTGTTTCCCTATATACCTCCTACGTCATCTGTACAATCACATTATTTGTCAATTAAATTCAAACCCGATGTCAAGAAATCACAAGTCATTGATTATCAGCGGCGGCGGACTCGCGGCGGAGAGAAGCGGCGCTTTTCGCTCAGAGAAGTGCCGCTTTTCGAGTCGAAAAGCACCGCTTCTTGACCCGAGAAGCGGTGCTTCTCCAGCCGACGCGGCACGAATGTAAAGTAAATTCCGAATTCCCTGGCATCACATGACTCGTATAATCACCATCGCCGTTTATTGTCTGCGACGCTACATGTAATGCGCAGGAATCAAACACGAATGACTCATATAGTATTTTTGAACCATTCATGGCCATTCATGGAAAGTGTTTGAGAACTTTATAAGTATCTGTAACACAGGTAGAAACGAATATGCCCTGAAGTTGAAAGGTACAAAAAAGTGCAATTTACAATTTGCCGT
>CACZBS010000025.1 GCA_902779455.1 uncultured Prevotellaceae bacterium
AGCGTAACAAACACGACATCACTACCGTTTGTCACTTCATATTGTACACCACCCTTCACTGCTTTTCCAGAGTTAATGGAAAGCCTTAGATTCGAACAAAAGAGCTGCAATGTAAGTAATCGTTCATCCATGATGCAAATCTTCTTTTAATTCATTATCACAAGGTGTATATTCTATGCGCTAGCCGATAATCAATCTTATCTCTTTGAAAAAGTGATAAACACCAATTTCCAGAATCGAAATGTGGCTGAAAGCCTCTTTGATATTATATGACTGGAGCTGTGCTCCTGACATTTAAGCAATCCGCTCTCTTCGTTAGATGTGAGCGACACCTTTTTCGGTTGATACAATGTGCTTAAAAAGCTCTTTGAATCAAGGGCATGAGGGTGGGCCAACATGTTAAATGTTAAAATGTTATCTGCTAGGAGGCAAACTCCTGTCATGTCATTTTAAATTGCGATGGCCCCGAAATATATCAGAGCCAACGGATTTAGTTAAATAGTGTTTTCAAATCTTTATTTTTATTTTCGGCCAAATTCCTATTTCTTTCGCATCACCACAAATTTTATCTTGACACGTCTTGACCCGATTTTTCCGAGTTACGCTCTGAACCACTCTTCACAGTCCTCAGAACCGCCTGTCTGAACCGTCTCTTTCTTAACACTTATTCACCGTTCCGTATAAAACTTTATGCAAAGCTATTGCCCATTTGCCCCAAAAGTACTACCTTTGTATAGAAATGAGCTGGAAAGGCTTAATTTCCCGGATGTCTGATGAATGTCGTAAAGATGTTAGATGGAAGAAGGAAGATGGAAGATGTTGCTACACCCATTCTATAACTCCTCTTATTCTGTATCATTGATTTTTTTACAGCGATGATGGAGAACTTTTACCAACTCCTCACAGTCACCATATATAGACTCGTATTGCCTATCATCAATAAAATTATTCCTTTTACTAATGCCGTTACATGCCTCGGCATTATTGGCTCCAATGCTGGTTCCTGCCCGAAGTAACTGATTGCAGAGATTTGACACGGATTGCAAATACACTGGTACACTCTTCTCATAGACGCGTTTTCCTTTGACTATCTTATACGCAGGTTTAGCATTGGCTGCTTCTTTTAACAGGTAGTCGTTGAGTTTGATCACTCTGTCGCCAAAGGCTAGGCATTTTGCTTGTATCGCATCTGAGATTATTGACATAGTCGAAGTAAGAGGTGATATGTAAGAAGTAAGAATTTAATATTCTGCTTGCGTATTTCAAAATTTTTTTGTACCTTAGCGGCAGAGAAGTCAGATGTATGATGGCTGACGGCTGAAGTTTTCTTTACAACGTCTTAAATGCCATCTTTGGGGCTTTATTCCCTTTTCCCTCCCGACAAATGAAATTGTTGTGGAAATGTTGTGGGAAAATCGGCTCTCTTTTCATAACTTGCTGAGTATCAGTGGCGGTAAAAAAGTGGAGTATCTATGGGAAAACTATTGACATCTTGCTCAGAAAATCTGCATCACTTTGAGCGTGCTTGCTTTCCCTTACGTTGGCACCTATTGATGTTCCACTTCTATATATTTGTTTTGATTGTACGTATTCTTTGTATTCTGCATCCTCGGTCAAGTACTGGAACAAACGGGTGATACGACATCCAAAGTCATATGAAAGCTCGTGAATAGAGGCGGTCGCCTTTGCGTCCTCTGACATCAGAGATGCCAATTTGCCGCGCTTTCGCTTTGGCTCAGGGCGACCTTGGTTCACGGTTAAAGATTCAGGGTTAAGGGTTTTGCCCTTGTTGCTCCATTTTTTGTATGATTTCTTATACTCCATTGAGTTTTCGTTCATTTTTCCCTCTATTCTGATCCAATTCACATGTTCCACCTGAACGTTATAATCGCTACTACCTAATATTGTATGCTTTGAGCGTTATAATACTATTTCGGTTACTTTTCTTAGTCAACTCTAGTGCTTTTTGCAAATCATCTTCAGTCAAACGACCCTCTGCCTTTCCATGACGAATATTTGAAAGTGTGGCAGGTTTCAACCTCAAACACTCTAGGAAGCTATCATGATCTATAAAAGAATACTTGCCTTGTGATATCGGGATAAAGAACTCATCATATCCTGGTTCTATATGCTCACGATTCTTTTCACTATCGAAAACAACACATCCCATTAAGCTACCATCATCGGATATTCCCATTACAACAAAGTGCTTAAACCAAGTTTTTCGTCCATGAGGTGGAGTTATGCCATTTCGTTCATCTGCCTCGATTTTATAAATGTTTCCAACTTCTATAGGTGGTAAGGCTGTTTTCTTTTTAGAATTCCTTTTCTGCTTCAAAGTCGTGTTCTGAAGATTGTCTTTTGCAGATTTCAAAGCTTCCAAGGTTTCTTGTGGCAGCCTATCTTTAAGGGAACTCATGACAATACATTGGTTATATTATCGTTTTCTTTGATAAGAGATAGTTTCTCTGCTGACGCTCCAATTGTCAATGCCATATCAGTATGGGTATAATGTTTGCTGTTAGTCGCATATACTCTATCATAAACACTTTCATGCAAATAAGTTTCTATCTGCTTATAATCCATACTACTTAACTCATTAATGGCATAATCAAGTGATTCTTTGTCTGTTGTAGACAGATAGTCCATATTCGGGCTACGTTTCGGTTTAACGTTGAACTCTCCCACCATCGAAAGAATTTCAGACAAATCTGAAGGTTCACCCTTTTTCTCTTGTTTTATCTTATAATATACTGACAAAGGAACAGGACCATGTTTGCGTGCATAATACTCCAAATTTGTGATAGGGTCACCCCACATCGTCAGATTACGGCGCTCCGCACAAAACATTATTTTCATTAAAATATAATAGCTCGTGCAACCTGTCTGACTCAAAATATAAAGAATAACCTCCTTTATTTTCTGATTCTCTAATTTCTTTAATGTCTTATTCATATTATGTTCATCTATTTTCTGTGATTATAATTTTTATTCCTCCAAATGCCCTAAATGTGCTAGTGCACCAAGCACCCATACTTCACCATGAACGATGCGTTCTGTAGTTTCCTTTATCAAACGCTCCTTCTCATCTTCATCTTTATCAATACTTCGAATCTGGGCCTCACTATTAGCCTTGAAGTACTCAGTCACTCCTTTGACTGTATCAACCTTTACCTTTCCACAGCCATTGAAAGCCTTGGAAACCTCGTCAATAAATGTAAGAAGGTTATCGCCATACAAAGCTGCCTTAATGAGTGCCTGTATTTTCTTCTCCTCTGGCGTAGCATTCTGCTTCGCCAGCATCTCAGCGAAATATACTGCAAGGTTTTCTTGTTGGTTCATAATAGTTTATTTAAGAAGGACAGCCATAATCCTATGAACGAAGGATGATGTCTGAAGTAGGATGGATGATGTGATAAGAGATGTTTGATGTTTTATGGATGATGGATGACGTGCTGAAACGAGGGCTGAAGTCGGAGGTCTTATGTCCGAGTTTCATTTCCCTTCACTTATTTGCTGATCAAGTTTTTTACAACGAGTTACAAGAATTTTTACTAATTCCTCGCAATCAGAATAGATGCTTTGGTATTGTTTGTCATCAATATAGTTATTGCGATGCAGCAACTCTATCCAATAAAGACTTTCACGAGCTTCTTTCAGTGCAATATATGATTTGGCTCGGTAATCAGTTTTACTTACTGCATTTGTTGCTTCTGCATTATTAGCACCGATACTCGTTCCCGACCTCAATAGTTGGTTGGCTAAAGCCGCCACCGATTGAAGGTGTACGGGAACTCGTGATGGCTGATGGCTGAGGTAGGATGTCTGAGTTTTATTGCGTCTGTCAGCCCTCTGACTTCCGCCATCATACCTCTTGCTGGCAGCTTGCTCCAGCAAATAGTCATTAAGTTTGATGATTCTATCACTGAATGCTAAACATTTCGCTTGTATCGCTTCGCTTACTTCGCTCATGATGTCTGAAGGATGATGGAAGAGGTTAGAGGAGCACATCGGCAAACTTGGAGAGGTCGGCCTCGTGAAGAGGATGATACATGCTTACGACTGTATCGGCTCCAAGGCCTTTGCGCTGCATGAAGGCAAAACTACGGCGTGACAACCACTGGTAGTATGCCAACACCCAACCTGCCCAATATTCGGGACCGGTGGTGTAAGTGCCGTCGTTCTTGTCGGAAATACTGCCGCCTGACTCCTGCACGACCAAATCGGCCAACTCGGCACCCGACATGCCTACCAGATAGCGGGGATTGCCCTGTGAAAACTGGCGTGACACACAGCTAGACAAGAACTTCTGGTAGAACTCGCCTATCGTGTAGCCGTACTTACGCACACCGCAATCCATCATCACGGCAAGGTTGCGCATGGCTCCGTTGAGATATGTCTTCTTATATGCCCTGGCCATTCTTCCAATTATTTCTGATGATATCTATCACGTAGGTCGCGTCCTCAGCTACGGGCTTAGTAGCAATGGTACGATACTTGCCGCGAGCTTCCTCGTCACGCTGTTTGTACTTGGCAAAATATTCCTCACGAGGGGCTTTTATCCCCTCAACAAAGGTCAGTGCGTCGAATGCTTTTTTTGACTTCAAGACCACCTGCTCGCCCAACTTGCCTAAGCGCATAGCCTCAGAGAGGTCGGAAAGCGAGAGCGTTCCATTTACAAAGTCGCCAGCATAGCTGAAATAGGAGTCATCGGCACGATAGCCTATAATGATGTCGTACTTCTTATAATCTACTTTAAAGTTCTCTAATATGTAGGCTTTAGCACGCTGTGGTAAGCCTTCTGCCACATTGAATTTACGATTCTCCAGCAAGATGGCAAGCCAATTAAGTATGTTGTACTCCGGTGTATTAAGATTGAGCACACTCAGCCCACCCATTTCCAGTTGATACCGGTTGGCATAGCCGTCGCCACCCGTGGCGCACGCCCACTCCTTGGCCAGTTCAACATGCTCGGTGCAATAGAATCCGCGTCCATAGTCGTTATAGGGCTTGCCCTCACCGAACACAGGCTTTTCTATAATGTGATCTGAGCCGTGATAAAGTATCATATCAATGTATATATGCTATTTTGTTATTGATATCTGGCATAAGCAATACGCATTTTTAGAGATTGATGCAAAGATACAACTTTATTTTTATAAAAGTGCATTCTCTGCTATAAATTTTCCATATCACCTTCGAAATGCTAATATTCGTATTAACTTGCGTATTTCAAAAATTCTTTTACCTTAGCGGCAGAGATGTCAGATGTATGATGGCTGACGGCTGATTTTTTCTTTACAACGTCTTAAATGCCATCTTTGGGGCTTTATTCCCTTTTTCCTCCCGACAAATGAAATTGTTGTGGAAATGTTGTGGGAAAATCGGCTCTCTTTTCATAACTTGCTGAGTATCAGTGGAGGTAAAAAAGTGGAGAATTATTGGGAAAACTATTATAGTTGTTTGAAAAAGGGGCTATCCCACTGTTTATAAAATCGATTTGTCGCTTGTGACATCCATAGCTATTTACACATAAGTTTCAATTTAATACGCGATAAAGTAGGGACCCAAGCGCTACTGTAATGCTTGCTCCCCGCACCCAAAGCTGACGTGTGCGACCAATTTTAGAGTTTTGCGCCATTGCCTCATTGGGCTCTACATACAGGATATCTCGTTGCTGTAGATAGTAATAAGGTGAATTGAGAATATTCGCATCACGGAGATCAAGCTCATGTATTTCAAACTCACCATTCGGCATCTCACGTAATAGTTTTACATTTTCGCGCTTCCCGTAGATGGTCATATCACCTGCCATAGACAGTGCCTCAAGTACCGTCATACGATTACGTGTCACTTCGAAGGTATTTGGTTTGTTCACCTCGCCCATCACTGTGACTACATAATTCTCGATATATGTATTCACAACACAGTCCGCACTTTCATTAAGGTATGGCCTCACCAAGTCTGTAATCTTCTTATTTGTCTGCTCAATGGTTAGACCGTCCACCTTCACACGTCCCACAACAGGGAAGTCTATTGTGCCGTCGTTGTCTACTAAATAATGATGTATCTGACCGATCCGGCTTTCCTGCATGCGAATACCTCCAGCATAAGTGTCGTTTATGTTAATAGGTCGAGGGTCACGCAGATTAAAAACGGACACAGCTTCAGGGTTTGTACCTGAATACACAAAGATGGAAAGCAAATCTTTTGGCTTGATAGTCATGTCGTAGGACTGCACTCCCTGACTGTTTTCGAACTCTGTTGAATTCTGGAAGTATGGAATGTTTTTGTAGTTGGCACAACTTACCAACAAAAAAGCAAATACAAAAAATGTATATTCAGCTAGTTTATAGAACCACGGCGTGGTGACTACTATTTTGTTCATAAAATTTAGTTAAGTTTTCTGTTGTTAAGACCTTTGTCGCGGAAGAAGTTAGAGTTGGTTTCTTCTTTCATCTCGTCAATCACCTTTAACAGATATTGGCCATATTGGTTCTTAAGCATCGGCTTTGCAATCTCGCGCATCCGCTCTTCACTAATCCAGCCGTTGCGGTAGGCGATACCTTCGAGACAGGCTACCTTCAGACCCTGACGTTTTTCAATGACCTCCACAAACGTGGACGCTTCGGCAAGGCTGTCGTGTGTGCCAGTGTCGAGCCAGGCAAAGCCACGGCCAAAGACCTGTACTTTCAGTTCACCATCCTTCAGGAATTCCTGGTTGACAGTGGTAATTTCTAATTCGCCTCTTGCGCTGGGCTTGATATGTTTTGCGACATCTACGACTTTATTCGGGTAAAAGTAAAGACCCACTACAGCATAATTGCTCTTCGGCTCTTTCGGCTTCTCCTCGATACTGAGGCAATTGCCCTGTTTGTCAAACTCGGCAACGCCGTAACGCTCGGGATCTGAAACCCAGTAGCCAAAGACGGTTGCTTTCTTATTCTCCTCGGCATCCTTCACGGCCTTGCGGAGCAGACCGGTAAAGCCACTACCATAGAAGATGTTATCGCCAAGCACGAGGCATGCGCTATCATTACCGATAAACTTCTCACCAATAATAAAAGCCTGTGCCAGTCCGTCAGGACTGGGTTGCTCGGCATACTCGAAGTGTACACCATAGTCAGAGCCGTCCCCCAGGAGACGTTTGAAGCCTGGCAGGTCATATGGGGTAGAAATAATGAGTATATCCCTAATCCCAGCCAGCATCAGCGCGCTGATGGGATAATACACCATCGGCTTGTCATAGATAGGGAGCAACTGTTTGCTAACACCCTTTGTAATCGGGTAAAGACGCGTGCCGGAGCCGCCGGCGAGTACTATTCCTTTCATAGTTATACTTTGATTATTTATGCTTTTTAGTAACAACCAGATAAACTATAAGCGAACTTGCGATTGCGGCGTTCTTCTTTTTGTTAAATGGAGTAGAAATAGCAGGAAAATATATATTCTATTGATTTGAGAGACTAACGGCCTGCAGACTTATTGAATTTATGGGTTCAAATCTCGTGATGTGAAACAATAGTGAATGTGTTGAGATACCCTATAGGTAATCAATCTCTTTTAAATATATCTCTCGTATATACTTTCCCCATCACATCATCCAAACAGCTGTCGTAACGATTTGCGATGATGGTTTTGCTCAGTGCCTTGAACTTGGCAAGATCGTTGACAACTAGAGAGCCAAAGAAAGACTGCCCATCAGGAATTGTAGGTTCGTAAATGATGACATCAGCGCCTTTGGCCTTGATGCGTTTCATAATGCCTTGGATGGCACTTTGCCGGAAATTGTCGCTATTACTCTTCATGGTAAGGCGGAATACACCGATAACACACTTCTGCTCACGGCTCGAATCCCACTGGCTGCTGCCGTCATAGTAGCCTGCCTTACGGAGTACCTCATCTGCAATGAAATCCTTACGGGTGCGGTTACTCTCGACAATAGCGGTCATCATGTTCTGAGGCACATCGGCATAGTTCGCAAGCAACTGTTTTGTGTCTTTAGGTAAACAGTAACCACCATAGCCAAACGAGGGATTGTTATAGTGCGTTCCAATACGTGGATCGAGGCCTACGCCAGAGATAATGGCCTGAGAGTCGAGGCCCTTGACCTCAGCATAGGTGTCAAGTTCATTAAAGTAGGACACGCGAAGGGCTAGATAGGTGTTGGCAAAGAGCTTTACAGCCTCTGCCTCTGTCATGCCCATCAAAAGAACAGGTATGTTCTTTTCGATGTCTGATGTAAGAGGTAAGATGGAAGATGTGGGCTGCGCATCTTTGCTTGGTCCTATAGCTCCTTCGAGAAGGAGGTTGGCGAAGGCCGTTGCTTTCTCTTCTGCCTCAGGATTACCAATGGCTGTTATGGCAGCATTTTCCTCGTCCCACTTAGCGTTACGGTCGGCTGGTAATATCTTGGGATAGCCCACAATGATGCGACTGGGATAGAGGTTATCATAAAGGGCTTTGCTCTCACGAAGAAATTCTGGTGAGAAAAGCAGGTTGAACTTTTTACCTTTCAATGCCGGGTCGGTCAAAAATTTTAAAGCGTACTTGACGTATAGCGAACGGCAATAACCCACAGGTATTGTACTCTTAATGACCATTACTGCATCAGGATTGACACTCAGTACGAGATTGATGACATCTTCAATATGATGAGTATCGAAGAAGTTCTTCTGAGGATCATAATTGGTAGGCGCTGCTATCACCACAAAATCAGCATTCTTGTAAGCTGCCTTGCCGTCAAGAGTGGCAGTGAGGTTCAAATCCCTTTCTGCAAGATACTTCTCAATATATTCATCCTGAATTGGAGAAATACGTTTGTTGATTTTTTCAACCTTTTCAGGAATCACATCCACAGCAGTTACGTGGTTATGCTGCGCTAACAACGTAGCTATACTCATACCGACATAGCCAGTCCCTGCTACTGCTATATTATTGTTCATATTTCACTTAATGTATTATATGATAAAGGGAGACAGGCCCATTGTTATTGAACCTTTTATCTTATGAGAGACCAACGGGTTTCCTGCCTCCCCATGATTATTATAATAATGTCTCACGACATTCACAATTATTTTAACACTATCATTAAAATAAGAAAGCGCACTAACAACAACTCAGACAAGACTAAGGAATAAACCTGGCACCATTATCGGGCTTAACCCAGAACACCTTGAATGTGGTCTCGTATTCGGGGAATTTGTCCAGATATTTTTCCGTGATAGTCTTTTCTATCGTATCCTTATAATCTGGATTAACTAATGCAACACAGGCTCCCTTAAAGCCTGCGCCAGAGAAACGACCGCCATAGATGCCGGGTAGTTGGCGCATAATTTCATAAATGGCTATCAGCTCTGGGCTTCCGCACTCATAGTTATGTATGCTGCTTTCGCAACTGTCGAAGCTGAGTTTGCCAAAGAGTTTTAAATTGCCTGTTTCCCATGCTGTGACACCTTGACGAACACGCCGGTACTCCGAATAAAAGTGCTCAGCTCTTCTTGCAAATCGTTTAGGCATAGCAATCTTTGTCTTGTCAAACGTTGCTTTGGGAATATCGCGAAGGAAAGTCTTATCGAAGGCTTTTAGTGGTTGATCGGTATAGGCAAGCATGTTCCAAGCTGCCGTCTTGCACTCAAAAACGCGGAGGTTATAGTCGCTGTTGACAAGACTACGAGTCAGGCCAGAGAAGAATATGCCTATCTCGAAGTCGGGCATATCAGGATGGCGCCTGATGATACGCCAGTCATTGCTGTCGCAATCAAGGAATAGTAGTCCGTCTTTCTTTCCCAAAGCGATGCAAGCCTGATCGAGAAGTCCATTGTTTAGCCCGATATACTCACGCTCGGCCTCAGAGGCTATCTGTACAACCTCAAAGGGCTTTAATGTGATGCCATTAGCTTTTGCAAAAGCCATAACATAGGCGATCAGCACGGCGGCACTGCTGGATAGTCCTCCAATAGGGAGGGATCCCTGAATGATGCCGGTAATACCTTTATTCAGTTCGAAACGTTTGCGAAGGGCATATTTGGCTCCCCGGGCATAATCGCCCCAGTGGCGTTCCTTCACTTGAGAGGGCTTGTCGATATCGAAGTCTACAATACCTTCAAAGGTTCGTGACTCAAGATGGACATGTCCGTCGTCGTTGATATTAAACCAGAGGTCAACACCCTTGTCGATAGCAAAGCCTGTCACCAGCCCATGCTGATGATCAACGTGGGCGCCCAAAGGGCACACCCTGTAGGGAGAATATATGTGAAATTGAAAGTTCTCCATATTTTATGTGAAAAACATTTGTTGGCAGAAATACTTCTTATCTCAAATAGGTTTCTTCGGCGTTAATAATAAACAAGCCTATGTTTATTTGATAATATCACCATCGGTGATAGAAATATTACAGATTGATGGCGAATAATTATCTTTTAATTGACGGCCCTGAGCGACAAGTACTTGGGATTATTCTTCTTCCATCTCCTCGGCTGTGAGGTAACGCATCTGGCTGCGGCCGACGCCGGTGATGGCAAGGGCCACTTCGCGACCGAAGGTGACGACGATACACTTGTTGCCGCGGATACGCTTGACACGACCCTTCACCCCGGCGAAGGCGCCCTCCGTGATCTGCACGCCCTGGCTGGGCTTGCAGGCATAGTCGAGGTTGTTGAAGAAGATGATCTTCTCGTTCTCCGTCGCCGTGATCCGCATGAACTCCTCCATCTTTTTGTCTGAGAGATAGAGGGGCTCAATGCTCTTGTTATACTTCTCGTCGTAGACGGGGTGCATGATATAGCTGAGGTGGTCGTAGGCGGTCTTGTTGCCCTTGAGCTTGCGAAGGTTCTCCATCGAGATACGGACGTAGATGAAGTTGACAAGGGAAGGGGCGAAGTCCATCTTCTCGTCGCTGACCTTCATGAAGGCTCGGGGGTAATAGGTGTCGACGACGGTCGCTTCATCCTGTAGCCGGTCGTTCATGGCCACGAGCCTGCCGGGGCTGGAGTTCCTTATCCTCAGTATGAACCAGCGGACCTCTTTCTCGTTAATCATGATTTGGGTTGAGACAACATCTTGGGGTCACCGCAATAATGACTGCGGAGGCGACGGAGGGGACTCCGTCCGTGTGTTGTCAATATACTGCTGAATGTCAGCGACATATGTCGACAATATGACCCGCCGTCACTTCTCATGGAGCATGTGCGGCGTGCTTTTAGGCTGCAAAGGTACAAAATAAATTTCACATACCTCTTTTAAAATAATAGTTTTTTTACTTCAATTGACAAAATTAAAGATTCGAAAGGATTATTCATGCCGGGCGACAGGAGCGACAGTAGCAGGAGAAGCGATTCGGAGCAAAGGAAGGAACTCCCGTCACGACGTGACGGCATGGCGTCACGACGTGACGGCATGAAATCACGACGTGACGGCATGGCGCCATGACGTGACGCAAAGTTAAAGACACGGACCGCAGCGTCTTCAGCGTTGGTCACTCCCCCGTCAAGCCCTTCGTGCGCCACTTGCCTGACCGCCAGCGGCGCAGGAGAATGACGCCGCGGATGTTCTCGTCGAGGGCGAAGGCGATCCACATGCCTATCAGTCCGAAGCCGAGGGGGATGCCGACGACATAGCCCAACCCGACGGCGACGGTCCAGTTGAAGATGATGGCGACGGCCCGGCTGGCGGCAGTGGCGATGGCGGCGCCCTCGACGCCCAGCTGGGGGCAGCCCAGACGGCCGAAGATCAGGGCATAGTTGCAAATGAAGTTGCAAAGTTACGGATAATCCTTGGAATTCGTCCTCCTCGAACAGAAGATTTAGGATTGTTTATGAATACGGACAAGTGGACATATGGAGTTAAAAATCATTAAACTACATCACAAAATCTGATGACGCCACGACAAACTCCTAACTTTTTATTACCTTTGACCCCAAATTGTGAACATACAACTCGTAATCAGTAACTAAAACAGTTAAATGATGGACTCTCAAGAGAATGCCCTTGTCAATGCTTCGCCAGTCGAAGAATCGGCAAAAGAAGAAGTGAAGGTGGAGGAAACGGTGAACGAAACGCCTGCTGCTCCCGAAGTAGAAGTTGAAAAAGTCGCTGAGGTGACTGCCGAGCCCGTGGCTGAGGAGGCTGCGCCCGCTAAGGGCG
The DNA here is from genome assembly GCA_902779455.1 of uncultured Prevotellaceae bacterium. Taxonomy (GTDB): domain Bacteria; phylum Bacteroidota; class Bacteroidia; order Bacteroidales; family Bacteroidaceae; genus Prevotella. The sequence continues at coordinate 12,145 of CACZBS010000025.1, forward strand.
AGGCTGAGCCCGCTGCCGAGGAGGCTGCGCCCGCCGTGGAGGCAGAATCCGCACCCGTCGAGGAACGCAAGGTCTATCAGACCAAGCAGGAAGTGCTCGACCGGGTGAAGGAGATAGCCCATGGCGACGAGGCCCCCAAGAAGGACGAGGTGGAATACCTGAAGACGGCTTTCTACAAGCTGCACATCGCCGAGCGCGAAGCGCAAATGAAGGAATATCTGGACGCAGGAGGTGATCCCGCCACCTATCAGGTGACGCCCGATCCTGACGAGGAGGCCTTCAAGGCAGAAATGGGCATTATCAAGGAGCGCCGCCAGCAGCAGTTCCGCGAGCAGGAGGCCGAGAAGGAGGAGAACCTGAAGAAGAAGCTCGACATCATCGAGAAGATCAAGGCCATGGTCACCTCGCCTGAGGAGGCCAACCGCGCCTATCAGGAATTCAAGGCCCTGCAGCAGGAATGGAAGGAGATCAAGAACGTGCCCGCCGAGCGCGCCAACGAGCTGTGGCGCAACTATCAGCTCTACGTGGAGCAGTTCTACGACCTGCTCAAGCTGAACAGCGAGGCCCGCGAATATGACTTCAAGAAGAACCTGGAGATCAAGACGCGCCTCTGCGAGGCCGCTGAGAAGCTGGCTGAGGAGCCGGACGTCATCAGCGCCTTCCATCAGCTGCAGAAGCTCCATCAGGAATATCGCGAGACGGGTCCCGTCTCGAAGGAGCTCCGCGAGGAGATCTGGCAGCGCTTCAAGGCCGCCTCGACCATCATCAACAAAGCTCACCAGCAGCACTTCGAGAACCTTCGTGCCCGCGAGGACGAGAACCTTCAGAAGAAGACAGCCCTCTGCGAGAAGGTGGAGGCCATCGCTGCCGAGGAGAACAAGAGCGGTGCCGACTGGGACCGCCACACGCAGGAGATCATCGCTATCCAGCAGGAGTGGAAGACCATCGGCTTCGCCCCGCAGAAGATGAACGTGAAGATCTTCGAGCGCTTCCGTGCCGCCTGCGACGACTTCTTCGCCCGCAAGGCCGAGCACTTCCGCACCCTGAAGGACACCTATAAGGACAATGCCGACCGCAAGCGCGCCCTCATCGAGAAGGCCAAGGCCCTGCAAGACTCCACGGAATGGCGCTCGACGAGCGACAAGCTCATCGCCCTGCAGAAGGAGTGGAAGACCATCGGCATGGTGCCCAAGAAGTTGGGCGACCAGCTCTGGGAGGAGTTCCTCGGAGCCTGCAACAAGTTCTTCGAGGCCCGCAACGCCGCTGGCGCAGGCCAGCGCTCGGAGGAGCACCAGAACCTCGAGAAGAAGCGCGACGTCATCAGCCGTCTGAAGGATGCTGCCCAGGAGGCCGGCGACGACCTGCAGGAGCGCGTCCAGAAGCTTGTCGACGAATACAACTCCATCGGCCACGTGCCCTTCAAGGAGAAGGACAAGCTCTACGAGGAGTACCACGCCGTGCTCGACCGTCTCTACAAGGACCTCAATATCTCGGTTGCCAAGCGCCGCCTGAACAACTTCAAGCAGAACCTCAAGCAGGTGGCAGAGCGCGGCGAGGCCGCTCTCGACAGCGAGCGCGCACGCCTGATGCGCCAGTATGAGAACCTGAAGCAGGAGGTGCAGACCTACGAGAACAACCTCGGATTCCTCAGCGTCAGCTCTAAGAAGGGCAACTCACTCATCGACGAGATGAACCGCAAGGTGGAGAAGCTCAAGGGCGACCTTCAGCTTGTCAAGGAGAAGATCAAGGCCATCGATGCCGAGAATGCTCCCAAGGAATAATCCATCCCCTTTCGCCCTTAGCTGCATCATAGCTTAGGAGCGGAATAAAACGAAGAAGGAGGTAAAGCAGATGCAACGTGCTGCTTTACCTCCTTTATTGATGACTCATAGCCCGCTTGGCGCGACGGCCTCAGGAATTCAGGATTTTAAAACGGACGCGGAACGTCCGCTCATGCTCGTCCCAGTTGGTGCCCAGCATCTCGAAGCGCCCAATCTGGCCCGTCGAGCGCACATGGCGGCCGATGCAGGGACAGACGTCGTAGTCGCCGATGCGCACCAGCCGGATGGCCTCAGAGGCGTCGTCGGGCAGGCGGCTGGGGTCGATGCCGTCAGGGAGGGTGTCGCGCGTGACATATTCGAACGTGACGGGCAGGTCCTCGTCGATCAGCTCGTTCATGCGCCGCTCAATCTCGCGCTCCTCCTTGCGGTCGGGCTTATGGTCAAGCCGGAACGTCATCTTGCTCTTCTTCCGCTCAATGTGGGCATTATGACTACGCTCGCAGCCGAATATCCGCTGCATCGTCTGGTTGAGCAGGTGCTCCGCCGTGTGAGCAGGAGGATACTCCTCCTTGTTGTGTTCGTTCAGAAAAGGTTCGTCGATCATGCTATATAGTTTTCTAAGAGGTCTTTATCACAGGTTTAAACCATTATCTTCAACACACTGGCGCTGTGGGCGTTAAGAGAGACGGCAACACTCTGGTCGCGCTGCAGCGTGACCTCGCACGACGCACCGCTGAGCAGCTCCTCAGCCGTCCGCTTGCCCTCAGGAATCCCGAGGTAGTCGAAGGCATGGGCAGGCAGACAGACGGCCGTCTCGACAGGCACATCGGCAAAGTTGGCCACGACGAGGAGCAGCTCGCGTCCCGCCTTGCGCAGGAAGGCATACTGCTCATGCAGGTGGCCGTTGACATACATGAGGTCGAACATCAGGCCCTCGCTGACGGCCCGCTCCTGACTGGCGATGGCGAGCACGCGGCTGTAGACGTCGTAGAGACGGTTGCGCTGCGGCGTCAGGGCCCAGTAGTCGAAGATGGTGGTGCGTCCGTCGCGTCCGCTGAAGCCCTCAGCGTCCATGCCGCGCTCGCCCCACTCCTGTCCGCAGTAGAGCATGAAGGGCGATGCCTGCAGCAGGGCAGCGACCACGAGGGCAGGCACGGCCCGCCGTCCGTCGCCTGCGATGAAGTCGCTGGCGAGGCGCTGCTCGTCGTGATTCTCGAGGAAGTAGAGCATGTGGCTGCGGATGTCGTCAGTCTGTTGCCAGGCCTGGGTGATGGCCGCGACGTCGCGACGACGACAGACGACGTCGATGAGCGCATCATACATGCCCACCTTGTCGTACAGATAGTCAAAGCCCGAGGCGACATAGCGCCGATAGAGCGCGGGATTGTAGACCTCGCCGATGAAGACCACCTCAGGGTACTGGCGGCGCACCTCCTGCGTGGCCCACGCCCAGAACTCTGCGGGCACCATCTCGGCCATGTCGCAGCGGAAGCCGTCGACGCCCTTGGCAGCCCAGTAGAGCAGGATGTCGCGCATCTTCAGCCACGTGGAGGGGATGGGGTCGAAGTGGCCCACGCCGCCTGCATAGTAGTCGACGCCGTAGTTCAGCTTGACCGTCTCGTACCAGTCGTCCTTCCCTGGGGCATTATGGAAGCAGTCGTTGCCTGTCGCCTTGGCAGGCCGCTCCGTATATGGCTCACGTTCACCATGATAGAGTTCAAAGTATGGTGTAAAGGTTTGGCCTGGGCAATAGTAGAAATTATTGTGCTCAGGGTCGAAGCCGACCTCAGGATTGTCGTCCTCGCCGAGGTCGCGCACGCCCTCCGGCTTGGCGATGCTGTGATACTGGCGGGCCACGTGGTTGGGCACGAAGTCGATGACCACCTTCAGTCCGGCCCTGTGGGTGCGGTTGACCAGCCGCAGGAACTCCTCCATGCGCTGGCTGACGTCGACAGCCAGGTCAGGGTCGACGTCGTAGTAGTCAGCCACGGCGTAGGGCGACCCTGCCCTACCCTTCACCACGGCGGGGTGCTGTCGGGGTATGCCGTAGCGCGTGTAGTCCGTCATCGTGGCATGGCGCAGGACGCCCGTGTACCATACGTGGGTGACGCCCAGCTCCTCGCGCCACTGCTTCAGTCGCGACGGCGTATAGTCGTTGAACTTGGCCGCCCCGTTCTCCTCGATGGTGCCATTTGTTTTACGCGCCTCACAGCGGTTGCCGTAGAGACGCGTAAACACTTGGTAGAGAATGATCTTATGCGATGCCATGAGCGCTGACCTCGCGGTTAATCTTGGCGATCATGCCTTGCAGGGCCTTGCCCGGGCCGCACTCGGTGAAGTCGTCGGCGCCGTCCTGGATCATGCTCTCGACGCACTGGGTCCAGCGCACGGGGCTGGTCAGCTGGGCGATGAGGTTCTGCTTGATCTCGTCAGGATTGGTGTGGGGACGTCCGTCGACATTCTGGTAGACGGGACACATCGGCTCGTGGAACTCCGTGTGCTCGATGGCCTGCTGCAGCTCGTCCTTGGCGGGCTGCATCAGGGGCGAGTGGAATGCGCCGCCCACCTTCAGCGGCAGGGCCCGCTTGGCACCGGCTTCCTTCAGACGGGCGCAAGCCTCGTCGATGGCCTCGATGTTGCCGCTGATGACCAGCTGGCCGGGGTTGTTATAGTTGGCAGGCACGACGACGCCCTTGCCCAGCTGGCTGACCTCGGCGCAGACCTTCTCGATCGTCTCGTTGTCCAGGCCGATGATGGCGGCCATTGTCGACGGCTGGGCCTCGCAGGCCTTCTGCATGGCCATGGCGCGGGCGGAGACCAGACGGAGACCATCCTCGAACGACAAGGCTCCTGCCACAACCAGTGCAGAGAACTCGCCCAGCGAGTGACCAGCCATCATTCCAGGCTTGTTTGCCTCAGGATCTTCTGACGGCGTAGCGAACAAGGCAGTAATCACGCTGTGGAGGAATACAGCAGGCTGTGTCACTTTTGTCTGCTTCAGGTCGTCGTCCGTGCCTGCGAACATGATGTCAGTGATGCTGTAGCCGAGAATGTCGTTAGCCTTCTCGAAGAGTTCTTTTGCCTTAGGATTCTGGTCGTAGAGGTCTTTGCCCATGCCTACGAACTGAGCCCCCTGTCCGGGGAAAACAAATGCTTTCATCTTTTACCTTATTATAATAAATGTTGATTTCGGGGTGCAAAGGTACGCATTTCTTTCCAAATAGCCAAAAAATCATCAACTACTTGTTGGGTTTTCATTCTTTTTTTGTACTTTTGCAATCGAAATAACTATCAGCCTCATTATGGACAAACACAATTTCGTTACGATCGCCGACCTCACCAGGGAGAAGATCCTCTACATGATTGAGATGGCACAGGAGTTCGAGCGTCACCCTAACCGCGAGCTGCTCAAGGGCAAGGTCGTGGCCACGCTCTTCTTCGAACCCTCGACCCGCACGCGCCTCTCCTTCGAGACGGCCGCCAACCGCCTGGGCGCACGCGTCATAGGCTTCGCCGACCCTAAGGTGACCAGCGGCACGAAGGGCGAGACCCTGAAGGACACCATCCTGATGGTCTCCAACTATGCTGACGTCATCGTCATGCGCCACTTCATCGAGGGGGCAGCCGTCTATGCCTCTGAGGTGGCGCCCGTGCCCATCGTCAACGCGGGCGACGGCGCCCACCAGCACCCCTCGCAGTGCATGCTCGACCTCTACAGCATCTACAAGACGCAGGGCACACTGGACAACCTCAACATCTACATGGTGGGCGACCTGAAGTACGGGCGCACCGTCCACTCGCTGCTCATGGCCATGCGCCACTTCAACCCGACCTTCCATTTCGTGGCCCCCAAGGAGCTGCAGATGCCTAAGGAATACAAGCTCTACTGCGACGAGCACGGCATCCGCTATCAGGAGCACACGGCCTTCAACGAGAAGATCATCCAGGACGCTGACATCCTCTACATGACGCGCGTGCAGAAGGAGCGCTTCTCCGACCTCATGGAGTATGAGCGGGTGAAGAACGTCTACATCCTCACGCGCGACATGCTGCGGCTGGCCAAGCCGACGATGAAGATCCTCCACCCACTGCCACGCGTCAACGAGATCGCACAGGACGTCGACGACGACCCCCACGCCTACTATATCCAGCAGGCCGGCAACGGGCTCTTCGCCCGCGAGGCCATCTTCTGCGACGTGCTGGGCATCACGCTCGACCAAGTTAAGAACGACAAAACCATCATCCCATGAACAAGAAAGAACGACTCGTGGCCGCCATCGAGCACGGCACCGTCATCGACCATATCCCTGCCGACAAGACCTATCAGGTGGCCCAGCTGCTCGGGCTCTTCGACCTGACGACGCCTGTCACCATCGGCATCAACTACCCCTCACAGAAGGTGGGCAACAAGGGCATCATCAAGGTGTCGGACAAATTCTTCACTGACGACGAGATCTCGCGACTCTCCGTCGTGGCCCCTAATGTGATCCTCAACATCATCCGCGACTACGAGGTGGTGGAGAAGAAGACCGTCGAGACGCCTGAGGAGATCCGCGGCATCGTGCGCTGCAACAACCCCAAGTGCATCACCAACAACGAGCCGATGCCCACCCACTTCCACGTCGCCGGCGGCGTGCTGACCTGCCACTACTGCGAGAAAGAGCAGGACATCAATAAGGTTGAACTCGTATAACGCAAACCATTAACACAGAAACGATTATGATTGGAATGAACACGTTGCTACTCTTCGGACTGGGCGGACAGGAGGTGCTCATCATCGCCCTCGTCGTCCTCCTGCTCTTCGGAGGCGCCAAGATTCCCGAGCTGATGAAAGGACTGGGCAAGGGCGTGAAGAGCTTCAAGGAGGGCATGAAGGAAATCGACGACGAGGTGAAGAAGGATGACTGACACAGGCCAAGGCACCTTCTGGGAGCACCTCGACGTGCTCCGCGGCGTCATCCTGCGCTCGCTGGCCGTCGTCGTCGTGCTGGGCGTCGCGGCCTTCTGCCTGAAGGACTGGCTCTTCGCCGTCGTGCTGGCGCCCCGCTCGAGCGACTTCGTCAGCTATCGCCTGCTGGACGTCGAGCCCTTCAGCCTCCACCTGATGAACACGGGACTGACGGAGCAGTTCATGACCCACATGCGCGTGGCCCTCTATGCGGGACTGCTCTGCGCCCTGCCCTACGTGCTCTACGAGCTGTTCCGCTTCGTCTCGCCAGGCCTCTACGCGGGCGAGCGGCGTGCAGCGCTCTGGATCGTCAGCTCCGCCTACGCGATGTTCGCCCTGGGCACGCTCGTCAACTACTTCGTCATCTTCCCCCTGACGGTGCGCTTCCTGGGCACGTATCAGGTGAGCCCCGACGTCGACAACATGCTGACGCTGCGCAGCTATGTCGACACGCTCATCTCGATGAGCTTCGTCATCGGCGTCGTCTTCGAGCTGCCCGTCGTCTGTGCCATCCTCAGCCGCATGGGCTTCATCAGCGGCACCATGATGCGCCGCTATCGCCGCCACGCCATCGTGGCCATCCTCGTCGTCGCCGCCATCATCACGCCCACGACGGACGTCTTCACCCTCCTCATCGTCAGCCTCCCCATCTGGCTGCTCTACGAGGTGAGCATACTCATCGTGAGAAGTGAGAAGTGAGAGGTGAGAGGTGAGAAGTGAGAGGTGAGAAGTGAGAGGTGCAGGTCTAACCTTACTCCCCTCCTTAGAAAGGAGGGGTCGGGGGTGGTTGACCAATATATCCATTTAAAAATCTGACTAAAAACAAATAAAAACAAACTCAATGTGGTGATAAGTTCCCGACAGCTGTCAACGCCCCCCTGCCCCCCTCTATTCTTAGAGGGGGAGTCAGTTAGCGTGCATGCCGCCCGCATCCACCGGTGTCGCTGCGCTCATCTATTCCTACGGTACTATCCAACTCCCCCTCTAAGATTAGAGGGGGGCAGGGGGGCGTTGAAATCTCGGGCATTTATCACCATATTAATAAAAACAAATATGATATGCTAAGGAAAATCAGAATCACGCTGGCCGCAGTCTTCTTCGTGGGACTCGCGCTGCTGCTGCTCGACTTCACGGGGACGCTGCATGCCTGGCTCGGATGGATGGCCAAGGTGCAGCTGCTGCCCGCCGTGCTGGCCGTCAACGTAGGCGTCGTCGTCGGGCTCGTCGTCCTGACGCTCGTCTTCGGACGCATCTATTGCTCCGTCGTCTGCCCCCTGGGCGTCATGCAGGACGTCTTCGCGTGGCTGGGCAAGAAGTCCAGGAAGAACCGCTACACCTTCTCACGCGAGCTGCGCTGGCTGCGCTATGCGATGCTCGCCGTCTTTGTCGTCGCCCTCGTCGCCGGCGTCGGCTCCGTGGTGCAGCTGCTGGCGCCCTACAGCGCCTTCGGACGCATCATGGCCGCCATCTTCCAGCCCCTCTGGATGCTCGCCAACAACGCGCTGGCCGCGATGGCTGAGCGCATGGACAGCTATGCCTTCTATTCCGTCGACGTGTGGATGCGCTCACTGCCCGTCCTCATCGTCGCCGTCGCGACGCTCGTCCTCCTCTTCATCCTGGCCTGGCGGGGCGGCCGCACCTATTGCAACACCGTCTGCCCCGTGGGCACGGTGCTGTCTTTGCTGGCCCGCTGCTCGCTCTTCAAGGTGCGCTTCCGTGCCGACAAGTGCCGCGACTGCTCGCTCTGCACGAAGAACTGCAAGGCCTCGTGCATCGACTTCCGCTCTCACAAGGTGGACTACAGCCGCTGCGTCGTCTGCGGCGACTGCATCGACAAGTGCAAGTTCGGCGCACTGAAATATGGAATCCCCTTATCGTCGTCCCCCAAGAAGCCTACAAATAATAACGACACCACCCCCTCCAAGTCTATAGAAGCCCCCTCGGGGGCCGTAGGGGGGGCTTCCACCCGCCGCTCCTTCCTCCTCACCTCCGCCCTGCTGACCACCGCTGCCCTCGCCCAGGAGGGCAAGAAGGTCGACGGCGGACTGGCCGTCCTGGAGAAGAAGCAGGCCCCACGGCGCACCACGCCGCTGACGCCCCCGGGCTCCCTCTCCGCCCAGAACATGGCGCAGCGCTGCACGGGCTGCCAGCTCTGCGTCACGGAGTGCCCCAACGGCGTGCTGCGACCCTCCACCGACCTGATGCACCTCATGCAGCCGACGATGTCCTTCGAGCGGGGCTACTGCCGGCCCGAGTGCACCCGCTGCTCCGACGTCTGTCCCACGGGCGCCATCAAGCCCATCGACAGGGAGGAGAAGACCAGCATTCAGATCGGCCATGCCCAGTGGTACCACTGGAACTGCCTGCCCGTCAAGGAGGGCGTCGAGTACGGCAACTGCGCCCGCCACTGCCCCACGGGCGCCATCACGATGGTGCCCCTGCACCCCGACGACGACCTGTCGCCCATGATCCCCTCTGTCAACGAGGCCCTCTGCATCGGCTGCGGAGCATGCGAGCACCTCTGCCCCGTACGCCCCGTCTCAGCCATCCAAGTCGAAGGCCACGAAGTTCATAAACACATCTGAAGAATTCGCCCCATGGAAAAGAAAGATATCTCACGCCGCACCTTCCTCAAGTACATCGGTGCAGGATCGGCCGCAGCCGCCATCGCTGCCTGCGGCGGCAAGAAGACGACGGACGACACCAACCCCCTCACCGAGCCGCCCACAGGCCAGATGACCTACCGCCGTAACCCCCGCACGGGCGAGCAGGTCTCGCTCCTCGGCTACGGCATGATGCGCCTGCCGACCAAGCCTGACAGCGAGGACTACGACCAGGACATGATCAACCGCCAGGTGGACTATGCCATCGCCCACGGACTCAACTATTTCGACACGTCGCCAGCCTACTGCCGCGGACTGTCAGAGCGCTGCACCGGCATCGCCCTCAAGCGCCATCCGCGCGACAGCTTCTTCGTCGCCACCAAGCTCTCCAACTTCGACCCACGCACCCAGTCGCGCGAGGGCAGCATCGAGATGTACCGCAACTCGATGCGCGAGCTCCAGGTCGACTACATCGACTACTACCTCCTCCACGGCATCGGCGGAGGCGGCATGGACAACCTCCACCAGCGCTACCTCGACAACGGCATGCTCGACTTCCTCATGGCCGAGCGCGAAGCAGGACGCATCCGCAACCTCGGATTCTCATACCACGGCGAGATCGAGGTCTTCGACTATCTCCTCGCCCACCACGACCAATACCACTGGGACTTCGTCCAGATAGAGCTCAACTGGCTCGACTGGAACTACGCCGACGAGATCAACGACCGCAACACGGACGCCGTCTACCTCTACGACGAGCTGCGCAAGCGCGACATACCAGCCGTCATCATGGAGCCCCTGCTCGGCGGACGACTCGCCAAGGTGCCCCAGTATGTCGCCACACAGCTCAAGCAGCGCGACCCCGAGCGCAGCATCGCCTCGTGGGCCTTCCGCTATGCAGGCACCCCCGAAGGCGTGCTCACCGTCCTCAGCGGCATGACCTACATGGAGCACCTCAAGGACAACCTCCTCACCTACTGTCCCCTACGGCCCCTCAGCGAGGAGGAGCAGCGATGGCTCGACACCACCATCGCCCACCAGATGATGGAGGAGGACACCATCCCCTGCAACGACTGCCAGTACTGCATGCCATGCCCCTACGGCATCGACATCCCAGCAGCCTTCGTCCACTACAACAAGTTCAAGATCGACCACACCCTGCCCGACGATGCCGGCGACCCCGACTATCGCCGCAACCGCCGCCGTTACCTCATCAGCCTCGACCGCGCCATCCCCCGCGACCGCCAGCCCGACCACTGCATCCAGTGCGGACAGTGCATGCCCCACTGCCCCCAGAACATACGCATCCCCCGCGAGCTCGCCAAGATCGACCGCCTCATCGAACAGCTCAAGCAGCAGGAGACGGCGTGAGACAGCAAGGGACCATAACTATCTACGAAGGTTCGTAAGTCTGACCAGCAAACCTTCGTTTACTAACCGTTGAATAATAACTTGATATGATTAAGTCACAGACCCCACCCCCAACCCCTCCCCTTGAAGGGAGGGGAGCGGCTTCCGCCTTCCTCGCCGCATGGGACTCCGCAGGCACTCCCCTCCCTTCAAGGGGAGGGGTTGGGGGTGGGGTCTGTGACTAAATCCATTTGTACCAAGTAACTTTTTTACGCTAACTTAATAGTTTTGACACGCCCTCAGAGGTCAGATCTGCAGTTTTCCACCACGAAACCTTATCGGACTTGTAGCTCCCCACCATGATACCATGCCATAATTGTAAAATAATTTCCAAATATTTTATCTACTTTTTACAACCACCTGATTTTCAAGGAGATTAATAATCACACAGAAAGAAGCGGTGCTTTTCGATGAGAGAAGCACCGCTTTTTGCGTCGAAAAGCACCGCTTCTTGCCGGGAGAAGTGCCGCTTTGGCTTGCCAAGGGGTGACAAATGTCACTTCTTTTCAAAAAAACAGCGCCCCCGCGCTACAAGACGTTATCTCTTCGGCATCGCGAAAAATATTCTAATTTGTTGTGTGAAGTCTTGCGAGAGTGAAAAAAAAAGCGTATCTTTGCATCCCGAATTAGAACCACTTAACTTATTAAGGTAAAAAGCAATGAACGACAAAAAGCTGACAAAGGTGCTCGTGCTGGGCAGCGGCGCCTTGAAGATCGGACAGGCAGGTGAGTTTGACTATTCGGGCTCGCAGGCTTTGAAGGCCCTGCGTGAGGAAGGCATCCGTAGCGTGCTCGTCAACCCCAACATCGCTACAATTCAGACTTCGGAAGGCATCGCCGACACAGTGTACTTCCAACCTGTCACCCCCCACTTCGTCACGGAGATCATCAAGAAGGAGCGCCCCGACGGCATCCTGCTCGCCTTCGGCGGCCAGACGGCCCTGAACTGCGGCACGGAGCTGTGGCAGAACGGCACGCTGGAGAAGTATGGCGTGCGCGTGCTGGGCACGAGCGTGGAGGCCATCATGAACACTGAGGACCGCGACCTCTTCGTCCGCAAGCTGGACGAGATCGCGCTGAAGACCCCCGTCAGCCATGCCGTTGAGTCGATGGACGACGCCCTGAAGGCTGCCCGCGAGATCGGCTTCCCCATCATGATCCGCTCGGCCTACGCCCTGGGCGGCCTGGGCTCGGGCATCTGCCCCGACGAGCAGGCTTTCCGCGAGCTGGCAGAGAGCGCCTTCACCTTCGCCCCGCAGATCCTCGTCGAGGAGAGTCTGAAGGGATGGAAGGAGATTGAGTTCGAATGCATCCGCGACAGCAACGACCGCTGCTTCACCGTCGCCTCGATGGAGAACTTCGACCCCCTGGGCATCCACACGGGCGAGTCGATCGTCGTCGCTCCGACCTGCTCGCTCAGCGAGGAGCAGGTGAAGATGCTGCAGGACATCACCATCCGCTGCGTGCGCCATCTGAACATCGTCGGCGAGTGCAACATCCAGTTCGCCTTCAACGCTCAGACCAACGACTACCGCATCATCGAGATCAACGCACGCTTGAGCCGCTCGAGCGCACTGGCCTCAAAGGCAACGGGTTATCCGCTGGCCTTCGTGGCCGCGAAGATCGCCCTCGGCTACACCCTCGACCAGATCGGCGAGATGGGCACCACCAGCTCGGCCTACGTCGCCCCGACGCTCGACTACATGATCTGCAAGATTCCGCGCTGGGACCTGACGAAGTTTGCAGGCGTCTCGCGCAAGATAGGCTCCTCGATGAAGTCGGTCGGCGAGATCATGTCGATCGGACGCTCCTTCGAGGAGATGATCCAGAAGGGTCTGCGCATGATCGGACAGGGCATGCACGGCTTCGTCGGCAACGACCACACGCGCTTCGACGACCTGGACGACGCCCTGCAGAACCCCACCGACCTCCGCATCTTCGCCATCGCACAGGCCCTGGAGGAGGGCTACACGGTGGAGCGCATCGAGGAGCTGACGAAGATCGACGTGTGGTTCCTGGAGCGGCTGAAGCGCATCGTCGACCTGAAGCACCAACTGCAGGGCTACGACCGCCTGGAGGACATCCCCGACGCATTCCTGCTGGAGGTGAAGCAGGCCGGATTCAGCGACTTCCAGATAGCCCGCTTCGTGCTGAAGCCCGAGGGCGGCAACATGGAGAAGGAGAACCTCGACGTCAGGCGCTATCGCAAGGAGCGCGGCATCCTGCCCTCAGTGAAGCGCATCCCGACGGTGGCCTCGGAGCATCCCGAGCTGACGAACTACCTCTATTTCACCTACACGCACGTGCCGGCCTTCGGCAACAGCGAGGGCGAGCGGTATGCCACCCGCCACGACATCAACTACTACCACAACGACAAGTCGGTGGTCGTGCTCGGCTCGGGCGCCTATCGCATCGGCTCGAGCGTGGAGTTCGACTGGTGCTCCGTCAACGCCATCCAGACGGCCCGCAAGCTGGGGTATAAGTCGATCATGATCAACTATAACCCCGAGACGGTGTCGACGGACTACGACATGTGCGACCGCCTCTACTTCGACGAGCTGTCGCTGGAGCGCGTCCTCGACGTCATCGACCTGGAGCAGCCCCGCGGCGTCGTCGTCAGCGTGGGCGGACAGATCCCCAACAACCTCGCCATGAAGCTCTATCGCCAGGGCGTCCCCGTGCTCGGCACGAGCCCCGTCGACATCGACCGCGCAGAGAACCGCGACAAGTTCTCGGCCATGCTCGACAAGCTCGGCATCGACCAGCCCGCATGGCGCGCACTGACGTCGTTCGACGACATCAAGGAGTTCGTCGCGGAGGTGGGCTACCCCGTGCTGGTGCGCCCCAGCTACGTGCTCTCAGGCGCCGCCATGAACGTCTGCTACGACGAGGAGGAGCTGCACCGCTTCCTGTCAATGGCCACGGAGGTGTCGAAGGAGTTCCCCGTCGTCGTCTCAAAGTTCATGACGGAGACGAAGGAGATTGAGTTCGACGCCGTCGCCGACAAGGGCGAGGTGGTCGAATATGCCATCTCGGAGCACATCGAGTATGCGGGTGTCCACTCGGGCGACGCCACGATGATCTTCCCCGCACAGCACATCTACTACAGCACCGTGCGCCAGATCAAGCACATCTCGCGCAAGATAGCCAAGGAGCTCAACATCTCAGGACCGTTCAACATCCAGTTCCTCGCCAAGAACCGCGAGGTGAAGGTCATCGAGTGCAACCTGCGCGCCTCGCGCTCGTTCCCCTTCGTGTCGAAGATACTGAAGCGCAACTTTATCGAGACGGCCACGAAGATCATGCTCGACGCACCCTACACCAGGCCCGACAAGTCGGAGTTCGACATCGACCGCATCGGCGTCAAGGCCTCGCAGTTCTCCTTCGCACGACTGCAGAATGCCGACCCCGTGCTGGGCGTCGACATGTCGTCGACGGGCGAGGTGGGCTGTCTGGGCGACGACCTCAACGAGGCCCTGCTCAATGCCCTCATCGCCACGGGCTACCGTCTGCCCCACAAGGCTGTGCTGATCTCCAGCGGCGACGCCAAGGGCAAGGTGGCGCTGCTCGAGGGCGCACGCCAGCTGGTGAAGAAGGGCTTCAAGGTCTACTCCACCCCGGGCACGGCCCGCTTCTTCTGCGACAACGGCGTCGAGGCCACACCCGTGTGCTGGCCTGACGAGGAGGGCGAGAACAACGTGCTGCAGCTCATCGCCCAACACCAGATCGACCTCGTCGTCAACGTGCCGAAGAACCACACGAAGCGCGAGCTGACCAACGGCTACCGCATCCGCCGCGCCGCCATCGACCACAACACGCCGCTGATGACCAACGTGCGGCTGGCCAAGGCCTTCATCGAAGCCTTCACGGCCATGGGCGAGGACGACATCAAGATCAAGAGCTGGCAGGAGTATAACAACTAAGCCACGAGGATCTTCACGCCAATAAGAATCAGAATGACGCCACCAAGCAGTTCGGGCTTGGTGGCGTTTTTGAATATAGAGCCGGACTGGCCGCCAGCCCAGCAGCCCGCCATGCCAAAGAGGAACGACACGAGGCCGATGAGCCCCAGGGGCAGCACCAGCTGGAGGGCATGATGATAGCCCGTCACGCCCATCGAGATGCCCACGGAGAGGGCGTCGATGCTCGTCGCCACGGCCAGCAGCAGCTGCGTCGAGAGGCGGCGGGGGTTCATCACGCGGTGATCCTCGTCGGCCTCGTGGAAGGAGTCCCAGATCATCTTGCCCCCGATGAACCCCAGCAGCGCGAAGGCCACCCAAGGGCCCGCTGCCTCGATCCTCGATGCAAAGCCGGCCACAAGCAGCCACCCCGCCAACGGCATCAGCGCCTGGAACACACCAAAGAGAAGGGACATCCGCAGGACGACGCCCCACTCCATCCGCCGCATCGCAGCACCCGCTGCCACAGAGACGGACAGGCAGTCCATCGCCAGCCCCACGGCCAGTATCAATATATCGCTCAGGTTCATCATGACAAATAGTTCTTCTGTTCCCCAATCCTTGAAATAGTTAGAGACCCCTAATCCTTGAGAGGAAGTTAGAGACCCCACCCCCAACCCCTCCCCTTGAAGGGAGGGGAGCAGCTGCGCCGTCATCCCCTGCGGGCTTGTATGTCTACCCTACTGCCCTCCTTGGCTTGCAGGTCTAATCTTACTCCCCTCCTTGGAAAGGAGGGGTCGGGGGTGGTTGACAGCTGCGCCTTGATTTTTTAGTAAGTAACACCGCAGGAGTTTCAACCACCCCTGCCCCTCCTTTCCAAGGAGGGGAGCAGCTGCGCCGTCATTCCCGTAGGGCTGCATATTGTTTTTCCCCTCAGCTGCGCCGTCATCCCCGTAGGGCTGCATATTGTTTTTTCCCCTCAGCTGCGCCGTCATCCCCGTAGGGCAGTGCGCCAGCTGCTCCCCTCCCTTCAAGGGGAGGGGTTGGGGGTGGGGTCTCTAACTATTTCAAGGGTCGGGGGTGGGGCCTGTAACATTATAATCCATATTTTCTGCAAAGGTAAGGAAAAAAGATAAGGTACGCGCACCCGCGCTTGTTAATAAAAAATAAATAAGCGGGTGACTGTACACAAAACACGCTTAAATTATGTATCTTTGCATAAAATTATGCAAACTAACTAAAATAAAACAATAAATACGCAAATGAACAAACCAAAGAAGATGTTGAAGGCAATAGGGACGCTATTGTTTTCAACCCTGTTGCTGCCTTCATGCTCCGACATGGACGAGTACTTCGAGGTGCCATCGTGGATTGAGGGGTCAATCTACGAGAAGCTCGAAGCCGACGGGCACTACACGCAGTTCCTCCGAGGCGCTGAGCGGGCGGGGTTCGCACCCATGCTCGACGGCAAGAGCATCCTCACCGTGATGGCTCCGACGGACGAGGCCATGAGCACCTACCTGCAGCAGACCTACGGCAAGCAGTCCGTCGACGACCTCAGCGACGCCGAGCTGCGCAAGCTGATCGGATTCCACATCCTCTACTACTCCTTCGACAAGGAGAAGCTGACCAACTTCCGCCCACAGGAAGGCGACGGCGCCACGGAGGAGCAGAAGCTGACGAACGCGGGCCTATACTACAAGTTCCGCACGAAGAGCCAGGACCCCATCGAGCAGGCTAACGACACGGCCGCCGTCTACCATCTGGAGCGCTACGTGCCCGTCTTCTCGCCCCTGATGTTCCGCACCAAGGGCATCGCCGCCAAGGAGAACTACGAATACTTCTACCCCCAGACGGGATGGAACGGCGACGACGGCTTCCAGGTGGCCAACGCGAACGTGACGGAGTACACGGACATCGCCAAGAACGGCTACATATACAAGGTGGACCGCGTGCTGCGACCCCTGGAGACCATCTACACGGAGATGAAGCAGGCCGGCAAGTACGGGAAGTTCCTCGCGTTCTACGACTCGTTCCGCAACTACCAGCTCGACGAGGACCTCACACTGGAGTACGGCAACGGCCGGCAGCTCTACCAGGTCGTCTTCCGCGACGGCACGACGGGCGTCAGCCTGCCCCCCATCGCCAGCGAGTGGCCCGTGACGGACTACAGCATGGTGACGGCCCTGGCCTACAACGCCTACAGCATCTTCGCCCCCACGGACGACGCCCTCGAGGACTTCTTCGACGACTACTGGCGCGTGGGCGGCTATGAGGTGCTCGACAGCGTCTCCCCCACCCTCGTCTCCACCCTGCTGCGCCACTCCATCTACAGCCAGTCGATCGTCTTCCCAGAGGAGGTGGAGAAGGGCCTGATCCTCGACGCAGAGCAGCAGCCCATCAGGTTCAACACCCAGGAGGTGCCGCAGCAGGACCGCATCATCTGCTCCAACGGCGTGCTCTACGGATGCAACGTGCTGACGCCGCCCGCCATGTTCAACAGCGTCACGGGACCGGCCTACCAGTATCAGAAGTATAGCGCCTTCCAGCACATGGTGGCTGAGTCGGGCATGCAGTCGACGCTCTGCAACGACGCCGTGCGCTACATCATGCTCTATCCATCGAACGAACAGCTGGAGCAGAGCATCGCCAACATCCGCGTGGTCGACAACGTGCTCGTGGCCGGACCGCAGGGACGCAACATGGGCAACGCCCTGAAGCAGACCTACGTCTACGCACACGTGGCAGCACCCATCGACGGCAACACCACGCTGCCCCAGACGGGCAAGGCCGTCCTGCGCGCCCTCTCGCCCGACCAGAACCTCTACTGGTACGTCAAGGACGGCCGCATCACCAACAGCATCAAGCACAACGAGCTGCTGCGCCACGCCGCCAACACGACCACGGAGGACGACGTCTTCGTGCCATTCCACGCCCTGGACTATCGCGGCGACGTCGACGGATGGACCAACGGCCACGCCTACGCCTACGACGACATCCTGATGGAGGGCAACTTCGACAACGTCAACGACTCGCGCCTCGTGCGACAGATGTATGCCCTGCGCAACGACGCCACCACCGACTTCTACGGATGGATCAACCTGCTGAACAAGGGCGGACTCTTCGCCGCCTCCTCGCAGACCTTCAGCTTCATGATCGAGAACTGCCTGATGTTCATACCCGTCACGAAGGCCGTCGAACAGGCCATCCTGGACGGACGCATACCAGGGACGACGGCCAGCGAAGGCGCCACGGTGGGGGCCGACGACTTCTTCAGCCATGTCGAGGTCAGCGACCCTGAAGCGCTGGAGTACTACGTCAGACAGTACTTCCTGCCCGTCAGCACGGCCGAGTTCTCCAACTTCCCCTACATCGGATGGGGCGAGAACACGGAGACCTACGGCGGCATCATCACCTTGCAGCAGTCGCAGGACGCCCAGAACAACATCCTCTCGTCGCGCATGAACATCTACGACGACGGATCGGCCATCAGCATCCAGGCCACCGACCACCTCACAGGCCGCACATCGCAGCGCGTGCGCGTCACGGCGGACTACGACTTCTTCCCCTTCGTCTATGAGGACGCTGCGGCCCACTTCATCGAGGACGTCCTTTAAGCTAAAGCAGAACGATATGAGACATAAGATAACAACCCTCATCATCATGTGCATGGCAGCACTCAGCGCTGCGGCACAGACCGTGACAGGTACGGTCAGCGAGATGTTCGGATCGGCAAAGGAGCCGGCCATCGGCGTCAACGTCACCTTCCAGAACAGCCAGAACCGTATCGTCACTGGTGTGACCACCGACTTCAACGGTAAATACTCACTCAAGGTGCCTGCCGGCGAGAAGGGCCTCACGCTCGTCTTCTCGTATATCGGCATGAAGACCCAAAGGTTCAAATACACGGGGCAGACCACGCTCAACGTCACCATGGAGAGCGACGCCCACCAGATCAAGGAGGTGGAGGTCACGGGCAAGCGTGGCAGCCGCAACGAGATGGGCGTCACGGAGCGCCAGATGTCGTTCGCCACGCAGAAGATCAACCTCGACGAGATCAACGCCACGTCGGCCGTCACCTCGATTGAGGAGACCCTGCAGGGCCACCTCGGCGGCGTCGACATCACGGCAGCCGGCGACCCGGGTGCGAAGAGCAACATCCGCATCCGCGGCACGGCCACGCTGAACTCCAATGCCGACCCGCTCATCGTCATCGACGGCGTGCCCTATAACACCACCATCGACGACTCCTTCGACTTCAACACCGCCTCGCAGGAAGACTTCGCTCAGATGCTCAACCTGAACCCCAACGACATCGAGTCGATCGAGGTGCTCAAGGACGCCGCCTCGACGGCCGTCTACGGCACGGCAGGCGCCAACGGCGTGCTGCTCATCACGAAGAAGAAGGGCGCCATGGGCAAGACCAACTTCACCTTCTCGACGAAGAACACGCTGAAGGTGGAGCCCAAGTCGATGCCCATGATGAACGGCAACGAGTATGTCGCCTTCATCCAGGACGCTATCTGGAACACGGCCAACGCCCGCGGCCTGTCGAACAACTCGGCCCTGCTGGAGTATCTGTTCGATACGCCCGAGATCAACTACAACCAGGACTGGCGCTACTTCGACGAGTATAACCAGAACACGGACTGGCTCTCCTACGTCACCAAGGACGCCGTCGTCACGGACAACTCCTTCGCCATGTCGGGCGGCGGCGAGCGCGCCACGTATCGCTACTCGCTCTCCTACATGAACGAGCCAGGCACGACGAAGGGCACGGGGCTGGGCCGACTGACCACGTCGCTCGACATCGGCTACAAGTTCTCAGAGAAGCTGCGCGTCAACGCAGAATATTCCTATACGGATTCGAAGAAGGATGCGCCCTGGTCCTCGCAGCTGCGTGCCGAGGCCATGCGCAAGATGCCGAACAAGAGCCCCTACTACATCGACGACGCCACGGGCCAGATGACTGACACCTACTTCACGCGTCAGAACGCTGAGGAGTTCCAGGGAGCCTTCACGGGCAGCGCTAATTTCCACCCCATCATCATGGCCGAAGAGAGCTTCTCGAAGGTGCATCAGAAGGAGCAGAAGATGACGGTGCGCGCCAGCTTCTACGCCACGCCTCACCTGACCTATCGCGGCTATGTCTCGATGAAGTATAACACGACGAAGACCAACAAGTTCCTGCCGCAGGCCGCCACGGGCGTCACGACCAACAACACGTATGCCAACCAGAGCAGCGACGCCTACTCGAACAACTTCTCACTGCAGACAGAGAACAAACTGATGTACAACAACGACTGGATGGACAAGAAGCACCAGCTCGTCGTCACCGCCCTCTGGCGGACGGCTCAGAGCCGCTCGTCGAACTATTCGGCCGTGCGCTACAACGTGGCTTCATCGGCCATCGCCGACCCTGGGTCGGGCGGCGGTTCGCTCCTCTCACAGGGCTCCGGCACTAGCGAAGTCAGAACGCTTTCAGGCATCGGAAGCATCGTCTACACCTTCCTCGACCGCTACACCATCAACGGCACGGCCAACTACGAAGGCAAGTCGGCACTCGGCAAGGACAACCGCTGGGGACTCTTCCCCTCCGTCGGCGTCAGCTGGCAGGTGCAGGACGAGCCCTTCATGAAGTCGTGGTCGGAGGACTGGCTCACACAGTTCAAGCTCCGCGCCTCGCTCGGCAAGAGCGGCAATGCGCCCAGCAAGACGGCGGCCTACGTAGGCACCTACGCCTCCATCGGCAACTACATGGACGGCAGCGCCATCACTGAGAGCAGCATGCAGCTCAACAAGCTGAAGTGGGAGACGTCGACAGAATACGACCTCGGCACGGACATTATCCTCTGGGATGGCAAGCTCACTGCCACCTTCGACTACTATCGCAAGAAGACGAAGGACCTGCTGCAGACGGGCATCACCATCCCCGGCTCGACGGGTCTGGGCGGCAAGCTGGCCTACTTCAACTCCGGACGGCTGGAGAACAAGGGCTGGGAGTTCCGCATCGACTACGAGGTGCTGAAGACGAAAGACTGGCAGCTGAAGGTCAACTGGAACATCAACCGCAACGAGAACACCATCATCGAACTGCCTGAGAACATTGCCGCAGAGCAGTTCACACTGGCCAACGGCACACGCAGCTACGCCACGAAGTTCATGGCCGGCACCGCCGTCGGCTCGTTCTTCGGCTTCCGCTCGCTGGGCGTCTATCAGAACCTCGAGGACACCTATGCCAAGGATGCCGAGGGCAACGTGATGTACGACCTGAACAGCAAGCCCATCGTCATGACCAACGGCACCTTCACCTGCTATCCTGGCGATGCCAAGTATGAGGACATCGACCACAACGGCAAGATCGACCAGAACGACGTCGTCTACCTGGGCAACTACAACCCGATGGTCACGGGCGGCGGCGGCTTCAACCTGCGCTACAAGCAGCTGAGCCTCACCGTCTTCATGCACTATCGTCTTGGTCAGAAGATCATCAACACGGCCCGCATGAACGCCGAGGCCATGTATGGCTCCGACAACCAGTCGAAGGCTGTGCTGCGCCGCTGGCGCAACGAGGGCGACCAGACCGACATCCCCCGCGCACTGTGGCGCTACGGTCTGAACTACCTGGGCAGCGACCGCTTCATCGAGGACTGCTCGTTCCTCCGCCTGAAGACGCTCTCGCTGAACTACACGCTGCCGAAGTCGTTCTGCAAGAAGCTCGGCATGAACACCATCTCGATGTACCTGACGGGCTACGACCTGTTCACCTTCTCGAGCTACACGGGTCAGGACCCCGAAGTCAACATGCCCAGCAAGCTGACCGACCTGGCACAGGACAACTCGCAGACGCCGCGCGCCAAGCGATTCTCTTTCGGACTCACGTTGAACTTCTAACCCCCCTCCTCTTAAGCAAATGAAAACTATCAAATATCTTATCATATCGGTCGCCGCGGCACTGGGGCTCTCCTCATGCAACGACTTCCTGGAGGTCTATCCAGAGAATGTGGAGCCGACCGACAAGTATTGGGCCTCAAAAGAAGACGTCGAAGCCACGCTCTTCGCAGGCTACTACTATCTGCGTGATGCCGTGCAGGACTATCTCATCCCCTGGGGTGAGCTTCGCGCCGGGTGCATCTACAGCCGTAGCGGGTCGCCGCTGCAGCAGCTCCAGGTGAAGCCCACGAGCAGCATCGCCACGTGGACGCCCATGTACATGATTGTCAACTCGGCCAACCTCGTGCTGGCCAACGCTGAGAAGGCGCGCGCCAACGATGCCACCTACACGCCTGAGGCCATGAACTCGCACTATTGCGAAGCCTACTGGCTCAGGGCCCTGGCCTATTTCTACATCGTGCGCAACTGGCGCGAGGCGCCCCTCTTCACTGAGCCCTTCGAGACGGACGAGGTGTCCTATAACGTGGCAAAGTCGTCAGAGGCAGAGATCATTGCCCAGATCAAGAGCGACCTCCTGGCCGCCATCCAGCTGGGAGCCGCCAAGACGAGCTTCAACACGACATGGGAGACCAAGGGACGTGCCACCCTGTGGAGCATCTACGCCCTGATGGCCGACGTCTGCCTGTGGAATCAGGATTTCGACGAGGCTATCACCTATTGCAACGCCATCCTCAATGCCACAAGCAACGACGCGCCGCGCTTCATGAAGACGCCGACACACGCCAGCTGGTTCTCCATCTTCAACCCCGGCAACTCCAACGAGAGCATCTACGAGGTGCAGTGGAGCCACGAGAAGCGTCAGGGCACGGCCTATCAGACCAACGACCTGCCCAAGCTGTTCGACAACCAGCATACGGACCGCCGCTACCAGCTCTCGCGCCAGATGCTGCAGGACTTCAACAGCGAGTATCGCGCCATCCTCCAGCAATATAACAACGACCCCGACCTGGCAGGCCCGATGGCCGTGCGCAGCATGTTCGGCGGCTACTTCGTAGGCAGCAGCGCCGCCACCTATCAGGGAGCCACGGCAGGCTACGTCTGGAAGTATTGCGGCAGCACCTCGCTCAGCGACAAGCGCACTGAGACCTACTATGACCCCAACTTCATCATCTATCGCGTGGCTGACATCATGCTGCTCAAGGCTGAAGCCCTCGTCATGCGTCAGGCTGGCAACAACCAGGCCGACAACGAGGAGGCCATCGCACTGGTCAACGAGATACGCCAGCGCACCAACCTCGAGCCCGTCGAGATCTTCGACGAGCCCAGCCTGAAAGACCTGCTCGACTATATCCTCTACGAGCGCCTCATGGAACTCGTCGGCGAGGGCAAGGCCTGGTACGACCTGCTGCGTGTTGGCCGCTATAAGGACCCTGCCGGCGTGGTGAACTTCAAGAAGGACTTCCTCATCGAATACGTCACCAAGTACAACGGCGAGGCCAGCGAGGCCTGGATCAACTCTGTGCTCAACGACGAGAACGCCTGGTATCTGCCCATCAACGAGAATGAGGTGAAGGTGAACCAGCTGCTCGAGCAAAACCCGTATTACCTATAACCCCAACGAACACTTCAGAATATGAAAAAGATATTGTTATGCTTGTCAATGGTCCTGGCTGGGCTGACGGCCTGCGAAGACCCCAATGAAGGCGAGATGTTCGTGACGCCCACCGACCTGGAATCGGAGATGTCGGTCATCGACGTGCTAGAGCGCGACGGCAACTACACATTGTGGTTGCAGCTGCTGAAGCATGCCAACTATTACAATGCCCTGAAGGATGCCTCGGCCGAGGCCACTGTCTTCTGTCCGACGGACGAAGCCATCAAGGTCTTCCTCTCCGACCGCGAGTATGCCAGCGTAGAGGACATCCCCGTCGACTACGCCCGTTCAGTTGTTCAGACGCACATCATCCCCTACCAGTCTGTCACTGAGACGATGCTCAACGACTATGCCGAGAAAAGTTCATACATTCCCACCCAGAACCTGTTCGAATCGTATCTGGCACTGGCCTTCGGCTATACCGTCACTGACGTCGACGACGCACAGCGCACTGACGACATCTACGTCGCCGACTCCATCTTCATCAACAACCAGGCAAGGCTCGACAAGTTCACGGCCGTCACCTGTGCCAACGGCGTCATCTTCACCATGGGCACCGTCATCACGCCCCTGGCCGAGACCATCATCGAGCGCATGGAGCTGGAGGATGACTACACCATTTTCTCTGAGGCCATCCGCGAGGCTCAGTTCGACTCCATTGCCAGCAAGGTGCGCGACACGACTTACGTCGTCGGCGGTGGCTATGTGGTCAACAACTACAACTACACATGCTTCGCCGTGCCTGACGACGTCTACCGCCAGAACGGCATCACGGACGTCAGCTCGCTGAAGTCATGGCTCGTCAGCCACTCCGACGGCGAGGAGACCAACGGCGACGCTGCCCTCACCCACTACCTGCAGTATCACTTCCTCTTGCGTGAGCACAGCACCGACGAGCTGTTCGACTTCCTCAGCGAGGGACAGACGCTCATCTTCGAGACGAAGCTCAACGGACAGGCCATCATCACCAACGACATTGACGGCCAGAAGACCATCAACAAGGACATCCACATCCTGCGCAGCAACATCGCCGCACGCAACGGCAACATCCAGAAGGTCGACGACGTCATGCCCGTCTATCATCCCGATCCCGTCACCGTCCGCTGGGACTTCCTCAACTCGCCCGACATCATTGCCTTCGTCAATGCCTGGGGCGCCGCCAACGGTAACGGCATGGTCTTCTCCAATCCCCTGGCCAACGCCGAGCGCAAGATCGACCTCAGCGACAACCGCCGCAACGGCGACTACGGCACCCTGACGTCGTTCACCTACAAGAACACCGACTCGCGCGCTTCCGTCAACCAGTATCCCGTCGTGGGCTTCATCAAGGAGCAGTATGCCGCCGCCAACAACCAGACGACGCCACGCTATGCCACCTACATGAACAACTACATGATGCTCAACCTGGGCTATGCAGGATGGATTCAGTTCACGACCCCCTCGATCATTGCCGGACGCTACAAGGTGGTGCTCCACTATTGCGCCGACGTCTCCCTGCAGAGCTACTTCGCATCGGGCAGCCTGACGAAGTTCGAACTCGACGACCGCACAGCCAACCTCTACGTCTACAAAGGTCTGTCCGACATCATCAATGCCCGCCAGCGTGTGCTCTACGGCTCAGTCGACATGACCCTGTTCGAGTCCATCGAGTTCAGCGAGTCAGGCAACCACACCTTCCGTGCCACGATGATGGACATCAACGCCAAGACCAGCTCGACCTATCATCAGATGTACGACTATCTTGAGTTTATTCCCCTCGACTAAAACCTCAACATAACCACGAAGATGAAAAAGATCATTCAATTCATACCTGCACTGGCCCTGCTGACCCTGATGGCTACAGGTTGCTCCGACTGGGACGACCACTACGAAGGCCAGGCCGTGACGTCGACTGACGTGACCATCTATGGCGGCGACATCGTCAGCTACATGAAGTCGACGGCCGACGTCAGCCAGTTCTCCGCACTCCTTCAGGATGCAGGCATCTACGACAGCACGTTCACTGACAAGGAGTACACCTTCATCGTGTGCGACAACGACGTGTTCAACAACGGCGCCACGGTCACCGACCGCCGGCTGTTCGCCCGCTACAGCGTCGCCGACATGGGCATCGCCCCCTCCACCCTCTCCGCCGGCTACGGCATCCACACCCGCTCAGGCAAGAACGTGTGGGTCTATGGCGACGACTCCGCCCTGCGGCTCGACGACTACGCCATCCAGAAGGTGGTGCGCACCACGAACGGCTATATATATTATATAAATGGTGTGCTGCCCATCCGCAGCTCCGTCTACGACTACTTCCTGCAGCTCGGCGACGACTACTCGCGCTTCCGCGAGATCGTCGGCAAGTTCGAGGAGCGCTTCTTCGATCGTGAGCACAGTGCCGTCATCGGCGTCAACGAGGCGGGCCAGACAGTCTACGACTCCATCTTCTACACCCGTAACACGCTGATGGACCGCTACACCGCCGACGGCATCGAATACTGGAACATGCACGACGAGAGCTACATGACCACCATGTTCATCCCCAGCAACGACCAGATTGACAAGGCCCTGCAGAATGCGCTCGACAGCATACCCGTCTGGCTCAACCGCGAGGCCACTGACGCCGACCGCGAGAAGTTCGAGCGCTGGATCGTAGAGGCCTGCTTCGTCAACCGCCTGCTCAGCGATGCCGACGTTGCTGCCGACGCTCCTGACTTCCAGTGTGCCGACGGCTACATGATGAACATCGACCGCCAGGCCGACATCACCACCTACGACCGCGAGGAAGCAGCCTGGTGGCGACCCTCGGTGCAGACCGTCGACGTGGGGAGCAAGGTCAACCTCAGCAACGGTGCAGCCTATTACACCACGAACTTCAAGATTCCCAACCACGTCATCATCTACCGCGTCAAGTCGCGCTTCTATGAACTGTGGAGTGAGCTCGACGAAGCCCAGCGCGCCCAGTATTTCCGCTGGAGCCACTGGGTCAGCCCCGACATCATCTACGACGCCCAGGGCGAGTTCTTCCTCTCCGCCACGCTGCCCACCATCTACTACCACGTCCTGACAGCCATCCCCGACGAGGAGGCAGCCACCGACTCGCTCCACTGCCGCCTCGACTACGACGGACTCGTCTGCCTCTACGACCAGCGGGGCAATCCCTCCGGCGTCGTCGAGTGCAACCTGCCGGCTGGCGAGTATTACCTCCGCATGGGCTTTGTGCATAGCCTCTCCTACACGCTCGACATCTCCTTCAACGGCGAGCCCGTCGTCAGGGGCCTCGCCATGAACGCCCACGGCGCCAACTACCACTTCGACCGCAGCGGTGCGAGCGACATCCCCCACTATGGCATCTGGGAGACAGGCTATCCCGAAGGCTACAACCCCAACGACTGGATCGAGATCAACGAGAACGCCAGTGCCTACGACACCGACGGCTACACGATGGGCATCGTCAACCTGCGCCAGAGCGGCAACTTCCACATCACGCTCGACTCCTTCGACAATGCCTACCTCTACGACGCCAGCCAGGGCCGCACGAAGAACAACAAGACGCAGCTCATGATGTATCACTGGTGTCTGCGTCCAACCCATAACAACTACTAAGCCACATGCGAAAGATGAAAAGACTCTATATCCTGATGGCAGCCATAGGGCTATCCGGCGCTGCCGTCGCTCAGAATCATAAACTCAACTCGGTCGTCAGGGGCACCGACGGCATGCCCGTCAGCGGTGCCATCGTCTCCATCCTCGGCGAGAGCACCTCGGTGCTGACCGACGAGAACGGCGCCTTCACCCTTGAGACGTCCGCCGACGACGCACTGGTCAGCATCCAGGCCGAGGGCTACTACGCCAAGTCGCTCCCCCTGCGGCTGCTCCAGCGCAAGCAGCAGTCGCCCACGTTCCACATCGTGCTCACACCCGAGTCGGAGTCGCTCTACAACGGACGCGTCGAGACGCCCTACGCCTCGCTCTCCCGTGAGGCCAAGTCGGCCCTCACCGTCGGCATTGAGAACAAGGACTTCACCAGCAAGCTCTCCCTCGGCGCCGCCACCCGCGACCAGCTCTCAGGCCTACAGGTCGTCGAGAAGAGCGGCATGCCCGGCGAAGGCACCTACCTCAACCTGCGCGGCATCCACTCCTTCGTGGCCGAGAACAATCCCCTCATCGTCATCAACGGCGTGCCCTACATGGGCAACCAGGACGTCTCGGGCGTCGTCAATGCCTACTCCCGCGATCTGCTCTTTGGCTATTCACCCCGCGACATCCGCAGCGTCACCGTGCTCAAGGGAGCCGACGCCGCCCTCTACGGCTCCATGGGCTCCAACGGCGTCATCATGATCGAGACCCAGCAGGCCACGAGCGACAACCTCGACACCCGCATCTCCTTCAGCGGACAGTACGGCTTCAACCTCAAGCCTTCGGCCATCCCCGTCATGGATGCCACCCAGTACCGCAACTACCTGACCGACCTCGGCATGACGGCCTACCCCACCATGGCCTCGCTCACCGACGACTATCCCTTCCTCCAGAACGGGCCCAACATGTACAGCTATCTCTTCAATGAGAACACCGACTGGATGAACGCCATCCAGCGCAAGGGCTTCATGACGGAGAACATCTTCCGCGTCGAGGGTGGTGATGAGATTGCCAAGTACAACATCTCCTTCGGCTATACCAACAACACCGGCACCCTGCGCGGCACGTCGACCAACCGCTACCACACTCTCATCTCCAGCGACGTCATGGTCAGCCGCAAGATCGACATCACCGCCAACGTCGGACTGTCCTACATCACCAGCGACCTCATGAACACCGGCATGCAGATCGAGACCAACCCCCTGCTCGCTGCCTATCGCAACATGCCCCTGCTCAGCGCCTACGCCAAGCAGGAGGACGGCTCACCGCTGAAGACCTTCGCCCACTACGACGGCTGGAACGTCAGCGCCATCCCCACCCTGCCCTACGACAACGTCAGCAACCCGCTGGCCATCGTCAAGACCGTCGAGGGCGGCGACAAGATCTACGACGCCAACGCCGGCCTCGGCCTGAACTACAAGTGGAACGACCACCTGACGCTCACGGCCCTCGTCAACCTCTACTACAACTACACCGAGGAGACTATGTTCATCCCTGGCGTCACTGACCATGCCATCATGCCTCAGGTCTACGGCACCGGTCTGAACAAGGTGGCCGAAGGCGTCATCCGCCAGTCGGTCAACACCTACTCGCTCTCAGCCCGCTACAACCGCACGTTCAACCGTCTCCACGAGTTCCGCGGCCTGGCCATGGCCCGCGTCCTGACCCGCAGCATGGAGTACGACGTCTCTGAGGGCTACAACACCGCCAACGACTTCTTCAAGACCCTCGACGCCACCGACACCGAGAAGCTGACCGACGGCAACAACGTCGACTGGCGCTACATGGGCCTCAGCCTCCATGGCGACTATGTCTACAACAAGCTCCTGAAGGCCACCCTCGGACTCACCGTCGACGGCACCAGCGTCACCGGTGCCGACGCCGCCCGCTTCGGCCTCTTCCCCTCGGCCGGCATCACCTTCATGGCCGCCAACACGGGCTGGCTACCCTCGTCGTTCAATCAGCTCAACTTCACCCTCGAGGCCTCGCTGAGCGGCAACAGCCGTTTCTCCAGCAACTACGGCAAGAACTACTACGTCTCGTCCAACTTCTTCAACATCGGAGCCATCGTCCGCTCCAACGTGCCCAACACCCGTCTGACGTGGGAGAAGAAGCGCCAGCTCGACTTCGGCGTCGACGCTCAGATGCTGGGCGGACGTCTCGATGTCAGCATCGGTGCCTACGTCAACCAGGCCTACGACCTGCTCCTCAGCCGCGACATCTCGTCCGTCTATGGCACCAAGCTGTTCTATGACAACACGGGCAAGATCGACGGCCACGGCCTCGAGCTCGCCTTCCGCGCCAACCCTGTCCACACCCGCGACGTCGACTTCGTCGTCAGTGCTAATGTGACCAACCTCAAGAGCACCATCAAGTCGCTCGGAGGCGACGACCAGTCCGTCATCCGCTACACAGGCTACAACGGCGACGACGCCCAGATGCTCATGGCCGTCGGCCGCACGCCCTATCAGTTCTATGGCTACCTGACCGACGGCATCTATGCCACCACGGCCGACGCCGCCCAGGCAGCACTCGTCAACAGCAGCGGCCAGCCCTATCAGGCCGGCGACGTCCGCTTTGTCGACATCAGCGGTCCCGACGGCACCCCCGACGGCGTCATCAACGACTACGACAAGACGACCCTCGGCAGTTCCATGCCCTCCGTCTTCGGCGGACTGAACCTCATGCTGCGCTACAAGCGCTTCACCCTCGACGCCAACTTCGGCTACACCTTCGGCGCCCACCTCTACAACGCCACGCGCCGGCAGCTCGAGTCGATGGACCACTTCTACAACCAGTCGACGGCCGTCGTCGACCGCTGGCAGGTCGAGGGACAGCAGACCACCGTCCCACGCGCCAGCTACGGCGACCCGATGGGCTCGTGCGACTTCTCCGACCGCTGGGTCGAGGACGGCGACTACCTGAAGCTGCGCTCCCTGAAGCTCACCTATCAGTTCCAGAAGCTCTTCGACTTCGTCCGCAGCGGCTCCGTCTTCGTCGCAGCCGAGAACCTCTGGACCCTCACCCGCTACCTCGGCTCCGACCCCGAGTTCGCCTACAGCTACGACGAGCGTCTCCGCGGCTTCGACTACGCCAAGGCAGCCCTCCCCGTCACCGTCAAGGTCGGGTTTAACCTCAACTTCTGATCAGTTCATCGTTCATCGTTCATAGTTATGAAGACAATGCCAAAATATGTTGTGAAGTCTGTGCTGTGCGCAGCACTGTTCACTATTCACTATTCACTGTTAACCTCCTGCTCCGACTTCTTCGACACCGACCCTGACAACATCATCCTCGAGGAAGACTACATCGACAAGGAGGACGAGATCTACAAGGGCATGCTCGGCATCATCAACCGCATGCAGGAGGCCGGCGAGCAGGCCATCTGGCTCACCGACACCCGCGCCAACCTCCTCGAGACGACGCCCCAGGCCCCCAACGCCCTGAAGGACATCTACAACTACGAGCCCACCGACGGCAACGACTATGCCGACCCCACCTGCTACTATGCCGTCATCATCGCCTGCAACGACTACTTCCACAAGATGCAACAGTATCACCAGCGCGTCGGAGGCATGAGCGAGCAGACCGAGGCCAACTTCGAGGCCCTCGTCAGCTCCGCCCTGCGCATAAAGGTGTGGGCCTACTACATGCTCGGCCGCATCTACGGCGAGGCCTACTGGTTCGACGACCCCCTGACCGAGATGAAGGACCTCAGCGACGCCTCCGTCTTCACCCGCTGCACGATGAAGGAGCTCAGCGAGCGCTGCATCCAGCTGCTCGACCAGGGCATCGACATCGACGGCATCCACATCCCCTCCGACCTCACCATGCAGTGGTACACCTGGCTCGACTCCGAGACCCTCAACCAGCAGGCCTACATCCGGTGGCAGTACCTCACCCCACCGGCCCTCCTCCTGCGCGCCGAGCTCGTCGCCTGGCACTGCAGCTACCTCACCGAGGAGGCCGCACAGGCCGACTGGCTCTGGGTGCGCGACGCCCTCCTGCAGTATCTCTACGACTTCCACACCGCAGCCAAGGCCTCGACTCCCTCGCTCGCCCTGCTCAACTTCGGCGACGACCCGACGGCCGCCGACGGCGACATGCCCGCCGACTGGCGCTACAAGCAGTCCATCCTCCAGATGACCCTCGACTTCGGCTCCGGCATCCGCGACCAGTACTTCCCCTACTTCTCCATCTTCGCCAACGAGGAGGTCAACGACAACACCAACCGCTATCAGTTCATCAGCGGCATCATGTACGACTATGCCAACCACCAGCGCAACCACCTCGTCCAGTACCTCTGCCCCGCCTATCCTTCGGCCGACACCTACTACCTGCGCCCCTCCGCCTACGGCAAGAGCCTCTACTCCGACGACGACATCCGCGGCCCGCAGCAGCACATGGTCATGAACACCATCAACGGACAGGACGCCGTCACGAAGTACTACTACTTCTACGACCGCACCCTCACGCCCCGCGGCTACCGCTACCTGCGCGACAACATCTTCGAGATTCAGCCCATCATCGTCACCTTCCGCGGACACGACATCCACTTCCTCCTCGCCGAGGCCGAGAACCACCTCGGCAACTGGGACCAGGCCTACACCATCCTCAACCACGGCATGACCAACCGATTCCCCAACCACGCCTCGGCTGACTTCACCCTGCCGGAGGGCTGGTCGCCACTCTACGCCTCTTGGCTGCCCAACGGCGGCGGCGGCAACACCAATGCCGGCATCGTCGGCGCAGCACGCGCCGAGGAGCACCGCCTGCCCCGACCCACCGACGAGGGCTATGCCCTCACCGAGCTTGAGCGCCGCCGCCTCTACGACTGGGCCATCGCCGACGAGTACCTCAAGGAATATGTCGCCGAGGGCAAGAGCTACAGCTACCTCTGCAAGATGGGCGAGCGCTGGTCGCAGGGCGGTCGTGGCGACGCCGCCGCAGCCCGCAACGCCGTGGCCGACCGCATCGCCCCGAAGTATCAGGGCGCCACGGCCCAGAAGGTGCGCTCATCCATCCTCGCCGACGGCTACTTCATCCAGTGGGACCTGAAAGACTAAGCGTTCGTCTTGTTTTTTTAGACCACCTCATCCATCCCAACCGCCCTCAAGCAATCCCGTGCTTAAGGGCGGTTGAATTGTTTTTAGGACATCACACTCATACATCATAAAGCGGCACTTTCTTTTTGCCTATAGCGCAACAGTCATAAAAAAAACGAGCGTTTCAGAGTACCCGAAACGCTCGTATTACGATATAATAATAGCAGCAAAGCAAAGAAAAGTAGACAATAACCCAATTATTCACTTATCAAATCATTCAGCTTATGAATAGACATTTGCAACGATTCGGCTTCTGTCTTGGACTACTGCTCATGTTCAGCGACTTGCCTCTAACGGCACAGAAGCTGGACAAGCAGGTTACCATCAAGGCACAGAACGAAGCACTTACAAAAGTGTTCAAGCAGATTGAGACGAACACCAGCTACAAGGTGCTCTACGTCACTGAAGACTTGAAGAACATCCGAGTCTCAGGCACATTCAGCAGCGATGACATTAGCGACCTGATGACCAAAGTACTGCAAAGCACAAAGCTCTACTACATCATCGACGGCTCGTTCGTCACCGTCACTAAGACCAAGCCGTCAGACGGTCCGAAGCTCGACAACTACGACAATGCTGCCGATGCCTACATGCTCAGCGGAAAGGTCGTCGACGAGAACGGCGTCGTGCTTCCCGGCGTAAGCGTTTTTATAGTTGGCACCAAGATGGGAACCACAACCGATGCCAACGGTCAGTACTCCATCAAGGTGCGCCCTACAGATGTGCTCCGCTTCACATTCATTGGCTACAAGGAGAACATTGCCAGTGTGAAGGGACAGAAGACCATCAACGCCTCGATGCGACCCGATTCGCAACAGCTGAAGGAGGTGCAGGTGGTGGCATTCGGAACGCAGAAGAAGGAGAGTGTTGTCGGTGCCATTACGACCGTCCGCCCTATGGACCTGAAAACTTCAAACAGCGACTTCACCGCTGGCTTTGCCGGAAAGATTGCAGGTGTCATCGGATGGCAGACGGGCGGTATGCCGGGTGCCCTCACCGAAGGTGAGATGAACACGAAGTTCTACATCCGAGGCATCACCTCATTCCAAACCAACGCCAACACCGACCCACTCATCCTGCTCGACGGCGTTGAGACATCGAAGCTCGAGCTCTCGCGCCTGCAGCCAGAGGACATCGAGTCGTTCTCGGTCATGAAGGACGCCTCGGCCACAGCCATGTACGGTGCCCGCGGTGCCAACGGCGTCATCCTCGTCACCACGAAGAAGGGTGAGGAAGGCAGCGTCTACACCGCAACACGCTATGAATGCATCGTTTCGTCGCCTACCTCGAATATCGACGTTGTTGACCCTATCAACTATATGAAATACTACAATCAGGCCATCTTCGGCCGCACCGCTTCGAGCACGCCGAAGTACAGTGTCGAACGCATCCAGCGCACCGCATCGGGCAAGTATCCCTCATGGGTCTATCCCGCCAACGACTGGTACGACATTTTGTTCAAAAACCAGTCAGTCAACCACCACGCAGGCGTCAACATCCGAGGCGGTTCAGAGAAGGTACAGTACTACGCTTCAGTCAACTTCAACCACGACGAGGGCATGATTAAGACCGATAAACTAAACGACTTCTCATGTAATATCGTGAACAACGAGATTCAGTATCGCGTCAACCTGAATATCGACCTGACGGCTGGCATCAAGCTTGTGCTAAATTCCTCGGCTACACTGGATAAGAATCACGGCCCTGTGGAAAGCCAGACAGAAGCTTACGCCTACGCATTCAATGCTTCACCAGTAGACTTCGCTCCCACCTATCCTGGTGATGCCACCTACTCGTGGCCACACTTCCGATTCGGAACGACGGCCGCCGGCCCCTCGGAGACGAACATCAATCCATACGCCCTCATACAGCGCGGCTACAAGGATGCCACCCGATACAACACCATCAACCGCGGCGAGTACATTCAGAACCTCTCGAAGCTCGTCAAGGGACTAGAGCTGCGCCTCATCGCTTCGCATGTGCAGACCGGTCTCTACCAGACGCCTTTCGTCACTGGCCCATACTACTACTCGCTGGCAAACTACGACTTCGAGACTGGCAAGCACATGTTGCAGCCTTATTCTCAGAATGAATACAATGGACGCCGGACGCTGGAGGTGGACCGTTGGAACCAGAAGCACGAGGCCGAGACGCGCGTCACATACGAGGGGCGTATCTACCACACCGCTGCCTGGGACGACCACCAGACGGCCTTCACGGGCGTTGCACAGTGGTATGAGCGCAGCTTCGTGCCACAGGAGACCGATGTACTGGAGTCGATGCAGCAGCGCAACGTCACCTACAGCGGGCGTTTCTCATACGGCTACAAAGACCGTTACTTTGTGGAGGGCAGTGCCGCCTACAATGGTTCAGAGCGCTTTGCCAAGAGCCACCGTATGGGTTTCTTTCCCTCCGTCGGTGCCGGATGGGTTATCTCGAGTGAACCCTGGATGCAGAGCCTCACGAAATATTACGTGCCTTTCCTGAAGATGCGTGCCTCGTGGGGAAAGGTGGGCAACGACGGTGTAATCCTAAAACCACGTTACGTCTACCTGCCCAGCATCTCAAATATCGCAGATTACAGCGAATCGGCTCCGGAGCTCTACCAGCACGACGTGCGTGCCGACCTGCGTCCAACCGTCAATGGAACTCTTTTCCGAAACCTGGTGGTGGCTTATCCCAACGATGAGATTCTCTGGGAGATTGCCGAGGACTACAACCTCGGACTCGAGGCTAAGTTGTTCGGCGGACTCATCGAGATGCAGGCCGACTTCTACAAGAGCTTCCGCCACAACATCCTGTCGCAGCGCGTCAACATTCCCACATCGATGGGTATCGAGATTGCCCCGTTAGACAACGTTGGTAAGACATACTCTCGTGGTGTTGACCTCTCAGCTAAGATACAGCACCAATTTAGCGAAGACCTTTGGTTCATTCTTAATGGTACACTTACATATAATAAGGTTACCTATAAGGAAATAGAGGAAGCCACGGGCAAGCCTTCCTATCAGCGCAAGATAGGTAAGGAGATTAGCCAAGCTATGGGTTACATCGCAGAGGGTCTGTTCAAGGATCAAGCAGAAATTGACAACTCGCCCCACCAAGATGGCGACGTTCAGCCTGGTGATATTAAGTATCGTGACCTTAACGGTGATGGCCTTATCGACGTCAACGATGCCACATTTATCGGATTCCCAGAAACACCACGACTCATCTATGGTTTCTCCGCTTTCGTCAACTGGAAGAACCTGGAGTTCTCTTGCAGTTTCCAAGGCTCTGGTAAGCGCACATTCTTCATCGACCCGATGAAGGTAAGTCCATTCTACAACAACCATGCCATGCTGCAAGCCATCGCCGACAGTCACTGGTCAGAAAATTGCCAGGAAGATCATCCCTTCTGGCCTCGTCTGACTCCCTATAGCATCTCTTACCACAACCCCTACGAGGACTGGTACAACAAGGACAACGCAGAGACCCGCAAAAGCACCTACTTCATGAACGAGTGCCGTTTCCTGCGCTGCACGCAGCTGGGCATCGCCTACAACCTGCCGCGCAAGCTCATCAACAAGTGGAAGATGAAGAACATTAAGATCTCATTACTCACTAACAACCCATTCTGCTTTACCAACTTTAAGCTGTGGGATGTGGAATTGGGAGAGAATGGCTTCAAGTACCCCATACAGAAGACCTACTCAGTAGCATTGCAAGTTAACTTCTAAAGAGAGAAAGGAGATACGACTATGAATAAGAACAATTTCAAACAATATCTGTCGACCGCTGTCGCATTGACGGCTTTCTGCCTGCCATTGATGACCTCTTGCAGCGATGACTATCTTGATGTGGTTCCTGTGAACGACATTACCACGATTGAGAGCACATTCGAGAAACGTGTCGACGCTGAACAGTGGCTGCAGACGTGTTATGTCTTCATGACCATCTATTCGGCTGAGGAGCTGCACAACCCCGCCTACCTCGGGGCCGACGAGTTCTGCGGTGGCGACTATATCCGCAAGAATGAGCCGGAATATGCCGAGGCCCTCGGCATCGGCGACGGCTTGCAGGGTAGCAATGCACCACTCTGCAACGTGTGGCACAAGAACCGCTACTTCGCCGCGCTACGCTACTGCAACATCTTCCTTGAGAACATCATGAATGTATACAACATGGATGACATGGAGAAACACCTATGGAAGGCTGAGGTGCAGGCGGTCAAAGCTTTCTATTATTTCGACATGATGCGACGCTACGGCCCCATCATCCTGGTAAACCAGAACATCCCGACGAATGCCTCTATGGACGAGATGCAGCAGCCCCGAAGACCCATCCCCGAGGTGGTGGACACCATCGTGAAACTTTGCGACGAGGCCATGCCCTATTTGCCACACCGCTTTGAAAAGTCGGCAGACCGCATTGCCTACTTCAACAAAGAGGCCTGCGCCACGGTCAAGGCCCTGACGCTGCTCTATGCCGCCTCACCGCTGTTCAACGGCGCACAGGCTTTCGCAAAAATGCAGAACAAGGACGGCGAGCTGCTCTTCCCCACCTACGACAAGGAGCGCTGGCACAAGGCCGCCGTGGCTGCCGACGAGGCCCTTCAAATCGCACGTGAGGGCGGTATCGACATCTATTCGGGAACGCTCGACCAACCGACATCATTGCTGAACACCATCTGGGACTGCGAATATCCCTGGTCGGGCGGTAAGCCCAACGGATGGAGCAACACCGAGGCCATTATGACCATACGCCCATCATGGAGCGACAACAAGTCGATGTGGGGCGGCAACCCATACGACTATATGGCGATGGTATTCTGCCAGACAGGCGACTATACAACCATGAGCCGTGGCTGTCTGGGCGCCCCGATGAGCATGGTAGAGATGTACTACACCGACCACGGCCTGCCTATTGACGAGGACAAGGCCTGGATGCCTAACAAATTTGCCATGAGCAAGGAGAACGACCAGCGCTACCGCAACGTGCTGCCCATGAATCAGGATGTGCTAAATCTGCACCGCCATCGCGAGCCACGCTTCTACGCCAGTATCGGCGGCGACCGCATGATGTGGTACAGGGCTGATCCCAATGTGGGCTACGTCAACGGCATCCTGATGCAGAACCGGCGCGGAGAATGGGCCGGTACTCTTACACGCCGTATTGACGAGAATACGCCTCAGTGCATCACTGGCTACTGGGTAATCAAGAACACCAATCCCTCGGTGTGGTTGAGCTGGTATTGTGAGCGTGGTAGCAATATGCCGCTCATAACGATGCGAGTGCCGGAACTGCTGCTGGCCTCTGCAGAGGCTTGGAACGAATACCTCGACACTCCTGACGACCGCGTCTACGGTCCGCTCGATCAGGTGCGCAAGCGTGCCGGCATACTGCCCGTCCGCGATGCATGGACTAGCTATGCGAAGAATCCTGACAAATGCCGCACACAGGCAGGCATGCGTGACATCATCCACCGTGAGTGGAACATCGAGTTTGCCTTCGAGGGACGACGCTTCTGGAACGTCCGCCGCTGGATGACGGCTCCGCAGGAACTGAACGCCCCGCAGTATGGATGGAACATTCTCGCTTCCGATCAGGACGGCTTCTACTGCAACTATCAAGGACCACGCGTGGTGTGGAAAAAACGTAACTTCACAGCTCCACGAGACTACTTTTTCCCCATCCGGGCCGAGGAAATTCTGATTTCCGGCGTTACCCAGAACCCAGGATGGTAGGAGCTGGAATTGAGATTTGATAATGAATAATGGATAATTGAAAATTTGAGATTATGAAACTAAGATATTTATTGTTCGGACTTATGGCCTGCGCCTTGTGGAGCTGCTCGGATGACGACGAAGCGTTTGACTCAGGGCTAACACCCAGCGCGTTCCGTTTCAAGCCCATAACTGGGGGTGCTATCATGTACTATCAATTGCCTGACGACCCTGAGGTGACAGGTCTGTATGTGCGTTACAACGATGCATTCGGACTGCCAGTGACCCGCTCGGGCAGCACGGCAAACGACTCTCTTATCCTGACGGGCTTCAACGACGCCGTCAGCAATGTGCCCGCAGAGGTCTTTGTGCAACGGCGCAACCGTTCGGAGTCGACTCCCATTCCCGTAAGTTTCAGCACCGAGGATTCCGGTCCAGTGGCCTTTTTGAAGTCAGTGCAGGTGCTGAGCAACTGGGAGGGCTTCACCCTGATGTACAGCACTCCAGAATATGCCGAAGGGCTGGTGAACGTGTTCTATCTCGGCAAGGATCCTCAGACTGGCGGGCCGGATACGCTGTTAATCAGCAGCTTCACCCTCGACGAGGCCTCGTTTGACGAGACCATTTCGTTCAAGGTGAAGCAGCAGGTACTGAAGCCGACGGTTGTCATACGCACCGAAGACTTCCGAGGCAACCGCATTGCAGAGAAGTGCTTTGACGGGGTGGAGTTCCTGGAACAAGCAATGATGCCGCCGTCGCAGTTCGACTTCTATTGTGCGGTCGCCATGGAAGAGGATCACGAGTATTCGGACGGAGACTTTTGGAATTTCACGCACATAGGCCCGGGCCAGCTGTTCGACGGCGATTGCTTAGGCACGAAAGCCATTGAGAATCATGGTTTGAATACTTTCGTGGCCGGGCCCAATGCCTGCGGACCTGACCCCTTCCCCATGTATCTTGACTGTCGGCAAAACCGTATCATAGCAGGCGTGCGCCTGTATAATGCCCTCTATACAGACTACACCCAGCAGGATTACCAGTGGAACGGATCCTGGGGGCATGCCGTGATGATGCCTTGCGACGTAACGCTTTATGCCGCATACGACGATGGTGACACCACACCATTAGAGGAAAAGAACATGGAAAATCTGAAGTGGAAGCGCGTGTCGTCGTTCTATCAAGACCCCGACCTGGCCAATGCGGCACGCTGGTGCCCCTGGACTTTCCCCAATGCAGGATGGAACAGCGGTTTCACCACTGTGCAAGACATGGAGGCACACGGACCTGAATACATGGAAATGGTCGTTTCGGCTGCCGGTCAGGGTGAAGGCTATCGCTACCTGAAGATTGTGGTGAACAATACTTTCAATGCAGCCGGTGACCGTTGGGATGTTGACATGTGCAACAACGATGCTCACATGATAACATTCTGCGAACTGGAAGTTTACACTAAAAAAGACTGAGAACTATGAAGACAATCATAAAATTAACAGCCATACTTACTGTGGCACTGCTGATGGCTGGCTGCGGTGAGAGTTTAGAGGACACCTACAAGGATTACTCAGGCGATGGTACCTCCATCCGCTATACGGGCCGGTGCCGCAACATCAGCGTAACGGGTGGCTGGCAGCGCATCGTGGTCAACTGGACCAACAACGTAGATCCCATCATCAAGAATGTGAAAATCGTGTGGAAGTTTGAGGATGAGGCTGATTCGGTCTACCTGCCGGCAGGCACCACAGAGTACAGCATTGACCACATCGGCAGCGAACCGCTTGGCGACCGCAGCTTCGAGATTACCCTCTGCTCCGTCAGCGCACAGGGGATAGAGTCGCTCTCAGACATCGTCTACGGGCGTCCGTATACTTATACACATGAAGAGGTGCAGGCCTTCAACCGTCTGGTGTCCTCGGCTTATAAAATTCACGACCGTGTGGTGCTAACGTTTCTTCCCTGGCAGGAGGGCATCAGCGAAGCCCACCTGACCTATACGAAGTCCGACGGTTCGCAGGGACACCTTGAACTGACTCCCGAGCAGGTGGCACAGGACTACTACATGTTGGAAGACCACGTGGATAACTCA
The DNA here is from genome assembly GCA_902779455.1 of uncultured Prevotellaceae bacterium. GTDB lineage: Bacteria > Bacteroidota > Bacteroidia > Bacteroidales > Bacteroidaceae > Prevotella. Next base: position 51,851 of record CACZBS010000025.1, read on the forward strand.
AAGCCCATCGTGGTTTACCGTACGGCCAAGCTGGAGACCTGCGTCGACGAGATAGAGTTTCAGCCCTTTGAGTTTGACGACAGCCGAGTGTTCAACTCCGATTTCATTGAGGACCTCCGGCGACAATTCGGCTTCGACGAGATTCCCGATGGATGGGTCGAGCAGCAGAAGGTACTCTATCTTGACGCCAAAAGCTATAACTCATTCATCGACCTGCTTAATTTCCCCAACCTAAAGAAAATCGTGCTCGGGTCGCGACGCTACTTTCCGGAATCGGAGGTCGACGACGAGGAGTATGCACAGAATGTGGTCATGGATGCCGATGGCAGCAACTTCGCCTTGCAGGTGATGCACGAACTGAACGGACTGACCGTGGAGCGCTACAATAAGCATTATCCCCAGTTGGAGGTGACTGATTTCTTCACCGAGATGGGACAGCCCAAGGAGCCCGTTAAGAAACTGATTGACCTGACTGGCAAGACGTTCACAGTGGATCCCGAGGATGAGATGGGCTATAACTCACACCTCGACCGTCTGACGGATGGTGACTACAGCACCTTCTGGCAGCCACGCAGCACCTCAGAAGCCTATCAGTATCAGTTGAGCCTGGATCTCGGAGAAGTGAAGACTGTGAGAGGCGTAAAAATCGTGCAGCGCAATTGGGAGAACGAACAAGAGCAGATGGTGGCCCCGAAGTCGTGTAGAATTCTCGTGTCGGAGAATGGTGCCGAATGGTACTATGCCACCTATCTGGAGAACTACCCATTGGGTGCTGCCAACGGCGAAATGAACTACATTGACTTCCCATTCGCCTTCCCTGCTAGGTTCGTGATGCTGATGGTGCCCTCAGGCTTCTATTTCACGCTTAACTTTACGTCATTGGCCGAAATCTCTCTCTATTAAAAGAACACATTGAATGGTTAGAAATAATACCAAGAATTTATGAAAGGCCAGGAATTCCTCATCATAAAAGGGGAATTCGGGAGGGGGCAGCGGCCTCCTCCCTTTACTGCTTTTTGGCTCTTGGAATGAAAAAATCAATCAACAGTATATCTAAATCAAGGAAATTTTGTATCTTTGTCGGCGAATCAACGCGACACCAAAGGCAAAACTAAAGACGGCACAATGAGCAAAGAGCATGACTTTGAGCGGTTCTACCGCGAACACTATGATGCCCTCTTCTACTACGCACTACGCTTGGTAGACGAGGGTGAGGCTTGTCGCGACATTGTGAGCGAGGCTCTGGAACAAATCTGGACAAAGATTGACGTCATTGCTCCGGAAAAGATGAAGAATTTCGCCTATTCCACCGTCCACCATATTTGCGTTGACCACGTGCGCCACCAGATGGCTGCCAGCCGATACGTCGCCTTCTATCTGCAACTTTATAGCCGTCAGGTGAACGACGACGAATGGGAGGAGCACGAACGACTCATCAACACCGTCGTCGGTCTGATGGACAAGCTCAGCCCTCGCACCCGATACGTTCTGGAACAGTGCTACTTCCATAGGAAGCGCTATGCTGAGGTCGCTTCGGAAATGGGCATCACGATCAGCGGTGTGAAGAAGCATATCGTCACTGCATTGAAGACATTAAGGGCCGAAATGGCTAAAAAATACTAATAACCGGAAAGCACGGGTGTACAAACTGCAATGAATAACGACATTAACAATAGAATGACTACGAATAACAATCAAAATAAACAGACTCAAGAGGATCTGCTCATGCGACTGGTGGACATGATGGACGAAGGCCACCAGCTGACTGACGAGGAGATGGCCCTGCTGGCTGCCAACGATGAAGCCGTTGAAATCTACATGCAGCTTAGCGCCATGAAGCATGTGGTTGGCACGCCTGAACCTCTTGCCGGAGCACCGCTGCACATGTCTAAGGCTGAAGATGATGGCGGCGAAGCTCGGAGAACTGACCATACGGAGGAAGCCAAGGACGACGAGAGCGGGTCGGCGAAGCTGGTCGCGGGGAGCATCCGAAACTGGATGTGGCCCGTTCTGGCGGCGGCCGCAGTCCTTTTGGCGCTGGTTGTCATCACTCAGCCGCGCCACACCGAGGCTAATGGAGGTCAAGACCTGCTGCTGGCTTATGAGCACACGGAGAAGCCTGACGGCATCATCCTCAAGACCACCACAACTCAGCCGATAGACATCACGAAGAAAAAGAACAGGCTGACGCGGGCTCGTCTGATTAAGAACAAGGAGCAACTGGTGCTTGACTATCAGACGCCGGCCGGAACGAACTACAGCATCAACCACACGGTGCAAGCCGACACTATTGAGGTGCCCTGTGGAAAGGACTTCAAGCTGATTCTTGCTGACGGCACCGAGGTATGGCTCTATGCCGACTCACGTCTCATCTATCCGGCTCAGTTCGTGGGCGATGAGCGTCGTGTCTTCCTCGACGGCGAGGCTTATTTTCGCGTCGCAAAGGACAGTGAGCATCCCTTCATCGTGAGCACCGACCGCATGGAGGCTCGTGTGCTGGGCACCGAACTGAACGTGAACAGCCGCAAGAACCACGTGGCACTCATCACTGGCAGCGTCGAAGTGAGCACGGGCAACACTTCGCACCGGCAGCTGCTCGCCCCCGGCCAAAGCGCTTCGCTCGCCGACGGAGGCCGACTGATAGTGGAATGCGAGAATATGGAGTCGTACGTCTATTGGCGCAATGGTTACATCTACTTTGATGACGCCACGCTGACGGAAATAGCTCAGCAGTTGGGCAGATGGTTCAATGTTGACGTCGAGGTGAAAAACGCCCAGAAGCAGCACCTCCGCCTTCACTTTCTCTACAAGCGCAGCGACAGCATGAAGCGCGTGGTCAGCATTCTGAACAACTTCGGTGAGTTCAAGGCCGAATATTCGAACAACTGCCTCAGAATCAAGTAGCGCTGAAGAAGAAGTGCTGCTTCATTATAAGCAAAGCGCCGCTTCATGCCTCATGAAACGGCGCTTCGCGATGTTTAAAGGGGGCACTTCACTCTGACGCTGGATGCCCGCAAATATATGACTTACAATCCAGCCAACTGGATCACCTTGTCGACAGCTGCGGTGAGCCAGTCGGGATTCTTACCTCCGGCCTGAGCATAGTGAGGCTGGCCACCACCACCGCCCTGAATGAGTTTGGCGGCTTCGCGAACCATCTGACCGGCATTGAGACCGTGGTCGCTGACCATATCGTCGCTCATCCATCCTCGCCGACGGCTACTTCATCCTGTGGGACCTCAAGGGCGTCAGCGCTGGGGAGCCGCAGAGCCACTAAGAATTTTAGGCAAAATAGTGTAATAGTGTATTGGTGTATTTTCGCGCTTTCCGCAGTAAACACTGCGTAAACGAAAGATTCGCCCCGCTGTCACAGCGGAGCGAACCCAAGAGAAACCAATTCAAAGCAGTATGCAAAAACATCATTCAAGCAAGGGCGTTCACGCATGCCGTGATGCCCAGCGCCGTCGCGATGCCCGAGAGGATATAGAGCAGCGCATTGACGACGAACTTCCAAAAAGCCTTATTCTTCCACATAGCAGTAAGACGATTTAGGAGGTAACGTGTCCTCACGTGACACCTGCGGCAAGTGCGACGTGGGGACACGTCACCTCCTACGGGGGGCAGCCAAATCGTACCAATTTATTTTTTGCATATTACTAAAGATTGAAGATTAAAAAGAGCCCGCCCGCTCAGATGCAGGAGGGGCTCCATTGTTCAGTCGCCGGGGTTTTCGACGACGGGCTCGTCGTCGTTGCCGCCGCCCGAGGTGCCGCCGCCACCCGTGGAGCCGCCATCGCTTCCGCCGCCGGTGTACGACATGCCCAGCGAGGCGATGTCCTTGAGCGCCACCTTCTTGCGCAGCGAGACGCTGTCGAGCATGGCGCGGGAGCTCGAGTCGGGCAGGAAGCGCAGGCGCACGTTCTTGATCTGATCCATCGAGGCTTCGTCGACCGACTCGGCGCCGGTGCTGCTCACGGAGAGGTAGAACGTGCCGAGACCATCGATCTTCACCTTCTTCGTCGCGGAAAAGTTCTCGACCGCGGACGCCTCATGGGCCAGTTTGCCCGCCAGCTGAAGGGCGCCACGAGGCTCGTCCACACCTCGCCGCTCCAGAACCCCGCCGCGACGCCCGGCGTCAACCAGCGCTTCGAGATGTCAGCGTGCCCGCCCGCAGCTTCACCACCTACATCTTCCACGTCGACGATGAGCAGCTCGCCGTCAGTCGGCCCGTCGCCCAGCGCCCTGTCCGTGCGGATGAGATCTTCTCGCTCAGCGGCCAGCGCCTGGAGCACGAGCCCGCCCAGGGCATCTACATCAAAGGCGGCCGGAAAGTGGTCAGATGAGCGCTCGTTTTGTAAAATAAATTCATAACGGGCCACATCAATTCCGCACACCATTGACTTTCAGCCGCTTATAGATTCCTAAAAGACAAAGCGGCGCTTCTCGCTCAAAAAAGCGGCACTTCTCGGGGTGAGAAGTGCCGCTTTTTCATGCGAAAAGCACCGTTTCTTTGTCGACCGGAGCCGCTTTGTAAGAATATTTCCTACAGATTGGCAGCTATCTGCTCGTCGGTCAGCTTATAGTTCTGCAGGTCGCCGTCGATGTACTGGTCGTAGGCAGACATGTCGATGAGTCCGTGGCCTGAGAGGTTGAAGAGGATGACCTTCTCCTGGCCCGTCTCGCAGCACTTCTTGGCCTCGCGGATGGTGGCGGCAATGGCGTGGCAGCTCTCAGGAGCGGGGATGATGCCCTCGGTGCGGGCGAAGAGCATGCCTGCGTCGAACGACTCGAGCTGTGGGATGTCGACGCCATGCATCATCTGGTCCTTGATGAGCTGCGAGACGATCATGCCCGCACCATGATAGCGCAGACCGCCGGCATGGATGTTGGCCGGCTTGAACTGATGGCCGAGGGTGAACATGGGCAGCAGGGGCGTATAGCCGGCCTCATCGCCAAAGTCGTACATGAACTTGCCGCGCGTCAGCTTGGGGCAACTCTCCGGCTCGGCGGCGATGAACTCCGTCTGGCGCTCACCGCTGATGTTATGGCGCATGAAGGGGAAGGCGATTCCGCCGAAGTTCGAGCCGCCGCCGAAGCAGGCAATGACGGTGTCGGGATACTCGCCGGCCAACGCCATCTGCTTCTCGGCCTCGAGGCCGATGATGGTCTGATGAAGCGCCACATGGTTGAGCACGGAGCCGAGCACATACTTGCAGTGAGGCGTCGTCTGGGCCAGCTCCAGGGCCTCGCTGATGGCGGTGCCGAGCGATCCAGAGTGGGTGGGGTTGACGGTGAGGATGTCTTTGCCTGCACGCGTCGACATCGAGGGCGAGCCCGTCACGGCGGCGCCGAAGGTGCGCATGATGCTCGAGCGGTAGGGCTTCTGCTGCATCGAGATCTTCACCTGATAGACGGCACACTCCAGCCCGAAGATCTTGGCGGCATAGGCCAGGGCAGCGCCCCACTGTCCGGCACCCGTCTCGGTGGTCACGTTGGTCGTGCCCTCCTGCTTGGCGTAGTAGCACTGGGGCAGGGCCGAGTTGATCTTGTGGGAGCCCAGCGGATTGGTCGACTCGTTCTTGAAATAGATATGGGCAGGCGTGCCGAGGGCCTTCTCCAGCTCGTAGGCACGCACGAGCGGCGTGGAGCGATAGAACTTGTACTTGTCGAGCACCTCCTCGGGGATGTCGATGAAGCGGTCGGTCATGTTGAGCTCCTGCTTCGAGCACTCCTCGGGGAAGATGTGGGCCAGGTCCTCCCAGCCGAGGGGCTGCTTGGTGGCGGGATGGAGGGGCGGCATCGGCTTGTTGGGCATGTCGGCCAGGATGTTGTACCACTGTGTCGGGATCTCACTCTCTTGAAGGATGAATTTCTTCTGTTTCATAATCTCTTAAAATATTTAGTTTATAAATAATGTACATCAAAAAGAAAGAGGTCTGTCGCAAGTTTGACAGACCTCTTTATATGTTGCTACATACACACGGCACCGCTACTCACGACCTTTGGAATCTTGAGCAGCGCCACCAATATGCAGTAAATAATGTTGTCATCGTTTCGTCTGTTTATTGTTTACGGCGACAAAGTTAAACATTTTCAGCGAACCCACCAAACATTTTGAATAAAATTTTGCCGTTTTCCTTTCATTTTAATGAAAAAAAGCTAATTATCGCATCTTTCGTGTATATCCTTACACTATTGCATGCACTTCTCGAAGGGAACGGCGGGCAGGCCGGTTTGTTCTGCACGCAGGTTTGCCTCGACGGGGTTTCCTTCCAGGCGTAGCGGACGGCTTTGACGTCGCCTGAGACCTTGAGCACGACTGCATGGCCGCTGGCTTTGGCCTCTACATTGCGGAAGCGCCCCGAGGCATCTGCCACCTCGAAGCCACGGACGGCTCCTGCGGCGAGCGTCTGGTCGAAGCTGAGCACCACCCGCCCCGATTCAGCAGAGGCGCTGACCAGCTCGGGCGACAACGTCACCTTCTTATTATATACCAGTCGGTCAAAACAAAGGGCACAACGCTCGGCCAGCTCCTTCTTGCGCAGGGGATGGATGTCGCTGGCCTCGCCCAGATCGATGGCAACTGCCAGTCCGGCCCGCGGATCGCTCAGTGCGGCCCGATGCTGGCTCTCGCGCAGACGGGCCCACTGGCTCTGCTGCGGCTGGGCTGAAGGCTCCATGTAGTTGGCCAGCTGGACGATGGCGAAGGGCAGTTCGGGGTGCTGGAAGAGCTGACGCCACGAATGCATCAGGCATCCGAGCAGCGACTCGTACTCGACAGCACGGCCCGTGTTCGACTCGCCCTGATACCACACCACGCCTGAGAGGGCATAGGGGGCCAGCCCATGGAGCATGCCGTTCCATAGAGCGGAGGCCTTGCAGTGCAGGTCGAGCGCGACGGAGGGCTGGCGAGCCGTCTGTACGCCGTCGTGGAGCATAGAGCGACCATACTGCATGTCAGTGGGACCTCAAGGGCGTCAGCGCCGGGGAGCCGCAGAGCCACTAAGAATTTTAGGCAAAATAGTGTAATAGTGTATTGGTGTATTAACAATTAGTCCACGTGCAATCGTTTTCCTCTTGCCGGGGGTTATCCGACGTTGCCCACGCGGATGAGGTATTCGCCAATCTGGACGGCATTCAGGGCAGCGCCCTTGCGGATCTGGTCGCCCGAGAGCCAGAACGTCAGCCCGTTGTCGTCAGCCAGGTCCTTGCGCACACGGCCCACGAAGACGTCGTCCTTGCCTGCCGTGTAGAGGGGCATGGGATAGGTCAGCGTCGTCGGATCGTCGACGAGCTGGCAGCCGGGCGCCTGGGCGATGGCCTGCTGGGCCTCCTCGACGCTGAGGGGTCGCTCCGTCTCAATCCATACGCTCTCGGAGTGGCTGCGAAGCGAACTGACACGCACACACGTGGCAGAGCAGCGGGCATCCGTATGCATGATCTTGCGCGTCTCGTTGAACATCTTCATCTCTTCCTTCGTATAGCCGTTGGGCTGGAAGACGTCGATCTGCGGAATGACGTTGTAGGCCAGCTGGTGGGGGAACTTCTTGACGGTCTTCACCTCGCCCGTCTCGACAATCTCGCGATACTGCTGCTCCAGCTCCTGCATGGCGGCAGCACCGGCGCCGCTGGCGCTCTGATACGACGAGACGCGGATGCGGCGGATGTGGCTCAGCTGCTCCAGAGGCTGCAGCACCACAACCATCATGATGGTCGTGCAGTTGGGGTTGGCGATAATGCCGCGCGGACGCTTCAGCGCATCCTCGGCATTGCACTCGGGCACCACCAGGGGCACATCGTCGTCCATGCGGAAGGCAGACGAATTGTCGATCATCACGCAGCCATAGCGGGTGATGTCGTCAGCAAACTCTTTCGAAGTGCCAGCCCCGGCCGACGTGAAGGCGATGTCGATGTCGCGGAAGTCATCGCCGTGCTTGAGCAGTTTCACCTCTATTTCCTTACCCCGAAAACAATACTTACGTCCTGCGGAACGCTCAGAGCCAAAGAGCACGAGCTCGTCCAGCGGGAAATTCCTTTCGTCGAGCAGGCGCAGGAACTCCTGTCCTACGGCACCGCTTGCACCAACAATTGCTACTTTCATTTCACTGTCTTTTTTGTGTTATCGCGTGCAAAGTTACGAAAAAACAAGAGAAAAGCCAAATTAATTTGAGATTTTCCGAGTACAAAGTAAGTTCGGCGAAGCCAATGTTACGAAAAAAAGTCGAATTATGAATTAAGAATTATGATTTATTTTGTATCTTTGCAGTCGAAATGATGTTTCTGTCAGCTAAACCCGCCTTAGTCAGCGACCCGACGATGATCTTCTTCGTCGTGCTGCTCATCATCCTGCTCGCACCAATCGTGATGAGCCGCCTGCGCATTCCACACATCATCGGCATGGTGCTGGCGGGCGTGCTGGTGGGCCAGAACGGCCTCAACATCCTGGAGCGCGACGACTCGTTCGAGCTCTTCGGGCGCGTCGGACTGCTCTACATCATGTTCCTGGCCGGACTGGAGATGAACCTGAGTGACCTCCGTAAGAACGCCACGCGCATGCTGCTGTTCGGAATGCTGACGTTCTTCGTGCCTTTCGTCATGGGCTATTTCATGAGCGTCCTGCTGCTGGGCTACTCGCCAGCTGCGTCGATGCTCGTGGCCTGCATCCTCTCGTCGAACACGCTCATCGCCTACCCCATCGTCACGCGCTACGGATTGCAGAAGCATCGCTCCGTCGTGCTGAGCGTCGGCTCATCCATGTTGGCCCTTTCGTTGGCCCTGCTCGTGCTGGCCGCGTTCTCGGCGGCCTATCAGGGCGAGGCCGACGTACAGTTCTGGCTGTTCTTCATCGGCAAGGTGGCCCTCTTCAGCGCTGGCGTCTCGCTCGTCCTGCCACGGCTGACGCGATGGTTCTTCACCCACTACAGCGATGCCGTGATGCTCTATATCTATGTGCTCTCCGTCGTCTTCCTCTGTGCGGCCATCAGCGACGCCTGCGGACTGGAGGGCATCTTCGGCGCCTTCCTGGCCGGACTGGTCCTCAATCGCTTCATCCCCAACGTGTCGCCGCTGATGAACCGTCTGGAGTTTATTGGCAATGCGCTCTTCATTCCCTACTTCCTCATTGGCGTGGGCATGCTCATTGACGTGCGCATCATGTTCCATGACAGTGCCACTGCCTGGATTGTCGCTTGCATGGTCTTCTTCGGCACCTTCGGCAAGGCCATCGCCGCCTATCTCTCGTGCCTGGGCTTCCGCCTCAGCCTGCCCTCGGGCCACATGATGTTCGGACTGACCACGGCCCATGCGGCCGGCTCCATCGCCATGGTCATGGTGGGCATGAACCTGCTGACGCCCGACGGATCGACACTCGTTGACAAGCCCATGCTCAACGGCGTGGTGATGATGATTCTCTTCACCTGCATCATCAGCTCCATCACCGTCGACCGCGCCTCGCGGCAGATCCTGATGCGCGAAAAGCTATGGGCCAACGAGGAACAGGAAGAGAAGGGCGACGACGAGAAGATGATGCTGCCCCTGCAGCACGCCGAGGACACCGACAACCTGGTGAAGCTGGCCATACTGACGCGCAACCCGCGGCTGAACCGCGGCTTGATAGGCCTCAGCGTGGTGCTCGACGACGCCATGAGCGACCATCGCCAAAGCGAGGGGCGGCGCGTGCTCGAGCAGGCTGAGAAGACGGCCAATTCGGCTGATGTGCGCATGCAGACGCAGAGCCGCCTGGCCACCAACATCGCCAACGGTATCAAGCACGCCTTCAAGGAGAACGACGCCAGCGAGATCATCATCGGCATGCACCGCCGCCGCTCTGAGGGCGACTCCTTCTGGGGGGCCTACACGCAAGGACTCATCACCGACATCAACCGCCAGATCATGATATGCCGCTTCAACCGCCCACTCAACACGTTGCGGCGTATCGTCGTGGCCATACCCTCGCGCGTCGAGTTCGAATACGGCTTCTACCGATGGGTGGAGCGGCTGGCCCGACTGGCCGGCAACCTGGGCTGCCGCATCACTTTCCACGGACGGCTGGACAGTCTCAAGCTCATCGAGGCTTATATAAAAGGACATCATCCGCAGGTTCGCGCCGAATATGTGCTCATGGAGCACTGGAAGGAGCTGACGTCGATTGAGATCAACGACGACCAGCTGCTCGTGGTCATCACGGCCCGCATGGGGACGGTCAGCTACAAGGCCTCCTTCGAATACCTGCCACGCGAGCTCACCCAGCACTTCAACGACTGTTCGCTCATCATCCTCTATCCCGACCAGAACGGTCAGCCGCAGGACGCCATGACCTTCACGGCTCCGCAACAGCAGACCGAGGAGAGCGCCTACGCCCACCTCAGCGAATGGCTGCAACAACATTTCTTCAGCAAATCAGATCACAACGAGAATACGCATGATAACGATTGAAAACATCACCAAGAGCTTCGGCTCCCTGCAAGTGCTCAAAGGCATCGACCTCCACATCGCCCGAGGCGAGGTGGTGAGCATCGTCGGGCCCAGCGGTGCTGGCAAGACCACGCTGCTTCAGATCATCGGCACCCTCGACCGTCCCGACACGGGCATGGTGTGTGTCGATTCCGTCGACACAACAAAGCTCAACCAACGCCAGCTCAGCGACTTCCGCAACCAGCACCTGGGTTTCGTCTTCCAGTTTCATCAGCTGCTGCCGGAGTTCACGGCCATTGAGAACATCATGATACCGGCCTACATCGCAGGCCGCTCCAACAAGGACGCACGCCAAAGGGCCGAAGAGCTGCTGCGCTTCATGGGACTCGCCGACCGCGCCAGCCACAAGCCTGCCGAGCTCAGCGGCGGCGAGAAACAGCGCGTGGCCGTCGCACGGGCACTGGTCAACAACCCTGCCGTCATACTGGCCGACGAGCCCAGCGGCTCGCTCGACACGAAGAACAAGCAGGAGCTGCATCAGCTCTTCTTCGACCTGCGCAACCAGTTCGGCCAGACCTTCGTCATCGTCACCCACGACGAACAGCTGGCCACACTCACAGACCGCACCATCCACATCAAGGACGGACTTATAGAGGAAGGGGGGACATTATGATCAACCTCGGAACCTACAACACCCTGCGCATCGTCAAGCGCGTTGACTTCGGCCTCTACCTCGACGGCGGCGACGAAGGCGAGATACTGCTGCCCAAGCGTTACACGAACCCGCAGATGCACATCGGCGACGAGATAGAGGTGTTCATCTATCTCGACCAGGATGAGCGCCCCGTTGCCACCACCGAGCGGCCCCTGGCCAAGGTGGGCGACTTCGCCTGCCTTGAGGTGGCATGGACCAACCAGTACGGCGCGTTCCTCAAGTGGGGGCCGATGAAAGACCTGTTCTGCCCCTTCCGCGAACAGAAGATGCGCATGGAACAGGGCAAGCGCTACATCGTCTACGTCAAGGTGGACGACGAGAGCTACCGACTGATGGCAACGGCCAAGGTCGACAAATACCTTGCCGACGAGCGACCGCCCTACAAGCACGGCGATACGGCCGACTGCCTGGTCTGGCAGAAGACCGACCTGGGATTCAAGTGCATCATCGACAACCGCTATCAGGGACAGCTCTACGACAACCAGATCTTCCAGCCGCTCCACACGGGCGACCGGCTGACCGTCTACGTCGACCACGTGCGTCAGGACAACAAGATCGACGTCACCGTCCAGCCGACGGGCCATCAGCACACGCTCGACTTTGCCGAAGTGCTGCTGCGCTATCTCTACGAGAACGACGGCCGCTGCGACCTCGGCGACAAGAGTCCGGCCGAACTCATCTACGACCGCTTCAAGGTGTCGAAGAAGGCCTACAAGAAAGCCATCGGCGACCTCTACCGCCGACGGCTCATCACTATCACTGACGATGGCATCAAGTTAGCATAAAAACTAGACGGGAGGCAATCCAGAAAAGTGGAAAGCCTCCCGTCTTCGTTTTCTTTAGAATTCCGCCGACTTCGGCGTGCGGGGGAAGGGGATGACGTCGCGGATATTCTGCATGCCCGTGACGAAGAGGATGAGGCGCTCGAAGCCCAGGCCGAAACCAGCATGAGGGCAGGAGCCCCAGCGGCGGGTGTCGATGTACCACCAGAGATGGGTCATGTCCATCTGGCGGCGGTTGATCTCGGCCATCAGCTTGTCGTAGCTCTCCTCACGGACGGAGCCGCCGATGATCTCGCCAATCTGCGGGAACAGCACGTCGGTGCCCTGCATGGTCGGACCGGGCGCAACTGAGCCCTTGTAGCCGACGCTGCCGCCATCGGCCGTATCCTCATTCTGCTTCATATAGAACGACTTGAACGAACGGGGATAGTCGGTCATGATGACAGGCTTCTTGAAGTGCTCCTCGACGAGGTAGCGCTCGTGCTCGGAGGCGAGGTCGTCGCCCCAGTTGCAGGGGAACTCAAACTTCTTGCCGTTCTTGATGGCCTCCTGCAGGATATTGATGCCTTCGGTGTAAGGCAGACGGACGAACGTCTCCTTCAGCACGCCCAAGAGGCGCTCCAGAAGCGTCTTGTCGACCATCTTGTTGAGGAACTCGAGGTCGTCCTTGCAGTTGTCGAGTGCCCAGCGGACACAATACTTAATGAAGTCTTCCTCAAGGTCCATCAGCTCGTCCTGGTCAAGGAAGGCCACCTCGGGCTCCACCATCCAGAACTCGGCCAGATGGCGCGGCGTGTTGGAATTCTCGGCGCGGAACGTGGGACCGAAGGTGTAGATAGCGCCCAGTGCCGTAGCACCGAGCTCGCCCTCGAGCTGTCCGGAGACGGTGAGCGAGGTCTGCTCTCCGAAGAAGTCGTCGTCGTAGATGATCTTGCCCTGCTCGTCCTTCTTCAGGTCGTAGAGGTTCTTGGTGGTCACCTGGAACATATTGCCGGCTCCCTCGCAGTCGCTGGCCGTGATGAGCGGCGTGTTGAAATAGAAGAAGCCGTGCTCATGGAAGTAGGTGTGGATGGCCATCGCCATGTTGTGACGGATGCGCATGACGGCACCAAACGTGTTGGTGCGCAGACGCATGTGGGCGTTCTTACGCATGGCCTCGAACGACTGCCCCTTCTTCTGCATCGGATAGTCGTTGCCGCAGAGGCCGTAGATCTGCAGGGCCGTGGCCTGAATCTCGCTGCTCTGGCCGGCACCCTGGCTTTCGACCAGCGTGCCCTCGGCACAGATGCAGGCGCCGGTGGTGATCTGCTTCAGCATTTCCTCGTCGAACTTAGTGGGGTCGACGACTACCTGGACGTTCTTGATGGTCGAGCCGTCGTTGAGTGCGATGAAGTCGACAGCCTTTGAGGAGCGGTGGGTGCGCACCCAGCCCTTCACACAGACCTGCTTACCATATTCCGTGCTCTTCAGCACGTCGATAATCTTTGTTCTCTTCATTGTTGTTCTATGTTGTTATTGTTTGCTGCAACAGTGTTGCAGCACACCATACTATTCGTAAGCTCCCATGCGCAGGCGGTCGACTTCCTCCTCTGTGAGGTAGCGCCAGTCGCCACGACGCAGGTTCTTCTTGGTCAGACCGGCAAACTGGACGCGGTCGAGCTTGGTCACCTTATAGCCGAGCGACTCGAAGATGCGGCGCACGATGCGGTTCTTGCCGGAGTGGATCTCGATGCCCACCTGCTTCTTGTCGTTGGGGTCGGCATACTGCACGTCGTCAGCCTTGATCTCGCCGTCGTCGAGCATGACGCCCTCGGCAATCTGCTGCAGGTCGTGGGCCGTGACGTTGCGGTCGAGGTAGACGTGATAGATCTTTTTCTTCAGATACTTCGGGTGGGTCAGCTTCGAGGCCAGGTCGCCGTCGTTGGTGAGCAGCAGCACGCCCGTCGTGTTGCGGTCGAGCCGTCCGACAGGATAGATGCGCTCAGGGCAGGCATTCTTGACGAGGTCCATGACGGTCTTGCGCTGCTGGGGATCGTCGCTCGTGGTGACGTAGTCCTTGGGCTTGTTGAGCAGGACGTAGACCTTCTTCTCGAGCGTGACGGGCTCGTCGTGGAAGCGGACGACATCGGTGCGGAGCACCTTGGTGCCGAGCTCGGTGACCACCTGTCCGTTGACGGTGACGACGCCAGCCTGGATCATCTCGTCGGCCTCGCGGCGGCTGCACTTGCCGGCATTGGCCAGATACTTGTTCAGACGGATGGGCTCGTTGGGGTCGTAGTTCTGTTCCTTATATTCGATGCGCTTCTTCAGCGAATACTTGGCATTGGGATCATAGTCGGCCGTACGGGGACGATAGCCCTGCTGCGGACGCTGCTGGCCGTAGCCGCCACGCTGCTGACCATAGCCACCACGCTGCTGCTGGCCGTAGCCGCCGCGCTGCTGGCCGTAGCCGCCACGCTGCTGCTGACCACCATAGCCGCCGCCGCGCTGCTGGCCGTAGCCACCGCGCTGCTGCTGACCATAGCCGCCACGCTGCTGCTGGCCGTAGCCTTCCTGATTATTGTTGTAGCGGGGACGATAGCCCTGCTGCTGGCCGTCGGCGTCCTGGCTGTTGTAGCGCGGGCGATAGCCACCCTGCTGCTGAGCGTCGCCGTCCTGATTATTGTAGCGGGGGCGATAGCCCTGCTGGCGCTGGCCATAGCCGCCCTGACTGTTATAATTATTGGTACGCGGGCGATAGCCGCCATGCTGCGGAGCCTGGCTCTGCAGTCCGGCGCCAAAGCCTTCGGGGCGGAATCCGCCCTCGTCGTCCTGATTGTGTCGGTTGTAACTGGGGCGTTCGTAGCCCGTGTTTCTCGGTGTGGTGTGAATGCGCGGACGGGGTGAGCGGCCCACTGGGCGATACTCTCTCTGGTAACCCTCGCGGTTAGCATCTTGCTCCACGTTCTGCTGGTCTTCCTGTTTCTTTTCGTTCTCGAAATCCATAATCCTAATTCTGTTAATTTGGTTGATAATCAGTTAACTGGAGCCTCACGGCCCCTCTAGTCCTATTCTTATTATAATGTGTTACATTCCAGTATAGTTCCATGGCGTGATGGCCCGCAGCTCAGCCTTCACGGCTTCGCTGACGTCGAGGCCTTCGATGAACTGGCCGATGGTCTCGGCGGTCATCTTCTGGTTGGTGCGGGTCAGCTGCTTCAGGGCCTCGTAGGGATTGGGGTAAGCCTCGCGGCGCAGGATGGTCTGGATGGCTTCAGCCACGACGGCCCATGTCTGCTCGAGGTCCTCGTGGAGCTTGTCCTCATTGAGGATGAGCTTGCGCAGGCCCTTGAGGGTGCTCTGGATGGAGATGAGCGCATGGCCGAGGGGCACGCCGACGTTGCGCAGGACGGTCGAGTCGGTCAGGTCGCGCTGCAGGCGGCTGACGGGCAGCTTCTGGGCCAGATGGGCCAGGATGGCGTTGGCCAGTCCGAGGTTGCCCTCCGAGTTCTCGAAGTCGATGGGGTTCACCTTGTGGGGCATGGCGCTCGATCCCACCTCGCCGGCCTTGATCTTCTGCTTGAAATACTCCATCGAGATGTACATCCAGAAGTCGCGGTCGAGGTCGATGATGATGGTGTTGATGCGGCGCAGGGCATCGAAGATGGCGCCCAGCCAGTCGTAGTTGGAAATCTGTGTGGTCCACTGCTCGCGCTCCAGCCCGAGCTTCTCACTGACGAAGCGGTCGCCGAAGTCGCGCCAGTCGTACTGGGGATAGGCCACGTGGTGGGCATTGTAGTTGCCCGTGGCACCGCCGAACTTACACGTGACGGGGATGTCCTTCAGGCCGCGCACCTGCTCCTCCAGACGATAGACGTAGACCATCACCTCCTTGCCCAGACGGGTGGGCGATGCGGGCTGTCCGTGGGTCTTGGCCAGCATGGCCACGTTCTTCCACTCCTCGGCGTAGTCGTTGAGCTGCTCGATGAGCTCGCTCAGCAGGGGCAGGTAGACCTCGTCGATGGCCTCGCGGATGGAGAGGGGCACACTGGTGTTATTGATGTCCTGCGACGTCAGTCCGAAGTGGATGAACTCCTTGAAAGCCTGGAGGTTGAGGGCGTCGAACTTCTCCTTGATGAAATACTCGACGGCCTTCACGTCGTGGTTGGTCACCTTCTCGATGTCCTTCACGCGCTGGGCGTCCGTCAGGGTGAACTGACGGTAGATGTCGCGCAGGACGTCAAAAAGCTGGTGGTCGAAATCCTGAAGCTGGGGCAGGGGCAGCTCGCACAGGGCAATGAAATACTCTATCTCGACACGCACACGATAGCGGATGAGCGCATATTCCGAAAAGTAGTCTGCCAGGGGCTCCGTCTTGCCTCGATAGCGGCCATCAATAGGCGAAATGGCCGTCAAAACACTTAGTTCCATTTGCTTTCTCTAAGATAATTATCCTTTTTGTTATGAGAGTGCAAAGGTAAGCATTATTCTTGAAACGGCCAACAAAATTCGGGAAAAATGAAACGAATAATTCTTTTTTAACGCGATATTTGCACAGTTGCAAAAAAAGATGTAACTTTGCAATCCATATCAACCAACCGTTATCACGCATTATGTTAAAAAAGTCATCTTTTGCAATTCTGCTCATTATATTCTTCTCGGAAGTGGCCTTTGCCGCGCCTGGCGTCATGAAGCAGGCTTCGATGAGGGCCCGCAGCTTCCTCAGCGAGATGGGCCGACAGGTCGTGGAGGCGCCCGCCTACGTGGCCACGCGGAGCAACGGCGAGCCCAGCTACTACGTTTTCAACGCGGCTGAAGGTCAGGGATTTGTGTTCGTCGCGGCCGACGACGAGTGCGACGTGATAGGATATACGGACGGCGGCTCATTCGATGCCGACGAGATGCCCGAGGTGCTCAGCGGGTGGCTGGAGGCCAGTGGGACGGCGGCGCCCTCACAGACGATGCCAAGGAAGGCCGCAAAACACTACGACGAGATTCCCGTCCTGCTGACCACCACGTGGCAGCAGCTTCCTCCCTACAACAGCCTGTGCCCCATGCTCAACGGCGAGCACTGCCATACGGGGTGCGTGGCCGCGGCCCTGGCCCAGATCATGTTCTACCACCGCTGGCCACAAGGAGAGACCAAGGCCATACCGGGCTATGAGCCGAGCCGGCTCTACGACGACTTCGAGGAGGACGGTCTGCCAGCCACGACCTTCGACTGGGACCACATGCTCAACGAATATACGGGCCAGGAGAGTGAGGCTGAGATAGCGGCCGTGGCCAAGCTGATGGCCTATACGGGCTATGCGGCCAAGATGAACTACTCGGCTGTGGGCCAGTCGGTTGCTGCCGTGGGCAGTCCGCTCAACGTCCTGCTGGAATATTTCGACTACGACCCGGGGGCGCACATGGTCTCGCTCACGGATTATTCCGTCAGCCAATGGGACCAGCTCATCTACGACGAGCTGGCAGCAGGGCGCCCCGTGCTCATCTCGGGCGCCACGGGTGACACGGGCAAGCCGGCCATAGGCCACCAGTTCGTATGCGACGGCTACAAGAAGGGATTCTTCCACATCAACTGGGGACTGCCGAAGAAATACAACGGCTACTTCAAGTTCAGCGCCCTCCAGGCCGACCTGGACTATACGCACAGGGTCAGGGCCGTCGTCGGCATTCAGCCTAACGCAGGCTCGCCTGCCTCACATCCGCGCCCCGTCTGCGAATATATGATCATCAACGGCAGCTATTTGGACATTCAGAGCTATGTCTACGAGGTCAATCCGTTCTATTACGGGTCGGCCATAGGGCGGATCGACGAGGTGACGGGCGAGCCCATCTTCCTGCAGTTCAACAACGTGAACGAGGGGCATGAGGGCTCAGGCTATGAGAATTCGTTCCGTTTCAACTCGATCAACCTCCCCAGCGGGACGACCCAATTCCTCGTCCCCCTCTATTGCGAGTCGGAGAAGGGCGCCCGCAACTTGACGGCAGAGGCTGACTGGAAGGCGTACAACCCTTACGGCAGATACATCGAGGTAGACTTGGAGCAAGGCGGGAAATCCATCAGCGAACGGCATTTCACTGGCCACCTGAAGCTGGAGGGAGTGAAACTCATCGGAATGGCTGAAGCCGGGGCGCCACTGACCTTGGAGGCTACGGTCAGGAACGTGGGCGACAGCTATAGCGGCGATGTCTATTTCTACATCATGAACCCTGAGGGCGACAAGAAGTTGCTGCTGCTGACGACGGTCGAGCTGGACTACATGGAAGAGGCCGTCGTCCCCCTGACCTGCGCCCTGGAGATGGCAGGCGAATACACCGTGTACGGCATCATGGAGACCAAGGGCCTGAGCATGGGCTGCAAGCGATTCAACGTCGAGGCCTCCGAGGGCATTGCCACCATCCACGACGCCAATCAGCCGACGGGTCCCTCCTACTCCATCAGCGGCGTGCGGCTCGACAAGCCCGCGACGAAGGGCGTCACGATTCGCGACGGCAGAAAAATCATCAACCAATAAGTCTTTCTGACGACAGAGGCTAAGGTCGGAATAATCTTGACAAAGGACTCCGACAACAGCGAAGAAGCGGTACTTCTCGGGCAGAGAAGTGCCGCTTTTTTGCATGAAAAGGACCGCTTCTCGAGGCAAAAAGCGGCACTTCTTTGGCTACGTTTTACAACTGAACTGAAAATCAAGGAATTACAAAAAGACGCCAAAATGTTGTGATTTATCTTGACATTTGGACATAAAAAAAAGGATATCCGCTGATGGATATCCTCAATCTCAAACCTTGGTGGGCGTTGACGGATTCGAACCGCCGACCCTCTGCTTGTAAGGCAGATGCTCTAAACCAACTGAGCTAAACGCCCTCTTGCGCTTTTTGCGGGTGCAAAGGTACGACTTTTATGCGAGATACACAAATTTTTCCCTCACTTTTTTTGTTTCTGCAAGGAAAAAGACTGGCATGGAATAAAAAAAAACACACAGATTTGGCCGTTACAATTTTTTTTTATAGTTTTGCACACAGAATATACATACTCTCACGAAGCATGCCTTTATGAAACGAATTCTGCTACTGGCGTTTTCGGCCTGCACATTTGCCATCGGAGCAAATGCTCAGGACGAACAGACACCAGACAATCAAAAGAAGCTGGAAGCATTCAAACATCTGGACCTATCGCTCAATGCCGGATCGACAGGCATTGGGCTCGAGCTGGCTTCGCCCATCGGCAAAAGCCTGCAAGTGAGGGCCGGATACGCCATTATGCCCCGATTCCACGTCGACATGAACTTCCACGTGCAGGTGGGCGACGACCCAAATGCCAGCAAGTCGAAGTTCGACCGGCTGTCAGGACTGCTGGAGAACGTCACGGGATACAAGGTTGACGACAGGGTGAAGATGATCGGCACGCCAACGTTCCATCAGTTGAGTGTCATGGTAGACGTCATGCCCTTCAAGAACAAGAACTGGCACTTCACGGCCGGATTCTTCTACGGGCCGAAGCAGTTTGCAAAAGCCTACAACGCGACGGAGGACATGCCGTCGCTGGTGGCCGTCGGCATCTACAACAACCTCTGGGGCAAGGTGGCCGCCAGCCCCATCAGCCACCTGGACACGGAAGAGGAGCGATGGGACTACTTCTTCGGCAAGTCGGCGGCCGACCTGCTCTCCGAGATCAGCCTGCTGAAGACGCTCGGCATCGACGTCTCTGAGATTGAGGCCCTGCAGAACATCGAGTTGGATCCTGACGACAACATCCTGCTCAGAACCTATAAGCGCATCTACAACTACGGCGCCATGGGCATCCACGTGGGAGACTATAAGGAGGACATCGTGGACGAGGAGGGCAACGTAGTGCATAAGAAGGGCGATCCGTACATGATGGTCCCCAACAACGAGTCGATGGTGAAGGCCGACTGGATCGTCGACCGCTTCCGACCCTACCTGGGCTTCGGCTATAGCGGACGGCTGTCCAAGACCGACGACCGATGGAAGATCGGCTTCGACTGCGGAGCGATGTTCTGGGGTGGCACACCCCGCATCATCACGCACGAAGGCGTCGACCTGTGCAGCGACGTGGAGAACATCAGCGGCGACGTAGGCAGGAAGGTGAGATTCTTCAAGCAGTTCAAGGCCTACCCGGTATTGAATCTCCGCATCACCCGCCGGCTGTTCTGAAGACAAGCATCACCTCTGCTACTTGCGAAGATAAACAAACAAGACTCCCCATCTCAGCGCTTTGCGAGATGGGGAGCCTTGCTTTATCGTTGTTTCGCGGCGTAAGGATTACCTCACAACGAACTTCCGACCTTCAATCATATAGATGCCCTGAGGCAGCGACTCGAGGCTGGTCACCTGCGAACGGACCTTGCGGCCGTCGAGTGCGTAGACGTCGACAGGACGCGCAAACAGCATGGCCGAACGGATCGAGCTGGGAGCCGTCACATTGAGAATACTGTTCTGATACTCAAGGTAATAATTCTGAGCGGAGCCGCCAGAGATCGTGATGACATACTGTCCAGGCATGGCGTCGATGGTAGCATCCGTCGTGGCAACGGGCTTCTCGATGAGCACGTCCTCCGTATCGCCGTTGCGGAAACCGTCGTAGCGCAGCACGAACTCCGGATTGGGCTGGCCCTGCTCACGCGAACAGTCGTCGACCGACACCTTGAGCGGGGCCTGAGTGACGGTCAGGAGGGCATCGACGAGGCGGACGTTGGGATAGGTGATGCTGCCCTTCTCGAGATGGATGGCATAGGTGCCGACGGACGACTGGCTCGTGGCCTCGCAGCTGATAACGGGCTCACCCTCAGTAAGGTTGCCGTCGATGGTGTACGTCAGCGAGGGCACCTCGTCACCATAAGTCATCGTCACATCGTTGGCAATGATGACAATCTCATCAACCGCGGCAATGACGAGGCGGCCGGGATGATAGGTCATCTCGTAGTTGGGCGACTCGGCCCCACTGACCGAGACGACGTATTCGCCAGGCGTATTGTCATCGGGGGCGTCAGTCGTAAAGTCGGGCTGCTTCGTCAGCGAGCTCTCCGTGTCGTTGAGCTTGAAGCCCTCATAGGTGGCCTTGAACTCGGGGCGCGCATCGGTCTGCTTCATCGTGTAGTTGCCGGCCATGACGGACAGGGGGGCCTTGGCAATCGTGAGCGTGCCGTTCTCGAGGCGCAGGTTGGGATAGTCGATGCTGCCCTTCCCCACGACGATGGCATACGTGCCGGCAGCCGACTCGCGGGTGGCCTCGCACGTGATCGTCGGCTCGCCCTGCAGGCTACCGCCTTCGATTGTATAGGTCAGCGTCGGGAGTTCATCGCCATAGGTCATCTGTGCATCGACGGCCTTAATGGTGATGGGATCGGCCTCGAGAATCGTCAGCGTGCCGCTCACATAGCTGATGTCATAATTGTTGGACGAGGCGCCGCTGACGCTGATGGTATAGGTGCCGGGGGTCTTGTCGGCCGGAGCATCCGTCGTCAGGACAGGCAGGGCGGTCAGGGCCGTCGCGTCGTCATTGACCTTGAAGCCGCTATAGGTGGCCACGAACTCAGGCAGTGGCTCGTTTTGCTTGATCGTGTAGTTGCCGGCAGAGATCGTCAGGGGGGCCGGCGTGACGGTCAGCGTGCCGTTGACAAAGGTGGCTTCCTCATTGGTCACCGAGCCACGGCTGACCACGATATCGTAGGTGCCGACGGGCGAGGACACCGTAGCCGCACACGTCAGGTCCGGCTGGCCCTTCAGGGCATGTCCCGTCGTCGTATATTCAAACACAGGATTTTCATCTCCATAGAGGCGGGAAAAGCTGTTGGCAGTGACGACGACATCGTCCTTAGCCATCTCGGCCTCATACTCGGTCTGGGTGACAAGCCGTATCTCATCGGGTGATCCCTCAGGGACGACGAGGTAGGCCCTGTTGCGCGGG
Source organism: uncultured Prevotellaceae bacterium (assembly GCA_902779455.1). Lineage (GTDB taxonomy): Bacteria > Bacteroidota > Bacteroidia > Bacteroidales > Bacteroidaceae > Prevotella. Next base: position 73,674 of record CACZBS010000025.1, read on the forward strand.
ACATATTCGACGTCGGACTTCACGAAGCCGAGCTTGCCTTCACTCGTCACGCCCAGGAGGCGCATCGTCCGGGGATCGTAGGTTGTTTTGTTAAAATGCTTATCGCCAGGATTGCCATTGCAGAAATAGACGCCCTGCAAGAGATTGTCGGCAGGGGCGGTGGTGGCAACGTCGACGATATTGAGGCGGTTGGAGTTAGCGTCATCGCCTGCACAAAGGATGATGACCGGCGTAGAAGCAGGGACGGTGCCTGACAGTTCCTGCCAGACAGCCATGTCGCCGTCGAGCTTCGTGACGGTGAAAGCCTTCATCCCCGTGGAATGGAGGGTGAAGGGGAAGGAAGCGAATAAGGACGTGTACTTCTGGCCCGAGGCGACTACCTCAGGTTTCACGCCAAAGTACTGATTGTCAGACTGGTCGACGGGGAGGATGTTCCAGTAGCGATACTCTATCGAGCCGTTCTGGACCAGATTTCCCACCTCAAGGGGCTCCAGACTCTCCTCATCGGTCAGGTAGATGGTCATGCCAGCTGCCGTGCCATAGGCAAGATAGCCCTTCGGTGTCTGACGCAGACTGAGATAGCGTCCGCCCGTGATGACCTTGGTGTTGATGCCCTGACTCAAAAGATTGTACTGCCCTACTCCACCGCTGGTTCCTACTTGCTGGATATAGATAATCGAGGCAGGATCATCGACGACACGGTCGAAACCCATGATAGTCTTGATGGCCTGCATGTCAGCCGTGGTGCTCTGGTAATCGACGGAGCCGCGATTGTCGAGCACGGTGATATAACGAGTCGATGCAACATTCTGCACACGATAGTAGCCGTTGCCGTTAAGCTGGGCATGAGCTGCGAGGAGGAATGCTGCGGAAAGGAGGGTGAGAAACAATCTTTTCATCTTGGTTGGCTTTGTTATTAAAAGTAACCTACCTTACACACATATCTAATGGTTGTTAGACATAGGTGTAAGGTAGGCTATGAGATTAGATACTGCTCACAGATTACTCGGCGATGCAGATGCTGACGCGGTTCTTGTCGTTCTCAGCGAAGGGCTGAACGGTGTCACCCTTGCTGTCAGAGGTGATGCGCGAAGCATCGATGCCATACTGCTGGACGAGGGTGTCGACAACAGTCTTGGCACGGTTCTTACCCAGACGAGCGTTGATAGAGGCATTACCCGTGCCCTTATCAGCATAGCCGGTGACGCTCACCTTAGCCTCGGGATACTTCTTCATGTAGGCAACGACCTCCTCAACCTTCTGCTTCTCGGCAGGAGTGATGACAGTGCTGTTGATGGTGAAGAAGATGTCGCGACGCAGAGGCTCCTTAGCTGCGACAGCAGCGGGCTCAGCGGGCTTCTCGATGTAGACGGGCTTCTCGACGACCTTCTCAACGACGCGCTCAACGACGCGGGGCTGATCGGTGATGGTGCGGGTGGTGTAGGTCTTGCCGAGGGCAATCTTCACACCAGCGTTGACGTTGAAGTACCAGTCAGCATTGCCGGCGGGCTTCGAGTTGTAGTGGTCGCTCAGGAAGTTGGCGGTTCCCTCGAGTCCGGCAGAAACGCGGTCGCTCAGACGGAAGTCGAAAGCAGCACCGAAGCGGCCGACGAAGTTAACCTTCGTGCCATCCCAGTAGAGTGAGAGGGGAGGATTGGGGGAGTAGCCCAGACTTCTCAGTTCAGCGAGCGTGTAGACGCCACCCTTAGCCTTGGTGGTCTCCAGCTGAGCCTTCACCTCACCAGCCTCGTCGTTGTCGAAGCCGATGTTAGCACCGATACCACCGAGGACGCTGAAGTTGAACACGCGCTTGGGGTTGAAGCCACAGAAGAGGTCGGACAGGTTGACGGTCAGGTCGAGAGTGGGCGACACATACTTCCACTTCCAGGTGTAGAGACGCTCGTTAGCGTCGTCCCAGCTGAAGTCGCTACCGCCCTTGCTCTGCCATGCGTTGACAGCCAGACGGAGTCCGAGAGCGTGGTGGAACTGATAGCCGATGGCCAGCTGAGCATTGTAAGACAGCAGCTTGTCAGTGGCAACCTCACCGAGGGTGTACTGCCCGCCGAGAGGCTGAATCTGGACATACCAATGAGGATTAAAGTCGTAGACGGTCTTTACCTCAGGCTCCTGAGCCGATGCTGAGACGAAGCCCAGCATCAGCAGAGAAGACATTAACAGTTTCTTGATATTCATAATGTTACAATTCTATTTTCGTTCTACAATGTTGATTACACTCTGTGATTTACTTAACCTTCAGATAGTACTTGCGAGCAGCGATCTGGCCGCTGTAGTCGAGTGCCATGTAGAGGATCTCGTAGTTGTAACCCTTCTGGATGGTCACATCGAAGCCCTCCCACTGACCGTCGATGACGGTGTTCATGTTGGCCTGGTTGTTGAATGCGTTGCGAGCAGCCTCAACGTTGTTGCCAGCAGCATCGGTAACCTTCGTGGCGACGATGATCTTCTTGTAAGCGGGAGCCAGAACCTCAACACAGTAGGTGGTGGGGATCAGCGTGAAGCTCTCAGAAGTGACAGGAGTGTACTTGCCAGCCGAGCGGCTGATGCGGGTGTAGCCGTCGTTGTTGTGAACGAGGAGCAGGGGCTGCACGTACTTGTTAGGCACGAGCCAGCGCTTCATGTGCTTGTTGAAGATATCGACATAGTTGTAAATCTTGTCAAGACCCATGCTGCCAGTGATGTCGGCGAGGTCTTTCTCGACATTGCCAAGGAACTCGTTGGCCTCGCTGACGAGGTTCTTGACGAGACCGATCCAGTTGTTGATGTTCTCAGCGACCTTGTTCCAATCCTTGTCGTACATCTGATAGAGGGTCTGCATGAGGTCCTCGAGAGCCGACATACGGATGTTGACGGTGAAGGTGCCATCGGCATTCTTCTCCCAGACGGTGTCATACTTGGTGTGGCTGCTGTTCCAGACGACCTTGGTATCCTCATCGAAGACGCCTGCGGGCACCTTGACACCGATGGTGATGGTGTTGGTCTCGGGATCGTAGCTCTTATACTCAATCGACTCGATGTAGTCAGCAGCGCTGCCGAACTTCACCTTGACCTGGGTGATATACTTGGCCAGAACGCCAGAGAGGTTATCGATAATGTCGGTAGCAAACTTCTCGACCTCCATCAGGTTGTCGTAGTAGTTAGCATCCTTCATGAAGGCGAAGCCGAGGGGCTTGACGGTGACGGCACCGATGCCATACTGCGAGACGACGCTCATCTGCTCGCCGGTCACATCGTCGGTCCAAGTAGCCTTGACGGCGTCAGCCTCGAGCACATTGTGAACATTCTGATAGAAAGTGGTAGCGATGTTGGTAGCGCTGATACCGTTCTCCCAGTTACGCACGTCCTTGAGGACCTCCTTAGCGTCGGCGAGGTCGAGGCTGAGGTGCAGACGGCCGTCGTTGTTGACATCCTGAGCAGTGATGGTAGCCTTGGTCTCATAGAATCCGTTGGGGCTCTGCTCGCCTTCCTGGCGTGCGCGATCCCATCCGAACATGATCTTGTGGTCAGACTTCTTCAGCGGGCTCAGCTTGACGTTGGACTCCTCGTTTCGGCTGTTGATCATGGTGAACTCGGTGCCCTCGAAGTTGCGGTTCGTGGGATTGACGGTCAGATAGAGCGTACCGGCGTTGCCTTCCTTGCCATCGAGGGCAACGAGGGTCTGTGCGCCAGCCTTCTTGATGGGGTTCTTGACATTCTTGAGGATCTCCCAGTCGCCCTTGATGCGGTTCCAGTCGGCCTCGCTTGCATAGTAGCTGGACTTGTCAGCGGGGAACATGACACCGTTGTCGTTAGTGTAGCCGTGGAAGGCAGCGAGGATGTTGGAGCGTACGTCGACGGGCAGGTTGATCTCGCCGAAGACGGGGTTGTAGGTACCATTGAGGACGATGCCCGAGATGAACTTGGCCATCGAGTTCTCAATCTTCTCAATCTTGCCGTTGATGGTCTCAATGTCCTCTTCGACCTTGTCGACGCGGCCCTCAAGCGAATCTACGCGATCCTCGAGGTTGCCGACGCGCTCGTTGTTCTGCTCGACATACGTATCATAGGCATCCTTCAGGGCGCCGAGGTTGTCAGCGACGGTGTCGATGCGGCTGTTGACGGTCTGGATGGCCTCGTTGAGCAGGTTGCCGACGCTGTCTGCCAGCTCCTTTGCATAGGTGCGGGCATCCGTGATCTGATTCTTAAGATCGGGGACAACATAGTTGAGGATGCTGTCGATGCGCTCATTGAGCTTCTTGTCGGCCTCGTCGACATACTGCTTGGTGGCATAGATGTCGAGCGAATCCTTCAGCTGATTGTAGAGCGTCTCGAGGTTGACGAGCTTCAGGCTGTCGCTCTCCAGACGGAGGTCAGTAGCATCGGCGCGGTTCTCAAGGGTTGTCAGGCGGTTGCCCAGCGTGACGGTGACGTTCTCGAGGCTGTCGATGCGGACGCTGTCGTTAGCGGCGAGCGTGCGGACGTTGTTGACGACGTTGGTCAGGTTGTTGACCTGCTGAGTCAGACCAGCAATCAGATTATTGTAGATCTGCACGACCTTAATGGAGTCAATACCAGTCTCATAAGTAATATACTCATTGGTGATATTGTTGATGATGGTCGTGTCGCCCTGCTGATAGAAGTTGTTGATGATGGTCGTGTCGTTGTTGAAGATGTTGTTGACAATCGTCGTGTCAAACTTATGATTCTTCAAGTAGTTCTCAATCAGCTCGTTAATGAAATTGCCGAGCTCACTGTCGGACTTCAACTCACGATTCATGCGGTCGTCGAGAAGACTGTCAATCTGAGCGATGGTGTAGTAGTTGGCCAGCTGGTTCTGGACATTCAGAATCTCCTGAGACAACGCACGCTTCATCGAATCGATCTGCTCATTGGTGTACATGCCGCCGACCTTGTCGCGAAGACCGTTGTACTCATTCAGAAGGCTGTCAAGACGGTAGCGGGTGTACCGGCAGTTGATCTGGCACTTTGCAAACTCAGCATTCAGGCTATCGATGCGGCCGTTGACGAGGCCATTCAGCTGATAGACCAGATCCTGAAGCTTGGCGTTCTGATTGGTGAACTGTTCTTGCAGGTTGAAGTTCTTTTCGTCATCATAGTCCTTACAAGAAACCAATGAACTCGTGGCGCCAACGAACATGGCTACCATGAGCAAACCATTAATAAATTTCTTTTTCATGAACATAAAAATTTATAATTAATACTTAAATTGATCTGTCTTCTCATCTATATGCACTTATTGCGCCCCGTTGCATAGTTTATAGGGCGCGAACGATAGTTTTCGTGCAAATTCGCAGCAAAGTTAAGCATTTTTTCAGAACCCACCAAAGAATTTTACTATTTTTTATGCGTCGAATGACATTTTTTAATGTATCTCTGCTTTGCGGGCCGTGCTTTCGGGGTTGCGCTTCGGAATCTTTCTGACAGGAAAGGGGTGCTTCCGGAAGGTAATATAGGGGTATATTACTTTGAAGAAGCGGCACTTTGAGGATGACGAAGCGGTGCTTTGAGGGGCTCAAAGCGGCGCTTTGAGCAGGCCGATGCGGTGCTTTGAGGAAGCGGGACAGCGGGGCTATCCGAGGAGCTGCTCGATGTCGCGTTGCGGAAGGATGGTGAGGATGGCTTTGCCGTCGGGGGTGTAGTTGACGTTGGAGCAGGCAAAGAGGTCGTTGATGATGCGCTCCATGTCGTCGTTGGTGAGCACCTGGCCGGGGGCCAGCGCGGCATGACGTGCGAGGCTGATGGCCATCGCGACATTCAGCTCAGAGGGGTCGACGACGCCCTTGTCGGCCGCATCGGCGACGATATGTCTGACGAGGCTGACGGGATCGATGCCGTCGAATCCTGCAGGGACGCCATTGACGGCATAGCTGCCCGTCCCCAGATTGCTGATGTCGAAGCCCATGGCCTGCAGCTCGGGCAGACAGAGATCCATGAAGACCTGCTCCGACGGCGGGAACTGGACGACCTCAGGGAAGAGGACGCGCTGTGTGCCGGCCGTGTTCTGGCGGAGGCGCTCCATGAGGCGCTCATAGCGGATGCGGATGTCGGCGCGCTGCTGGTCGATGATCATGAGGCCCGACTTGACGGCCGTCATGATGTAGCGGCCCTTATATTGATAATGCACGGGCGATTTCTCGGCGATGATGTCGTCAGAGGGCTGCTCTTCAGGCATCTGGTCGTCGAAGAGCGGGGCCTCCTGCTGCTGTGGGCGCTGGAGGGCAGCCTCGTAGAGCTGCTGCCACTGGTCAGGAACTGCCGGCTTCTGGGGCTGGGCCGTGCGTGGCGTCGAGGCGGCGAAGGGGTTGTAATCGGGATTATAGCTGACGCGCGGCATCTGAATATTGTCGCGCTGAGGGTCGAAGACGGGGATGTCGGGGCGTCCCTCCGTGTCGAAGTCGATGGTGGGCAGCTCGCAGAACTTGCCGATGGCCTCCTTGACGGCCGCCACGAGAATCTGCCAGATGCTCTGCTCGTTCTCGAACTTGATCTCAGTCTTCGTGGGATGTATGTTGACGTCGATGTCGGCGGGGCTGACCTCGAAATATATAAAATAAGGTATCTGCATCCCGACGGGGATGAGACGGTCGTAGGCGCTGAGCACGGCCTTGTGGAAGTAGGGATGCTTCATGTAGCGGCCGTTGACGAAGAAATAGTCGCTGCCCCCCTTCTTGCGGGCCGACTCGGGCTTGCCAACGAAGCCCTTGATGCGGCAGATGGTCGTGTCGACCTCGACGGGCAGCAGCTCCTGGCTCAGCTTCTTGCCGAAGACGTCGGTGATGCGCTGGCGGAGCGAGCCGGCTCGCAGGTTCATCAGCTCCAGGCCGTTGCTGTGGAGGGTGAAGGCGATGTCGGGATAGACGAGGACGATGCGCTCGAAGGCCGTCAGGATATTGTTGAGCTCAGTGGCGTTGGTCTTGAGGAACTTGCGGCGGGCCGGGACGTTGAAGAACAGGTTCTCGACCTTGAAGTTGGAGCCGACAGGGCAGGCCACGGGACTCTGGTCGACCACCTTCGAGCCATAGAGGGTCAGGTGGGTGCCCAGGTCGTCGCCCTCCAGGCGCGTGGTCAGCTCCACCTGGGCCACGGCCGCGATGGAGGGGAGGGCCTCGCCGCGGAATCCCATCGTGTGGAGGGAGAAGAGGTCGTCAGCCTGGCGGATCTTCGACGTGGCATGTCGCTCGAAGGCCAGTCGGGCATCGGTCTCCGACATGCCGTGGCCGTCGTCGATGACCTGGATGGAGGTGCGTCCCGCGTCGACGACCAGCACGCGGATGGTCTTGGCGCCGGCATCCACGGAGTTCTCGACCAGCTCCTTGATGACGGAGGCCGGCCGCTGGATGACTTCGCCCGCAGCAATCTGATTGGCTACGGAGTCTGGGAGTAGTTGGATGATGTCGCTCATAGGGTCCGCGGTTTCAGTTCTGTCCCTTCGCGTTTGCCTCGCCAGATGAAGATGTCGTCCTTCGACGTCGGACGGATATAATCGAACCAGGCGAAACCTTCAAGGAAGCGCTTGTCGGGAGGTATCTGCGACATGGGATACATGACGCCTTCGCTCTTGGGCGTCCAGATGCGCTGCAGCTTGCGCTCGGCCAGGAACATGCGCAGATCGCTGGTCTCCATGCAGACGAGTCCGACATAGGAGCTGTCGGAGTCGTCGACGGGATAGTAGGCCACCAGCACGTTGTCCTTGGCTTGGGCCTCATGGATCTCGCCATCGAGGAAGAAGGCGAACATCTCTTTCGACGAAACTTGGTTGTAGAGGTCGTCATCGGGCAGCTTCTCAATCGAGAAGGCCTGATCGATGACATGGGCACGGTCGACGACGGAATCCTTCATGAACACCTCGATGCGCTCGCCCAGCAACTGCTGGTTGACATTCCATACGATAGGGTCCTTGTACATCGTCATGCAGGAGTCGAGCGAGCTATAGACGAGCGAGTCGCAGACGGCCTGGACGTCGACCCTGTACGCGCGTACCTTATTATACGCGTGTAGGACGCGATAGACGGAGTCGGTGTGATTGTTGTACGTGTAGACCTTGAACGTGTCGGCGTGCATGTAGAGCGTGTCGCGCTGCGAGAAATCGATGGCCACGGCACTGTCCGTACAGACGGCATAGCCCGTAGAGTCCTCATAGTGACCATAGTTGCAGAGGAGGCGGTTGCGATTGACGGTGTCAGTATAGACGACGTTGCGGAAAGCCTCGCTGACGCCCGAATGACCGTCGTGCCAGAGGCTGTCGCCTGTCAGTGTGCGCCCCTCGTTCTCCATCCACGAGCGGTTGAGCAGGATGCCCTCCTCGGTCTGGGTGTTATAATATCCCAGCTCGGAATAGATGTGGCTGCGTCCGGAGGTGATGTCCGAAGGTCCGATGATGTGAGCCTGCTTGGAGCGGGTGTCGTAATAGAGCGAGTCGGTCGTCAGGAAGAATTGCTTGTCGATCATCTCGACATTATAGAAGAACTCGGCCATCTTCGTGTCCGTGTGGTACTCGCCCCAGTCGCTGGTCAGCGTGGTGCCGTTGTCGACGAGCTTGCCCCCCTCCTCGAAATGGCCCTGGTTCCAGATGCGGTCGTAGTAGAGCGAGTCAGTATAGAGCGTCGTCCCGCGATGGCGGAGCACGACGTTGCGCAGGGCCTCCATCATCTGGTCGTTGCCGTCGTAATAGCCGTATTCACTGACCAGCGAGAGCGTGTCGCCCTGCACCATCCGCACGTGTCCGAAAGCCTCGAACGAGTTGCTCGCCTCAAAGAAATTGGCACTGTCGCAATAGAGGCGGGCGCCGGCATGCTCGAACTGGACAGAGCCGACAAGCACCTGCGCGTCATTGTTGCGCCAGCGGTCGTAGCGCAGCTCGTCGGCATGCACAAGATAGACGCGCTTGTCCTGCGTCTTCTTGCGTGGGCGCTTCGGAGCGGCAGAAGTCATCGCGCCACACAAGACGCTACAAGCAAGACACAGAAGCACCATCATGATGCTTCTGCGCTCAAAACGTATTATGATCCGCTGATTGCTCAACTATAAACTATGAACTATAAAACGACATCACTTCACCCATCCTTCGTATTCGAAGTCGCAGTTCCGATAATTATCGTTGATGCGGATATAAGTGTTCTTGATCTTGTCGACGACCCACTGGTGAAGCTTGTCGGCACGACGCTTTGCGAGCACGACGTCCTTCATGACCTGGAAGTCCTCAGTGATGGTGGCCTTATGGCCTTCAGTGCGGCTCTTCAGCTTGGCAATGACGCAGACAGTCTTGCCACGCTCGTTGATCATCTGGAACGGCTGAGAAATCTCGCCCACCTTCAGCGTGTCGACGGCCTTGGCCACTTCGGGCGGCAGGTCCTGCATCTGGAACCGCGATGTCTGCCCGTTCTCCGAACGGTTGGCCATCAGTCCGCGGTTCATACGCGTGTCCTTGTCGTCGGAGATGACAGAGGCGCCGTCCTCGAAGGTGAACTTGCCCTCGCGGATATCGGCAGCGATGGAGTCGAGACGTGCCAAAGACGCGGTGATGGCCGAGTCTGCGACGACCGGTTTGCGCAGGATATGGCGCACCTTGATCTTATCGCCTCGCTTGTCGACCAGCTGGATGATGTGGAAGCCGAACTCCGACTCCACGATCTTTGAGATCTTCTTCGGATCGGTCAGGTTGAAAGCCACGGCAGCAAAGGCCGGGTCGAGCACGCCACGGCCTACATAGTCCATCTCGCCGCCAGATCGGCGCGAGCCGGGGTCCTCGGAGTAAAGACGTGCCAGGGTCTGGAAGCTGGTCTCTCCCCTATTCACACGATCGGTGTAGTCGCGCAGTTCGTCCTTCACACGATTGATCTCCTCGACGGAGATCTTTGGCGTCTGGGAAATGATCTGTACCTCAACCTCGGTGGGAACGAAGGGGATGCTGTCCTGTGGCAGGTCCTTGAAGTAGCGGCGCACCTCGGCCGGCGTCACCTGAATATCCTTCACCAGGCTTTCCTTCATGCGCTGAATCATGAGCTGGTCGCGCAGGTCGTCGTGCATCGAGGTCCGGATCTGACTGAGGCTTTGCTTGCGATATTCCTCCAGCTTCTCGCGGGAACCGATCTGCCGGACCATATAATCGATGCGGCCCTCAATCTGCTGGGAGATTTCGCTCTCCGTCACCTCGATACTGTCGATGGCAGCCTGATGCAGGAAGAGCTTCTGGACAGCCAGCTGCTCAGGGATGGCACAGTCGGGGTCGCCCTTCCAGCGCTGACCCTCCATGGCAGCCTGGATGCGCGTCACCTCCACGTCGCTCTTGAGGATAGGCTCGTCGCCCACCACCCAGATGACCTCGTCGACGACGTGGTCCTGAGCACTCACGGACATGAGCCAGCCGAGGCTGAGCGAGAGCAAGAGCGTGCGACGGTTCTTTATGGAATGTAACAATCTCATTAACATCAGTGCTTATTGACAGTCTCAAGGACGTCCTTGTTCACCTCGAAAGTATACTGACGGCGCAGACGTGCCACCCACTCCTTCTCAAGCATCTCCTGATAGTCGGCCACGACCTGACCACGCACGTCGGTGTAGTCCTCGGGACCTTTCTTCAGCACCTTGCCATAGACGGCATCAATAGGATAGTCCTTCACCTTAGCGACGGTTGTATCCTTCTTGAACACCACGCTGTCAATCAGGGCATTATCACCCTTCTTGAAGATACCCTTCTCTACTCGGATGCGAATGACGGAGTCAGCGTTGAACGTAGAGCGCAGCGCCTCAGCCCACTTGTCGAACATCAGCTTCTTCACGCAGTCAGCCACGGCCTTCACGTCGCCCTGCTCCTTCACGTGATAGGCCATGCCCTTATAGCGAGGCTCATCCCAGGCGTAGTTTTTCTTGTGCTTCTTGAAATACTTGGCCAGACCGGCCTCGTCCTTGGCAGCCTTGTCCCAGACGAGCTGGTTGCTGATCTCATAAAGCAGCAGGCCGTCATGATATTCGCGGATGAGATACTTCAGTTCGGTGTCGTTAGCCGAGAACTCGTCAGCCTTCTGGTCCATAATCTGTTCCTTGGTCAGCTGTCCGTCGCTGTTCTTCACCATGTCGTCGACCTTCTGGGCAGCGATGCGCTCACGAGCATTGCGCTGCTCCAGCCACTTCAGGATGTTGTCGTGGTGGAATTCAAAGGGCTCCATCTGCTTGCGCTCGTCCATCCGGATGATGTGATAGCCGAAAGGCGACTGGACGACCTCAGACATCTCGCCCGGCTGCAGGGCGAAGGCGGCATCCTCGTACTCCTTGACAAACTGGCCATGCTGCACGAAGGGCAGCTGCCCCCCCTGGCGGGCCGAGCCGGGGTCCTGCGAGAACTTCGTGGCCATCTCGGCAAAGTCGGCACCGTTCTTCAGGGCCTTATAGATCGAGTCGGCACGCAGTTTGGCAGCATCCCAGTCAGCCTGGGGTGCCTGCTGCTCCACGCGGAGCAGGATATGCGAAGTCTTGATGAGGCCATCGGGGCCTATGTGCTTCACTGTCTCGTCATAGACCTTGCGGGCCTCAGCCTCCATGTCGTCGTCAGTGACCATGAGCGGGCGCAGCTGCTGATCGCGATACTGATGGAACTCATTGATGAACGACTTCATCGTGTCCATCTTGGCGTCCAGTGCTGCACAGACCTTCAGTTTGTAGTTGATGAACAAATCGACATACTCGTCAATCGACTTCTTGTCAATGACGCCCTCAGAGTTGTTCTTATTATAAGAATATTCAAATTCAGAACGGAGAACCGGCTCACCGTTGACCGTCATAATCACGGGGTCATCAACAGTCTGAGCATTGGCTGCTGCACACATAAACAGCGAAGCCAACAGAAATAGCTTTTTCATTATTAGTTCGTTGTGTTTATAGATATTCAATCGTTGGGACGTGAATAGTTGGGAGCCTCGCTGGTGATAGTGATGTCGTGCGGATGGCTCTCGTTGACACCGGCATTCGTGATGCGGGTGAACTTGGCGTCGTGGAGGCGCTCAATCGTCGGGGCACCGCAGTAGCCCATGCCTGAGCGCAGACCGCCCACGAGCTGATAGATGACCTCCTGGACCATGCCTTTATAGGGCACCCGCCCAGCGATGCCTTCGGGCACGAGCTTCTTCGTCTCTTTGGTGTCAGCCTGGAAGTAGCGGTCCTTCGAGCCGTGCTCCATGGCCTCCAGCGAGCCCATGCCACGGTATGACTTGAACTTACGGCCATTGTAGATGATGGTGTCGCCAGGACTTTCTTCCGTGCCGGCCACGAGCGAACCGATCATCACGCTGGAGCCGCCGGCAGCCAGTGCCTTGACGACATCGCCCGAGTAGCGCAGTCCGCCGTCAGCGATGAGGGGCACGCCCGTGCCCTTCAGTGCGGAGTACACGTCGTAGACAGCACTCAGCTGAGGCACGCCCACACCGGCCACGACACGGGTGGTGCAGATGGAGCCCGGTCCGATGCCCACCTTGATGGCGTCGGCACCAGCCTCGGCCAGCATCCGTGCGGCGTCGCCAGTGGCCACATTACCCACGACGATATCGATATTACTGAACGAAGCCTTGGCCTCGCGCAGCTTGTCGATGACGCCCTTCGAATGGCCATGGGCCGTGTCGATGACGATGGCATCGGCACCTGCGTCGACCAGCGCCTGCATACGATCAAGCGTATCGACGGTGACGCCTACGCCGGCAGCGACACGCAGCCGGCCTTTCTCGTCCTTGCAGGCGAGCGGCTTGTCCTTTGCCTTGGTGATATCCTTATACGTGATCAGTCCTACGAGGTGGTTATCCTTGTCGACCACGGGAAGCTTTTCAATCTTATTGCGCTGCAGGATCTCGGCTGCATCAAACAAATCTGTCTGCTGATGCGTCGTCACCAGATTGTCCTTCGACATGACTTCGTCGACGGGACGGTCGAGGCGGCGCTCAAAGCGAAGGTCACGGTTGGTGACGATGCCCACGAGGTGGTTCTCGCCGTCGACGACAGGAATACCGCCGATATGATATTCTGCCATGATGTCAAGAGCCTGGGCAACAGTGCTGCCGAGCGGAATCGTGATGGGGTCGTAGATCATGCCGTTTTCGGCACGCTTGACGATAGCCACCTGGCGAGCCTGCTCCTCGATCGACATGTTCTTATGGATCACGCCGATGCCTCCTTCACGGGCGATGGCAATAGCCATCTGGCTCTCGGTGACCGTGTCCATGGCTGCAGTCACGAAGGGGATGTTCAACTCAATGTTGCGCGAGAAGCGGGTGCGCAGTTCCACCGTCTTTGGCAACACCTCTGAATAAGCGGGAATCAACAGGACATCGTCGAAAGTCAGACCGTCCATCACAATCTTATCTGCAATAAATGATGACATAATTATGGTACCTTTATTTTTTATTGCGTGCAAAGATACGAAAAAAGATTGAAGATTGAAGATTGAAGATTGAATTATTTGCAGCAAGCCGCTGTTTTTTAACCAATCTTCAATTTTCAATCTTCAATTTTTATTTTATTAGTTGGCCATTTCGGAAATGAACTTGATTCGCACGAGGCGTATCTCGTCTTCCTCATAGTCGCCCCCGAGTTCTTCATAAGCTGCCTTGAGGTCGCCGGTCTCCGACTCGGCAAAATAGCCATAGATGTCGTCGATATCGTCAGGATCCATGATGTCGTCGAGGAAATAGTCGATATTGATGCGGTTGCCGCTGTAGAGGACGATGCCTTCGAGCTCGTCGAGCAGCTCCTCAAAGTCGATGCCGAGGGCGTTGGCAATGTCGTCGAGGGCAATGTGGCGGTCGATGTTCTGAATGATCTTCAGCTTGCGCATGGAGTCCTTGGCCTTCGTGCGGACACGCAGGTCGGCCTGTCGCTCGATGTTGTTCTCCTCGCAATACTTCTTGATCAGGTTGACGAAGTCCTTGGCATAGGGCTGGCGCGTCTTGCCGTCGCCGACGCCCTGGATGTTCTTGAGTTCCTCGAGTGTCACGGGATATTCGGTAGCCATCTGCTCAATGCTGACGTCCTGGAAGATGACGTATGGCGGGCGCTCCAGCTTGCGCGACCACTTCCGCCTGAGGTCCTGAAGCATCGACGAGAGTGTCAGGTCGAGCGCGCTGGTGCCTCCGTCGGCCACCTCCTCCTCTTCGTTGAACTCATGATCCTCGACGACCATGAAGCTGTGCGGATTGTTGATGAACCGCTTTCCGGCTGCCGTGACCTTCAAGAGTCCGTAGTTTTCGACCTCCTTCTTCAGATAGCCTGCAATGAGTGCCTGCCGGATGACCGGATTCCATATCTTCGGATTGTCGTCCTCGCCCGAGCCGAACTCCTCGAGCTCATCATGGTGATGAGCCATGATTTCGTCGGTCTCACGGCCTGTGATAAAGTCGATCACGTAGTCGCTGCGGAAATTCTCCTTGATGGCGATGATGGCTTTCAGCGCCGTCACGAGCTGGTCGCGGGCTTCGATCTTGGTGACAGGATGCAGACAGTTGTCGCAATTGCCGCAGTTATCCTTCGGATATTGCTCGCCGAAGTAGTGGAGCAGCATCTTGCGGCGACAGACGCTCGTCTCGGCATAGGCGGCCGTCTCCTGCAGCAGCTGCCGTCCGATGTCCTGCTCGGCCACGGGCTTGCCCTCCATGAACTTGTCCAGCTTCTGCAGGTCCTTATAGCTGTAGAAGGCGATGCAGAGGCCCTCGCCGCCGTCACGTCCGGCACGTCCTGTCTCCTGATAATAGCCTTCGAGCGACTTGGGAATATCGTAGTGAATGACAAATCGCACGTCGGGCTTGTCGATGCCCATGCCGAATGCGATGGTGGCCACGATGACGTCAATCTTCTCCATCAGGAAGTCGTCTTGCGTCTGCGAACGCAGCGCCGACTCCAGTCCGGCATGATAGCAGGCCGCCTTGATGTCGTTGGCGCGGAGCACGTCGGCCAGGTCCTCCACCTTCTTGCGCGAGAGGCAGTAGATGATGCCGCTCTTGCCCGGGTGCTGCTTGATGAAGCGCACGATGTCCTTGTCGATGTCCTTCGTCTTCGGCCGCACCTCATAGTACAGGTTGGGGCGGTTGAAAGAGCTCTTGAACTCGGCAGCATCGAGGATGCCCAGGTTCTTCTTGATGTCCGTACGCACCTTGTCGGTGGCCGTCGCCGTGAGCGCGATGACGGGCGCCACGCCGATCTCGTTGATGATCGGGCGGATACGGCGGTACTCCGGACGGAAGTCGTGCCCCCACTCCGAGATGCAGTGAGCCTCGTCGACCGCATAGAACGAGACCTTGACCGATTTCAGAAACTCGACATTATCCTCTTTCGTGAGCGATTCCGGAGCCACATAGAGCAGCTTCGTCAGTCCGCTCTTGATATCGGCCTTCACCTGGTCGATGGCTGCCTTGTTAAGCGACGAGTTCAGATAGTGAGCCACGCCCTCATGCTCGTTCAGGTGGGTGATGAAGTCCACCTGGTTCTTCATCAGGGCGATGAGCGGCGAGATGACGATGGCCACGCCGTCCATCAGCAGTGACGGCAACTGATAGCACAACGACTTGCCACCGCCCGTCGGCATCAGCACGAAGGTGTCGTTGCCGGCCAGCAGATTCTCGATGATGGCTTCCTGGTCACCCTTGAACGTGTCGAAACCGAAGTATCGCTTCAGGGCTTCTGTCAGATTTTTCTTTGCGGTCATAGGCTTTCGTTAATTCATGTGCGACTTGCTGAGCTGCTCCTCGGCATACTCGCGCGTCACTTCAAATGTCTTTACATGTTTCGATGGTATTTCAAACATTGCGTCCATCATGATGTTCTCCACGATGGAGCGCAGGCCGCGGGCTCCGAGCTTATACTCCACGGCCTTGTCGACGATCAGCTGCAGTGCCTCCTCAGTGAAGGTGAGCTCGATACCGTCCATGCTGAACAGCTTCTTATACTGCTTGACAATCGAGTTTTTCGGCTCGATCAATATCCGCCGCAGGGCCTCACGGTCCAACGGATTCAGATAGGTCAGCACCGGCAGTCGGCCGATGATCTCGGGTATCAGTCCGAACGACTTCAGGTCTTGCGGCTGCACGTAGCGCATCAGGTCGTTCTTGTCAATTTTCCTGACATTCTGCACCGAGTTATAGCCCACGGTGTGAGTGTTCATCCGTTGTGCGATCTTGCGTTCTATGCCGTCGAAGGCGCCACCGCAGATGAAGAGGATGTTGCGCGTGTCCACCTGGATATAGTCCTGGTCCGGATGCTTGCGCCCGCCCTTGGGCGGCACGTTGACGGTGGTGCCCTCAAGCAGTTTCAGCAGGCCCTGCTGCACGCCCTCGCCGCTGACGTCGCGGGTGATGGAGGGATTGTCCTGCTTGCGGGCTATCTTGTCGATCTCGTCGATGAAGACGATGCCCCGCTGGGCTGCCGTCACGTCATAGTCGGCCACTTGCAGCAGGCGGCTCAGGATGCTCTCCACGTCCTCGCCGACATAGCCTGCCTCGGTGAAGACGGTTGCGTCGACAATGGTGAAAGGCACGTCGAGGAGCTTGGCTATCGTCCTGGCCAGCAGGGTCTTGCCGGTGCCGGTAGAGCCGACCATGATGATGTTCGACTTTTCTATCTCTACTCCGTCGGCCTCGTCTTTTTCCTGTTTCAGACGCTTGTAATGGTTGTAGACGGCCACGGAGAGAAAGCGCTTGGCTTCGTCCTGCCCGATGACATACTGGTCGAGATATTCCTTGATCTGCAGAGGCTTCGGCACCTCCATCAGCCAGTCCTTCGCGTTCGACGACTTCTTGTCTTTTTTCAAGAGGTCGGACTCCTGGACGATCTGATAGGCCTGAGCCGCACACGACTCGCAGATGTAGCCGTTGATGCCCGAGATGAGTAGCTTTACTTCCTTGTCGCTTCTGCCACAGAAGTTACACGTCTTCTTCATTTCCTCGTCAGCACCTGGTCAATCATTCCGTACTCCTTGGCCTCTTCGGCCGTCATCCAGTAGTTGCGGTCGGAATCGCGCCACACCTTGTCGTAGTCCGTATGCGAATGCTCGGCAATGATGGTGTAGAGTTCCTTCTTCAGCTTCTGGATTTCGCGGGCCTCGATCTCGATGTCGCTGGCCTGACCCTGCACGCCGCCAAGGGGCTGATGGATCATCACGCGGCTGTGGGGCAGTGCGGAGCGCTTGCCCTCCTGACCGGCCACGAGCAGTACGGCAGCCATCGAGGCGGCCATGCCGGTGCAGATGGTGGCCACGTCGCTGGTGATGAACTGCATGGTGTCGTAGATGCCGAGTCCGGCCGAGACGCTGCCGCCAGGCGAGTTGATGTAGATGGAGATGTCCTTGCCGGGGTCAGCCGAGTCGAGATAGAGCAGCTGAGCCTGCAGGGTGTTGGCGGTGTAGTCGTCAATCTGGGTGCCAAGGAAGATGATGCGGTCCATCATCAGGCGGCTGAAGACGTCCATCTGCGTGACGTTCAGCTGGCGTTCCTCCAGGATGTAGGGGTTGAGATACTGGGCCTGAGCCCTCATGACGTCATCGAGCACCTGGCTGTTCATGCCGAGGTGGCGTGTAGCATATTTTTGAAAATCATTCATAGTTCTTTTGTCCATTATTGATTTGGAGATACAAATTTAATAAAAAAAATCGAGACGGCCATCATTTTTTTGTTTTTTTTCGAAAAATGATTTCCTTATTACAAAAAATATCCCCGAACCGGCAGCCGATTCGGGGAAAAGCGATGGAGTCAGGGGGAGGGATTACTCGCCGCGCATCATCTTCTGGAACTCGTCGAGCGTCACTTCCTTCACGTTCAGCTTCACCACCTGCTTCAGGGCCTGGGTCAGCTTCACATCGATGGCACGCTCCACGAAGTTCTCGACGTTCTCGCGCTTCTTCAGCTGCTCGTCGGCATACTGCTCGAGCATGTCGTCGGGCACGTTCGACATGCCGTACTGGGCAAACTGCTGGCGGATGGCATCCTTGGCGATGAGCTTCAGGTCAGCGTCCTCGACCTTGATGCCGGTCTGGGCGACGAGCTGCTCCTTGATCAGGTGCCACTTCAGCTCGTCGATGGAGGCCTTGAAGTTCTTCTCGACGTACTCTTCGCCCTTATCCTTATTATTATTAATCATGACGCGCTTCAGCAGAGCCTCGGGGAACTCTACCTCGCCCACCTTCTTGTCCATATACTGACGGATGTCCTGCAGGAACTTGAAGTCGCTGTTGCCAGCCAGCTGAGCCTTCAGCCCGTCGGCGATGCGCTGACGGAAGTCGGCCTCAGTCTTGCACTCCTCGCCGAAGACGCGCTCGAAGAGCTTCTCGTCGACGGCAGCGGGCTGGAAGTGGCGGATCTCAGTCACCTGGAACGAGAAGTCGCTCTCCAGGTCCTTCACCTCCTCCTTCTGCTTCTTCAGCAGGGCTGCCACCTCGGCGTCGTTGTCGGGATAAGCCTTCTTGGGGTTGAAGATGATGATGTCGCCGGGCTTAGCGCCGTCGAACTTCTTCTTCTCGTCCTCGCCCTTGACGTAGCTGGGCATCACCATGGCACCCTCGACCTCGATGCCGCCCTCGAGCGTGTTGCCATCGGCGTCAAGCTGGCGCAGGTCGCCCTTCAGGGTGTCGTTGCCGCTCCACTCCTGAGCCTCGACGAACTCGCCGGCCTGCGATGCGAACATCTGCACCTGCTCGTCGATGAGCTTGTCGTCAGCCACGATGCTGTAGAAGTCCACCTTGTCCTTGCCGCTCAGCTCAGCCTTCATCTCGGGAGCCACGGCGATGTCGAACTTGAACTCGAAGGGACCGTCGCCCTCCAGGTCCTGAGGCTTCTGGCCCTCGTTGGGCAGGGGCTCGCCCAGCATCTGAATCTTATTCTCGCGGATATACTCGTAGAGCTTCTCACCGAGCACACGGTTCACCTCGTCCACCTTGATGGCCGTGCCGTACTGCTTCTTGATGAGTCCCATCGGCACCATGCCCGGACGGAAACCGGGAATCTGAGCCTTCTTACGATACTCTTTCAACTTCTTGTCTACCTGTTCCTGATAGTCTGCCTGCTCAATGGTGATGGTCATCAGGCCATTGATCTTGTCGGCGCTTTCAAACTGAATGTTCATTGCTTTCGTTATACCTTATTTATATTATTATCTCGAATTGGGGTGCAAAATTACTCATTTCTGACGTAAATCTCGCACGATTACCATTTTTTAACGTCTCAGACACCTTCTTGTAACTCAGTCATGTTTTCTTTTGGACAAAAATCTTCAAAAATCTTTCAAAAAGAACTATTAGGACGTCTCATTTTGAAGATTTGCGGGTGTGCCAAAGGCACAAAATCAACAAAAACAACCATCAAAAGAGATTGATGTTAGATTTTTGAAGATTTTTGTCCTTATATTTCTTCCGGAGGTAACTCCGTCATGTTTTCTTTTGGACAAAAATCTTCAAAAATCTTTCAAAAAGGATTTGCGGGTGTGCCAAAGGCACAAAATCAACAAAAACAACCATCCAAAGAGATTAATGTTAGATTTTTGAAGATTTTTGTCCTTATATTTCTTCCGGAGGTAACTCCGTCATGTTTTCTTTTGGACAAAAATCTTCAAAAATCTTTCAAAAATGACTATTAGGACGTCCATTTTGAAGATTTGCGGGTGTGCCAAGGCACAAAATCAACAAAAACAACCATCCAAGAGATGGATGTTAGATTTTTGAAGATTTTTGTCCTTATATTTCTTCCGGAGGTAACTCCGTCATGTTTTCTTTTGGACAAAAATCTTCAAAAATCTTTCAAAAAGACGTCTCATTTTGAAGATTTGTGGGTGTCAAAGGCACAAAATCAATAAAAACAACCATCCAAAGAGATTGATGTTAGATTTTTGAAGATTTTTGTCCTTATATTTCTTCCGGGGGTTAGCATGACTGAGTTATGCCTTTTTCGGGAGCGTTTTTTCAGGTATTATACTCTCCTGTTTGTAAAATAAATTCACAACTGACACCTATAAATCCACAACCACCTCATAATCAGTGCATTGAAACATTAAAAGCAAAGAAGCGGCGCTTTTCGATGAGAGAAGTGCCGCTTTTTGATGCGAGAAGTGCCGCTTTTCGACCCGAAAAGCACCGCTTTTCTGACGAAGGAACGCCTCGTGTCAGGATTTTTCCGGCTCCGCCTGCCGTGCTTCCTCCTCTTCCTTCTGTCGACGCTCCTCATCGAGTTTCTGGAAGTCCTTCTGTCGGAGGACGAACGAATTGGTGAGATATTTTTCGCGGACGATGCTGTTGGCGGCCAGTTCCTCGGGCGTGCCGTGGAAGAGGATGCGACCCTCGAAGAGCAGGTAGGCACGGTCGGTGATGCAGAGCGTGTCCTCGACGTTGTGGTCAGTGATGAGGATGCCGATATTGCGGTATTTCAGTCGCCAGACGATCTGCTGGATGTCCTCGACGGCAATGGGGTCGACGCCAGCAAAGGGCTCGTCGAGCATGATGAACTTCGGCTCGATGGCCAGACAGCGGGCGATCTCCGTGCGGCGGCGCTCACCGCCCGAGAGCTGGTCGCCCTTGTTGCGGCGCACCTTCTGCAGGCGGAACTCCTTGATCAGGCTCTCGAGCTTCTCCAGCTGATAGTCGCGCGGGCGGCCCGTCATCTCGAGCACGCTCAGGATGTTGTCCTCGACCGACATCTTGCGGAAGACGCTCGCCTCCTGCGCCAGATAGCCGATGCCGGCCTGCGCCCGCTTGTAGACGGGGAAATTGGTCACCTCCTGGTCGCCCAGATAGATGTGGCCGCCGTTGGGGAGCACCAGTCCCGTGGTCATATAGAACGAGGTGGTCTTGCCAGCGCCGTTGGGGCCCAGCAGTCCCACGATTTCGCCCTGCCGGACATTGAACGAGACGTCGTTGACGACGGTGCGTTTACCATAGCGTTTCACCAGTCCCTCGCTCCTCAAAACGATTGATTCTTCTGCCATAATGCGTTGATTTTGCGTGCAAAGTTACAAAAAAGTTGAGAGTTTGAAGCGATAGTTAAGAATATTTTGTAACTTTGCACGCAAAATTTAGAATAACATCATGCTGATTCACCGCTGGCTGACCACATTCGGCCGCTACTTGATACTGATGGGGCGCACCTTTTCCGTGCCCGAACGCTTCAGGATGTTCTGGAAACAGTACATCAAGGAGATGGCGCAGCTGGGTGTCGACTCCATCGGCATCGTGCTGC
This sequence comes from uncultured Prevotellaceae bacterium, assembly GCA_902779455.1. Classification (GTDB taxonomy): domain Bacteria; phylum Bacteroidota; class Bacteroidia; order Bacteroidales; family Bacteroidaceae; genus Prevotella. The sequence goes on from CACZBS010000025.1 coordinate 94,880, forward strand.
TCATCTCGTTCTTCATCGGAGCCGTCATCTGCATCCAGATGAAGATGAACATCGAGTCGCCCTGGATGCCGCGCTGGGTGGCCGGCTACACGACGCGCGAGATCATGCTGCTCGAGTTTTCGTCGTCGATCATGTGCCTCATCCTGGCCGGCAAGGTGGGCTCGAACATCGCCTCGGAGATCGGCACGATGCGCGTCACCCAGCAGATCGACGCCCTCGACATCATGGGCGTCAACTCGGCCTGCTATCTCATCCTGCCGAAGATTGCCGGCATGCTGACCATCATGCCCTTCCTCGTCATCTTCTCGTCCGCCACGGGCATCGTCGGCGCCTATGCCACGGCCTACGTGGGCCATATCCTGTCGCCCGACGACCTGACGGCGGGCCTGCAGCACGACTTCGTGCCCTGGTTCATGTGGATGTCGATCATCAAGAGCCAGTTCTTCGCCTTCATCATCTCGAGCGTGCCGTCGTTCTGCGGCTACACCGTCGAGGGCGGCTCCGTCGAAGTGGGCAAGGCGTCGACCAATGCGGTGGTGTCGTCGAGCGTGCTCATCCTGTTCTCCGATGTCTTCCTAACACAGCTACTGTCATGATCGAGGTCAAGCATCTATTTAAATCGTTTGAGGACAAGGAGGTGCTGAAAGACATCTCGACCGTCTTCGAGGACGGCAAGACCAACCTCATCATCGGCCAGTCGGGCTCAGGTAAGACGGTGCTGATGAAGAATCTCGTCGGGCTGCTCGAGCCCACCAGCGGACAGGTGCTCTACGACGGCCGCGACTTCGTCAGTATGTCGAAGCGCGAGAAGGTGATGATGCGCCGCGAGATGGGCATGATCTTCCAGTCGGCCGCCCTGTTCGACTCGCTCTCAGTGCTCGAGAACGTCATGTTTCCGCTCGACATGTTCTCGTCGATGACGCTGCGCGAGCGGAAGAAGCGGGCCGAATACTGTCTGGACCGCGTCAACCTGGTCGACGCTGAGAAGAAATATCCCGGCGAGATCAGCGGCGGCATGCAGAAGCGCGTCGCCATCGCCCGCGCCATCGCACTGAATCCCAAATACCTGTTCTGCGACGAGCCTAACTCGGGCCTCGACCCCAAGACGTCGCTCGTCATCGACGAACTGCTCCACTCCATCACGCAGGAGTTCAACACGACGACCATCATTAACACCCACGACATGAACTCCGTCATGGGCATCGGCGAGAACATCATCTTCATCTATGAAGGCCAGAAGGAGTGGCAGGGTGTCTCGGCCGACATCATGGGCTCGAGCAACAAGCGGCTGACTGACTTCATCTTCGCCAGCGACCTGCTGAAGGAGATGCGGGCAGTGGTCATCAACCAACAGAACCATCAATCGACTTAAACCATTTCATCGCCATGATCACATTCATCATCAGCCTCATCGCCCTCTTCGTGGGCTATCAACTGTATGGCCGTGTGGCCGAACGCGTCTTCGGACCCGACGACAGGCCCACACCGGCCGTCAGCCATCCTGACGGCATCGACTACGTGGTGCTGCCCGGCTGGCGCATCTTCATGATCCAGTTTCTCAACATCGCAGGCACAGGCCCCATCTTCGGAGCCATCATGGGCATGTGGTTCGGGCCGGCCGCCTATCTGTGGATCGTCTTCGGCTGCATCTTTGGCGGAGCCGTCCACGACTACATCAGCGGCATGCTCTCGCTGCGCCACGGCGGTTGCGGACTGCCCGAGCTGACGGGCCGCTATCTGGGCGGCGGAGCGCGTAAGTTCCTTGTCATCTTCACGATGATGATGATGGTGCTCGTCGGAGCCTTCTTCGTCTATTGCCCGGCCATCATCCTGGCTGGCATCTGGGGCGAGAAGATGATGTGGGTCATCATCATTTTCCTCTATTATGTGGCCACGACGATGATGCCCGTCGACAAGATCATCGGGCGCATCTATCCCGCCTTCGCACTGTCGATGCTGTTCATGGTGCTGGCCATGGGCGTCGTCCTCTTTATCAAGCAGCCCGTCTTGCCAGAGGTGTGGGACGGACTGGGCAACTGGGGCGCTGAGCGACTGGGCCTGAACCAGCCCCTCTTCCCTGCCCTCTTCGTCACGATAGCCTGCGGCGCCGTCAGCGGATTCCATGCCACGCAGTCGCCCATGATGGCCCGCTGCATGAAGTCGGAGCGCCAGGGCCGCGCCGTCTTCTATGGCGCCATGGTCACCGAGGGTGTCGTCGCCCTTGTCTGGGCCACCATCTCGAGCTATTTCTTCTTTGCCGACGGATGGCGCGACGTGTGTCCGCCTGAGGTCGTCGCCAAGTTTGAGGGTCAGGACGCCCTGTCGCTCATCCAGTTCTTCGACGCCCCGACGGTGGTCAACATCGTCTGCCATTCGTGGCTCGGCGTCTTCGGCAGCATCCTCGCCCTGCTCGGCATCGTGGCCGCCCCGATCACCACAGGCGGCAGCTCGTTCCGCACGGCCCGCCTGATCCTGTCGGAGGCCTTCCACCTGAAGCAGAGCAGCGCCCGCAGCCGACTGATGCTCTCGCTGCCCGTCTTCGCCGTAGGTATCGCCCTGCTGGCCTGGCAGATAGGCAACCCCTCGGGCTTCAGCACCGTATGGCAGTACGTCGCCTGGGGCACGCAGGTCATGGCCGCCATCACGCTGTGGATGTGCACGTCGTATCTGACCCAGGCCCGCAAGTGCTACTGGATGACGCTCCTGCCCGCCTTGTTCATGACAATGGTCGTCGTCGACTTCTTCTTCGTCTCGCCCACCATCTGCGGGCTGAGCGAGACGCTGTCCTACGTGCTTGCCGGCCTCGTCACTGCCGCCGCTCTGGTTCGTTTCATCATCTGGAAGAAAGGACTGCCGAAGGAAGCGACTGAGGCCTAAGGAAATACTTCAGAAAAAAAATCCCGTTTCTCTTGGCCGTTTCATAAATAAATTTTATCTTTGCAAACGGGAATCATCCTGATTATCAGCGTATGAGAAAGAGAATCGAGGTCCTGCTACTGATGGCCGTCATGGCTGTCCAAGTGCTGGCCCAGCGGATGGTGGTCAGCGGTCTTGTCATCGACGACAAGACGTGCGAGCCTATTGCTCAGGCCAACGTGGCCTTGGGGCGGACGGGCATCGCCGTGGTCACCAACGACGACGGACGCTTCACGCTGAAGGCTGACGACATGGGCGAGACTATCGTCATCTCGCACATCGGCTATCAGTCGCAGCGCCTCACCCCGGCCCAGGCAAGCGCTTCGCCACTGACAATCAGGCTGAAGCCCGGCAGCATCCAGCTGCACGAGATTGTCGTCTGGACCACCGACCCGCGCGAGCTGGTGAACATCGCCATCAGCAAGATTCCCCAGAACTACAGCCGTCAGGCGGAACTCTATGAATGCTTCTATCGCGAGACGGCCATGAAGCGCCAGCACTTCATCTACGTGGCCGAGGGCGTGGTCGACATGTACAAGACGTCCTATGACCGCAACGTAGGGCGCGACCGCGTGGCCATCCGCAAGGGGCGCCGCCTGCTCAGCCCCAAGCGGAACGACACGCTGACGGTGAAGGTGATGGGCGGACCTGTGCTGCCCGTCGAGCTCGACATCGCCAAGAACCTCGACTTTCTGCTCAATCCAGACGATCTGGCGTGCTACGCCTTCTCAATGGAGCCCCCCGACGTCATCGACGGGCGCATGCAGTTCGTCGTGGCCATCTCGCCCAAGCTGTCAATGCCCTGGGCGCTCTATTACGGACGGCTATACATCGACCGCGAGACGCTGGCTTTCACGCGGGCCGACCTGACCCTCGACATGAGCAGCAGCGAGAAAGCCACACGCTACATGCTGGTCAGCAAGCCCAAAGGCGTGCGCTTCAAGCCCAAGGAGATGAGCTGTCTGATCGACTATCGTTATGAGGACGGCGTCACGCGCATCAGCTATATCCGCAGCACCTTCCGCTTCAACTGCGACTGGAAGCGCCGTCTCTTCGCCACGTCGTTCACCGCCTTCTGCGAGATGGTCGTCACGGACAGGACGCAGACGGACGTCCGCCCCATATCAGGGCGCAACTCGTTCGACCAGCGCGACGCCTTCTACGACAAGGTCGACTACTTCCGCGACCCGCATTTCTGGGAGGACTACAACATCATTGAGCCGACAGAAACGCTCGACAAGGCCATCGACAAGCTCGTCAAGAAACATCGCTGACGCCAAGGCCCAGGGCTGTTCTGCAACAGGCAAAAGCGCAGGGAGATAGGCCAAAGGGACGACTTCCCGTTATTTCCGTCTATCTCTTTTTACGTTTTTTTGCTTTTTTCCTTCTGATTATTCCCGTTTTCTTTGTATCTTTGCAACAGAATCTTTTAATCTACAAATAACTAGCATCAAAACTATTATGGACAAGCAGAAATCAATCGAAGCATTACAGTTTTTGTAACCAACCTCAACGCCCAGTCATTCCAGCACAAGCTGCAGGCCAAGCTTTTCGGATCGCTGGGCTTCAAGAAGTTAGAAACCAAATATCTGGAGCACGCCGAGGAAGAGCAGGGATTCGTCAACAAGTTCATCGACCGTCTGCTCGACCTGGGGGGAGAACTCAAGCAAGAGGCTGTCGAGGCTCAGACGCTCTATCAGGACCCCGTCGAGTTCCTCAAGGCTGACTACAAGGTGTCTGTCGACGGCATCGAACTGCTGCGCAAGTGCATCGACGGCATCAAGGACGACCTCACCACCTTCGACATCATGAAGGAATATCTGAAGGACGAAGAGGACGACATGTACTGGAGCGAGGAGCAACTGGGCCTCATCGAGCTCATCGGCTCAAAGCCCTGGATAATGAAGACTGCTATCTAACATTAACACAGGTCAATCATGAAAGAGCAAGTATTACAGGCCATGCGCGAGGCCGGCAAGCCCGTCTCGGCTGGCGACGTGACCAAAGCGCTGGGCGCCGACCGCAAAGAGGTCGACAAGGCCTTTGCAGAGTTGAAGAAGGAGGGCGCCATCGTGTCGCCCGTCCGCTGCAAGTGGGAGCCCGCAAAGTAAAGAACGGGGCAAACACGGGTCTTCCGCAGTGACACCCAGGAAGGGCCCGACGACTGGAAGTGCCCCCGCTGCAAGAGAGGGAAAGACAAGTTTAATAAAGCATAAGGACACTGATGGCATTAGTCCTCGGACTGCTCATACCCCTGCTGGGCACCATGCTCGGCGCGGCTTTCGTCTTTCTGATGAAGGACGAGATGTCGCCACGCGTGCAGAAGTCGCTGCTCGGATTCGCCTCTGGCGTCATGGTGGCCGCCTCCGTGTGGTCGCTGCTCATCCCCGCCATGGAGATGGAAGCCGGCGAAGGCCCGTGGGCGGTCGTTCCTGCCGCCGTGGGGTTCCTGTTGGGCATCGGGTTTCTGCTCTTGATTGACGAGGTGACGCCTCACCTCCATCTGGACGCCGAACGGCCCGAGGGTCCGCGCTCCCACCTGTCACGAACGGCCATGCTGGCCCTGGCCGTCACCATCCACAACCTGCCCGAGGGAATGGCCGTGGGCGTCGTGTTCGCTGGTGCAGAAGAGGGTGCTGCCCATCTGACGCTGGCCAGCGCCCTGGCCGTCAGCATCGGCATCGCCATCCAGAACGTGCCTGAGGGCGCCATCATCGCCATGCCCATGCGGGCCGCAGGCAACAGCAAGTGGCGCTCGTTCGCCATTGGCAGCCTGAGCGGTGCCGTCGAGCCTCTCGGCGGACTGGCCGTCGTGCTGCTGGCCTCGATGATGACGCCTGCCCTACCCTATCTGCTGGCCTTTGCCGCAGGCGCCATGATCTACGTGGTCGTCGAGGAGCTGATTCCCGAGGCCTCCGAGGGCGAGCACAGCAACCTGAGCACCATCGGTTTTGCCGTCGGCTTCGTGCTGATGATGGTGCTCGACGTGGTGATGGGATAGACCGGACGAGAAAAAACGAAGTGCCACTTTGAGGTCATCAAAGTGGCACTTCTGCATGTCTGAAGGAGCGTCGTGTCGTGCACACAGCGGCATTTCGTCATTCATGGAATGCCGGTTCCGGAATCAACTGACAATTATTTGCCGATGCTGTCGGCGTGCTCCTCACTGCCGATGGCAGCACGGGTGCCGCCCTTGCGCGACCAGTAGTAGCCGTCCTCCCATAGATAGCCGTCGTAGTAGTCGTAGCGGGTCAGGATGATCTCCATCGAGTTGTCGTGGATCTTACCATACAGGCGGTTATTGTGGATGTAGTAGCCGTCGATGATGAGCTCCGTGCCGTCAGTGTACTGGATGTAAATATTGCCATACTCGACATACCAGCGGAAGTTATATATCTGATACTCATAGCGGCTGTAGTCCACCTCGCGTCCGCGACCGCCATAGCGATCACCCTGATAGAACTCGAACATCGTGGTGTACTCATGCTCGCGCACCGTCCAGTCAAACTGATTGTAGTAGATCTGACTGAGCTGACCTACCCAGCGTCCTGTGATATCGTATGCGATGTAGGTATCATCAATCATCACATTCAAAGTATCACTCCAATTGTTTGTTTTATTATCATCATTATCTGCATCAACATAACCAAACAATGAACATTCTGAAGATGGTAAATTTGCAAAATTAATAGGAATCAGAAACTCTAACCCCGGAGTCAAAGAACCTATCAACAGCTTCTTATACTGTCTGCGCTCATTTAGCAAGTTATCCACCAGAAAAAGTTCTACATAAACATTATTTGCAACATTATTTCCCAAATTTTTTAAAGTCAGATTTACAGTTATTGTATCATTGAACGATTCTGTTGGGGCTGCAATATTTATAAAAGCAACATCAGAATAATCTTCATTCTGACAGGAACAAAGAAATAATACGAAAAGGAAATAAAAAGATAATCTATTTAACATCACATCTTGAATTGTCAACCCAAAAGACATAAATACGTAATAATTAATTATCCAACATCCAAGGATCGGTGGGAGAATCGTAGCGGGTCAGGTAGACCTCCATCGAGCCGTCGTGGGTCTTACCATACAGGCGGTTATTGCGGATGTAATAGCCGTCGATGATGAGCTCCGTGCCGCCCGTGTACTGGATGTAGATATTGCCATATTCGACATACCAGCGGAAGTTATACACCTGATACTCATAGCGGCTGTAGTCCACCTCGCGTCCGCGGCCACCATAGCGGTCACCCTGATAGAACTCGAACATCGTGGTGTACTCATGCTCGCGCACCGTCCAGTCGAACTGATTGTAGTAGATCTGACTGAGCTGACCTACCCAGCGTCCTGTGATATCGTATGCGATGTAGGCATCGTCGTCGTTCACCCAATCGCAGCTCGAAAATGCCATGGTGGCCATCATGGCCAGGAGCATCATCTTCGTGTAAGTGTAGATCTTCTTCATTGTCGTAACGGTTTTAAGTGTTATTACTGATGCAAAGGTAAGCAAATTATCCGACCCGACCAAGAGGAAATGCCTATTTCGTTATAGGGAATCTCCTATTTGTCGATTTTCTTTCCGAAATCGGGGTCGATCTTGAGGAACGCCGAGACGACATAGGTCACGACGCACGAACACATCACGATGACGAAGAACAGGCGGTAGCCGACAGCCTCCTGCAGTGCGCCGGCAAAGAGTCCGGGAATCATCATCGACAGGGCCATGAAGGCCGTGCAGAGTGCATAGTGCGACGTCTTGTGCTCGCCCTGACTGTAATAAATCAGATAGAGCATATAGGCCGAGAATCCGAAGCCATAGCCAAACTGCTCCAGGAAGACACAGATGTTGACGGGCAGGAGCGAAGCCGGCTGCCACCAGGCCAGCACGACGTAGACCACGTCGGGCAGCGTGATGGCCATCACCATCGGCCATAGCCATCGCTTCAGTCCGTCGCGGCTGGCCACGATGCCGCCAAGTATACCGCCAAGTGTGAGGCCGATGACGCCGACGGTGCCCTGCACCAGTCCGTACTCGCCGTCTGACAGACCCAGTCCGCCGTTGCTGACATTGTCGATGAGGAAGAGGCTCGACACCTTCACCAGCAGTCCCTCCGGCATACGATAGAACAGCATGAAGCAGATGCCGACCCACACCTGCGGCTTCTGGAAGAACGTGATCAGCGTCTCGACGAACTCATGTCCGATCTGCGCCGCCGTCTTGCGCTGCTGGTCGCCGTCCTCGGCCGGCTTGGGCAAGGCCCAGCTGTGATAGAGCCACAGTCCGATGAACAAGGCCGCCACGAAATAGAACACGAGGCTCCAGGCATAGGCAATGCTGCGGGTCCACACCTGCACGGCGCCCGCCAGTCCGACGAGCAGTCCGCTGGAAAATATCGTCGCGATGCGATAGAACGTGGAGCGTATGCCTACGAAGAAGGCCTGCTGGTGCTGGTCGAGACCAAGCATATAGAAGCCGTCGGCCGCGATGTCATGGGTAGCGCTGGCGAAGGCCATCATCCAGAAGAAGAACAGCGAGCCCTGCAGCCACCACTGTCCGGGTATGGTGAAGGCCACGCCGCCCAGCGATGCGCCGATGAGCAGCTGCATGGCGAGGATCCACCACCGCTTGGTGCGGAGCATGTCGACGAAGGGGCTCCATAGGGGCTTGATGACCCACGGCAGATAGAGCCAGGAGGTGTAGAGCGTGATGTCAGTGTTAGACAGTCCGAGGCGCTTATACATGATCAGCGAGATGGTCATCACTGCCACGTAAGGCACGCCTTCAGCAAAATAGAGTGAGGGCACCCAGGCCCACGGATTACGTTTGTTTTGCATTTTAATATATTGTCTTAATCTCAGCTCCGCGATAATAGTAGAGCAGAATCTCATCATACTTCTTTCCCTGTTCGCCCATGACGGCGGCGCCGATCTGGCAGAGGCCCACGCCGTGGCCCCAGCCGCGCCCATGGAGCCGGAAGCCGGCAGGCGTCTTCTCGACGGTGAAGTTAGAGCTGAGCAGATGCGTCTCGCTCAGCGCACGGCGTATCTCGAGCTCCTTGCCGATGACGAACGAGCGCTTGCTGCCCACGATGCGCAGCCGCCAGATGCGCCCGCTCTTGCCGCGGTCGAGCGGCACGAGGTCGACGATGTCGCCCAGGTCGAGCTTCAGCTTGCGCCCGATGAGGTCGGTCAGCTGTTCAGCAGTATAGTCCACCTGCCACTCATAGAAGTCGGGCGTCTCCTGATCGTAGTCGTTGAGCACCTGACGGAGCACGCGCTGGTCGCTGGTGTTGCAATAGGGATCCGCCACGGAGACGAGATAAGGCTTCGGGCTGTCGTCCCAACAATACTGGAACTCCTCCGTCTGTCCGCCGCAGCACTTCGAGAAGCGGGCATCGCAGAGCTCACCTCCGTAGGTGAGCACCTGTCCGCGGGTGGCCCTGACGGCCTCAGCCACGCGGGGCAGCGAGGCTCGCGTGATGCCCTGATAGCGCTGGCAATGGTCGTCGGCACAGACGTCGAAGAGCGTGTGGTCCTCGCGGTCATACCATCGCAGCAGCTCGTCGTCTTTCTTCACGAACGAGAAGAAGCCGTCCTTATGTTCCTTATGCATCTGATAGAGCAGCCACGAGCGGGAGATGACGGCATGAGCCTTGAGCAGCTCGGGCGACGCCGTCGCGCTCATCTCGCTCGAGATGACACTCTCAAGATATTGTTCGACGGGCAACTCATTGATGGCCACGATCTTATCGGCGTCGACCACCAGCCGCAGCGATCCCCGGAAGGTCTGCACCTCATGGCGTTCCCAGTGGAATCCGACGCCTATGGTGACATCGAGCAACGAGAACGAAGCGTCATCCCGCATGGGTGTGAACCGCAGCTCGCGATAGTGCTGGCCGCGCCAGAGCAGGCCGCCCTCGGCCAGACTGACGGTCTCGCGGCCGCTGACGACGGCGCCCTTGGCCTGATGGTCGCCATTGAGCACAAAGTCGATCTGCTGTCCGCTGACGATGCCCACGGCGACGGCGGGCTCGTCGCCCGACAGCGATTGGCCCTGACGTTCGGCCGTCTGACGGCTCAGCCTGTCAGTCAGCTCGCTGAGGGCGTCGTCCGAGAGGGCACACTCGCGCAGCACTTCCAGCGCCTTGTCGGCATCCATCCGCTCGAAGTCCTCGCGACGGGGCGTGATGATGAGCCCAGCCATGTCGAGAGCGCCGGGACTGACCATCAGCTGCCCGTCGCCCGACTGATAGTAGCAGTCCGGACGATGCTTCTCGCGGGGGAACACGACGGTCACGAGGTCGTCGTCCTGGCGCCAGCAGATGACGTTCATCATCGGCTCGTCGTCGCCCTGCGGGATGTTCATCGCGTCGTAAAGGCGGGTGAAGAGCTGGATGCTCGTGCGCACCTCATGGGCACGGATGACCAGTGCGGCGACAGGATAGTCGTCGACCACGGCCAGCAGGCCGCTGCCGTCGTCCGTCTGCACCACAGGCGTGAGGTTGCGCGACAGGCGTGCCCAGCTGCGCTGCAGGGGCAGCCATCCGCTGGTGCCAGCCTGCAGATGGGCATGGTCTGGGGCGGAGGCGCCACAACGCGGACCATTGTAGAAGACGGTGAGCCGTGGATAGCGTGCCAGCAACCTCAGCATCTCGCCATACATCGGCCGGATGCGCTGCGGCTGATGGCGCAGCATCGGGATGGTGAAGTGCATGGGCAATATGGGGAACGGATTGACCAGCAGCTCGTAGTCGTTGTCAATCTGCTTGAAGATTTGCGATTTTGGGCGATGGTCGCGACAGAGGAAGCAGGGGCGCTGGGCCACGGCCTCGCGCGTCATCGTGGCGCCCGTCGAGACGATGCGGGCAGGATTGAACTGCAGCCGGAGCGTGTCGCTGCCGACGCTGAGCTCGCGGGTCAGCACCTGCTCCAGCTGGCGATAGCGCGTGCGGGCCTCGGGCCACTGCCGCAGCTGGCGGTCGAAGAATCGTCCGAGGGGATCGTCGTCTGACGGGGAGCCGTCGGCCAGCAGCTGCTGGCGGGCCCTGATCTCGAGCGTGCGGAGACGGTCCTTATAGAGGTTGTTGGCGTTGACGCGCTCCACGCTGAGCGCAGCGTCGCTGTTGCCACCCCATCGGCGGCAGAGGTAGAGCTCGTCGTAGATGCGGCCGATGCGATAGCGGCGCGAGAACCAGAGGCCCATGGCATAGTCCTCGCCATAGCTGGTGTTGGGCAACTGCACCTCGCGCAGCAGAGGGGTGAAGAAGGCGCGCGGCGCTCCCAGGCCGTTGATGCGCAGCGCATTGTTAGGCCCGTTCTCGTCCGTCCACTCCCGATGGGCAATGAGCCCCGGCGGCAGCGTGTTGAGCTCGAAGTCGCACATGCGATAGGAGCCGACGACCATGGCGCACTTGCGACGGTAGAACTCGTCGACGATGCGCTGCAGCGTGCGCGGCGAGCTGTAGAGGTCGTCCGAGTCGAGCTGCACGGCAAAGCGTCCGCAGCGGGGATCGTTGACGGCCATGTTCCAGCAGCCGCCGATGCCGAGGTCGCGGCGCTCAGGCGTCAGCACGACGAGCCGCGGCTGGGCCATCTGGGCGAGGATCTCGCTGGTGCCGTCGCTGGAATGATTGTCAACGACGATCACGTTATACGCGAAGGCGGCCTCCTGCGAGAGGGCGCTCTCGACGGCGTCGCGGATGGTCTTCGCACGGTTATAGACGGGGATGACGACCGTGGCCTCCACGTCGAAGTCCTGTTCGCCGAAGTCGACGCTGAGGGCGCTCGTCGTGTCGAGGCGTGCGCCGATCTGTTCCAGATGGCGGGTGCAGACCTGCTCCATCTCCACCTGCACCTCGCGGTTGGCAGGATTGACGTAGTCGAACTGCTTCTCGCCCGAGGCCCGCAGGTCGGTCTCCTCCTCGCTGTAGAGGCGCTCGTTCAGATGGAGCAGCTCGCCCTGCCGACTCAGGTAGAGACGCAGATCGTAGAGTCCGCCGAAGCGCCAGTCGGCGTCAGTCTTCTGGGCCCAGTCGCGCAGCAGCTGGGCCCTGACGAGCCACAGGCCGCCGAAGTCGAAGTCGTCGCGCACGGACCCCAGCTGGTAATCGATGGCGGGGTGGCCCTCGCGGTCGGCATAGACCATGGCGGCCCCGCTGTCGTCAGCCACGAGCGCCATACGCTCCAGGGCTCCCTGGCCCAGTCGCAGCGCCACGGGCCGTGTCAGCAGCGCCACATAGCGCTCCTTGCTGTGCTCTGCCAGACGTCGGAGCGTGGCCGCAGCGGCCATCGGCCCCGGCTCCAGCCGTACCACGTCAGGCGGCAGGCCCTCGCCCTCACTTGTCAGCACAAAAATATTAGCCACGGCAGTCGACTGCCTGAGGCTTTCTATGAGTTGCCATTCAGGCTCTGTGGCGCTGAAAGGCAGAAAAAAGTCAATCTTTCCGTTCATCTGACGTTCATGTTCTGAAAAGTCAGGTGCAAAGGTACAAAAAATTAGGATAAGCACCAAATATATTTCCAAACTTTCACTCTCAGCGGCGCTTCTGAGGGCTCATTATGTAAACAAAATTCGCAATCGATTGTCCAATTTTTACAACTGTTTGATTTTCAGTCACATTCTGCACAAAGCCAAAAGAAGTGCCGCTTCTCGATGCAAAAAGCGGCACTTCTCGAGCCGAAAAGCACCGCTTCTCGCGCCGAAAAGCACCGCTTCATTCCGAAATCTGCGCAATCTGTAAACAAAATTCAGAATCCGAAATCCACAGAAACCGCCCAACGGAAAAGTCGCCCGCTTACACTTTTTCGGCGAAAGGTTTTGCCATATCAGAATTTCTTCGTACCTTTGCACCTTGTATAAAAATATATAAGCAAACAGATGAGAGACTTATTCCAAGCATATCGCACATTCTTCGGCAAGGGCGACGCCCTCTATCAGCTCTTTTCGCCCTATCGCATCTGCCCCCTGGGCGCCCACGTCGACCACCAGCACGGACTGGTCACGGGCTTTGCCTTCGACAGCGGCATCGAATTCCTCTTCTCGGCCACTGAGACGGGCAAGGTCGAGATGGCCTCGCTGTCGTTCGAGGGACTGATGACGTTCAACGTCCAGCGGCCCGTCGACGAGAAGCAGCAGAACTGGGGCGACTATCTCCGCGGCGCCGTCTGGGCCCTCCAGCAGGACTACCAGCTGAAGCAGGGCGTGCGCGGCATCGTGCAGGGATCGATGCCCATTGGCGGTCTCTCGTCGTCGGCAGCCCTGCTCTGCGGCTTCGTCATGGCCATCGATAAGGTCAACCAGCTGGGACTCACCAAGATGCAGATCATCGAGTATGCCTCGCGGGCCGAGCGCAACTACGTCGGACTGAACAACGGCATCCTGGATCAGGCCTGCGTCGTGCTCTGCGAGAGCGACAAGCTGCTCTTCCTCGACACGCGGACGTCTGAATACAAGCTGCTGCCCTTCGGCGACGGCCGTCAGGCCCTGCCCTTCAAGCTCGGCATCTTCTTCAGCGGCGTCACCCGCAAGCTGACAGGCACCGACTACAACCTGCGCGTCTCGGAGTGTAAGACGGCCGCATGGATCATGGAGGCCTATGAGAACCAGCCGCTCCGCGAGCTGCAGGACACACGTCTGCGCGACGTCGACGAGTCGGTGTTCAAGAAATACGAGGACAAGATGCCGGAGCGATTCGCCAAGCGCGCCCGCCACTTCTACACCGAGTGCGACCGCGTCGAGGCGGGCGTCAAGGCCTGGCAGGAGGGCGACATCCGCACGTTCGGCGAGCTCATCTTCCAGAGTTGCGAGAGCTCGATGAACAACTATGAGTGCGGCTCGCCTGAGCTCATCGCCCTCTACGAGATCTTGCGTCAGACCGACGGCGTCTATGGCGGACGCTTCAGCGGAGCTGGATTCAAGGGCGCCTGCATCGCCCTCGTCGACCCGGCCAAGGAGGACGACATCCGCCAGCACGTCACGAGCGAATACCTCAAGCGCTATCCGCAGTATCGCGACTCCTTCGAGCTCTTCTTCTGCGATCCTGCCAACGGCGTCGACTTCCTCTAGTCCGGTACGGTGCAATGTCATTGCACCCTCAACAAAAACGCAACCCAAGAAAATGAAGACCATCATCATAGCTGCTGGCTACGCCACCCGACTGGGCGAGCTCACCCGTAACTTCCCCAAGCCGCTGCTAAAGATCGGCAGCACGACGATTCTTGACCGCATGCTTGACGACCTCGACACGATTCCCGAGATCGACGAGCACATCGTCGTCACCAACCATAAGTTCGCACCCATCTTCCACGATTGGGCCCGTGAGCGCCAAGCCCCCACAGCGCCTTGCGATTCAGTCGCAAGGCAGCCCCAATCCCCCACAGTGCCTTGCGATTCCGTCGCAAGGCGAAAGCCCATCACCATCATTGACGACGGCACGGAGACCAACGAGACCCGCCTGGGCGCCGTCTGCGACCTGCTGCTGGCCCTCGACCGCCTCTGCATCGACGACGACATCCTCGTCGCCGCCGCCGACAACATCCTCTACTTCCGATTCCAGGAGTTCGTCGACTTTGCCCGCCAGAAGCAGACCTCATGCATCATGTGCCACGAGCAGCCCTCCATAGAGAAGCTCCAGCGCACGGGCGTTATCGTCGTCGACGATCAGATGCGCGTGCTCAACATGGAGGAGAAGCCGCAGCAGCCAAAAAGCCACTGGGCCGTGCCGCCCTTCTACATCTACCTGAAGCACGACCTGCCCCTCGTGCGCGCTTCCGTCGCTGACGGCTGCGGCAAGGACGCCCCGGGCAACCTGGCCCACTACATGGTCGACCGCACCACGATGCACGCCTGGCCCATGACGGCCGGCCGCTTCGACATCGGATCGCTCGACACCTACCGCGAGGCCCAGCGGCTCTTCGCCTGACGCCCCCCGCCGCCCTCTCATGTCCACGTGAGTTGCGGCACTGCCGCAACTCCCCAAATAACAACAAGGAAACCATGCAAAAGATAAACCTCGAAAACAAAGCCATCCTCGTCACCGGCGCCGCCGGATTCATCGGCTCTAACCTCGTCAAGCGGCTGCTCGCCGACACCCAGACGGCCACCATCATCGGCATCGACAACATGAACGACTACTACGACGTGGCGCTCAAGGAGTACCGGCTCCAGCAGCTCCAGGACCCGCGCTTCATCTTCGTCCGCGGCGACATTGACGACCGCTCAACCATCGACCGCATCTTCAGCGACCACAAGCCCGCCGTCGTCGTCAACCTGGCCGCACAGGCCGGTGTGCGCTACAGCATCACCAATCCTGATGCCTACATCCAGTCGAACCTCATCGGATTCTACAACATCCTCGAGGCATGCCGCCACTCCTACGACGAGGGCCGCAGCGGCGTCGAGCACCTCGTCTACGCCTCGTCGTCGAGCGTCTACGGATCGAACAAGAAGGTGCCCTACTCCACTGACGACAAGGTCGACAACCCCGTCTCGCTCTATGCCGCCACGAAGAAGTCGAACGAGCTGCTGGCACATGCCTACTCGAAGCTCTACAACATTCCCTCGACGGGCCTAAGGTTCTTCACCGTCTACGGACCGGCCGGACGACCCGACATGGCCTACTTCGGATTCACCAACAAGCTGCGCCGCGGCGAGACCATCCAGATCTTCAACTACGGCAACTGCAAGCGCGACTTCACCTACGTCGACGACATCGTCGAGGGCGTCGTCCGCATCATGCAGGGCGCTCCTGAGAAGAAGAACGGCGAGGACGGACTGCCCCTGCCGCCCTACAATGTCTACAACATCGGTAACTCGGCACCTGAGAACCTGCTCACGTTCGTCGACATCCTGCAGCAGGAGCTCATCCGCGCCGGCGTCCTGCCTGAGGACTACGACTTCGAGGCCCACAAGCAGCTCGTTGCCATGCAGCCAGGCGACGTGCCCGTCACCTACGCCGACACGACGCCGCTGGAGCGCGACTACGGCTTCCGACCCTCCACCCCGCTGCGTCAAGGCCTGCGCGCCTTCGCCGAGTGGTATGTCGACTTCTATCACGTCAAAGGATAAGCCATGGCAGAAGGCAAGAAGGTGCTGATGGGCATGACCACGGCCGAGCTGAAGGAAGTGGCCAAGAGCCTGGGCATGCCGGCCTTTACGGGCGGGCAGATCGCGCAGTGGCTCTATGCCAAGCACGTCACGTCGATCGACGAGATGACGAACATCTCCCAACGCAACCGCGCCCTGCTCAGCGAGCACTACGAGGTGGGAGCCATGGCGCCCATCGACTGCCAGCGCTCGCACGACGGCACTGTCAAGTACCTCTTCCCCGTCCGCTGTTCGGAGAGTTGCGGCACTGCCGCAACTGACGGGGACGGATGCCGCTTCGTCGAGACCGTCTTCATCCCTGAGGCCGACCGCGCGACGCTCTGCGTCTCCTGCCAGGTGGGGTGCAAGATGAACTGCCTTTTCTGCCAGACAGGCAAGCAGGGCTTCGAGGGCAACCTGACGGCCGCCGACATCCTGAACCAGATCTACGCCCTGCCCGAGCGCGATGAGCTGACCAACATCGTCTTCATGGGACAAGGCGAGCCGATGGACAACCTCGACGCCATCCTGCGCGTCACCCAGATCCTCACCTCGCCCGACGGCTACGCCTGGAGCCCCAAGCGCATCACGGTCAGCAGCGTCGGCATACGGAAGAAGCTGAAGCGGTTCCTCGACGAGAGCCAGTGCCACGTAGCCATCTCGATGCACTCGCCCCTGCCTGAGCAGCGCGCCCAGCTGATGCCGGCCGAGCGGGCGATGTCGATCGTCGAGGTGGTCAGTCTGCTGAAGCAGTACGACTTCACCCACCAGCGGCGCTGCTCGTTCGAATACATCTGTTTCGGCGGGCTCAACGACTCGTTGCTCCACGCCCGCGAGATCATCAAACTCGTCGAGGGGCTCGAATGCCGGGTCAACCTGATCCGCTTCCACCCCATACCCAATGTCGACCTGCCTGCCGCCGACGAGCAGCGGATGGAGCAGATGCGCGACTACCTGACCCGCCACGGCGTCTTCGCCACCATACGTGCCAGCCGGGGCCAGGATATCTTCGCCGCCTGCGGCCTGCTCTCCACCGCGAAGAAATCTGTCAATGACACCACTCTCAACCAAAACCTAAAATAAGAACAAATGGAACAAGAAAACAAAGTACGCGTAGCCATCACCCAAGGCGACACCAACGGCGTGGGCTACGAAGTGATATTCAAGGCGTTTGAAGACCCCGCCATGCTCGAACTCTGCACACCTATTATATATGGTTCGCCCAAGGCTGCCGCCTACCATGCCAAGGCTCTGGGCATCGAGATGCAGTTCAACATCATCAAGAACGCCAGCGAAGCTCAGGAAGGCCGCCTCAACCTGCTCGCCGTCATCGACGAAGAGGTGAAGATCGACCTCGGCGAGCCGACGCCCGAGAGCAGCAGCGCAGCCCAGCGGGCCATCGACCGCGCCATCGACGACTACAAGGACGGCGCCTACGACGTGCTCGTGACGGCCCCCGTCAGCAAGAACACCATCAAGGGATTCAACGGCCACACCAACTACATCGAGCGACGGCTGAACGACGGGCGCCAAGGGCTGACCATCCTCTCGAACGAGGATCTGCGCGTGGCCCTCGTGACGAACAACGTGGCCATCAAGGACGTGCCGGAGGCCATCACCAAGCAGAAAATAGTCGAGAAGGCCGCCATCTTCCATCAGTCGCTGCGTCGCGACCTCCGCATCTCGAGTCCCCGCATTGCAGTGCTGGCCCTCAATCCCCGCTGCGGCGAGGACGGCATGCTGGGCGACGAGGAGCAGGAGATCATCAAGCCCGCCATCGACGAGCTGGTCTCCCAGGGCATCCAGGCCTTCGGACCCTATGCGGCCGACGACTTCTTCGGCACCTACTCCTACTACCGTTTCGACGGCGTGCTGGCCATGTATCACGACCAGGGACAGACACCCTTCAAGGCACTGGCAACGGAGAGCGGCGTCCGCTTCACGGCCGGCTTGTCCATCGTTCGCACCGCCCCCGCCCACGGCCCCATCTTCAACCAGGCTGGCCGCAACATGACCGACGGCGGTTCGCTGCGCAACGCTATCTATATGGCCATCGACGTGCTGCGCAACCGCCAGAACTACGACGAGCCGCTGCAGAATCCCCTGCCCAAGCTCTATCACGAGAAGCGCGACGAGAGCGAGAAGGTGCGCTTCCGTGCTCCCGGCGAAGGCCGCTCGCAGCATCGTCCGAACGACAATCGGCAGATGGCTCAGGAGGCCCCTCAAGAACAAACACCTGAAGCAGAGTGAAAAAGAAATACCAGAACGGATTCTTCATCTTCGGACTCGTCGTGCTGGGCATCATGCTGACCCAGCTCGACTTTGCCGAGGTGTGGAGCGGCGTCACCCGGGCCGGCTATTGGTTCCTGGCCGTGGTGGCCCTTTGGTTCGTTCTCTACTTCTTCAACACCGCTGCCTGGTGGGTCATCATCAAGAGTCAGAAGCCGGAGGAGAAGACGCCCTTCCGATTCCTCTGGCTCTACAAGATCACCGTCTCAGGCTTCGCCCTCAACTATGCGACGCCAGGCGGACTCATGGGCGGCGAGCCCTACCGAATCATGGCCCTCTCGCCCAAGATCGGCACCGAGCGGGCCACCGCCTCCGTGCTGCTCTACGTCATGACCCACATCTTCTCGCACTTCTGGTTCTGGCTCATCGCCTGCGTGCTCTACGTCTGCACGCAGCACATGAACGTCTTCATGGCGACGCTCATCGCCTCCGTGGCCGCCTTCTGCCTGCTGGCCATCTGGTTTTTCCTCAAGGGATACAAGAAAGGCATCGCGGCCAGCGGCATCAAGCTGCTGCGCCACATCCCCTTCGTCAAGCGATGGGCGCGCCGGTTCTTCGACGACCATGCCGAGCAGCTGGCCGAGATCGACCACCAGATAGCCGCACTCCACAACCAGAACCCGCGCACCTTCGTCACCGCCGTAGGTCTCGAGCTGGCTTGCCGCCTCGCTTCAGCCCTCGAGATCTTCTTCATCCTGCTGGTCATCCTGCCATCAGCCAACTACCTGCAGTGCGTCCTCATCCTGGCCTTCACCTCTCTCTTCGCCAACATGCTCTTCTTCATCCCCCTGCAGCTGGGCGGCCGCGAGGGCGGATTCCTCATGTCGGTGAACGGGCTCGGCATGACAGCCTCGGCAGGCATCTTCGTGGCCCTCCTTGTGCGTCTTCGCGAGCTCATCTGGACCGCCATCGGACTGGCCCTCATCAAGTTCGACAAGAAGGATAGCCACCAGCCCCCGTCTGAGCCCTAAATAGAGTTAATTTTCTGCCAAAGTTGCAGCCGTTTCGGGAAAAAATGTGTAATTTTGTCAGCCGTTATGAATAGTGCCGAGCTACAACGCATCAAACAGAGGTATAACATCGTGGGCAACTGCGATGCTTTGAACCACGTGCTCGACGTCGCCTTACAGGTGGCGCCGACCGACCTCAGTGTGCTCATCATCGGCGAGAGCGGCGTCGGCAAGGAGATCATACCCCGCGTCATCCACGACAACTCCCCGCGCCGCCGCGAGAAATACTTCGCCATCAACTGCGGATCCATCCCCGAAGGCACCATCGACTCCGAGCTCTTCGGCCACGTCAAAGGCTCCTATACAGGCGCCATCAACGACTCGCCAGGCTACTTCGGAGTGGCCAACAAGGGCACACTCTTCCTCGACGAGGTGGGCGAGCTGCCCCTGGCCACACAGGCCCGACTGCTGCGCGTGCTCGAGACGGGCGAATACATCCCCGTAGGCTCCACCGAGGTGCAGAAGACCGACGTGCGCATCGTGGCCGCCACCAACGTCAACATCCGCAAAGCCATCAGCGAGGGGCGCTTCCGCGAAGACCTCTACTACCGTCTGAACTCCATCCCCATCCAGATGCCCTCCCTCCGCGAGCGCGGCGAGGACATCGTGCTGCTCTTCCGACTCTTTGCCATGCAGATGGCCGAGAAGTACAAGATGGACCGCGTCGTGCTCACTGACGACGCCAAGCAGTTGCTCATGCGCTATAAGTGGCCCGGCAACGTGCGCCAGCTGAAGAACATCACCGAGCAGATCTCCGTGCTCAGCACCGAGCGCACCATCACGGCCGACATCCTCTCGCGATTCATCCCCCAGGACAAAGAGAGCACCCAGCTGGCCGTCGTCAGCAAAGGCGGCGACCACTCCTTCGAGAGCGAGCGCGAAGTGCTCTACAAAATCCTCTACGAGCTCCGCAACAACGTCAACGACATACGCCGCGAAGTGGGCATCCTCAAGAAGCAGCTCGACGACGTGCAGGCACCACCGACCATCATCGGCACGGGCACCCCCATCGCCCCGCTCGCCCAGCACGTTGCCGCCCCGCTGCCCGAAATGGAAGACGCCGAGGCCGAGGAATACATCGAGCCGACGCCCGAACAGGAAAGTCTGAACCTCAGCCAGATGGGACGACAGATGCTCGAGAAAGCCCTCGAGCGCAACGGCGGCAACCGCAAGAAGGCCGCACAGGAACTAGGCATCAGCGACCGCACCCTCTATCGCCGACTGAAACAATATGGACTGGACAAAGACAAATAAGCCCCACGGCGCCATCCTCTGCGCCATGCTGATGGTGCTCACTGCCCTGTCGGCCCTCACGGCATGCTCCGTCAGCTATAGCTTCAACGGCGCCAGCATTGACTATACGAAGACGAAGACCATCCAGATAGCCGACTTCCCCATCCGCTCCAGCTACGTCTGGGGCCCTATGGCCAGCATCTTCAACAACCAGCTGAAGGACCAATACGCCAACCACACCAAGCTCACCCAAGTGAAACGCAACGGCGACCTCAAAGTGGAAGGCGAGATCACCCGCTACGAACAGCGCAACAAAGCCGTCTCCAGCGAGGGCTACTCCGCCATGACCGAGCTCTCGATGACCGTCAACGTCAGGTTCACCAACAACGTCAACCACGCCGAGGACTTCGAGCGACAGTTTACGGCCACCGCCAGCTACGAGACCACGCAGTCGCTCAACGCCGTGCAGGAAGAACTGGTCACCCAGATGGTCAAGGACATCACCGACCAGATCTTCAACGCCACCGTGGCCAACTGGTAGGAAGTGAATAGTGTAAAGTGAATAGTGAATAGAGAAAAGTGAATAGAGAAATAGACATAGCAGAGCTCATCAAGCACCCCGAACAGCTCGACCGCGACACACTATACGAGTTGCGGTCGCTACTGGCCCTCTACCCCTACTTCCAGACGGCCCGACTGCTCATGCTCCAGAACCTCTACCTCCTCCACGACCCCACCTTCGACGAAGAGCTCAGACGCGCAGCCATCTACATCACCGACCGGAAAGTCATCTTCCAGATGATCGAGGCCGCACACTACAAGCTCAAGCCTGCCACAAGCAACGACAAAGCGCCCAAGTCATCAGACGACAGCATGGGCATCGGCCACGACGGAATCACACTGCAGTCCACGCCGCAAGACCGCGAAAGCCGCACGCTGTCGCTCATCGACAACTTCCTCGAGTCGCTCCCAAAGGACGAGGAGGCCACGCCGCAGAAGAAGCCCAAGCGCCAGCCCACACCAGCCGACGCAGCCGTCGACTACGTCGCCTACCTGCTGGAAAGCGAAGGCGACGACGACTTTGAAGCCGCCGCCGAGTCACCCCAGCTCATCGGCCAGAGCCTCATCGACTCATTCATAGAACACGACAAAGGCAAGATCGTGCTCAATGAAAATCCTTTACTAAAACCCGAACTCGAGACGCCCGAGCCCGAAGCCGGCAAAGACGCCAAAAATGGCTACTATACGGAGACGCTTGCCCGAATTTACATAAAACAAGGCAGATATTCGCAAGCTTTGGAAATAATTCGGCAATTAAGTTTGCAGGATCCGAAAAAAAATGCTTACTTTGCAGACCAAATTCGATTCTTGGAAAAATTAATAATAAACAGTAATAAAAAATAATTTACAAACAATGGGACTTTACACACTTTTCGTAATCCTCATCATCATTGCCTCCATCCTCATGGTTGGCATCGTGCTCATTCAGGAGTCAAAGGGCGGCGGTTTGGCATCAAACTTCGCCTCGTACAATCAGATCGGCGGCGTCCGTAAGACGACCGACTTCATCGAGAAAGCCACATGGGGCCTCGCCGCCTTCATGGTCGTCATGAGTGTCGCATGCGCCTACGTGGCCCCCAAGGCCTCGACTGACAATGCCGTCATCAACGGCATCGAGAATCCCGTCACCAACCCCAACAACGTGCCCGGATTCGGAGCCAGCACCGACCAGCAGGAGGCTGCTCCCGCCGAGGCTCCTGAGGCTGCCAAAGCCGAGGACGCTGCTCCTGAGGCTGCTAAAGCCGAGAAGGCCGAGTAAGAAAAAAAGAGGCGGTCTGGTTCCGCCCCCACTCTCTTCCCAATACCCCCTGCTTAGCTCTCACTCACATCGAGAGCCAGACAGGGGGCTAAAAGGGTTTTGGAGGATTCCACGGACCGTCAACAAGACAGAAGACAACAAGTCAGCCTTTTCTTCGTCCCCTATTACATATTAGGATATTTTCATGTTGCCATATTGCTGTATTCCCGTATTATTAGAGCACTGCGCTAAACATTACCCAGATAAACATGCCTGATGCCTTCCTCGAGTGCGATTTGCTTGGCTTCCTTTAGCGTATGAATAGGAGTCGGAGGAATGTTCTGCATCTTGAAGCGAGGGAAGAAACGGCTGAAGTGCAGAGGATTATCGGCGAGGCCGTTACTCTTTAGCCACTGGCACATCCGGCGAATCATCTGCATGTCGTCGTTGATGCCAGGGATGACGAGGTTCGTCAGTTCTATCCATACGCCAGCAGCGCGCATCGAGAGGATGGTATCGAGCACTGGCTGCAGATTGCCTCCGCTGACCTTCATGTAGATGTCGTCGGAGAATGATTTCAGGTCGATGTTGGCCGCATCGAGATATGGCAGCAGGTCGTTCAATGGTTCCTGACAGACATAGCCAGCCGTGACGAGGATGTTCCAGAGTCCAGCCTCGTGAGCCAGCCGTGCCGTGTCCGTGATGTATTCTAGGTAGGTCAGCGGCTCGGTGTAGGTATAGGCGATGCCGGGGCAATGATGTTCTATACAGAGTTCTACAACGGCTTCCGGCGAGAGATCGTAATGTTCCACCTCCGATGGCACGACCTGAGAGATTTCATGATTCTGACAGTTCTGACAGTGGAAGTTGCAGCCCGTACAGGCGATGGAGAGGCATTTGGTGCCAGGATGGAAGTGATAGAGCGGCTTCTTCTCGATGGGGTCAATGGCCAGCGAGCAAGGCCGTCCGTACACCTCACTGACGAGCACGCCACCCTCATTGCGTCGGCTACGGCAGATGCCCGTCTTGCCCTCACTGATGCGGCAATGATGCGGGCAGAGCTGACACTCCACCCTGCCATCATCCAATAGTCTATAATATCTACATTCGCGCATTTCCTGTAGCGGTAGCAAATTATTCACTTTTCACTTTTCACTCTTCACTTTTCCCTTAAAACACGATCGCCTCATACACGTACAGTTCTGCATCCCGCCAGCCATCCCATCCGATGCCCGCTTTGTCCTGTGCGCAATGCGAGACGAACTCTTCCTTCGTCCAGTTCACCTCATCGGCCACCTGCGGCAGATACGTCCCGCTGCGATACCCCCGTCGGATATAGATACCATGCCGATGCAGTTCAAACTCGTCCAGACTCTGAATGCGTCGCATAGGTGTAAGCACTGAGATCTCAATATCGATGTCCGAGAGTTCATCAGCAGTGACAGGCATGAATCGCGGGTCTTCGAAAGCAGCCGCACGAGCCATCTCTGCCACAATCTCATTCAGGGGCACATCCTCGCCAAAATGCCCTATGCAGCCGCGTAGCCGGCCGTGCTTATGCAGCGACACAAATGCACCACACTTTCTTTTAAGTGAAGAATGAAGAGTGAAGAGTGAAGAATTTGCTACCGCTATCTCTTTTCCATTCAGCGAATCCTTGATACTTGTCAGTGCAATCTCCTTCAACATCCGTTTCTCATCCTCCGACAGCGAGAACTCCTGCGATGACTTGCGCACGATGGCAAACGCATGATAGCCTACCACCCGACTGTGGTCCGACTCCTCGGCATCCCCAGAGTTCTGATACATCAGGTGCTTCACCTCGTATGTGCTGTCAATCATCATCAGCAGTGTTGCGATGGCCAGTTCTCCGCAGGCACTCGTAGCCAGACCAGGCACGCCACTCCGTGCATTCTCTTCCAGCGCAGCGATAAACTGCTCCACGTCGCCACTCTCCACGGCCTTGCCCGTCCGGGCATCCACCTTGCAGGCATCCTCATACTTCGGATAATGCGAGAAGTCGCTGCTTACAATGAACAGATTATCCGTCGTCAGATACGGCTTCAGTGCCTCCGCTATCCGCTTCAACTTCTGGAAGTCGCTTGTGGAAATGATAATCGGCACGATGGGCGGCACGTCTTTAGTGAAGAGTGAAGAGTGAATGGTGAAGAATCGCTGCAGGAATGGCAGTTGCACCTCCAGGCAATGCTCTCTGTCGTGCGCTTTCGGCTCGTATCGGAACACGCTGTCAGCAGCCGTTAACGCCAGAGCCGTCTCACGATCCACCCTCACCTGTCCCAACGGCGTGGCATAATAGTCAGCCACCGTGTTCACCGAAGCCCCGTCGAGCCATTCGTGGTGACTCGGCCCCAAGAGGAATATCCGCTTAAACTGCTTATCACTCGGAATCGCCATATACGCCCCTGCCGCCACATTGCCCGAGAAATAATAGCCCGCATGAGGCACAATCAGCGCCGCCACGTTCCGATACGCCGTCTCGCCACGATGCCGCGTCAGCAGGCTGTCCACCTCCTCGCTCAGCTCCTTAGCATCACCCGTATAGAACCGGTTCGCCTGCGTCGCCGGTCTCACCACCGGCTCTCTGCTCGTCTGTCCATTACACATATTCATCATCATGATTGTCGCTAAGATTGTCAGTACAGTTTTCATTATTCATAGACTCGCTTTCTTTGTTGTTGATAATCGTACTAATGCCATAGCATCCAGACCGCATCCAGCAGCACAATAGTGCAGGCAGCACTCATCCGTCATAGCCATCATAATCAGCCGCGCTATCTATCATGTCAATTGGTCTGCCCTTTTTGCCGCAACCGGGTCTGAGCCTCATCAATTCTGATGTCGGTTTCATATTCTGTCAAAACCTATTATTGATTGCAAAGGTACAAATAATTTTTCAAAGAAAGGCAGTCTGAGAGGACAAAATTCGACAGTGTGACGAAGAGAAGCCTTGGCCCGTAAGCGTGAGGATGAATAGAGGGCAATTACTGTTCCATACGGATAAAATACCGTGGCGCGTCCATTTATGAAGCCTCATATAGGCATCCAAAAAGCATCGGCATAAACTTTTTTGCAAAAAATCGACGAATTATTTGGCAGTTTGGAAGAAAATGACTACCTTTGCACCCGCAATTCAGATGGTGCCCGTAGTTCAGTTGGTTAGAGCGTCAGATTGTGGTTCTGAATGTCGACGGTTCGAGTCCGTCCGGGCACCCTCCCAGGAAAATCCCTGTAAGTCAAGTACTTGCAGGGATTTTTAATTCCCGCACCTTCCATTTTTGATGGAACATTGATGGAACATTTTTAAGTTATTCTGAGAAAAATAGGTGCCAAGTAGTCATAAAGGCGTGTATGGATTCTAATAAATCCAACACTCATGATTGGTATATATTTAATAAGGTTCGTATATATTGCGCCTCTACCCTGCTATTTTTCCTCCTCTAAGAATGTATTTCATCTTCTGGTGCAGATAAATATCATTTTTGCTTTGTTCTTTCAATAAATCTTCGTACCTTTGCACCTGAAGCATCAAGAGCAGACACTCACAAGAGTGGACTCGCCAACCGAGCAATAGCATTGAGCCACGGTGGTCAAGGTACGATGCGGAAGTATTAGTATTCACTTC
This sequence comes from uncultured Prevotellaceae bacterium, assembly GCA_902779455.1. GTDB lineage: Bacteria > Bacteroidota > Bacteroidia > Bacteroidales > Bacteroidaceae > Prevotella. The sequence goes on from CACZBS010000025.1 coordinate 120,859, forward strand.
AAAAACAAAAACGTTATGCAACAAAGCATTTATTACATCAAGTTCGCTCTGCAATTCGCAGACATGCAAATCACCGAGTTAGTAAACAT
>CACZBS010000026.1 GCA_902779455.1 uncultured Prevotellaceae bacterium
TCTTCCAAAGCAGATTTGTTTGATTTGTTCAGATTTGAAGGATTTCTCGCCGTAGGCGACTAAAAATCAAGGCTTTCGCATGCTTGCGAAAGTTGAGTTTGTTTTATATTAAAGCATTAAACTGCGTATGTGTTTAAGTTAGAGACCCCACCCCCGACCCCTCCCCTTGAAGGGAGGGGAGTAAAGCCTCCCCCGACCCCTCCGAAGGAGGGGAGCAGCTGCGCCGTCATTCCCCGTCAGAATTGTTGATGTCCCTGTTGTCTTGTTGTCTTGATGTCAGAAAATTCTTGATGTCCTATCGTCTTGATGTCAAAAACGGAGGGGCGGAACGGGGGAGTTAGAGCGCTGTTGTGTGGTGTACACGTTGATGTAACGTGCTGAGCGTCAGGGTGTCTTGTTGTCGGCGAAGGAAATATATTTGAAATAAAAGTTGGGAAAATTTGGAATCGGGCGATTTTTTTGTACCTTTGCATCGTGGTTCAGGAACAATAGCGCGCATGATTCCAAGAGACCACACACACGAAAACCTGATTATTAACCATTAAAAACACACACAGAGAGATTATGGCAAAGCTTTTTTACCGAATGTATCAGAACACGGTCAACAACGAGAAGACGCTGGGCAAGTTCTACGCCCGCCTCGTCCACACGGAGACGCTGGGGCTGGAGGCGCTGGCTGAGCACATCGCACATCACGGCACGGTCTACACCGAGGACGTCGTGCTGGGCGTGCTGAAGAAGTTCTCGAGCTGCCTGCTGGAGATGCTCTACGACTCGAAGAAGGTGAAGGTCGACGGCCTCGGCACGTTCTACCTCTCGGCTGCATCGACGGGTGCGGACAGCGTCGACGAGTTCTCGGCCGACAACATCAAGCGCATCCGCGTCCGCTTCCTGCCCGAGCAGGTGAAGCAGAAGCTCTCCTCGACCCGCCTGCGCTCGGAGGTCAGCCTGCTCAACATCGCCAACCTGACGGAGGTCGGGGACGGCGGATCGGGCAGCGGCGGCAGTGGCAGCGGCAGCAACAGCGGCGGCGATGACAACGAGCCCGTCGTGGAGAAGCCGGGGGACTGAGCCCCGCCCGGCCTCCCCGAAGGGGAGGGGTGGCTGGCGCGCGGTCCGACGGGGATGACGGCGCAGATAGGGGGGAAGGCTCGCGGTCTGACGGGGATGACGGCGCAGCTACTCCCCTCCCTTCAAGGGGAGGGGCCAGGGGTGGGGTCTCTAACTCTTTCCGCCTAAAGAATATACAGACCCCAACCCTTAAAATAGTTACAGACCCCACCCCCAACCCCTCCCCTTGAAGGGAGGGGAGTGGCTGCGCCGTCATTCACCACTCTTCACTCTTCAATCTTCAATAATCTCCAATCTTCAATCTTCAATAATCTCCAATCTTCACTCTTCAATCTTCAATTTTCAATCTCCAATCTCCAATCTTCAATTTCCAATCTTCAATAATTTCCAATCTTCAATAATTTCCAATCTTCAATAATTTCCAATCTTCAATAATTTCCAATCTTCATTTTCCAATCTTCAATCTTCAATAATCTTCAATCTTCAATCTCACCGCTATGTGGAAGAATAAGGCTTTTTGGAAGTTCGTCGTCAATGCGCTGCTCTACATCCTTTCGGGTATCGCGACGGCGCTGGGCATCACGGCATGCGTCAATGCCCTCGGCTAGTTCTCTTTTTGCAATTTATTTCCTCTCTGACAGGTTCGATCGCTGTGACAGCGGGGCGAGTTTTTCGTTTACGCAGTGTTTACTGCGGAAAGCGCGGCAAATCAACAAGTCAGCAAGTCAGCAAGTCAACATTTTGCCTAAATTCTGTCCTCATTTCTTTCTGTCAGTCTACCTGACGACCTTGCGGCCCCCGGCGATGTAGACGCCGTGGCCGAGGGGGCCTTGCAGGTCCCGCCTCTGCCCCTGCAGGTTGTAGAGGGCATGGACGTCGGGCGACGGGAGTGCATGAGGGGCGGTGAGGGCAGAGGGAGAACCCTCGGCCGGCGTGACGACGAAGTTGTCGAACCGGATGCGCGAGTTGTGCGCGCGGAACCCGGCGCGGCCAGTGAGGAAGGGCTGCGTGTCGGTGTAGATGAGCACGGGCTGCTGCATGTCGTCGATGTAGCAGCTGATGGTGGCGCCCTTGACCTCCACCTTCATGTGGTGCGGCACGGCGGGATTGACGGTATGGCTGACCGTGGCGAGTGCCTGCCAGCCGAAGTTGTGCTTGCCCAGCGTCACCGATGTGGCGGAGGCCAGGAGGACGTAGCCCTGGAGGAAGTCGGTGCCCAGCACGGGGTTGTCGTCGGCCCCGCCAGTCGAGGCGTTGGTGGTGCGCACGAGCAGTCCGCCGTTCATCTCCCCAAAGGGATAGCTGACGTCGCACTCGACGGTGTAGTCAGTCATGTGGATGTCGCCGTAGGCGCCCATCAGCATCTTGCCGTAGCCGCCGGTCGACTCGAGCTGTCCGTCGGCGATGGTCCAGTTGCCTTCGCGATAGCCCCAGTCGGGGCTGAAGCCTTGGTCGAAGTTGTCGGCCATGGTGTGCGGATGGGCCACGCCGGGCTTGAAGCTGTATTCATAGATGAGGGGATGGCCGTCGACGACTTCGATGGTCAGCTGGTGGCGGCCTGCGGGTAGGGTGATGCCGGAGAGGGGCTGCGTGACGACGGATGAGCGCGTGGAAGGCAGCTCGACGATGCCGGTCAGGGGGTGGCCGTCGATGAGCAGCCGCACGTGGGCGACGGCCGATGAGCGATAGCGCAGGCCGAGGTTGAAGGGGCCCTCGTGCCGGATGTTGACCTGATAGGTCAGGGTGCTGCCGTCACTGCACTGCATGTAGTAGGCCGTGCCGGGCGTGAGGGAGTAGGCCGTTGGGCGCACGTCGGCCGACTTGTCGGTACACATCGAGGCGGCGATCGTGCCGGGGATGGGGAGACTGACGCCGAGGATGGCGCTGCCGTCGACGTAGGGGCTGAGGGCGATGTAGGAGAAGCAGGCGGGAGCCGACTGGGCGACGTAGCCGATCTTGCCTCCGCCCGTCTGCGCGGTCAGCAGGTATTTGCGCATGCCGTCGACGAAGATGCGGGTGATGCGGCCGTTCTTCTCGATGCGGATGGCATGCCAGGCGGCGGGGTCGAAGTCGGCGGGCAGCGAGAAGGAGCGGCGCGACTTCGCGGCACCGTCGGCATAGACAGCGACTTCGAGCCGCCTGTCAGCCGTATGGATGAGCGCCTCGGCATAGTTGTCGGCATCGCGATAGGAGAAGACGGCGCCGAAGCTGCCCGTCAGGCCGTCGGCGGAACGGGCGGTGAACTCGGCCGTATAGTCTTCGTGGGCAGCCTTGTCGAAGATTGCGACGTGGCGCCCCTCGGCAGAGGACACGCGCAGATGGTCGGCGTCGGCAATCTGCCAGAGGCCGTCGTCGTCAGTGGTCCAGTCAGCGCCGAGCGCCTCACGCTCGAAGTAGTCGGATGTGGCCGTCAGCGGAGGGTCCTGCTCCCAGTCGGTGGGGCCGGTCATGATGAGCTTGTCGCCACACCATCCGATGCGTTCGAAGTTGAGCAGTCGGCGGGCCTTGTTGTCCTGCAGGTTATGATAGCAGAAGAAATAGGTGTCGAGGTCGGGGCCGACGAAGGCCGTTCCGTGGCCCAGGGCCTTGTGCGTGGGCGTCTCGGCATCGATGAGGATGGGGTTCTGGCTGGCCTGGGGCCGGAATCCTGCGAGGGGGCCGCTGCCCGAGATGGCATAGTCGATGCGATAGGCGTCGGTCCAGACGTGGTTGCCGGTGTAGAGGAGGTAGTAGAGGTTGTTGCGCTTGAAGACGCAGGGCCCCTCGGTCCACTGCCCGCTCATGCAGCAGCCCAGGTCGACGTCGTCGGCCAGGCTGAGGTGGGTGGGCATGGCGCATCCGCGGATGCCGCCGTTGTTGGCGTGATAGAAGTACCAGCTGCCGTCGTCGTCGACAAACATGGAGCCGTCGATGTCGCGGCCGAGGTTGCCAGTCTGATGGACGAAGGGGCCGAGGGGACTGTCGCTCGTGAGCAGATAGTGGCCCCCGCCTCGCGGCGATGTACACATGTAGAACCGGCCGTTCCAGTAGATCACCTCAGGCGCATAGGCCACGGCGGTCGTCTCGTCGGTGCAGCAGACGTAGGAGGTCGACCATTCCGTGAGGTCCTTCGACCGCCAGCAGTAGATGTTGCGGTCGCCGGCACTGACGTAGAGGTAGTAGTAGCCTCGATACTTCATGATGTAGGGGTCGCCCAGGCTGCGGTTCTCCAGTCCGGGCAGCACCATCGGGTTGGTCCATGCCGCCACGCGGATGGAGCCGGTCATCCATAGTGTCAGCAGGATTGTGGCCAGGCGTATGGCCCTGCTTATCGCCGTCTGATGTGTCTGCTTCATAATCGTAAGGGGGGTGGGGGGAGTTTCTTATCTGACAATCTTTCTGCCGCTGGCGATGTAGATGTTTTTCGTCGGACGCGACGGCAGGTCGGCCAGGCTGGCGGTCAGCGGCCGCCCCAGCAGGTCGTAGGCCGGCCCGTCGTCAGCGGCCCCCTGTGCGGGCAGTGAGGGGGCGTGGATGGCCGTCAGCAGGTTCGACGTGAAGTGATACGTGCCCGAGCCGAGGCGGAAGACATGGCAGCCGTCAGCATAGCCCACATACTCGACGCCCTCGGCCTCAGCTGCCGGAAGGCCGCTCTCGTAGACCTGCGTCTGCTCGTCGGCAGCGGGCAGCAGGAGCGTGGCCGTCGTGTTGGCCGGGACGGTGCAGTCGTAGGTCAGCGCGTCCTGGCCGTCGGCCTGCCATGCCGAGCGGATGTCGCCGTAGTAGCTGTGGTGGTGGCCGCTGGCGCTGGTGATGAGGCCCTGTCCGTCGGGCAGCGTGGTGCGGCGGTCGGGCTGTGGCTGCAGGATGATGTGGCGGAAGCCGGGCTCGTCGGGGTCATACTCGATGCCGACCATGTAGCGATACATCCACTCGCCGACGGCCCCATAGGCATAGTGGTTGAACGAGTTCATGCCGGGGTCGCCGAAGCCCGACTCGCGCGTGTAGCTGTTCCATCGCTCCCAGATGGTGGTGGCGCCCTGGTCGACGCTGTAGAGCCACGACGGACAATCGCGCTGCAGCAGCAGGTCGTAGGCCAGGTCGGTCATGCCGAACCGCGACAGCGTGGTGTTGAGGATGGCCGTGCCGGCAAAGCCCGTGTTCAGCTTATACTTGTTGCGGGTGATGGCCATGCGGAGGCGGTTCTTGATGTTGTCGAGTTCCTTGTCGCCCTCCAGCAGGTTGTAGTCGAGGGCCATGAGGAAGGCCGTCTGCGTGTTCTGACGTATGGTGGGGGTGATGTAGCGCTGGCGGAACTCGGCCTTGATGGCCTGGTAGAGCTGTTCGTACTTCTCAGCCTTCTGGGCATAGGCATCGCCCTCCGCCTCGCTCAGCTGGCGCGACATGTAGGCCATGAGCTGCGCATCGAGGGCATAGTAGGCCACGGCGATGTAGCGCGTGTCCGTCGCGACGAACGAGAGCCAGTCGCCCCACGTCAGTCCGCCGCCGTTGTATTTGTAGCCGTCGAAGACCTGGCGCGACAGGTAGTCCATGTATCGCTCCATCGAGGCATAGTTCTGTCGCAGGGCCTCGATGTTGCCCGTCATGACGTAGATATTGTACGGCACGAGGATGCCGGCGTCGGCCCAGACGCACTGTCCGAAGGGCGTGCCCCAGCACTCGGGGGCCACGCCCGGATAGGCGCCCTCGGCGTTCTGGCCGTCGCGCATGTCCTGCATCCATTTCATGTAGAACGACCCCATGTCGGCGTTGAACAGGCCGGTGCGCGAGAAGACTTGCGTGTCGGCGGTCCAGCCCAGCCGCTCGTCGCGCTGCGGACAGTCGGTGGGCACGCTGAGCAGGTTGCCGCGCTGGCCCCATGTGATGTTCTCGAACAGGCGGTTTACCAGCGCGTTGCTCGTCTCGAGCGAGCCCAGCTCGCAGGTTGACGAGCTGACGGGTACGGCCTCGATGCTGAGCATCTCGACGTCGTCAGTGGGCGTCACCTCGCAGTAGCGGAAGCCATAGAACGTCGTCGAGGGGTGATAGGCCTCGCCCTCCGTCGCCCCGCTCAGGGTGTAGCTGAGCGATGCCTTGGCCGAGCGCAGGTTGGCCAGGTAGGGCGTCCCGCCGGGGCCGTCGTTGCCACGGCTGCGCGACCCGTCGTCGTTGAGCATCTCGACGAAGCGCATATTTAGCTGACAGCCTCGTGCGCCCTTCACCTTGAAGCTGACCCACCCGACGACGTTCTGGCCGAAGTCGAGCAGCAGGCTCTGGCCGCGCTTCACGGCGACGGGAGCTTTCCACTCGCCCTCCTGTGTGCGCACCACGTTGGCCATGCCGAAATCGGTGCCCGTCGCCTTGGTTCCCTCGTAGATGGTGGCCGTGCGCACCTGGCGGACCAGTCCTGGCAGGGTTTGCACGTAGCCCCCCGTGAAGGCCTCCACCACGCCGTGGAAGTCAGTGTTCTGCCCGACCCCCAGCCATTGGCTGTCGTCGTAGTCGGCGCTGGTCCAGTCGTCGGCCTGGCGGGCGTCATAGACCTCGCCGTCGTAGATGTCGCCCAGCATCAGCGCCCCGCGACGCGACGAGCGCCACGTGAGGTCGCTGACGACGACCTCCTCGCTGCCGTCGTCGTAGCGGATGAGCAGCTTGGCCAGGAATCCCAGCTCAGGCGACCCGTAGGCTCCGTGCATGACGGCTCCTGCCCACCAGCCCGTTGTGACGAGGGCGCTGAGCGCGTTGCGGCCTTCGTTGAGCAGTGCCGTGACGTCGTGGGTGCTATAGAAGACACGATGGCGGAAGTCGGTCCAGCCGGGTTTCAGCTCCTCGTAGAGCATGGAGCCGTCGGGCTGCGGATGGCCCACGCGGCGACCGTTCATGAAGACGTCGTAGACGCCCAGCCCGCTGGTGAAGAGCATGGCAGAGACGACGCGGCGGCCCACGTCGAACGTCTTGCGGAACATGGGCATGCCCTCCTCCGACGCCTGCCAGACGAGCACGTGGCTCGTCGTGGCGCCGACGATGCGCAGCTTGCCGTCGTCAGTGACCGTGCCGCCAGTGAAGCTGTTGCCGCTGGCGAAGTCCTCGTAGAAGAGCACCGTGCCGTCAGCCGTGCTGACGCGTATGTCGTCGTAGACGCCAATCTCCTCGCGCCCGTCGCGCTCGCCGTGGTCCTCGCGCATGCCGACGCGCCCGAATCTGAAGTTGCCAGTGCGGTCGTCCACCAGTACATCGTTAATATATGTACGTGCGCGCGATGCTCCCGTCACTACGATGCGCAGTGCAAACTCGTCGGTATTGTTCAGCTCCACCTTGCCACGCAGGTCGACATCGGCCAGACAGGCAGGATTGCCGTTCTGCCAGACGTGGGGGCGCAGCCGCGGGTAGTCGCCCTCGGTGTTCAGCTGCCAGTAGTAGAAGTTGCCGTCGTCCTGCATGGCGAAGCAGAGGCCGGCAGCCGTGTGCTCGATGCGCACGAGACCCTCGACGGTGTAGTCCTTCACTCCCGCCAAGCTCTCGTCGCGCGCCGCCTTGATCCACATGGCGCCGCTCCAGCCTGTCGACAGCAGGCCCGTCTCGAAGTAGGCCGTCTCGTCCGACGTGGCCTGCCGGCCTTTGTTGTCCGTCACCACGACGCGCCAGTAGTAGCGCGTGGCTGGCTGCAGGGGCAGGTTGCCCACCCTGACGTGGGCTGACGCGCTGCTCCTGACGACGCCCGAGTCGAACACCTTGTCCGTGCCCTCGGCGTCGGTGCTGACCTGCAGCTTGTAGGCGGTCTGCACGACGCCGCGGTCTTCCGATTGCAGCTGCCATGAGAACAGCGGCGCCGTCTGGTCGATGCCACTCGGGTTGCGGAGCGACTCCACGCGCAAGTTGTCCACTGTCAGAGCCGTGGCTGCGACGGCGCTCATGGCCATCAGCAGGATGCTCAGCAAAAGTCTTTTTTTCATAGTCATTCCTTGTTTTAGATTCCTTGATGCCTTATTTCCTGCAAAGTTACATCAATCCGGGGGGCATTATGGAAAAATACTCGCCATATAATGAAACAATCTGGGCAAAATGGCGATCATGCCGATACCCATTTTACAAAGCGGTACTTCTTGGCCCTCGAAACGGCACTTCAAGGACTTCAAAGCGTTACTTCGCGACCTTCAAAGCGTTACTTCATTTTCGTCGTAACAGTTCTGCCCTGTGTCAAAGTTGTTACATTTGTTTATAAAGAATGGTGGTTTGTTGAAAAATCTTTGCCGTTTCGGGAAAAATGATTATCTTTGCATCCGAAAAAGAAAGCGCGTCATGGAAGAACTGCTCAGAGAGATGGCCCCCATCACGCTGGCCGAGATGGGTTCGGTGAAGCTGATGAATCGTACGGACACGAAGTTCGTCACGACGATGCCGCGTCTGCTGCAGCTGCTGGACATGGCCCACGACGACTACTACGTGCAGGACATCGGCGGGGAGCGCAACATGCTCTACGACACGACCTACTTCGACACGCACGACTACGCGATGTACATGGAGCACCAGCATGGCCACGTGAACCGCCAGAAGATTCGCTTCCGCACCTACGTGAGCTCGCACCTGCAGTTCATGGAGGTGAAGACGAAGAACAACCACGGGCGCACGAAGAAGAAGCGCATTGAGGTGAGCGACATGGACCTCAGCGACGGGCAGAAGGCGGACTTCCTGGCCCGCGAGCTGCGCTACGACGTCGGCTCGCTGCAGCCCCACATGCACAACTTCTTCCGCCGCGTCACGCTGGTGAACAAGGCGATGACGGAGCGGCTGACCATCGATACGGCCCTCGAGTTCCACAACTGCGTGACGGGCCGCGACCGCGAGATGGGCCCCCTGGTCATCGTCGAGCTGAAGCGCGACGGCCTCGTCTTCTCGCCCGTGCTGGCGATGCTCCGCGCGCTGCGCATCCATCCCCACGGCTTCAGCAAATACTGCATGGGGGCGGCGCTGACCAATGAGCTCCTGGCCGTCAACCGCTTCAAGCCGAAGCTGCACGACGTGGAGCGAATCATTCGAAACCTGCAATAAATCAGCAACTAACACGTTATTAGCAATATGGACAGCATCATCAGTTTGTTTACAAGCGAGTTCGGAGTGACACTGCTCAGATTCTTCATCTGCGCACTGGTCAACTGGGTCATCATCGACAAGATGTACTACAGGAAGTCGCACAGGCGCGACTTCTATTTCACCTTCATGCTCATCTCTGTCGCCATCTTCTTCCTCGTCTACTTCATGATGGGCATGGACCGCGGCAAGGCGACGATGGGCGTCGGACTGGGACTCTTCGGCATCTTCTCGATCATGCGATACCGTACGGACACGATGCCCGTGCGCGAGATGACCTACCTGTTCATCATCGTGTGCCTCTCCGTCGTCCACGCGATGGTCAACATCGAGGACCTGGCGCCCAACCACGTGGCTGACTTCGGCAAGCTCATCGTCATCGACGCCATCGTGCTCGTGGCCATCACGCTGTGCGAGCGGAAGCTGAAGCTGAGGACGACAAAACTCATCCAGTATGACCGCCCGGAGATGATCAGGCCCGAACGGCGCCAGGAGCTCATAGACGACCTGGAGCAGCGCACCGGACTGAAGATCACGGACGTGGAGGTCGGGGGCATCGACTTCCTGAAGGATGCCGTCGTGCTGCGCGTGACGTATGACGGCAAGGGTGTGAACGAGGTTGACGGACAGTTCAGAGTAAGGAAATCACAATGGAGAGAAATAGACTAAGCGCACTGCTGGCCCTGCTGATGGTCAGCATGGCCGTCCTGGCTCAGAGCGAGGGCGGACTGATCCTCGGCGTCGAGGCGGAGAAGAAGATCGACCGCAAGCTGAGCGTCGGCGTCGAGGCCGACCTGCGCTCGCGCAATAACTTCAAGACGCTCGACCGCTGGGGTCTGGGCCTGAGCGCGTCGTACAAGCTGTCGAAGACGCTGAAGGCGGACGTCGGCTACCAGCTGCTCGACTATAACATGCGCGAGAAGGTGGAGCACTACACCTCGCAGAAGGGCAACGCGAAGATCAAGTGGCGCCCGGGCTACTGGGGCCTGAAGCATCGTCTGCACGCCTCCGTCACGGCCAGCTATAAGCTGCTGAACGGACTCAAGTTCTCGCTGCGCGAGCGATGGCAGTACACCTATCGCCCTGAAGTGGAGACGGAGCGCTACAAGATGAACATCGCCAAGCAGACGATGACGCTCGACGAGGGCTACACCCGTGGCGGCAAGGGCAAGAACCAGCTGCGCTCGCGCCTGCAGGTGGAGCTGGACAAGAAGCGCGCCCTGCTGACGCCCTATGCCAGCATTGAGCTCTACAACAGCTGGGCCGTGGAGAAGATACGCTACACCGTGGGCACTGACATACGGCTCTCGAAGCAGCACTCGCTGGGCGTCTACTACCGTTTCCAGGATATGCACAACGTGGATGATGAGGACTACGACCCCGACATGCACTACGTGGGACTGGGCTATAAGTTTAAGTTCTAAATGCTACGATTATGATGAAGAAATCGTTTATATATCCTTTGCTGGCGGGCTTCCTGCTCTCGTTTGCGGCGGCCTGCGAGAGCGACGACAGCGACTTCAGCAACTATACGCTCGTCAGCTCGTCGGAGGACGACGACGATGAGGACGCCAGCGCCACGGACACCATCAGGATTGCCTTCGACGGGACAAACGCCGTCGTCACGGGCGATACGGACGGCCATGTCAGGACGAGCGGGGCCGACGTGGTGGTGGACGACACCGTCTCGCAGCATGGGCTGGTGCTCGTGCTCAGCGGCTCGACGGCCGACGGCTCGCTGCTGGTCTGGCGCTCAAAGAAATACACCATCGTGCTCGACGGCGTCAGCATCACCAATGCGGACGGACCGGCCATCAACAACCAATGCGGCAAGTCGCTCTTCATCGTCTGTGGCGAGGGCACGGAGAACACGTTGGCCGACGGCACGGCCTATGCCGAACAGACTTACGACCAGAAGGGGACGCTCTTCAGTGAGGGCCAGATATACTTCAGCGGAGCCGGCACGCTCAGCGTCGCTGCCAACTGCAAGAATGCCATCGCCAGCGACGACTTCATCGCCTTTGGCGACACCGTGGCGACGGCCGTCAACGACTTTGCCGTCCAAACGACGACGTCGGCCAGCGGATCGAACGGTGTCAAGGCTAACGACGGCGTGTTCGTCTATGGCGGGACGCTGAAAGTCAGCGTGGCAGCCGACGGCGCCCGCGGCGTCCGCAGCGATGCCCGCGTGGACATCACTGGCGGCACCATCGACATCACCACCACGGGCGACTGCCTCATTGAACAGGTCGACGGCGTGGCTGACACGACGTCGTGCGCCTGCATCAAGAGCGACAGCCTCTTCACCATGAGCGGCGGCACGTTGACGATGCTCAGCACGGGCGACGGCGGCAAGGGCATCCGCTGCGACGAGGACATTAGGTTCAGTGGGGGCACCCTCGTTGCTACGACTACTGGCAGCAATGACATCAGCAAGCCCAAAGCCCTGAAGAGCGACACGGGCATCATCGTCAGCGGCGGCTCCTTCACGGCTGAGGTGAGCAAGAGCTGGGCCTGCGACAATGGCACGGAGAGTGAGGACCCTGCCGACCACCTGACGGTCGTAGGAACGCCCTCAAAGGCTGAGATTGCAAAGAAGTCAGTGGTCATTGTCTACTAAACTCCTAAACTCCCAAACTTCTAAACTCCTAATTATATAATAAGGTATGAAAAAACTATTCTTAACCATGGTAGCCCTGGTGGTGGCAATAGCCGCCGGAGCTCAGAGTGCCGAGAAACTCTACACGGAGGGTAAGGCTCTCTATGACGCAGAGAAATACAATGAGGCATTTCCCAAACTGAAGGCCGCTGCAGAGAAAGGCCATAAGAAGGCGCAGTATCGGATGGGCCGATGCTACGACAAGGGATATGGCGTCGGAGAAAATGACAAGCTGGCCTTCGAATGGTATATGAAGGCGGCCAAGCAAGACCATGCCAAGTCGCAGTATCGTGTCGGCAAGTGCTATAAGGACGGCGAGGGGGTCAAGAAAGACCGCAAACAGGCCGTCAAGTGGTTCACCAAGGCTGCCAGCCAGGACAATGCCGACGCTCAGTACGCCCTGGGGAAATGCTACCTGAAGGGTAAAGGCGTGGCTGCCGACGAGAAAAAGGCCAAGTCGCTGCTCACCAAAGCGGTCAAGAATCCTGACGGCGGCGACGAGATCATGGCCGAGCTGCGGGAGGAGGCAGCCGACGGAGATGAGGATGCCAAGGCCATCCTGACCCTTATAGGCAAATAGAATGGGGGTTGTTTTGTTAAAGGATGTTAGAAATAAAAACTTTTTCGCATAGAAATAGCGCTGTTTCGTAAAAAGTTTGTACCTTTGCATCCGCAAAAAGGGAACGACCTTAAAGGTGCGTTAGTTCAGTAGGTTAGAATGCCTGCCTGTCACGCAGGAGGTCACGAGTTCGAATCTCGTACGCACCGCAAGGTTTTAAGGTTCCCGGAAGCACATTCAGAAAAGGATTGGTGCGTTAGTTCAGTAGGTTAGAATGCCTGCCTGTCACGCAGGAGGTCACGAGTTCGAATCTCGTACGCACCGCAAACATTGAGCTCATTGATTGATAAAATCGATGGGCTCTTAAGTTATCATATAGGTATGAAGACAACATCATTCATCGCTTTGGCAGTTGCCATGATCATGGCATTGCCCGTCACGGCACAGAAGCGCACCACGCAGGCAACGCTCTACCGCAACTTCAAGCCGTCGGTCATCACGCTCAACGACGGCCGTAAGCTCAGCCAGTCGTTCACCAATATCTTCCTAAAGAACAGCTCCCTGCTTTACCTGAAGGGCGAATATACGATGGAGGCTAATATGGACAACATCGTGGCCGTCGACTTCGACGACCGTTCCTATATCAAGATCGGTGAGCAGCTGGCCTATGTGGTTGACACGTTAGGGAACAACGGCCTCTATTGTGTTGAGCTCTTCGACAAAGAGAGCTACGAGCGCAACCTGAAGAACAACGTCAACATCTCGAGCCTTGACCTCGGCGACCAGATCAGCATGTCGACTATCGACATGAACAACGAGGAGGACTATAAGCTGCCCGTGTTCAGGCATTACTACTACCTGCTGAACGGCGAGTTCGTCAAGGTGCACGAACGTGAATTGGGCCGCAAGATCAGCAAGGAGCAGCGCACGATGATGAAGCGCATCATTGGCATGCCTGACTTCAGCTGGCAGAGTGAGGAGAGCCTTAAGACCTTGCTCAAGGCCTTGGTCCAACAATAAAAGAAGAAGGGCACGTCGGGGAAAGTGACGTGCCCTTCTTTCTTTTTCATAACTTCATGTTTTTTAGAACTTCATGGTGAGCGAGATGCGACCCCGTCGGCGGTCCACCTCGATGACCTTCACCTCGATGTGCTGGTGCAGCTTCACCACGTCGGTGGGGTGGGCGATGCGGCGGTTGGCCATCTGCGAGATGTGGACAAGGCCGTCCTGATGCACGCCGATGTCGACAAAGGCCCCGAAGTTCGTGATGTTGGTCACGATGCCAGGCAGGATCATGCCCTCCTTCAGGTCGTCCATCGTCTGCACGCGGCTGTCGAATTCAAACTCCTCTAATTGCTCGCGTGGGTCGCGGCCTGGCTTCTCCAGCTCCTTCATGATGTCGGTCAGGGTGGGGAGGCCGACGGCATCCGTCACATACCTTTTTATATCTATGCGTGCGCGCAAGTCCTTTTGCTGAATCAGGTCGCTGACGGTGCAGCCCTGATCCTTGGCCATCCGCTCCACGATGTCGTAGCTCTCAGGATGGACGGCGCTGTTGTCGAGCGGATTCTTTGCCCCGGCAATGCGCAGGAAACCAGCACACTGCTGATAGGCGGCCGGCCCCAGGCGCGGCACCTTCTTCAGCTGGCTACGACTGGTGAACGGGCCGTGCTCACGACGGTAGTCGACGATGTTCTTGGCCAGGGCGGGGCCGAGTCCGCTGACGTATTGCAGAAGATGGCTTGAGGCCGTGTTCAGGTTGACGCCAACCTGATTGACGCAGCTCTCCACCGTCTGGTCGAGCTGATGCTTCAGCTTGGTTTGGTCGACGTCGTGCTGGTATTGTCCCACGCCGATGCTCTTCGGGTCGATCTTCACCAGCTCGGCCAGGGGGTCCATCAGCCGTCGGCCGATGCTGACGGCTCCGCGCACGGTGACGTCCTCGTCAGGAAATTCGTCACGGGCCACCTTTGATGCGGAATAGACAGAAGCACCATCCTCGCTGACCACGAAGACTTGCAGCTGTCCGCCCTTGACGATGTCGTCGATGAAGGCCTTGGTCTCGCGGCTGGCTGTCCCGTTGCCGATGGCAATGGCCTCGATGTGGTATTGCTCTATCATCTGCTGGACGTGGATGGTGGCTTGCATCCGCTTGTTCACAGGAGGGTGGGGGAAGATGGCCTCATGGTGAAGCAGGTTGCCCTGGGCGTCGAGACACACCACCTTGCAGCCAGTCCGGAATCCTGGGTCGATGCCCATGACGCGCTTCTGGCCTAATGGCGCACCCAGCAGAAGCTGTCGCAGGTTTTCGGCAAAGACGCGGATGGCCTCGTCGTCGGCCTGCTCCTTGCTGAGGTTGGTGAACTCCGTCTCGATAGATGGCTTCAGCAGACGCTTATAGGCATCCTCTGCTGCCTCGCTGACCAGTCGGCCGGAAGCGTTGTTGCTCCTAACCCATTGGCGCTGAAGCCGCTCGATGCACTCCTCGTCGTCGATGGGGTCGATGCTCAGACGGAGGATGCCGTCGGCTTCGCCCCGCCGCATGGCCAGCAGACGGTGGCTGGAACAGCGCTTCAGTGGCTCCTTCCAGTCGAAGTAGTCGCTGTATTTCGCTGCCTCGTCAGTGTCAGCCTTAGTCTTTACGACCTTCGATGAAATGACGGCCGTGCGGCGATAGCTGCCACGAAGCTGCTGTCGTGAGCGCTCATCCTCGCTGATGGTCTCGGCGATGATGTCCTGTGCACCCTGCAGGGCGGCTACAACATCCTTGACGTCGCCAGCGACGAATGTCTTGGCAGCACGTTCCGGGGCATCTTCCCGTTGCAGCAGGATGAGCTGCGCCAGCGGCTCCAAGCCCTGCTCGCGTGCTATCTGGGCACGAGTGCGGCGGCGTGGCTTGTAGGGCAGATAGATGTCCTCCAGTTCCGTGGTGTCCCAACAGGCGTCGATGCGCTTCTGCAGTTCGGGCGTCATCTTTCCCTGTTCCGTTATCGTCTTCGTGACGGTCTCTTTGCGCTTGGCTATTTCTGCCAGTCGGTCATTCTGGTCGGCGATGGCGGCAATCTTCACCTCGTCGAGTCCTCCCGTGCGCTCTTTGCGATAGCGGGCGATAAAAGGAATGGTGCACCCCTGCTCAAGCAAGCTGAGCGTATTCTCGACAATGGCCTGTTCGAGTTGCAGGTTCTGTGATATGATCTTTGCGAATATCTTTGTTTCCATGCGTGCAAAGTTACAAAGAATAGCTGAGATGAACAAGCAATTCCCGAAGATTCTTTGGCGGAAGCTATTCTCATCGTCACTATCTATAATTCTTAAACAAACTCAAATTATCAACATTTTAGCCCCTTTATGAGTCAACCTGTTTCAGTTACAAGACAGAGAGCGATTGACGCGTCTGTGGCTGTCGCCACCATCAAAGAGGGTGTGCAAAAATGTTGGCACACCCTCGTGATTATTTTTGACAAGCGGAGGTCAGAAGGGGACGCTGGCGTCGCCAGGCATGGGCAGTGGTCCGTCGTCGGCGAAGGGCGAGTAGTTGTCGGGCATGGCGTTGGGCGCCTGTCCGTCGATCTTGGAGCCGAGGATCTCGCCGCTGCCAGCGGGGGCGCGGTTGCCGAGTCGGCTGTCCTCGGGATTCTCGAAGCGGGTGTATTCGCCGCGGAAGGTGAGCAGCACGTCGCCCGTGGCACCCTTACGGTGCTTGGCGATGATGATCTGGGCCATGCCGTGGAGGTCGCGTCCGTTGTCGTCCTGATAGATGTGATAGTACTCGGGTCGGTGGACGAAGAGCACCATGTCGGCATCCTGCTCGATGGCTCCCGACTCGCGCAGGTCGCTGAGCTGGGGTCGCTTGCCTTCGAGTCCGTCGCGCGACTCGACGCCGCGGTTGAGCTGGCTCAGGGCGAGGATGGGGATGTCGAGCTCCTTGGCCAGTCCCTTGAGCGATCGCGAGATGGTGGAGACCTCCTCCTGACGTGAGGAGAAGCGCATGCCGTTGGCGTTCATGAGCTGCAGATAGTCGATCATGATGATCTTCACGCCGTGCTCGCGCACCAGCCGTCGGGCCTTCGTGCGGAGCTCGAAGACGGAGAGGCCCGGGGTGTCGTCGACGTAGAGGGGTGCGCCCAGGAGGGCGTTGACGCGCTTGTCGAGACGTTCCCACTCGTCCTGCTGGAGCTGTCCGTTGAGGATCTTCTTGCCCTCGATCTCGCAGGTGTTCGAGATGAGGCGGTTGACGAGCTGTACGTTAGACATTTCGAGCGAGAAGAAGGCGATGGGCACCTTATAGTCGACGGCGATGTTCTTGGCGAGCGACAGGGCGAACGACGTCTTACCCATGGCGGGTCGTCCGGCGATGATGACGAGGTCGGAGGCCTGCCATCCGCTGGTCTTGTCGTCGAGGGAGTGATAGCCGGTGGGGATGCCCGTCAGTCCGTCGGTGTTGGCGGCGGCCTTCTGGATGCTCTGTATGGCCTGTGCGACGACGGGGTCGATCTGGGTGTAGTCCTTCTTCATGTTCTTCTGTGAGAGCTCGAAGAGGGCGCCCTCGGCCTGCTGCATGAGCTCGTCGACGTCGATGGTCTCGTCGAAGGCCTTGGTCTCGATGTCGCCGGCATACTGGATGAGCTGTCGAGCGAGCGACTTCTGTGCCACGATGTGGGCATGATACTCGACGTGGGCGCTGGTGGCCACGCGGCTGGAGATCTCGGCGATGTAGGCGGGTCCGCCCGCCTCTTCGAGCTGTCCGCTCTGTGCGAGCTGCTCCGTGACGGTGAGGACGTCGACGGGGTTCTCCTTGAGGCTGAGGTCGCGTATGGCGGTGTAGATGAGCTGGTTGCGTGGCTCATAGAAGCTCTCAGGCGCGAGGATTTCGCAGACGACGGCGTAGGCGTCCTTGTCGATGAGGAGCGCACCGATGACGGCACGCTCTACGTCGAGAGCCTGCGGCTGCAGGTGGGCGTAGGTGTTGTCGATGGGTTGTGGCTGCCGGCGTGCGGGTCGGTGGCCGCTGTTCTGTTCTGGCATGATGATGGTTTGTTTTGGGGTTGCAAAATTACGAAATAGTCCGCTAACCACCAAAATTTATTTTAAGATTTTCGGCAAAAACGGAGGTGGTGTCAGAAAAAATGTGTAAGTTTGCAGCATGATAACGTTTCCTATCGCAAAGATCAATCTCGGCCTCAATGTCGTGGAGCGCAGGCCCGACGGCTATCACAACCTGGAGACCGTGTTCTATCCTGTCCCGCTGTGCGACGCCCTGGAGGTGACGGCGATGGACGGGCAGTTCCCGTCGGCCGCTGACTGCGACCTGAAGGTGACCAATATCGCCATCGAGGGCGACGAGCGGCGCAACCTCGTCGTCAGGGCCTACGATCTGCTGAAGGCGGAGTTTCCCGCCCTGCCGCGCGTGCATGCCCATCTCTACAAGGCGATCCCCACGCAGGCGGGCATGGGCGGCGGCTCGAGCGACGGTGCGGCGATGATGACGCTGCTCAACCGCTCCTTCGGGCTCGGGCTGACGGAGGAGCAGATGGTGGAGCGCGTGGCGCGGCTGGGTGCCGACTGCCCCTTCTTCATCGGCGGCCGTGCGGCATACGCTGAAGGTATCGGCGAGCGGCTGACGCCTATTAACCTGTCGCTCAAGGGACTATATATCGCCATCGTCCGTCCGGACATCCCCGTCCCGACGAAGGAGGCCTTCGCCCTGATCAAGCCCGAGCGCCCGCAGAAGAACTGCCGGGCGATCGTCAGTCAGCCCATCGAGACGTGGCGCGACGAGCTCGTCAACGACTTCGAGCGGAGCGTCTTCGCCCTGCATCCCGAGATTGCAGCCATCAAGGAGCAGCTCTATGAGCTGGGGGCCGTCTATGCGGCCATGAGTGGCAGCGGCAGTGCCGTCTTCGGGCTGTTCAGGGACGAGATATCCCTCGAGGGCGAGTTCGAGGGGATGTTCCGCAGGGTGCTGCGGCTCTGAGGCCGTATATGCGGACTTTCTGTTAGTGCAGGCGGATGTCTGGGGGCTATTCGATGATGCCGGCCTCGAGCCACTTCTGGATGAGCGTGTGGACGTCGTCACGGGCAGTGGCATCGTCGACCTCGTATTCGTCGAGGAGCAGGTTGACGAGGGTGTCCTCGTCGAAGTCAGTGTCCTTGATATGGCTCCAGAGGTAGGCGGCCGACTCGTTCATGCTGATGATGCGGCTGAAGTCGATATTCTCGATGCCTTCGCCTACGATGATGTTCTCGCCGCAGATGGTGCGGAGGTTGAATCCTTTCTTGGTCTTCATTTCTTTATCATTTTTTTATTCGGTTCGGGATGTGCGGATGGAGCGCGAAGAGCAGGTAGCGACGGACGGGCAGCAGGCGCATCCACAGCCATGAGTAGAGGCGCCACTTGAGGCCGCTGGTCATGTCGGGCGACGTGCGCCCCTTGCGATAGAAGCCCACGGCCAGGGCACGCAGGTCGGCTGTGGTGCAGTGCTCCGTGGAGAGGTTGCCGTCGCCGCGCAGGGTCACGGCGTCGCCGTCGATCCTGACGATGCGATGGAGCACGTAGGTGCCAGCGGAGATCTCGGCCAGCACGGCGTCGCCCACGCGCGGGGGGCGGGGGAAGCTGACCAGCAGCGCCTTGTCGCGTCCGTCCTCGAGGAACGGTCGCATGCTGCGTCCTCTGAGCGGCAGCGTGACGCTATGGCCGGCATCGATCATGCGGGTCACCTCAGGCAGCAACGTGGCGTTGGCCATGCGCAGCGTCTTCATCCCTTGTCGGCGGTCAGAGTCTTGTGGCATAGGCGTGCGGCCTCCTCGTCGGGGAGACAGTGGAGGGTGTAGATGGGTGTAGTCTCGACGATGCGCGTGACGGCATCGCAGAGGTGATTGTAGATCGTGGCGTCCCACTTCATCGACGAGCAGGCGGGCAGCAGCGTGGCAAAGGCCTGGACGGGCGCGAGGCGCTCGATGCTGTTCTGCGGGGCGCGGTCGATGAGCGTGACGGCTCCCAGGCGTGCGCGGATGTTGCGATAGCAGGGCGTTTTGCCGCTCCATGGCGATCCGTAGATGAAGGGCTGGCGGTCGATGAGGCGTATGATGGGGTTGTCGTCGTTCATCAGCTCGGCGCCCTCGATGTGCTTCATCCAGAGGGCCGAGTGGGTCGACTTGCCCGTGCCGCTCTTGGCAGTGAAGGGGTAGCCATAGTCGCCCAGGCGGATGGTGGAGGCATGGATGAGTAGCGTCTGGCAGAATGCTCCGCGGAAGGCATAGATGAGCATCAAGGCGTCGTTGAGTCCGAAGGAGCGCATGGTCCAGTCGCCGTTGAGGGCGCAACGGCAGACGGTGAAGTCCTTGTTGGTGATGAGCAGGCAGCAGTCGCGGTCGTAGACGTCGCGTATGATGTACTGATAGCCGCCGTCGTTGAGCAGATAGACGAGGGTGTCGCCGTTGCCCGTGTCGAACTTCCGCACCAGCTGCTTGTCGTCCTTGCGTGCAGGCCGCAGGCTGTCGTCGACGGTCAGGGTGAAGAAGGGGTCGGCATCGCCCTGTGCGGGCGCCGTCCTGAACGCTGCGAAGGAGGGCAGCAGCTGCATGGAGTTAGCCTCAGAGTCAGCGAAGCGGAGGCAGACGACGTGGTCAGCGATGCAGAAGTAATGGCTATTCAGACTTTCCACGCTCCGGCTCCTTCTTATCTTTAGGCGCTGATTTCTTCTGCTTTTTCTGCGCCTTCAACTCCTGTCTCTGCTGTTCCAGCTCGGCCTCCTGCTGCTCCTCGAGGGCAATCTCTTTGCTCAGGTCGATGACCTCGAAGCGGAAGTCGGCGGAGGTCAGGCTCCGCACGTCGAACTGCTGGCTTCCCGGCTTGGGGTTGGTGTAGAGGCGCTTCAGTTTGTCATACTTCTTCTGCAGCTTCTGCAGCTTCTCTGCGTAGAAGACGATGCACGTGCGATGGGGCATCTGCAGCTTCTGAGCCAGATGCTCGCGCAGCTGATAGGAGTAGATGTCGCGGCTCTGGAGGAAGCGGCTCTTGGAGTCGACCCATGCGTTGGCGAGGGTCTGGATGTCAGTGAAATAGACGATGCTGTCGTTGAACGATGCCGCCATGCCGAAGACGTAGACCTGTGGCACTGCCACGCGCTTGGCATCGGCTTTTGCGAAGGGGATGGCTGCGAGGATGAAGGCAGCCGTGAGTGCTTGATATATAAACTGTTTCATTGTCCTAAGTATGATTTCAGAAGCTTGTTGGACGTGCTGTTGCGCAGACGGCGGATGGCTTTCTCCTTGATTTGGCGCACACGCTCGCGGGTGAGGCCGTACTTCTGACCAATCTCGTCGAGGGTCAGCTCGGGGGTGCCCAAGCCGTAAAAGGCCTCGATGATGTTGCGCTCGCGCTCGTTGAGCGTCTTCAGGGCCAGCTGTATCTCGGCTCTGAGCGACTCGAGCACCAGCTGGCGGTCGGCGCGAGGCGAGTTCTCGTTCTCGAGCACATCGAGCAGCGAGTTCTCGTCGCCATCGACAAAGGGCGCATCCATCGAGACATGGCGCGTGTTGGCATTCAGGGCCTCCTCGATCTTCTCCTGAGGCAGGTCGACATTCTCTGAAATCTCATCGATCGACGGGCGGCGCTCGTTCTCCTGCTCAAACTTGCTGAGCACGCGGTTGATCTTGCTGACGGCGCCTGCCTGATTGAGGGGCACGCGCACGATACGACTCTGGTCAGCAATGGCTTGCAGGATGGACTGGCGAATCCACCACACGGCGTAGGAGATGAACTTGAAGCCGCGCGTCTCGTCGAACCGTTCAGCCGCCTTGATGAGCCCCATGTTGCCCTCGTTGATGAGGTCGGCCAGCGAGAGGCCTTGGTTCTGATATTGTTTGGCAACCGAGACGACAAACCTCAGGTTGGCTTTGGTCAGGCGCTCCAAGGCTTTGTGGTCGCCACGCTTGATGCGCTGTGCGAGCTCCACTTCCTCCTCGACGCTGATCATCTCCTCGCGACCAATCTCCTGCAGGTACTTGTCAAGAGATTCGCTCTCGCGATTTGTAATCGATTTTGTGATTTTCAGCTGCCTCATTTTGGTATAGGTTTTTTAAAGTCGTCCTGCAAAGATAATAAAGAGTTAGGAGTTAAGGGCCTCAATGTGAAACTTTTTTCTATTTGTTATTTTTTTTTAACAGATAGTCGTGAATAAATGTCCATTAAAATGCATAGAGACACAAAGGAGGGGAGACGCTCCCAGCCTTTGTGCCTCTGTGCGGGGGTTAAAAATTATGACGATTATTCCTCGTCGCTCAGATAGATAACGAAGCCGCCACGCTTGCCAGTCGGGTAGATGCCGCGGACGACGAGCATCTGGTCCTTAGACGAGCCAGCCTCCTTGACCACCTCCTGCAGATCGTCGAAGGTGCGCATCGGCATGTCGTTGACACGCAGGATGATGAAGCCCTTAGGCACGCCGGCATCCTTCATCTTGCCACCGCTCACCTTGATCACCTCAAGTCCGTAGTCGATCTCGAGCTGTTCCTTCTGAGCCTTCGTCACTTCGCGGAAGTCAGCTCCGAGGACGTCCATGTCGGCATTCTTCACCACCTTCGTGTTGCCCTGTTCGTTCTTCAGGGTCAGCGTGACGTTCTGCTTCTTCTTGTCGCGCAGATAGGTCAGCGTCACCTTGTCGCCAGGACGCTTCTGGGCGATCAGGCCAGAGAGCTCGCCGAACTTCGTCACCTTCTTGCCGTCGATGTGGGTGATGACGTCGCCCTTCTTCAGGCCGGCATCCTCAGCAGCACCGTCCTCGACGACTTCTGCGACGTAGATGCCTTCCATCGTGCCGAGATCGACCTCGTTGCCCTTCTCTTTCTCAGCGTCGACATAGCGGCTCACGTCGGAGCCCTGGATGCCGATCATTGCGCGTTGGACGGTGCCATACTGCTTGAGGTCGTCGACCACCTTGTTCATAATAGAGGTAGGAATGGCAAAGCCGTAGCCGATGTTAGAACCTGTGGGCGACGAAAGCATGGCGTTGATGCCCACCAGCTCGCCACGGGTGTTGACAAGCGCGCCACCCGAGTTGCCCTGGTTGATGGCCGCATCAGTCTGGATGAACGATTCGACGCCATTGGCACCCAGTGTGCGGGCCTTGGCAGAGATGATGCCAGCCGTGACCGTGTTGTTCAGTCCCAGGGGATTACCCACGGCGAGCACCCATTCGCCGACCTTGACGTCGTCGCTGTTGGCGATGACGATGGCGGGCAGGTCCTTGCCGTCGATCTTGATGAGGGCCAGGTCAGTGGTCTTGTCGGCTCCGATGATGCGGGCGGAGAACTCCTTGTTGTCGTTGAGCGTCACGAGCAGTTCGTCAGCGCCGTCGACCACGTGGTTGTTGGTCACGATGTAGCCGTCCTTCGAGATGATGACGCCAGAGCCGGCCGACTGGCGCTTAGGTGTCTGCACCTGGCGCTGACGCTTCTGTCCCTGTCCCTGTCCGCGGCCGAAGAATCCGCCGAAGGGGTCGCTGAAGAAGTCCTCGAAGGGGTCGCTGTATTCCACTGTCTGCGTCTTCGAGTTCTGCGTGTTCTTGATATAGACCACTGCGGGCAGTGCCTTTTCGGCTGCATAGGTCAGGTCGACGGGCTGTCCTGCGGGCAGGGCTGTGGTGCCGTCGGTGGTGGCTACCATCTGTGCCGACGCGTTGGCGGCATTGGTCTTGTTGAATGCTGCTACCGAGAAAACAATAGCTACCAGGCTGAGAGCCGGAGCGAGGAAATTTGCAATCTTTTTCATATACGTTACTGTTTTGTTAAATACTCTTTTTGTCTTTTTGTCGGACGATGCAAATATAAGGTCATTTTTTCGGAATCTGCCAATTTGTCGGTTACTTTTCTTGCATTTTAACATTTTAAAAATGGGCTTTAAGGCTTGTTTGCGCCTTAAAGCCCGAAATTTACATTCGTTTAAAGACTTAACTGGAGTTAAAAAGATATTTACAGCAACAGAGGGGGAAATCAGATGACGGAGAAGGCGACGTCCATCATGCGGGTGAAGGAGGTCTGGCGCTCTTCGGCGGTGGTTTCCTCGCCAGTGATGATGTGGTCGCTGATGGTGCAGATGGTCAGTGCATGGCGTCCGGCACGGGCGGCATTCATGTAGAGGGCAGGAGCCTCCATCTCCACGGCGAGCACGCCCATGTTTATCCACTTGTCGTTGTGGGAATTCTCGTTGTAGAAGACGTCAGACGAGAAGACGTTGCCTACACGGTAGTTGTAGCCCCGCTCATCGCAGACGTCGGCAGCATGGCGGATGAGACGGAAATCGGCAATGGGGGCGTAGGTGCCAGGCAATTCGAACTGGGCGGCGTAATTGCTGTTGGTGCAGGCTCCCATGGCAAGGACGAGGTCGCCCAGCTTCAGGTCAGTCGTGAGTGAGCCTGCCGACCCGACGCGTATGATGGTCTGGACGTCGTAGAAGTTGAAGAGTTCGTAGGTGTAGATGCCGATGGAGGGGATGCCCATGCCATGGCCCATGACGCTGACGCGCTTGCCGTTGTGCATGCCCGTAAAGCCGAGCATGCCGCGTACGTTGTTGAACTGCTGACAATCGGTGAGGAAGTTCTCTGCCATGAACTTGGCACGCAAGGGGTCGCCTGCCATAATGACACTGTCAGCTATTTCGCCATATTGGGCGCCGATATGCGGGGTGGGAGTTTTTGCCATAATATATAATAAGGTGTTAATGTGATTGGTTAAGCATTTGGTCGAAGTCCTCCTTGCTGAGGCCGACGGCTTTGGCTGTCATGGTGAGATACATTCGTTCAGGCATGGTGAGCTCGGATGAGGAGGCGGCGTCGGCGTCGGCACGGACGACTTTGAGCATGCACTTGAGCGCGTCGCGGGCTACGTCTGAATCAGAGGCCAGGAGGTCGTAGTCGACGTCGTAGCTGAAGTCAGTCTGCTGTCCCTCAGAGGTGCCGATGTTGCCGAGGATCTCGAGCTTCTCGTCAGCATCGAGGTTGGAGACGGCCACCTGACGCTCAATGATGTCATACTTGGCCTCACTGACAGCGCCACTGATGTTGGCCATGTTGACCATGAGCTGTATCATGGCCCGCTGGCGATCCTCGGGGTGGCTCTGGCTGTGCTCAGCCTTTTGGAATGAGGCCTTGATGTTGTCGTATTCGAGGGCTTTGACGTCGCCGTCAGTGAAGTGAATTTTCTGCGCTTTCAGGCGCTTCTGCAGACGACGTGCCCCAGGAGTGAAGGTGAAAAGGGTGAGGCTGCCAGAGAAAAGACCGCCAGCAATGGGGATGAGCTTGCCAAGGCCTTTGGCAAATCCTTCGCGGGTGAGCTTCATGCCGGCTACCTGGGCTATTTTGCCCGCAATGGGATAGACGGCAGTCTTGGTGAGGGCCACGCGCGGCAGACGTCCGACGGCTTGCTGCGCCATGCCGCGCGCAATCTCGCTGACGCCTTCCTCAGCCACCTTGACGCCCATCATGGAGCCCATGAAGATCGTCAGCAGGTCGCTGGCCATCTCGTTGAGTTCGCCGTCTTCGTCGCAGAAGTCAGGGAATCCGTAGAGGTAGGCCAGCTTCTGTGAGAGCACGACGACATGATAATAGTATTGCGTGATGTCGCCAGGGATGGTGGCAGCCATGGCTAATCCGCCAGGCAGGCCGGCAACGGTGGAGGCTGTCGTGGCGAGAGCCGTATGGCGGTTGATGACGGTCTTGGCTACGCGGTCGATCACCTTGTCAGGCACGATGGCATAAGGTCTGACATTGCTGAGGAGATCGAGCTTCGAGTCATTGCAATAGTCACTGAGGGCCTTGCGAAGGAATGCAGTACGGTCGACCTTGACGCCAGGCATGTGCAGCACGGCGGTCAGGATGCGGTTCCAAGTGAGTGGTTCTTTCATTCTTTTTATAATTATTGTTTCTGTTGACGTTTCAGGATGCTGTAGGCATCGTATAGGCCGAGTTCGCCAGCCTTGCCGAGGTCTTGGATGGCAGCTTCGCGATGCTCGAGTCGCAGATGGCATAGGCCGCGGTTGTAGTAAGCCTCTGCGAGTGAGGCATCGAGGCGGATGGCTTCAGTGAAGTCGGCGATGGCTTGCAGGAAGTCGCCACGCTGTGCGTAGAGCGTCCCCCGATTATAGATGAGATAGGGATTCTGCGGGGTGAGGGCCAAGGCGTGGTTGAGGTCGCCCAAGACGTTGGCCGTCTTGAGATCGATGTTAGTGCCTTCCGATGCCTGGAACTCATTGATACGCGACTGGCAGACAGCACGTTGCCACAGGGCAATGGCTGACGTGGAGTCAATCTGCAGGTAGGTGGACAGGTCGTCGATGGCGCCTTCATAGTTCTGTATGACGAAGTTGGCAACGGCGCGCTGGAGCAGAACCGAAGAAGCTTCGCGGGTAGAGCGTGAGGCATCGATGACAGCCGACAGCGAGTCGATAAATGTGAAATAGTCTGCTGACTCGTCGCTGGAGAGCGTGAAGCGCCGACTGCTGATATGTATGGTGCGTCCGCCAGAGTGGCGGTTGAGCTCGTCGACTTGATTGTCGAAAGCCCTGGTGGCGTGAAGCTCACCCTCGGAATGCTCGAAGGTTAGTCCGAACATGGGCTGAAGGTCGTCGTGGACACGACGGTTCTGCACTCGTCCGCGATAGTCGTTCTGGTATTCATGGTCAGGCTCTTGCTCATCCTCGACCACGAGTTGGTTATACTTTTCCAGGTCTTCATCGCTGCGCTTGCGCATCTGGTTGGGGGTGAGACGCGGCTGAGTGCCGAAGAGGTGCTTGTAGAGCTGGGCCTTGTAGATGGTGAATTCGTCTTGCTCGGCCTTCTTGGTCATTCCCAGGCGGCGATAGCATGCGGCCCGGAACTGCAGGCCAGTCCAGAAGTTGGGAAACTCGTCGATGACCTTCGAATAGTCGCGGATGGCTGCGCGCAGATCGCCAGTCTTGTCGAGCAGGACGGCCCGATTGAACAGCGCCAGCATGTTGTCAGGCTCAAGGCGGAGGACGAAGTCGAAGTCGGTGATGGCACGGTTGTCGTCGCCCACCTGAGCGCGTAGCAGTCCGCGGTTGTAGTGTCCGAGGAAGTTGTTGGGCTCCAGGTCGAGCGCTGTGTCATAGTCAGCCATCGCACCTCGCAAGTTGTTCTGGTTGAATCGGGCCATGGCGCGGTTGATGTGGCAACCAGCATTCTTTGGCATGAGATGGATGGCGTGGCTCAGCTGATCCTCGGCCTCTGGCCATTCTTCGCGCGACAGCGAGATAATGGAGCGTGCTGCCCAGGTGTGGCCATCGTAGGGGTCGAGGTCGAGGCTCCGCTGAAGTGCCTCGATGGCTGCCGTGGTGTCGGCCTTCTGCATGAAGGCATCGGCCTGCATGGCATAGCCCTGTGCATACTGGCTCCATCGATTGAGCATCGTGTCGAGTTCAGCGAGCGCTGCGTCAGGCTCCTTGGCTTGCAGATGGCATAGCACGCGGTTGTGCCAGAGTCCACGGTTCTCAGGGGCGTACTTCAAGGCGTGTGTATAGTCGGCCACGGCCAGGTCGTACTTCTTCTGCTGAATGCGCGAAAGGCCCCTCAGCTCGTAGATGTTGACCACGTAGGGATTGCGCTGCAAGGCGGCTGTGCAGTCGCTCTCAGTGCCTGCATAGTCGTCGAGATAATACTTGGCCACCCCACGGAAGAACCATGGTTCGTAGAGATAGGGCTTGGCCGTAATGGCCTGATTGAAGTACTGGATAGAGAGGACGTAATCCTCGTAATAAAGGGCAGAGCGCCCGATGGTGATGAGCCGGTCAGTGTTGAGCTGGGCCCAGGAGGGAAGGAATGAGATAGGCGATATGAAAGATATGACTACCAATGACAATCTGAGCAACCAAGAGGCTTGCGAATGGCTGCTATCCCAATTGAAAAGGTAATCATATCTTTCACTTTTCACTTTTCACTTTTTGTTTTTCACTTTATTACCTTCTGACAGGCTTTGTCTTGTAGCCACAGTGATAGCGGCCTTGGGTCAGAGCCTTGAGCTTGCTCTTGATGAGCTGGCGGCGCAGAGGAGAGATGTGGTCAATGAACATATGGCCGTCAAGGTGGTCGAACTCGTGCTGCATGACGCGGGCCAGATAACCTTCGATCCACTCGTCGTGCTCAGTAAAGTCTTCGTCCTGCCATTTTACGCGGATGCGCGTCGGACGTGTGACCTTCTCGTGGATGGCAGGCAGCGACAGGCAGCCCTCTTCGCTGATGTCGGTGTTCGTGTCGTCGCGTTCAATGATGTGGGGGTTGATGAAAGCGCGGCGGAAGCCCTTGTATTCGGGCATGTCTTCGCTGAGGACGTCGAGGTCGATGACGACGAGTCGGATGGCGCGGCCAATCTGAGGCGCAGCGAGCCCGATGCCTTCCGACTCGGCAAGCGTCTCCCACATGTCGGCGATGAGCTGTTTCAGTTCGGGATAGTCAGGACTGATGTCTTCTGAGACCTTTCTCAGTACGGGCTGTCCATATATATAAATAGGTAGAATCATTCTTACTTGTCTGATGCTTTTTTCTGGGGTTTCATTTTCTGCTCCGCATGTAATCCTGCAAGATGATCGTCGCGCTGATCTCGTCGACGAGCGCTTTGTTCTGGCGAGCTTTCTTCTTCAGCCCGCCGTCGATCATCGCTTGATGTGCCAGCACAGAAGTGAAGCGTTCGTCGTAGAACTCGATAGGCACACTGGGAACATGGCGACGCCATCTGTTGACGAATTCCTGTACGCGGGCAAGATTCTCGCTCGGCTGTCCGTTAGGCTGACGTGGCTCGCCGATGACAATGCGCTCCACGGGCTCGTGGGCAATATAGTCGTTGAGCCAGTCGTACAGATCGGACGTGGCAACAGTCGCCAACCCTCCGGCTATAAGCTGCAGAGGGTCGGTGACTGCCAGTCCGGTCCGTTTGCGACCGTAGTCAATGGAAAGGATACGGGCCAAATGCTGGAATGCTTAGCGGGCATTATAGAGCAACCAGGCGTCAGGATAGGTGGCGCGAAGCTGGTCGCGGCTCTGAACGGCGTCAACCTTCGAGTCGAATGTCGAAGCGACGACACGATACATGTTGCGATCCTCGTTCTTGACAATCTGTGCGTTGTAGCCAGCGTTCTTCAGACGCTGCTGCAGACCCTCGGCGTTAGCGATGACAGAGAACGATCCGACAACGACACTGAAATTGCGCAGACCGGCTCCGTTGACCACTGACACACGCTCCTGGCGGACTGATACGTTGTCAACATTGTCGACAACACGCGTTTCGTTAGAGGGACGTGTCTGAACGGGGGTCACGACGGGCGTCTCTGTGACCTGCTGAACGGGAGCCTCGCTCTGCTGAGCAGCCTGGGCCTGAGCCTTCTCGTAGGCCTTCTTATAGGCGCTCTCGCTTGATTTGCAACCAGTGAACGACATGGCGAGGCAGAGGCCTGCGCAGAGAATGATGTACTTTTTCATAAATTCGAATTAAATGTGATACTTATTTGTATTTGTCTGCGAAATTACTAATTATTGATGAAAAATGGGTAAAAAAGGTGCCTAAACTTTGTTAATATCGCCGAAAACGTGCTTTTTTAACAAAAAATGACAGGAAATGTGTGCTGAATATCAATGATTATTCGTAATTTTGCGGCATAAAGCTTTAATATTAACCCTTTAAAAATTGACGATTATGAAGACATTTGGTTACATTGGTGCATTCCTTGGCGGTGCAATAGCCGGTGGCGTGCTGGGCCTCTTGCTGGCTCCTGAGACGGGTAGCAACACGCGTCAGAAGATTTCAGACACCGTTGAGGACTTCTTGAAGAAACATGACATCAAGATCAACCGCAAGGACGTGGGTGATCTGGTCGATGACATTCAGGATCTTGCCGATTAAAAAAAGTTGAGGTCGGCTGATGCTTTCGAGCGAAAAGAATGTTGAGACGCTGGCTCAGCTTATTGAGCAGCTGAAGGACTACGCTGAGCTTCAGAAGGAATACCAGAAGCTCAACGTGATTGAGAAGGTAGTGCGCCTTCTTACGGTTGCTGCTTTGGCCTTGGTCTTGTTCCTCATTGGCGTGGCAGTCATGCTGTTTGTGGCCTTTGGGCTCGCCAGCTGGCTGAGCGGTTGGATGGGCTGGACGGCTGCATTCTTCCTTGTGGCAGGCATCCACCTGCTCCTGCTCTTGATTGTTGTCATGTTCCGACGGACGTGGATTGAACGGCCGTTGGTCAGTTTTCTGGCTAATCTGTTAATGGAGGAGTGAAGCTATGGCATACCGTACACTTGAGGAGATACAGCTTCGAAAGGCTCAGCTTCGCGAAGCCATCGATCGTGAAAACGAGCGGATTGCCACAACGTGGAGTTCTTTGTCTGCTCGTAAGGAGTCGTCGACACGTGGCGAATACGTCGCCAATCTGGTCAGTTATGCCGTGACGGCTTTCGATGCCCTGATGGCTGTGCGCAAGCTTAAGCGCAACTATGGCGGCTTTATGGGCTTGCTTGGCCGTAACGGCAAGAGTCGGAAGCGATAATTGAGATGTTTCCGTCATGTAATTTATAACCCCGGCTATACGCACAGTATGGCTGGGGTTCGTTTTTTATCTCTTGACTTGAGACTGCTTCGTAATGATTCTGTGAGCGTGGATGCTATTCCTCGATGTCAGTCAGCGAACGGGTGAAGGATGCCAACAGATTGGTGATGCTCTCTGAGGGATAATATTGGAAATAGCGGGCTGAGCGACGGGCCTGCCATAGCATGGCGCGGGAGTTGCTGGTGTGGACAAAGATGTCGTTGCCCTGCGTGAAGCGGAGCTGCCCTGTGTGGGGGTGCTTGCGGCTGAACAGGTCGTCGGCCAGCGACTCAATTCGTGGATTGGTGGGGAGCGGGGAAATGGGGAGCGACTCCGGCTCCATCTCAAAAAACATCACGATGAGCGTGGCTTCCAGCTGTGCGATGCGCTCCATGTGGAGCGTCTGGAGCCAGCCGTTCAGCTTTTCTTGGTCGATACGTCGGCTGTTTGGACGTAGCAGGAGGGCCAGCTGGACGAGTGGGCGCAGATAGAAACCGTCATCGAGGATGTGGCGTGTGGTCAGAAGCATGGACTTCAGTACGGCCAGGGTAGGGGAGTCCGCTGGCTCCTTCTCGATGATGGCAAGCAGCTTCTTCTCGTTATGGCGGTTGGTCAGTCGCAGGGCCGACTCGTCGTCAGGCACGACGGGCATCGCGATCGTCTTGCGCCACGTCTCCATCTGAGCGTCAGGAATCTGGAGGAAGAATTGGTCTGCCAGTTGCTGTAGGCCGCGATAGACCAGTCGTGCCACGCCTTGCTCACAAGCCACCTCATAGACGCGCTGCCACTTCCAGGCCGACATGGGCTCGATCTGTTCGTCTTGGTCGAAGGCGCCGGCTCGGAGCAGGCGCAGGAAGTTGCGAGTAGCAATGTTCATGCTCTTTTTGTTTTACTATGAATAGCGTTTGGGATAGCGTAGGATGATAGCTGCAATTGCGGCAAGGCCTATGGCCAGAGGATAGTAGAGGTAAGGCAGAAGACTGATGGGGTTGAGACTGGCCAGACCTGCTGCCATGAGAATCTGTGCACCATAGGGGATGAGCCCTTGCACCGTGCACGAGAACGTGTCGAGCAGCGAGGCGCATTTGCGAGGGTCGAGTCCGAACTTCTCGCCGATTTCATGGGCAATACCTCCGACGGTGATGATTGTGACCGTATTGTTAGCCGTGCAGAGATTGACGATGCAGACAAGGCCTCCGATAGCGAATTCCGCGCCTCGCTTGCCTTTGATGTGTCGTGTCAGTCGGGTGATGATGTAGTCAATGCCCCCATTGTGCTTGATGAGGGCCAGCAGGCCGCCAGCCATCATCGTGATGATGATGAGCTCGCCCATCGCGACGATGCCGTCGCCCATCGCACCAAACCATCCAAAGACGTCGAATGAGCCATGATAGAGACCGATGATGCCTGTCAGACAGATGCCAATGGTGAGCACAGCCATGACGTTGAGGCCAAAAATGGCCGTTATGAGCACCACCAGATAGGGCAACACCTTGCTCAGTTCCACTGTTGGGATGGAAGCCGGCGCGACGATGTCTTGGCCCGAATAGATGTAGAGCGCGAGGATGATGAGGGCGGCAGGGAAGACAATGAACGAGTTGACCTTGAACTTGTCGCTGGCCTGACAGCCTTGCGTCTGGGTGGCAATGATGGTCGTGTCAGATATAAACGACAGATTGTCGCCGAAGAACGAGCCTCCTACGACGACAGCAGTGACCATCGCCACTGAGGCGCCTGTCTGGGCTGCCACGCCTGCCGCCAGAGGGGTCAGCGCCACGATGGTGCCGACACTGGTGCCGATGCTGAGCGAGATGAAGCAGGCGGCCAGGAAGAGGCCTGCCAGCAACATCTCGGAAGGCAATAGCGAGAGGGTCAGATTGACCGTTGCGTCAATCGATCCCATCGCTTTGGCTGAATTGGCAAAGGCTCCCGCCAACACGAATATCCAGATCATGAGCATCATCTGACGGTCGCCTGCGCCTTCGCTGAAGATGTCGATTCGCTGGCGGAGCCGGCCGGGCGTGATGAGCACGGCATAGATGCTGGCGGCCATGAAGGCCACCGTGATGGGAATCTTGTAGAAGTCGCGTGCGATGATGCTCGTCACCAGATAGAGGATGATAAACACCAGCAGCGGGCTTAGGGCGAGGAAGCCTTTCTTCATCAGGGCATCAGCGGTTTAGAGGGTGACTCCGTTCTTGAAGATGGCAATCTCGCGGTAGTCGTTCTCCTCGTTGCGCGCACGTTCGCCGCTGGCCACGCCGATCACCTTGTCGATGAACTCGGGCACCAGCTCCTTCATCGTACGGCCCTCGATGAGCTGGCCGGCATTGAAGTCGACCCATCCTGGCTTACGGGCGGCCAACGTGGGGTTGGTGGCAATCTTCATCGTGGGGACAAACGTGCCGAAGGGCGTGCCTCTTCCAGTGGTGAAGAGCACCAGATGGCATCCGCATGACGCTAAGGCAGTAGCGGCCACGAGGTCGTTGCCTGGTGCCGAGAGGAGGTTCAGTCCGTTGTGCTCGAGTCGGTCGCCATATTCCATGACACCACTGACAGGGGCGCGTCCGCACTTCTGAGTGCATCCGAGTGCCTTGTCCTCGAGTGTGGAGATACCGCCAGCCTTATTGCCGGGACTTGGGTTCTCGCCGACGGGCTCGCCATGGCTGAGGAAATACTCCTTGAAGTTATTGATCATTGAGACGGTCTGCTGGAACAGTTCAGGCGTTTCGCAACGGTTCATCAGTATTGTCTCGGCGCCGAACATCTCAGGCACCTCTGTCAGCACGCTCGTGCCACCCTGTGCCACAAGCCAGTCGCTGAATTCGCCAACCAGCGGGTTGGCCGTGATGCCGCTGAAGCCGTCGCTGCCACCGCACTTCAGTCCTACGCGCAACTTGCTGACGGGCACTTCCGTGCGGCGGTCCTCACGCACCTTATTATATAGTTCGCGCAGAATCTCCATGCCAGCTTCCACCTCGTCGCCATCCACTTTCTGCGTGACGAGCAGTCGGATGCGCTCGTGGTCGTAGTCGCCCAGCGTCTCCATGAACGCATCGGGCTGGTTGTTCTCGCATCCGAGACCCAGCACGAGCACGGCCCCTGCATTGGGGTGGAGCACGATGTCGCGCAGCACCTTACGCGTGTTCTCATGGTCGCCAGAGAGTTGCGAACAGCCGTAGTTGTGGTGCCAGCAGTAGATGGCGTCGACGTCTTTGCATCCAGTCTCCTCGCGCATTCGTCTGGCCAGCCGCTCGCCAATGCCGTTGACGCATCCGACGGTAGGCACAATCCATATCTCATTGCGCACGCCGACTTCGCCGTTCTTGCGCTCATAGCCCTTGAAGGTACGGTTCTCGAACGGGATGTTAAGCTGTTCGCCGACAGGCTCGTATGTATATTCGAGCGTTCCCTTCAGGTTGGTCTTCAGGTTGTTCTCGTTCACCCAGTCGCCGGCTTTCAGGGCCTGGCGTGCATGACCAATGGGATAGCCGTATTTGATGATGTTCTCGCCTTCAGTGACATCGCGGATGAGGACTTTATGACCTGCAGGCGTGTCCTGGTTGATGATGACTTGCTGGCCGTCTACTTCGACGATATCGCCCTTCTTCTTGGGTTGCAGGCAGACGAACACGGTGTCGGCCGGATTGATTTTCAGAAATGTTGCTTGTTCCATGAGTAGTTATAGTGTTTGTTTTCTTATTGATTCAGACGATGACCGAATGGCGATAGAACTCGATGTTCTCCTTTGTCAGCAGTTCAATGGGCATATAGTTGACGGGCGTCACTTCCTTCTTCAGCACGATAGCCTGGAAGAGCGTCTCGATGCAGTCGTGCCCCTGCATGAACGCATGCTGGGCGATGAGAAACGAGATGCTGCCCTGACGGACACACTCGGCATTCTTCGGCACCATGTCGTAGCCCATGATCTGGACATTGCGGCGGTTGGTGCGCAGGAGGAACTGGCCGACGAGATGGGCCTTGGAGTTGAATGTGATGCCATGGTGGATTTGGGGATGCTCAGTGAAGAATCTCTCAAGTATCTGGTTGTATTGCTCGCGCGACTCACCCTTCGGCAGGTTCACCTCGGTAATTGTGATGTGAGGGAAGTGGTCGTGCATGTAGTGGCGGAATCCTGTCTCGCGGTTCGACTGCTGTTTTGAGCCGATGTGGCCGTCCTTGAGGTGCTTCATCAGGAATATCTCCTTTTCCCTTGAGGCGATGAGCATGAGCATGCGTGCGGCGAAGTAGCCGCTTTGGAAAGAGTCCTGGCCGTAGAATGACAAGGGCTTCAGGTCTGGCAGATAG
The DNA here is from genome assembly GCA_902779455.1 of uncultured Prevotellaceae bacterium. GTDB lineage: Bacteria > Bacteroidota > Bacteroidia > Bacteroidales > Bacteroidaceae > Prevotella. The sequence continues at coordinate 34,247 of CACZBS010000026.1, forward strand.
GAGTCGAGCAGGATGAACGGTATGTCCTGTTCATGCATTTTGTCAGCGAAGGCCTGCGTCAGTTCCAGCTTGGCCGGCACGAGGATGACGCCGTCAGGCTGGGCATTGAAGCATGCCTCCGTGGCGGCAACGAACGATTCGTGGTTGAAGCGCTCATAGTGGATGAGCCGCAACGACACATGGAAGTCGCGTCGCCGCATCGTGGCCATCTGCAGCCCCTCCTCGATCTCCTCCCAGTAGGCCTCGCTCGAGTGTTCGGGCAGTATGCACACGAATGTGTAGCTCTTGTTGTAGGCCAGTGCTGAGGCGTAGGCATTGGGCTGATAGTCCATCTCCTTGAGGGCCTTTTCGACCTTCTCGCGAGCGGTCTTCGACACGTTGGGACGCTCGTGCAGTACGCGGTCGACGGTGCCTACTGACACTCCTGCCCGTTCGGCAATATCCTTGATTCTTATTTTGTCTGATGCCATATATGCCATTCTTCTTCTTTCGACTGCAAAGATAGCACAAATCAGGGGAATAACAAAATAAATTGTCGTTTTTTATTTCCTCACAGCTTGCACGTAGGGCGATTGGCGCACTTGAAGAAACGGCATCATAGGACTACCCGAGAGCCTACGGGCGGGGGCATGACGTCAAAGGATGTCCTGATTCGAATCTTAACCTTGCTCTGATTCGGCAGCATGCAGGATGATGCTGGTGGCTCCGATTGTGAAGAGGGTGCCGTCTTCAATGACGCGACGTTCGCGAGGAGTAATCTCTGTGTTGTCGACAAACGTGCCAGTGTTGCTGTTGGCATCTCTGAGCGTATACTTCAGCTTGCCTCGTTTGTCCAAGCTGACGTTGACGACGCAATGCAGCAAGTCGACGCTTGGGTCGACCGTCTCAATGGGAGCGTTGATAGGGTTGCCCTTCTGGTAGCGCCCGATCTGGTTGTCGCCCATCTGCAGAGGGAGCGTCTGCTTGTAGTGAAAGACGTTTTCTATGACGATGAGGCTGCCGTAGCGAGCTTCGTCAGGATTCAGCGTCTGCCCTCCGGCTTCGTTTTCTTCGCGTTGCGTCTGGCGTAGTTTGGATACGCCGATACGGATGCCAAACTGCTTTCCGCACTCAGGACATTGGAATACTAATGACTGGCCCGCTTCGTATTGGGTTTCGTCAAAAGTGATGTATTGGTCGCATTTTGGACAACGGACTCGTTTCATGAAAACGTTGATGAAAGGGGTGGGGTTGTGGAGAAAGCTTAATTCTTGACTTCAAGAACCCATGCCTCGGCAAAATGACTGCTCTTCGTGCGGAGTGCGCGCAAATCGCTATATGCTTCTGCCTCAGATGCGTAGCTTCCGTAGATCACTCGGCGCATGCTCTTCGTCTCCAGGAACTTCGTCGATTCAAAGCCTGCCTTGCGGAGCTGCTCGATGAAGGCTTCGGCATTGCTCTTTGACACCTGACTGGCAAGGACGAGGCAGAAATAGGATTGCGGCGCGGTCGGCGTTTTAGCGGCTTGGGGCGCTGACGGCTCAATCATTTTCGTCACAGAGGGAAGGGGAATGAATGCACTTTGCTGCATCTCGACAGAGCTGTTGCTGACGGGGGTGGTCATCATGAAGAAGGCCAGAATGGCGGCGGCAGTGGCTGCCAGGTTGCGAATCCAGGCCATCTTGATGGTTATCGTGTCAGACGCAGGCGTCACTTGTTCGATCGACTCAATCTTTGCCGTCTGCATCTCCTCCGCCGGCTCTGCGCTTTCCTGCTGGGCGAGGGGCACCATCTCAAAGGAGCTGAGGCCATAGAGCTGAGGCGTCAAGATGCCAGCCTCGCAAGGTTCAAACTCCAGGTTGCCTTCGTCGTTGACTTGCAGTACACCCAGGTCGTTCAGCTCGTAGTGTCCCTCCGTCTCCAGGTGCTGTCTCAGTTCGGCGACCTCCGTCTCAATCCTGCGCAAGGCTTCAGGATAACTCAGGTCGTAAGCCTCTATGTATGACTGCACTAAGAGCGAATCGTTCATCTTCAGCTGAGGATTGAATCCGAGGGTGCGAAGTGGCGGAAGGAACAGTTGGTCGCTTTCGTCGTAGCGTGCGTCAATATGATGCGCCATGAAACCGCCCAAATCGGGCACAATGACGCAGTCGTTGCTCAGCAACAATATCTCAATATGTCTGTCTAATTCAATCACGTCTGCAAAGGTAGCGCTTTTTTCTGATATAAGCAAACAATTTGCGGTGTTTTTTTTCGTGTGTCGTTTTTCGCTTGATTATATTTCTCCATCTCGTTTTTTTTTCCTACCTTTGCAGCATTATTTAATAGATAAACGACGAAATGAATTATACTGAAACTTCCATTAAAGGCGTGTATGTCATTGAACCAAAAGTGTTTAATGATAGCCGTGGCTACTTCTTTGAATGCTTCCGCCAGGCAGAATTCGAAGCTCACGTCGGCCCGATTCGCTTCGTTCAGGAGAACGAGTCGATGTCTTCGCGTGGCGTTTTGCGTGGACTGCATTACCAGAAAGGGGCTTCTTCGCAAGCCAAGCTGGTCAGGGTGATCAAGGGCCGCGTGCTGGACGTTGCCGTCGACATACGCCGCAGTTCGCCCACGTTTGGCCAGCACGTCGCCGTGGAGTTGAGCGATGAGAACAAACTGCAGTTCTTCATTCCTCGCGGATTCGCTCATGGATTCCTGGTGCTCAGCGATGAAGCCATCTTCACGTATAAGGTCGACAACGTCTATGCCCCTCAGGACGAAGCCTCCATCCGCTGGGACGATCCTCAGCTGCAGATAGCCTGGCCGACAGAGGGAATGGAGCTGCTGCTGAGCGATAAGGACCTGCGTGCTCCCATGATGAAAGATGCAGTTCTTTTCGACTGATTGTCACGATCAACTATTTATTATAAATAAGGTAAAAGCATGAATATTGCAATTGTTGGAACGGGTTACGTCGGACTGGTCTCTGGCGCCTGTTTCGCTGAAACGGGTGTCAACGTGACGTGTGTCGACGTCGACGCCGCTAAGATCGAGCGCCTCAAGCAGGGAGACATCCCCATCTACGAGCCAGGGCTCGACCAGCTTGTCATGAAAAACGTCAAGGCAGGCCGACTGAACTTTACGACCGACCTGGCCTCAGTGCTCAACGACCAGGAGATCATCTTCTCCGCTGTCGGCACGCCGCCCGATGAGGACGGGTCAGCCGACCTGAAGTACGTGCTCCAGGTGGCCAGGACAATCGGACAGAACATGACGAAATATCTCGTCGTCGTCACCAAGTCGACCGTCCCTGTGGGCACAGCCCGCAAGGTGCACGACACGATAGCCGAGGAGCTGGCAAAGCGTGGCGTTGACATTCCCTTCGATGTGGCCTCTAATCCGGAGTTCCTCAAGGAGGGTAATGCCATCAAGGACTTCATGAGTCCTGACCGCGTGGTGGTGGGCGTGGACAGCGAGAAGGCCAAGAAAGCCCTGTCGCGCCTCTACAAGCCCTTCATGATGAACAACTTCCGAGTGATCTTCATGGACATCCCGTCAGCCGAGATGACCAAGTATGCCGCCAATTCCATGTTGGCCACGCGCATCTCGTTCATGAACGACATTGCCAATCTCTGCGAGCTCGTCGGCGCCGATGTCAACATGGTGCGAGCCGGCATTGGCAGCGACACGCGCATCGGACGCAAGTTCCTCTACGCTGGCTGTGGCTACGGCGGCTCCTGCTTCCCCAAGGACGTGAAGGCCCTCATCAAGACGGCCGACCAGAACGGCTACTCGATGCAGGTGCTCAAGGCCGTCGAGCAGGTCAATGAATATCAGAAGACCATCCTCTTCGAGAAATTGAAGAAGGCCTACAAGGGCGAGAGCCTCAAGGGCAAGACCGTGGCCATGTGGGGCCTGTCGTTCAAGCCTGAGACTGACGACATGCGCGAATCGACGGCCCTCGTCATGATCGACAAGCTCGCTGAGGCAGGCTGCACCATCCGTGCCTACGACCCTATCGCGATGGACGAGTGCAAGCGCCGCGTCGGCGACAAGGTCATCTATTGCCGCGACATGTATGACGCCGTGCTCGATGCCGATGCCCTGCTGCTACTGACGGAGTGGAAGGAGTTCCGCCTGCCGACGTGGGGTGTCATCAAGAAGGCCATGCGGCGTCCCCTGGTCATTGACGGCCGCAACATCTTCGACACGGAAGAACTGGAAGAGTACGAATTTGAATATCACTGTATTGGAAAGTAGCATCTCATTTACCGCCATCATGCTGCGCTCTGCCGCAGTGCTCACCTGTCTGTTGACGCTTGCCTCGTGTAAGCGCCAACAGACGGATGTGGCGGATGTCAAGCAGAGAATTGAGACGGAGAGCAAGGAGGGCAAGCGCCTCCTGCAGGGCATCTGGCTGGAAAGCACCACGGAGGAGGTGTCGTTCAGGGCTGAGGGCGACACGATTTATTATGCCGACGGGGTCAGTCAGCCCACGCGTTTCCGCATCATCGGCGACTCGCTGGAGCTGGGTTCGCAGCGCTATCCCATCCTGAAGCAGAGCGAATATCAGTTCTGGTTTCAGAATCAGGGGGGCGACATCGTGAAGCTGAGGAAGAGCGAATCAGCCGACGACACGCTGGCCTTCGTGCATCGTCAGCCAGAGATCCTGTCGCTGACGGAGGTTCTCAAGACTGACTCCGTCGTCATGTATGGCGGTGAGCGCTATCACTGGTATATCGCCATCAACCCCACGAAGTATCGTGTCAAGAAGACAAGCTACAACGCGGATGGCGTGGCGGTCGACAACATCTACTTCGACAACATCATCCACATCAGCCTCTTCCAGGGCAAGCGCCAGCTTTTCTCGCGCGACTTCAACAAGCGGATGTATGACGCTGACGTGCCTGAAGACTTCCTGGAGCAGGCCGTGCTGGGCAACATGCAGTTCGACCACATCGACGCCAGTGGCTTCCACTTCAATGCCACGATCTGTATCCCTGACGGTGCGAGCTGCTATCTGGTTGAGACATTGATCGACTTCAACGGTCGGATGACGATGAAGCTCTTGGAGTATTGATCCAGTCGTCGATCAGACGACGGGCAATGCTGAGCTTCTCAGGCAGCAAGGGCAGGTTGGTTCGCGTGAACCATCCTGCCTTTGTCAGTTCTTCACGCTGCAGGTGGAGCGTGCCGCTGACGTAGTCGGCAGTGAATCCCACCATGAGGCCGCTCGGATAGGGCCATGGCTGGGAGTCGAAATACTGGATGTTGGTGATTTCGAGCCCCGTCTCCTCCATCACTTCGCGTGCCACGGCCTCCTCGAGCGTCTCGCCCGTTTCGACGAATCCGGCTATCAGCCCATAGAAATCCGTGCGGAAGTTGCGGCCGTGGGCCAGCAGCACCTCGTCGTCGCCACGTCGGATCAGTACGATGATGGCGATGGCCAGCTGCGGCCACACCTCCTTCCCGCAGTTCGTGCAGCGCTTGGAAATGTCCGTATGCAGCTTCATCGGCGCGCCGCACACGCCACAGAAGCGGGTGTTATGGTCCCAGTAAATCAGTTCGAAGCACTTGCCGGCCTTTTGATAGAGCGGCAGCGGCAGCTTGTAGTAGCTCTGTCGGAGAGGGCACATCTCAAAATCGGGATGGTCCGTGACTGGGGCATCGAGGGCGTAGGTCCTGACCTCATGGCCGTCGAGCGGCCCGGGGTTGAGCATCTGCGTCCAGGGCTTCACCCCGGTTGGAGGCTGCTCGCCCATTGGTATCGTGTAAGTCCCATCGGCACAGCGTTTTAGGAGCAGTGCCTCCTTACAAAAAGCAAAGTAGTATGTCATGTTTGTCAAAACGGTCCTTTGAATGTGACGAAGCGGTCCTTTAAGACCAGAGAAACGGTCCTTTGAACACGGAGAAGCGGTCCTTTGATTTCGCCCATGCGATGCTTATCCGAAGACCAGCTTGCGGTCGCGCTCAGCGGCAGGAACGGTCCATTCCTCAGGCACGAACTTCCAGTTGTGGTTGGGAGCGGGGCGGGCCGTCCCCATTCGCTCGATTTCCTCCATCAGATAGTGGCGCAGGTCGAGCGGCGACTGATAGATGATGCGCTCGCCGATCTGGTCTTTGGGGATGCCGGCACCCTTGGTCAGCAGTTCGCCTCCGCCGTTGCCGCGATAGCTGTTCATCACGACGCTATAGGTCTTGTTCTCGTCGAAGGGCTGTCCGTCTGACATTCTGAGGATGCGCACTTTCTGGCCGTCAGGCTTGGTGACGTCGACCTCGTAGTCGATGCCAGCGGCAGAGTCGAAGTTGAACGTATAGTTGCGGAATCCCATGCGCTGCTGGTCGCCACGTGACTCGTCGTTGAGCAGCAATAGATGGTCGTCAGCGGATTTCATCGTGTTGACCCAGCGGTCGTAGCTTTCCTCGAGGTGTCCGCGCACTTCGCGTCCTGTCATCTTGAGGATGTAGAGCTGGTTTTCGAATCTGTAGAGCTTGAACATGTCGGCCACAGTCACTTCGCCGGCCCGAATCTCGCTGTCGAAGGACAGCGGGGCATTGAAGCTGATGTCGGCTTTCGAGATCTGAAGCTGCAGGTTGTGGACGAAGTCAGTGAAGGCCGAGTTGCCGAAGTAGCTGTCGCGCGTGCGGGTCGTGTTCTCGAAACGTCCGATCTTGCGTCCCACGTAGGCCTTGATGCGCTCGATCTGGGGCTGGAAGTGGGCCACCATCTGGTCGTCAATCTTCTCGTCGCGGATGCTCACGATGTCGCCCTTGATCTGCTTGCCTGTGAGCCGTCCGTCCTTATAGGTCAGCTCAATCTGCGCATCGGCCACATTCAAAGCCCAGCATGAGGGGTCGAGAAGTAGCACCTGGCTGCCCGCCGTGTTGGCCACCCACTGGTTGTGCTGCATGTGGTCGTGGCCGAAGAAGACGATGTCGAATCCAGGCACCTCGCGGGCCACGCGCTCTGAGGCGTCCTCCTCGATGCCGCCATCCATGGTGATGCCGCCAGAGAGGCCGCTGTGGAAGAGTCCGACGACGAGGTCGGCATGCTCCACCTCACGGATGTGCTTCACCCACTGGCGGGCCGTCGTGACCATCTCGCTGAACGCCAGCCCCTTCCAGAGGCTCTCGTTGAGCCAGCAGGGAATGGTGGGCGTCAGCATGCCCAGCACGGCAATCTTCACGCCGTCGCGCACGAAGATATGGTAAGGCTTGACGTATGGGCGGCCTGTCCGCGTGTCGATGATATTGGCGCCGAGCATGGGACAGCGTACCTCGCGAATCCATTTGTCATAGACGGCGTGGCCCGTCTCGACGTCGTGGTTGCCAAACGTCTCTGCATCGTAGCCCATATAGTTGACCACCTGGGCGGCAATGTTTTCCTCGGCATCGCCCACGACGTAGTTCGACCAGTAGCACGTCGGCTGTCCCTGCAGGATGTCGCCGTTGTCGAGGAGCAGCAGGCGGTCGCCATACTGGCTGCGCAGGCGCTTGACGTAGGTGCTGACGCGTGCGAGGGTGCCTTTCAGTGGCTGACTCTCGACAAAGTCATAGGGGAAGAAATAGCCGTGGACGTCGCTTGTCTCGACGATTCTCAGGCTGATGGTCTTTTGGTTCTGCTGTGCCATAACTGATGTGGTGGCGATGGTGAGTGCTATGGCTCCCAGGGCCGTTGCCAATGTTTTTCTCATAGAGGTTCACATTTAATCGCTTGCAAAGTTACGAAAAAAAACCGTCATCCATGCATTTCGGCATAAAAATTGCTGTTTAATTTATAAAAGAAAGGAGATTGTGGCTTATGGCATTTATTGACTATTACAAGATTCTAGGTGTCGACAAGAATATCGATCAGAAGGATGTGAAGAAGGCTTACCTGAAGCGGGCCAAGCAGTTTCATCCCGACCTTCATCCTGACGACCCAAAGGCGAAGGCAAAGTTCCAGGCCCTGAACGAGGCTTACGACGTGATCGGCGATCCCGAGAAGCGCCGCAAGTACGACCAGTATGGCGAGCAGTGGAAGGATGCCGAGGCGTTTGGCGAAGGCGGATTCCATGCTTCGGGTGGTGGCGGCTCGCCCTTCGACGGGTTCGACTTCTCAGGCTTCAAGCAGGGTGGGGGCTTCAGCTCGTTCTTCCAGGACCTCTTTGGCGGCGGTTTCGCGTCGTCGCAGGGTGCGCGCAGGCAGTCGGGTCCTGCTGAGACGCAGGCTTCGATGGACGTCGACCTGCTGACGGCCCTGCTTGGCGGCGAGGTCGTCGTAGGCCTGAGCGACGGAAAGAAGATCAAGCTGAAGCTGAAGCCTGGCACGCAACCAGGCCAGAAGGTGCGTCTGCGCGGCAAGGGTCAGAACGGCTCCGACCTCATCATCACGATGAACGTCCAGCTGCCCACGAACCTGACTGAGCGTCAGAAGGCCCTCTTGCGCGAGGCGCTCATCTGATGAGTCGTGCTACTTGCCCAGGAACTTCTGGTTAAGATAATTGTTGAATTGCTCTCTGTAGTTGTCGCCGATGGGCAGATAGGTCTCGGCGTCGAGGATCACGCGGTTCTTGTTGACCTCCTGAATCTTCTGAAGATTGACGATATAGGAGCGGTGGATGCGCATGAACTGGCTGGGCGGCAGGTAGTCGTCCATCTTCTTCATCGACAGCAGCGTGATGATTGGCTTGGGCTGTCCATCCAGATAAATACGCAGATATTCACTCATGCCCTCCACGTAGCGGATGTCGCTGATGGAGATGCGCACTACGCGATAGTCCGTCTTGACGAACAGCGTGCCGTCGTCCTGCATGGGACTGCTCTCGGCCGCTGTGTTGAGATGGCGCAGGTTGTATTGTTCCTGAACCTTCATCGCGGCCCGCAGGAAGTCGTTCATGCCGTAGGGCTTCAGCAGATAGTCGACGGCATTGACCTTGTAGCCCTCGACGGCATATTCCGAATAGGCTGTCGTAAAGACGATGAGCGGCGGCGCAACCAGCTGGCGCACAAAATCCATACCGTTCAGGTCGGGCATGTTGATGTCGCAGAAGATGGCGTCGACCATCTCCTTCTCCATCAGCTCGCGGGCCTCAAGCGCACTTTGGCACTGGCCTGCCAGCTGCAGGAAGGGCACTTTGGCAATGTAAGCCGTCAGTTGCTTCAGTGCCAGGGGTTCGTCGTCGATGGCTAAAACTTTGATCATAGTGACAGGGGTAATGTTAGTTCCACTTCGTAGACGTCCTCGCCGTCGTGCATCTCGAGCGTGTGGCGTCCTGGGTAGATGAGCTCCAGACGCTGCCTGACGTTCTGCAAGCCCACGCCGCCATGGACGTCCTCGCTCTGCGGCAACTTGCTGTTGCGGCACTTGAAGACGAGTCTTCCGTCGACGGCATCGATGCTGATGTCAATGAATGATGCCTGTCGATAGCTGACGCCGTGCTTGAAGGCATTCTCGACAAAGGTGATGAACAGCAGGGGCGGCAGTTCGCAGTCGGGCATCCGCTCAGGCAGTTCGAGGCTGATCTTCACGTGGTCAGCCACGCGGATGCGCATCAGCTCGATGTAGTTCTCAAGGAAATCAATCTCGCGGTTGAGCGGCACCATGTTCTTGGCCCCCTCGTAGAGCACGTAGCGCATGATCTTCGACAGCTCCACGATGCTCTCCTTGGCCTGTTCGGGCTCGATGTCGACCAGTGCGTGGATGTTGTTGAGCGTGTTCATCAGGAAGTGAGGATTGAGCTGGAACTTCAGGTACTCCAGCTGCTGCTCAAGGCTCTTGCGCTCGAGTTCGGCCAGTCGCTGCTCGCCGTCCTTCTGGCGGAAGTAGAGCTTGATGCCGATGTTCATGCCGAGCATGAGGACGAACATGATGATAGCCATCACGTCGTGCTGGCCCAGCATGATGGTCGGCCCAGGGCCAGGCCCCATGTGCGGATTGCCGCTGAATTCGCGGGGTGGCCGCATGTCCTCATGCGGGGCGAACCGTTCGTCAGGCATCGGCTGTCGATGGTCGTCCATCTCGTGCATTGGCGGACGTCCTTCTCCCATTGGCGGACGGCTGATGCACTGGACCGTCGCGAACACCAGCAGCAGCACGGCTACGAACGAGAAGTAGCGCACGCGCTGGTGACGATAGACCAGCATGGGGGCCAGGAGGAAGTTGTGGACGGCAAACACGACAAGAAACATCGCTATCTCGCGCCATACGTGCCATAGCTCATGCCATTGGAACGCCGTCTGAGAGTTGACGGCCTGATGGTATAGCATGACAGCCGGGGCGAGGAATAAGACGACCCACAGGGCTGCGTAGATGATGTTCTCTTGACGTGCCTGCCGTTTCATCTTAGTTGTTCGTCGATGCCACAATATATATAGAGGTACGCGTGTAACTCTCAGGAAGCGTATAGCTCACTCCGCCATACGTGACAGTGGCTCCTGCCGTGACCTTATAGCCTGAGGTGGTGCGGATGGTCTGCGAGCCCGTGGCGTCAGCTGAAGCCTTGCCTCCGATGCCCATCACGGTGCCGCCGTTGATGACGAATCCTTTGGAGGTGACATCCGTGTTGAACGCCTTGTTGGTGGCCACGGAGTAGACCTCGCCGCCGCTGATGGTGATGACGCCCGTTGACTTGATGCTGTTGGGCTTGGCTTCGTCGGCCAGTCCGTCGTTGTAGACACCGCCCAGCGAGAGCGCCTCCACCTTGCCGCCGCTGATGCTGAGGGCGCCCTTGGTGCTGATGGCCTTCGAGCCGGCCCCTGTCGCCGTCAGCGTCAGCGCGCCGTCAGTGATGGCGATGTCGGCATCCGCCTTCAGCACCTTCACGTCGCCGCCTTCAGCTGTGGCGATGATGGTTCCGCCGTTGATGAACATCTGTCCGTTGAATTCGTCCGTCAGGTCATTCGTGGCCGCCACATCGATAGCATCGGCAGCGACATTGCTGACGTTCAGCGTTCCGCCGTTCATCTCCAGATACTGTTCGACGTGGAGTCCGTCGCCAGCAGAGGCCAGCACGTTGATGGTGCCCGCGAACGACTTCTTCAGCTGCGTGTATTCGTCGCTGCGGTAGGCATGCTTGGCGTTGCCCGTCAGGTTGATGGTGCCCTCGCCAGTGAACTCTGCGTGGCCGTTGACGAAAAAGCAGCTCTTCTGGGCGCCAGTGGCATAGTCGGCAAAGGTGTTGGTCGTGCCGTCGTTGACGACGATGGCAATGCGCTTGCCGTTCTCGATGTCGATGGCGGCACCGCGGTTGCTGGTCAGGCTGACGCCGTCGAGCACGACGGTGGCCTTCAGTTCGCCGTCCATCGTGAACGCGCCGTCTGATGACGCGCCGCTGAGGGTGTAGGTGATCTCGTCCGCGACGTCGGCATCCTGCACGATGGTGACGTAGGCCCCGTCGACCGTCGTGGTCAGGTGGCTGGCGATGTTGCCTGCCACGACGACCTCAGCCGCAGCGCCGTTGTAGCTGATGCTGACCGTGTTGTCCTCAATGGTCGAGTCGTCGACGTAGATCTTGTCGATGTCGCTGACGTTGAACGTCTTTCCCATGACGGTCAGTTCCGTGCCGTTGTTGGCATAGGTCATGTCGCCCGCCTGTGCAGCGGCGACAGCCGTCGTGACGCTGCCCGTACGGATGTTCATCGTCTGGGCGAAGGCTGTGCCTGCGATGCAGGCCGCAGCCAGTAGGATAACAGTCCGTTTCATCTCTCCTTACCTGACGTGAATTTTCGTACTCTTGTCATTGATCTTCACCACATAGATGCCAGGCCGCAGCGGCGTGTTGATGGGCTCGGCGCCTGCCGTATAGCGGTCGATGAGCATGCCGCCCACGCTGGCGATGATGACCCGTGCCCCAGCCGGGGCTGCCACCTGCAGAAGCCTGTCGCTGACCCTGATCGTCGTCGGCTCCTCGCCGCCCACGCTGCCGATGCCGCTGAGGTCCTGGTCAGAGAAGTACATCTTCGAGAGCTGTGCCTGCTCGAAGGTGGCCGTGATGCCCTGAGCCTTGGCGGTGAGCTGTCCGTCGGCGAAGACCATGGTGAGCCCGCCCGTCGGGAGTGCCTGCTCCGTGCCGTCCTGCAGTCCGATGACGAGGTAGCCGTAGTCGTCGGCTTGTGCCGTCATGGCCATTGCCATGATTGCTGATATCAAATAGGTCCGTTTCATGTGCAATGCTGTTGATGCTCTGTGCGAATTACCTTGCTTCATCATCCTGTCTCCTATATCTTTAGTGAGTGAATAAAAAGAACTGAACTCGATGCAAAGGTAATGAAAAACAAAAAATGGGGCAAATCCGTTCAACGAATGCCCCGTTTTCTTCAACGAATGTGCTTACTTCAGGCCGGCGCCCTTGAGCAGCTTGTCAGCGCCCTCGTTCACCTTGTCGTTCACCTTCTGGGCAGCCTCGTTCACCTTGTCGGCAGCGGCCTGCTTGGCCTCGTCGACCTTCTGGTTGGCAGCATCGACGGCTTCGTTAGCCTTGTCCTCGACGGCCTGCTTGGCGTCCTCGACAGCCTCGTTAGCCTGGTCGACGGCGTTCTCGACGGCCTGCTGGCCAGCATCCTCGACAGTGCCCACGGCCTGCTGCAGGTTGCTGATGATGCTCTCAGCGGGTGCCTCGACGAGAGCCGACACGGCCGAGTTGACCAGTGCGTTGTCGCCCACGACGGCCTTCACCTTCTCAGCATTCTCCTTCAGGAAAGCCTGCACCTTGCCCAGGTACTCCTTGGCCACCTCGGGGTTCTTGGCCAGCAGCTCGGCTGCCTTCTGCTTGATGGTCTCCAGATACTCGCCCAGCTTCGTGGCGTCGCCTTCGCCCAGCAGGGTGTTGAGCTGCTCGGTTGCGTTGTCGACCAGGGCGCTGACCTCTACCTGCTGCTCGCCGTCGGCGGGAGCCTCTGTCTTAGTGTTGTTGCCGCACGAAGCGAACGTCATGGCCACAGCGGCCATAGCCATCAGAAATACTTTTTTCATACTACGCTTTTTTAAATGTTAGTTGTTAAATAAAAGAATCATTCTGGCGGCAAATTTACGCATTATTGTTGAAACAAACAAAAATTTTCGCAGTTTCTTTTGGCTATCATCATTTTTTTACTTATTTTTGCATCTCAATGAACGTAGATAAGATAAAAGCAGTCGTAGAATCCATGCCCAACCTGAGCACTGCCCTCGGCATGGAGTTCATCTCGACCGACGATGAAGACACATGCATGGCCCGGATGCGCGTCGACGAGCGCAACCGCCAGCCCTTTGGCTTTCTCAGTGGTGGCGCCTCGCTGGCCCTGGCCGAGAATCTGGCCGGGGTGGGGTCGACGTCGCTCTGCCCTGGCTGCGCCTGCGTGGGCATCGAGGTCAGCGGCAGTCATGTCAAGGCCGTCGTCGAGGGCGACACCGTCACGGCTTTCGGCCGTCTGGTCCATCGCGGAGGCACGCTCCACGTATGGCATGTCGACATCAGTAATTCCGCGGGCGAGCTCATCTCGACTGTCCGCGTGACCAATTACGTGATCAAGGGCAAATGAACAGCTTCGCAATCTATCGCCTTCCCCACGGCCAGCGCTTCACGCTCGTAGGCCAGACCTCAGGCGAGGCCCGGCGGCTCGGCTCCTTCGGCGAGTTGGGCCGCGATGCCGGCTTCGCCCTGGCGCCCTTCGAGATGAGCGCCGCGTGCCCCCTGCTGCTCATCCGGCCCGACGTCGTCAGGAGCTTCGACGCCTCTGAGGCGGCGTCCTGCCGCTCGCTGATAGCCGAGGGCCTCCAGGTCGTCCGTCAACACGCTGACGACAAACCCTCAGGCTGCGGATCTGAGCGCGACGACTATCATGCCGACTTCGCCCGATTCTATGATGAGCTGGCCTCGCGCCGTCTGCTGAAGGTCGTCCTCAGTCGCTGCTCGCGCATCGACATCGCCGGGCACGACTCGGCCGACCCCTTCCGCCTCTTCCTTGAGGCCTGCAGACGCTATCCGCGGCTCTTCGTGGCCCTCGTCGCCACGCCCCAGAGCGGACTCTGGCTGGCGGCCACCCCCGAGATTCTCCTCGACGGCCAGTCAGGCCAATGGCGCACCATAGCCCTTGCAGGCACCATGCAGCTCGCCGCCCATGAGCTGCAGGGCGAGGGCGAGCAGGCCCGATGGTCAGCCAAGAACATCGAGGAGCAGCGCCTCGTGGCCACCTACATCAAGGAGCGCCTGCAGCCCCTCTGCAGCAGTCTGAGCGAGGAGGGCCCGCGCACCGTGCGCGCCGCCAACCTGGTCCATCTGCGCAGCGACTTCTCTTTCACCTTATTAAATAAGGTGCGCGTGGGCGATGTCGTCAGCGTGCTCCATCCGACCCCTGCCGTCTGCGGACTGCCGCAGGACGAGGCCCGCCGATTCATCCTGGCCCATGAGCACACGCCCCGACGTTACTACAGCGGCTTCATGGGGCCCGTCGGCCTCGACGACGCCACCCACCTCTACGTCTCGCTGCGCTGCATGCAGGTCATGGCCGCCTCTTGCCGTCTCTACGCTGGCGGGGGCTTGCTCCGCGACAGCATCGAGGAAGAGGAGTGGCAGGAGACGGAGGCCAAGCTCCAGACGATGAAGCAGCTCTTTCAATTACGATGAATAAACACCTGACAATCAGTGGAACACGTATATAGCGATAAAGAAAACGTCAACACCCTGACCGCCCTCCTCGCGGCCCATGGCATCCGTCATGCCGTCGTGTGTCCTGGCAGCCGCAATGCCCCCATTGTGCACAACCTGAACGAGGCGCCTGACATCGCGTGCCATCCCGTCACCGACGAGCGCTCTGCCGGCTTCTATGCCCTCGGCATGGCCCTCGCACTCGACGAGCCCGTGGCCGTCTGCGTCACGTCGGGGACGGCCCTGCTCAACCTCATGCCCGCCGTGGCCGAGGCCTTCCATCAGCACGTGCCCGTCGTCGTCATCTCCGCCGACCGCCCCCAGGCATGGATAGGTCAGCTCGACGGCCAGACGCTGCCACAGGCCGACGCCCTGGGCCGCTTCGTCGGACGCGCCGTCAGTCTGCCCGAGCCGCATGACGACGAGGAGCGGTGGTTCTGCAACCGGCTGGTCAACGAGGCCCTCATCGTCGCCCGTCGCCGACAGCCGGTCCACATCAACGTGCCCATCTCCGAGCCCCTGTTCCGCTTCTCTTGCCATAGGCTGCCCGACGAGCGCTGCATCCGTTTCGTCGAGCCGCATGCCGACTCCGTCGACGACGCATTGCTGCGCGACTACTGCCGCGCCCGCAGGCCCATGGTCGTCGTCGGGCAGTATCATCAGCCCGACGGGCCCTTCTGTGCCGCCCTGAGCCGCCTGGGCCGCCGCTGCGTCGTCCTCCATGAGGCGCTGGCCCATCCGCAGGGAGGCGTGTGCATCGACGAGGCGCTCCTCAGCATCCCCCCTGGCGACGAGGACAGCTATGCGCCCGACTTCCTGCTCTATCTCGGCGACACCGTCGTCAGCAAGCGTCTGCGCCGCTTCCTGCGCGGCTGTCGCATCACGGGCGGCGCGTGGGAGGTCACGGAGGACGGCTGTCTGCACGACACGTTCCAGTGCGTCAGCGGCGTCGTCAGCGGTCCCGCGCGCGACGTCCTCGAAGCCCTCAGCCGTCTGCCCGACGATGGCAGCGGTCATGATGTGGCCCCTGCTGAGCCGGACTATCTCAGGCGATGGGGCAGCGCCCTGCAGGCTGCCGCAGCCCTGCGCGACGCCTTCATGCCCGACTATTCCCAGATGGCGGCCGTCAAGGCCTTCGAGGCCCTGCTGGGTGGCGACGGCGGCGAATGGGCCGTCCACTATGCCAATTCCTCTGCCGTGCGGCTGGCTGACATCTACGCCCGCCACTACGTCTTCTGCAACCGTGGCGTCAACGGCATCGAGGGCTCGCTCTCCGCCGCCGCCGGCTTCTCGCTCGTGGTCGGCAGGCGCGTCTTCTGCGTCGTGGGCGACCTCAGCTTCTTCTACGACCAGAATGCGCTCTGGCAACAGCAGCTGCGGGGCAACCTGCGCATCCTCCTGCTCAACAATGGGGGAGGGGGCATCTTCCGTCAGCTGCAGGGACTCGGTCTCAGTCCTGCCTGCGACCGGCTCGTCGCCGCCCGTCATTCGACGACGGCCGAAGGCATCTGCCGCCAGAACGGCGTCGGCTATATGTCCGTCAGCGACGCAGCGCAGTTGCAGCCGTCGCTCGTCCGCCTGATCGGCGACGCGTCTGACCGTCCGTTGCTCCTCGAGGTCTTCACAGATCCCGCTGAGGATGCCCGCGTGCAGCAGTCTTATTGGGCCCTGTTTGCTGCGGCCGCCGGACAGTCCTGACATTATGATGACTCAACTTTCGCAAGCATGCGAAAGCCTTGATTTTTAGTCGCCTACGGCGAGAAATCCTTCAAATCTGAACAAATCAAACAAATCTGCTTTGGAAGATAAGTGACACTCATTATCAGATAATTAGTACAAGCGAAACTTGGATTATGATGATTGTTCGCGATGGCGTGGTGGTGCTTTTGATGGCTCTCTGTTTGATGGTGTGTTTTTTGATGGCGGTCAATGGTCTTCCGGATCTGGCGCGCTGTTGGTCCTCCGTACCATGATGCAAAGATACAAAAAATAATGCCAGATTCCAAATTTTTCGAACATTTATTTCAAATTTATTTCGTTCTCCGACAACGAAACGTCCTTTCTCGCAGCGTGTTACGACGTCGTGTATGCCACACAACAGCGCTCTAACTCCCCCGTTCCCCTCCTCCGTTATTGACATCAAGACGACAGGACATCAAGACAACAAGACAACAACAAGCCCTATGGGGATGACGGCGCAGCTGCTCCCCTCCCCTCAAGGGGAGGGGTTGGGGGTGGGGTCTCTAACTACTTCAAGGGTTGGGGCTGGGAATCTCTAACTATTTCAAGGGGAGAGTGGGGGCTGTATCTTCCTTTTGCGCATAAAGAA
>CACZBS010000027.1 GCA_902779455.1 uncultured Prevotellaceae bacterium
TTCATATCATTTTGCATTATTCTATAAAAATCATTTTCTTTCAAAAAAGCCCCAAAGTCGCGATAAAGTTTGTGAATAAGGTTAAAAACGCCGACGATCACTAATCCCGCCCTGATACAATAAATTGCGGCTGGAGGCGTTTCTAACAATGACAAGCAACAAGCTCACCGTCACTTTTTCAGCATTGTATTGACAGATTATGAAGATAATTGTAAGCGGAATGCGCGACGCCGGCAACATTCGCGACGTCGCTGCACTGGGGGTCGACTACATCGCGCTGGACTTCAACCCCAAGTCGCCACGGGTCGTCACCATGACGCCCACCCATGCGGGCATCATACCCGACAAGGCCTCGCCCACACGCGGAAAGCTGGGCGGGACGGCGATGGTAGGCGTCTTTGTCGACGAGATGCCTCAGAACATCATCACACGCGTGGTCAACTTCGGACTCGACGTCGTTCGGCTCGACGGCAGCGAGATGCCCACACTCATCCGCAACCTGCGCCACACGATCGACCCTGACCTGCACCCAGGGCTCCAGATATGGAAGACCATCGTCCTGCCCGCCTCGGCCGACCGCGACGCATGTCGTGAGGTCTTCGCCTTCGCCAGCCAGTATGAATCCTGCGTCGACGCCCTGCGCTTCGTCATCCGCTCTTCAGGCGAAGACGGCAGTGGCGGGCACTCCGACTGGAGCGTCCTCGACGACTACGACGGCCCGCTGCCGTTCATCCTCAGCGGCGCCATCGGCCCTGACGACGCCACACGGATCCGTACATACAGCCATTCCAGATTCATGGGCTTCGACCTCGACAGCCGTTTCGAGGCCACGCCCGGCATGATGGATGTGCAGGAGCTCAAGTCTTTCACAGAGCAATTAAAGCGCTGAGCGAAAGCCGGCAATGCGGCTCCATGGAGGCGGCCGGATGGTCTGGAAGACTGAAATCACGCCGTGATTTCATGCCGTCACGACGTGATTTCATGCCGTCACGTCGTAATTTCATGCCGTCACGTCGTGATTTGAGTTTTCAGTTTCCCTTTCCCAATCTTTGTCTGACGCCTCCCGACGTTTAATACAGAGCCAGCGTAAACCTTTACGTAGATTTTAACACTTTACGGCCCCTCGGGATTTGGCATTCTCGAATTTTATCACTATCTTTGCACCTTAAAGCAACTAAAACTATAATAACCAATGAGAAGATTTTACAGCCTGCTCACACTGGCCATCATGCTGCCATTGAGCCTCATGGCACAATGGAACGACCAGCTCTACCAGCAGATTGAACAGAGCATCCAGGCTCCGCAGTTCAAGGACGCCGAGTACGTCATCACCAAGATGGGCGCCAAGCCGTCGGCCACGGCCGCCCAGAACCAGAAGGCCATCCAGAAGGCCATCGACCGCTGCTCGAAGAAGGGCGGCGGACGCGTCGTCGTGCCTGCCGGACAGAAGTTCCTCACGGGCGCTATCGAGCTCAAGAGCGGCGTCAACCTCGTCGTCGAGGAGGGAGCCGTGCTCGAGTTCGCCTTCCAGCCCGAGCTCTACCCCATCGTCGAAACGTCGTGGGAGGGACTGGAGTGCTTCAACCTGTCGCCATGCGTCTATGCCTTCCGGGCTCACGACATCGCCATCACTGGCCTCGGCACCATCGACGGCGGTGGCAGCAACGACACGTGGTGGCCATGGTGCGGCGCCACACGCTACGGATGGAAGGAGGGCATGATCAGCCAGAAGCTGGAGGCCCGCCCCCGACTGCTCCGCAACGGCGAGGACGGCATCCCCATGTACGACGAACAGGGACGGCGCTCGCCTGAGCGCGTCTTCGGCCCGAAGGATGGACTGAGGCCGCAGCTCGTCTCGTTCAACAAGTGCGAGCGCATCCTGCTCGAGGACGTCACGCTGCTGCGCTCGCCCTTCTGGGTGATTCATCCCCTGCACTCGACGGACGTCACCGTGCGCCGCGTGAAGATGATCAACGACGGCCCCAACGGCGACGGCTGCGACCCGGAGTGCTGCGACCGCGTGCTCATCGAGGACTGCTTCTTCAACACGGGCGACGACTGCATCGCCATCAAGAGCGGACGCAACCGCGACGGGCGTGAGCGCAACATGCCCTCGAAGAACATCATCATCCGCCGCTGCGAGATGAAGAACGGACACGGCGGCGTCGTCGTCGGCTCAGAGATCTCGGGCGGCTGCCAGAACGTCTACGCCCACGACTGCGTGATGGATTCGCCCAACCTCGACCGCGTCTTGCGCATCAAGACCAACTCGTGCCGCGGCGGCGTCATCGAGAACATCAACATGCGCAACATCAAGGTGGGACAGTGCGGCGAGGCCGTGGTGAAGATCAACCTCGACTATGAGCACAACGAGGTCTGCTGCCGGGGATTCAACCCGACCGTGCGCAACGTCAACGTCGAGAACGTCACCTGCGGCAAGTCGAAGTACGGCGTACTCGTCATTGCCCTCGACACCGTCTGCAACGTCTACGACGTCAACCTGCGCAACTGCCGCTTCGACGGCGTGCAGCAGGGCAACAAAATTACCGGTCTGACGCGCAACATCAACTACGACAACTACTTCTGCAACGGATCGCTCTGCCTCAACGAGATGCCCTATAAGCACTACTCGGAGTGGATGACCCGCTCTGAGATGAAGCGCGTGCCGAAGTCATACCTGCTCGATTTCTCGACACGGCCCAAGTGGTCGTACGTCATGGGCATCGAGCTCGAGAGCATGCTCGACACCTATCTGCGCTACGGCGGCGACGACATCCGCCGCTACTGCCAGGAATACACTGACACGATGATCAACGCCAAGGGCGACATCCGCGGCTACAACATTCTCGACTACAACCTCGACAACATCCGCACCGGCCACTTCGTCACGCGCATGTACCAGCAATGGCCCGAGGCCAAGAACCTCAAGGCCATGCAGACCATGATGAAGCAACTGCAGGACCAGCCGCGCACCAAGGCCGACAAGGTGTATTGGCACAAGGCCATCTACGCCTACCAGGTATGGCTCGACGGCATCTTCATGGGCCTGCCCTACCGCTGTCTGACCGCCCCCATCACAGCCGCCGCCAATAAGAAGGCATCCGCCCGCTCCCGTTCTGCCGCCCGTTCCCGTTCGGTGATCCGCAACACTGTTGCGGATCCCTCATCCATCTACGACGACGCCGTCGACCAGCTCAAGATCACCTACGAGCGCACCCTCGACCCGAAGACGGGCCTCAACCGCCATGCCTACGACGAGACGCGCAAGGCCTTCTGGGCCGACCCGCAGACGGGTCTCTCGCAGCACTGCTGGGGCCGCGCACAGGGATGGTATACGATGGCGCTCATCGAGGTGCTCGACGCACTGCCCGAGGACTACAGCCGCCGCTCGGAGGTCATCGACCTGCTGCGCCGCGACTTCGACGCCATTCTGAAGTGGCAGGACAAGCAGTCGGGCGTCTGGTATCAGGTGATGGACTCGCCTGGACGCGAGGGCAATTACCTCGAGTCGACCTGCTCAGCCATGTTCACCTACGCCCTGCTCAAGGCCTACCGCAAGGGCTATGTCGGCGCCAAATATCGCGATGCAGGCATACGCGCCTACCGCGGCATCATCAACAACTTCATCCGCGTGAATGACGACAAGACCATCTCGCTGACCAACTGCTGCTCAGTCGCCGGACTCGGCCCTGCCGCCACTGACGAGGTCGTCGCCGCCATGAAGCAGGTGAACCCAAAGGGCTCGGTCAAGGAGAACCGCCGACGCGACGGTGGCTACGACTACTACCTCTCGGAGCCCATCCGCGACAACGACGCCAAGGGCATTGGCCCGTTCATCTGGGCTTCGCTCGAGATGGAGCAGATGGGCTATGACACCACGAACGCCCTCGCCGAGATCAACCGTCAGGCCGTCGTCAGCCGCAACAACCCCGTCATCACCGAGGCCGACCCGCTGGCCTCGCTCACCGTCGGCAACGGCCACTTCGCCACGACGGTCGACGTCACCGGTCTGCAGTCCTTCCCTTTTGATTATGAGGCAGGTGTGCCTCTGACAGCCATGTCCGACTGGGGATGGCATAAGTTCGAAAACACCAGCGCCCTGATGCGCTCGGAGACCGAGAAGTCCTTCGACCTCGGCCACGGACATCAGGAGGTCTACGCCGTGGAGTATAAGCAGAAAAGTGTGGTCGGCAGTTCAGCTGCCGACAGCATCGCCGCCCTCCGCCGCGTTGCCGCCACGGACTACTTCCGCGTCAACCCCCATCGCCTCAACCTCGGGGCCATCGGACTTGACATGAAGCATGCTGACGGCTCGAAGGTTGAACTGAAGGACCTCACCGACATCCGCCAGGAACTGCAGCCCTACGACGGCAAGATTGAGTCGCACCTCGCGGTCGACGGTTTTCCCGTCGACGTCACCACCGCCGCTCTCCAAGACCGCGACGCCGTCATCTACCGCATCAAGACGCCCCTGCTTAAGGATGGGCGCGCCATGGTGAGCATACGCCTGCCCTACCCCACGGGCCGACATGCCGACGCCGCCAGCGACTGGACCAAGCCCGAACGCCACACGTCGCGCATCATCGACAGCGGTGCCAGCTATGCCGTCATTGAGCACAGCCTTGACTCTACACGTTACTACATCACCCTCCACTGGGAAGGCAACGCCACCTTGACGGAGCGCGCTCCCCACGATTTCGCCCTGACCACCAACGCTGACGTCCTCGCATTCAAGGCTATTTATAGTCCGGAACGTGGCGATGTCGTGGCCACCTCACTCGTCTTCGACCAGGAGCTGCGGGCCATCATCCGGGCATGGAACCGCTGGTGGCAGCAGGGCGCCATCGTCGACTTCTCCCAGTGCACCGACCCGCGCGCCAAGGAGCTGGAGCGCCGCGTCGTCCTCTCGCAATATCTGACTCAGGTGAACTGCGCCAACGCACAGCCGCCGCAGGAGACGGGCCTGACCTATAACTCTTGGTTCGGACGCCCGCATCTTGAGATGACATGGTGGCACATGGTCGACTTTGCCCTATGGAACCGCCCAGAGGTCGTGGCACAGGTGCTCGACTGGTATAATCGCGTGGCCTATCCCGAGGCAAAGAAGATAGCCCAGCGTCAGGGCTTCCGCGGCATACGCTGGATGAAGATGACCGACCCCTGGGCCGGCGAGGCCCCGTCAAACACGGGCTCGTTCCTCATCTGGCAACAGCCACATTATATATATATGGCTGAGGAGATGTATCGCAACGACCCCTCTGCCAAGACGCTCGAGCGATATGGCCGGCAGGTGGAGGAGACGGCTGAGTTCATGGCCGACTTCGTCAGCTATGACGCCAAGACGAAGACGTATTATCTTCGTGGGGCTACAGCCATGCAGGAGTCCATGTCGAAGGACTTCTCCTACAATCATCCCTTTGAGCTGGCCTATTGGGCCTATGGACTCAGCGTAGCACAACAGTGGCGCGAGCGTCAGGGACAGCAGCGCCACAAGGAGTGGGACGACATCATCGCCCACCTCTCGCCCCTGCCGCAGAAGGACGGCGTACTCGTCGCAGGACTGCCCATCCGGCCCTTCGACAAGAAGGCCAAGAGTCAGGCTTTCGATCCCTTCGACACGTCGACCCACATGACCGCCAAGGAGATCTCTGAAGCTGACTTCGCCCTCAAGAACCGCTCCGACCATCCCGCCGTGCTCGGCCCCCTCGGCATGCTCCCGCCCTGTCCGGTGAGCTGCGACAATGTCGCAGCTAACAAGACCCTCGCCTGGGTCATGGAGAACTGGAACTGGCCCACCACCTGGGGATGGGACTACGGCATGACAGCCATGGCCGCCGCCCGCCTCGGCCAGCCCGAGACGGCCCTCGAGGCTCTGCTCATCGACACGCAGAAGAACACCTACCTCAAGCAGGGCCACAACTTCCAGACGGCCGACCGTCTGCGTCTCTATCTGCCAGGCAACGGGGCACTGCTCACGGCCGTCGCCATGATGTGTGCCGGCTGGGACGGCTGTCCCCAGCCCCTCAACCCCGGTTTCCCCCAGGACGGCACATGGCGTGTCCGCTGGGAAGGCCTCAACCGCATGCAATAAACAACGGAATAACGAAATATCGAAATAACGAGATTCGAAATAACGAAATAACGGAATAACGATAAGAATGAAGCTTCTCCTTACACATCTGTTCCTCTTCGCCGCCATGACAGCCGCCATGGCCCAAGCCCCGGCCTTCCCTGGCGCCGAGGGCCACGGCCGCTACGTCACTGGCGGTCGCGGCGGCAAGGTCATCCACGTGACCAACCTCAACGACTCGGGCACCGGCTCCTTCCGCCAGGCCGTCAGCGGCAGCGACAAGAAGATTGTCGTCTTCGACGTCGGCGGCGTCATTGCCCTCAACAGCGACGTCAGCATCGGCGCCAATACCACCATCATGGGACAGACGGCCCCCAGCCCGGGCATCACCTTGCGCTACTACACCGTCTCGCCCGCCGGCAACAACATCATCATGCGCTATCTGCGCGTGCGCCGCGGCCAGGAGCGAAACGTCAACGACGGGGCCGACGCCTCATGGGCACGCCATCTGACAGGCATCATCATCGACCACTGCTCCTTCTCATGGAGCATCGACGAGGTGGCGTCGTTCTACGACAACAACAACTTCACCCTCCAGTGGTCGACCATCGGCGAGAGCCTCATGAACGCCGGCCACGGCAAGGGTGCCCACGGCTACGGCGGCATCTGGGGCGGCAAGCTGGCCTCCTTCCACCACAACCTGCTCATCCACCACGGCAACCGCACGCCCCGCTTCAACGGCGCCCGCTACGACTGGAAGGGCTACACCGCCAACCGGCTCTACCTGCAGTATCAATGGGAGAACGCCGTGCAGGCCGAGAACGTCGACTTCCGCAACTGTGTCGTCTACAACTGCGGCAACGGATGCTACGGCGGACCCGGCGGCGGCAAGGTCAACATGGTGGGCAACTACTACAAGAGCGGCCCCGCAGCCTCCACCACCCGACTGACGACGGTCACCGTCGGCGCCAAGGGCAACTCGGAGGGCTATCCCACGTACTGGGGCATGACCAGCCGCTACTATCTCGAAGGCAACCTCATCGACGACGCTGCTGCCGGCTGGGGACAGATGAGTTACGACAGCGGCACCATCACCCACGACGGCGACCACTACTCGAAGGATCCAGGCCGCTACAACGGCGCCGACACCGAATACCTCACCCAAGGCACCACCGACTACGTGCGCATCCGCCTCGACGAGCCCGCACCGGCCGGCAAGGTGACCACGCACGACGCCGCCACGGCCTACACGCAGGTGCTGGCCCATGCAGGCGCCTCGCTCTATTCCGACGAGGTGGACACCCGCTACGCCTACGAGGCAGAGAATGGCACCGCCCTCTACAGCGGCTCCGTCACCGGCAAGGCCGGCCGCATCGACCTCGTCAGCGACGTTGAGGGCTACACCGAGCAGAACTTCGGCCGTGGCAGCCGCCCGACTGGATTCGACAACGACAAGGACGGCATGGCCGACGAATGGGAGCTGGCCAACGGGCTTGACCCCGACGACGCCTCCGATGCCAGTGCCTACACCGTCGACCCTGCCAAATGGTACACCAACGTCGAGGTCTACTGTAATCAGCTCGTTCAGCAGATCATGCTTGCCGAGAACGAGGACGCTGCCGACGCCCTGCGCGACTACTATCCCCCCTACTACAACGAATGGGAGGTCCTGGTGAAGGCCATCAACGAAGACATCACCACCGAGGTGGGCCCTACTCCCAGCGACGGTGACGTGAAAGCCACGGGCACCATCACATGGAAGCTCAACACGGGCAAGGCCGAGACGGGTGAGGTCAGCACCGAGCTGGCACCTTACGTCACGGCCGCAGCGGTCACCGTCGGTTCTAACCTGACGATGAGCGGCACGCGCCGCAGCCTCATGACCGACTTCAAGGCTGCGGCCAAGGAGAACGGCCCTGCGGCGTCGAATGCCGTCACCTTCAGTCTCACGGCTGCCGACGGCTACCGGTTTCAGCCCACCAAGGTAGCCTTCTACACCGAGCGTGGCGGCACCAACTCCGGCGTCGAGGCCGTCACGTGGCAATCCTCGGAGAACACCATCATCGAGAATGCCCTCGAGCCGGCCCGCGATGCCTACACGGAATATGAGAAGACCATCACTGACGCCGTCCCCAGCGAGGGCACGAGCCGGCTCGTCATCAATATCTACGGGCTGAATGCCGGCAAGGCCACTGCCATCGGCAACGTCGTCATCACGGGCGACGTCATCCAGGAGGGGACAGGTGGCATCACCACCGACACGATCCATATTGTCGGCCAGCATCGCCCGGACTACTACAACCTGAACGGGCAGCGCATCGCCCGCCCCGCAAAGGGCATCGCCGTTGAAGCTGTCAGCCGCCCCGGACAAGGCCGTACGGCCCGCAAGATTATCGTCAAATAACCATTTCAATCCATCATTAAACAACATCCAACTATGAACTACAAAAACCTAACTACGAAGCTGCTGATGATGCTCGCCCTCAGCGGCATGGCTTCAGCCAACGCCAATGCCCAAGGCGGAAAGACGTTCGAAGACGCCGAGGGCACCATCTACTGGCCCGTCGGCAACGAGCAGAGCGGCACCGTCAGCGCCGACATTGCTGACGCCATCTCGATTGCATCGGTCAGCACCGGCACCGGCCTGACCGTTGAGACAGCCACTTACTTTAATACCCAGATGGTGAAGTACACTCCCAAGACGAGTAACTCCGGCACCACCGAGAGCGTCATGGTCGAATATCGCGTGAAGGCCGCAGCCGGCGTCACCTTCGAGCCCACCAACGTCAGCTATGCCGCCGTCAAGGTCGGCACCGACGGCGCCACCTACTCGTGGAGCTACACCCTCGACGGCCAGGAGAGCAGCATCACCAAGATCGACCCCAAGCCCGACCTGCTGCGCAACAACGGCGTCAACGGCACGACCGAGTATGGCGGCACGGGCACGGCCAAGCTCATGCACAGCCACGACCTGAACGTCAAGCCCGTCAGCGAGTTCACCTTCCGTTTCTATATCTCCGACTGCGCCAACAATAAGAACATCTGCATCGGCAAGCTCACCATCACCGGCATCGCCAACGGCGAGACCATCGACGTCGCCACCTTCGACCTGAGCGCCCAGGCGTCGCCTGCCGAGGGCGGCACGGTGAGCGTCTATCCCGCCGCAGCCGAGTATGAGGAAGGCAGCGAGGTCACACTGACCGCCACGGAGGCCTTCGGCTACGACTTCGTCAACTGGACGGATGCCGACGGCAGCGTCGTCTCTGAGGAGCCCCGCTTCGTCTACACCGTCAATGCCGACGCCGTCCTGACAGCCAACTTCACGAAGGTAGAGACCTACGCCCTGAACCTCACCGTCGACGGCACCAACGACTATATGGTCAAGATCTCGCCCGAGCCCACCATGGTCGACGGCCGCATGATGTATGAGGCCGGACAGGCCGTGCAGCTCTCGGCCGACCAGTATGAGGGGCTCGTCGCCTTCACCAACTGGAGCGACGGCGACACCAACTCGCAGAAGCTCATCCCGATGACGGCCGACGTCGACCTGACGGCCTACTATTCCGAGGCCGACATCATCGCCGGTTGGGACTTCTACCTCGCCGGCGGCAGCGGACGTAAGGCCGACTTCGCCTCCGAGGACAATGAGACGGCCGCCCTCTCGCTCGTCTATCCCGACGGTCACACCTCGGGGTGGCTCGACAAGAGCACCATGGCCGCCGGCGGCTACGAGTCGTTCGCCGGTGCTGCCGTCAACTGGCGCAACGACGTCGAGATCGGCACCACCTGGTGGCAGACCCGCGTCAACGCCGCCAATTTCACTGACATCAACGTTCAGTTCCAGATGCTCTACAACTACAACGCCTATCAGACCTACGACGCAGAGTATTCGCTCGACGGCGAGAAGTGGACCAAGTTCGGCAGCATCACCATGACAGCCGCCAAGAAGGCTGCCTCCTTCAGCAAGCAGCTGCCTGCCGAGGCCAACAACCAGGCTGAGCTCTACATCCGCATGAAGGCCGACATGGACTCCAACGTCGACGGCACCTCGTCGGCCAACGACGGCAACACGCTCGCCATGTTCTTCATCACCGGCACACCTAAGCTCGTAGACGACGGCATGGCACCTGTCCTCGTCTCGACCGTCCCCGCCGACGGCGCCACCGGCGTATCGGCCTCGGGTCGCATCGTGCTCACCTTCGACGAGCGCATCCAGATGGCCGCTGATGCCGTGGGCTACATCAACGACACGCGCATTAACAGCGTTACGCAGAATCCCACCAAGGGCAAAGTCAACGGCAAGACCATCACCTTCGAGTATAAGGGTCTCGAATATTCCACCGAATACGTCTTCAAACTGTCCGAGGGCAGCGTCAGCGACCTCACCGGCAACACCCTGCAGGAGGATATCGTCATCAACTTCACCACGATGGTGCGGCCCACCGTCGAGAAGCACCTCTACGACTTTATCGTGCCCGACGACGGTACCCTGGCCGAGGCCCTCAAGGCCGCCGCTGCCCGCACGAACACGACAGAGCGCTATCGTATCTTCCTGCGCCAGGGCGACTACGTGCTGCCCGCCAACCAGACAGCCAAGATCGTGGCCGACGGCGACCACGGCGACGGCAACTACTATGCCGACCCGCGCACCTACTTCAACACGCCCAACGTCTCGCTCATCGGCGAGAATCCCGATCTGACCACCATCACCAACGAGATGCCGACTGCCATGGTTGACGGCCAAAACGTCCTCGAAGGCATCCGCTCCAGCGGCGTGCTCTATCTGCAGAGCGGTGCCACCGACACGTACATGCAAGACCTGAAGCTGCACACAACGACCGGCGATGCCACCGGCCGCAACGTCATCCTCGTCGACGGCGGCACACGCAACGTCTACAAGAACGTGACGCTCTGGGCCTACCAGGACACCTACGTGCCCGACAACGAGCGCGGCGTGACCTACCATGAGGGCGGCATCATCCGCGGACGCACCGACTTCATCTGCGGCGGCGGTGACGTCTACTTTAACCGCGTCACCCTCATCATGTCCGAGGACGGCGGCTACCTGACCGCCCCGCGCGGCAACACGCACTACGGCTATGTCTTCAAGGACTGCACCATCAAGGGCGGCACATCGAAGGTCGACGGCAACTACTATCTTGGCCGTGCATGGACCGGTGGTGCCGAGTCCTACTTCATCGACACCCGCATGGAGGTCCTTCCGCGCGCCGAGGGGTGGAGCGACTGGAACAACGGCCCGACGCGCTTCGCCGAGTTCAACTCCATGACCGCCAGCGGCACCACCGTCGACCTGTCGCAGCGCAAGAAGTCGTTCAAGAACAAGGATGCCGCCAACAGCGACAACGCACCCGTGCTGACGCCCGACGAGGCCCTCGAGATCGGCAACATGAAGAACACCTTCGGCGACTGGGATCCCACGCTGCTCACCGAGCAGGCCCCCACCCCGCTGAACGTCGAACTCGCCGGCACTAAGCTCACCTGGACGGGCAGCAACTACGCCCTGCTCTACGCCATCGTCAAGGACGGCCGCGTCGTCGGCTTCACCACCGACAACACCTACACCGTTGACGACACCGAGGCCCAGTGGGCCGTTCGCGCAGCCAACGAGATGGGCGGTCTGGGCGAGGCTGCCACTGCCGACATCGCCACGGGCATCAAGGTAATGTACAATGAACAATGTACAATGAACAATGATGTCTACGACCTGCAGGGACGTAAAGTCAATCGACAGGACATGCAGCCAGGCATCTTCATTGTCGATGGACGAAAGGTCGTCGTCGGGAAATAAGAGATGAAAGATGAGAGATGAGAGATGAAAAATATGATTAGTTCTTCAAGCAATATGCCTAATCATATTTTTCATCTCTCATTTTTCATCTTTCATCCCTCTTCATTTGCCGGTTAGAAGAAAAAGTCGTAACTTTGCAGCCAGTTATGATTATCAACGAGACCATCACCAGCGCACAAAACCCGCGCATCAAGCATCTTCTGGCCCTTCAGCAGAAGTCTTCCCTGCGCCGTAGCGAGCAGCTCTTCGTCGTAGAAGGCCGCCGCGAGCTCGACCACTGTCTCCAGGCCGGCTACGAGGTCGACACCATCTTTATGTGCCCAGAGCTCGCCCGCGAAGCCCCTCCTCTCACCTCTCACTTCGCACCTCTCACTTCGCATGTCTCCCCCCAGGTCTACGAGCGCATCGCCTACCGCGGCACCACCGAGGGCATCGTCGCCATCATCCGCTCGCGCGACCTCACGCTCAGCGACCTCCAGCTGCCCGAGAGCCCACTCATCGTCGTCCTCGAGAGCGTTGAGAAACCCGGCAACCTGGGCGCCATCCTCCGCTCCGCCGACGCAGCAGGAGCCGATGCCGTCGTCGTCTGCGACCCGCTGACCGACCTCTACAACCCCAACCTCATCCGCTCGTCCATCGGCGCCCGCTTCACCGTGCCCACCGTGGCCACGACGTCGGACGAGTGCATCGCATGGCTCCGCGACAAAGGCATTGCCATCCTCACCGCCCAGCTGCAGGACTCCAGCCCCTACTACGACGTCGACATGCGCCGCCCCACAGCCATCGTCATGGGCACCGAGTCGACCGGCCTCACCCAGCCCTGGCGCCAGGCCGCCACGGCCCACATCCGCATCCCCATGCTCGGCCGTCTCGACTCGCTCAACGTCTCGGTCTCCGCCGCCATCCTCCTTTTCGAGGCCGTCCGGCAGCGGCAGTTGTAAACATTTTTCGTAATGTTTTGTTAAATTTTTACAACTCGCTGATTTCCAGACAGATTACGAATCTCTAAAAATAAAGCACCGCTTCTCGATGAAAGAAGCGGTGCTTTTTGCATCAAAAAGCGGCACTTCTCGGGCCGCGAAGCGGTGCATTGTTCGTAGATACACCTCCATTTGTAAATCATTTTGACACTTTTCTACAGCCTTCGGCCGACTATGGAAAAGAAAGATTGACGAATGAGCCTGCTGAAGCCGAAATCGACGAAGGCCTCTAACTCGCTATACCCCATCTTAGGGCCGAAAAAAGCAAATAATCCGCTTATCATAACGAAAAAACAGAAAAAAGCATTATCTTTGCACATAAAATTGACGCCGGCAATGTTATTCGAATCAAAAAAGCGCCTCACAGCCATCCTCCTGAGAGTCGTCTGCCTGCTGTCCGCCATGATGCTCATGTCAACGGAAGCCAAGGCTCAGACGAGCCATGAGCTGTACCACTACGACGAGTTCAACAGCGACCTGCAAGGACATGCCACCCAGATACTCACCGACCGCGACGGGCTGCTCTGGATAGCAACGTGGAACGGACTCTATCGCTTCGACGGCTACGAGTTCATGCGCTTTACGCCCACCCCCGGCGACGGCTGCCACATGGGCAGCGTCAGGCTGCGCGACATCTGGCTCGACGACGACGGTCACATCATCTGCATGACCGACGACGGCATCTTCCGCTTCAGGATTGACACCTACCGTTTCTCCGACATCACCGCCGAAGAGGACCGCCGCCAGGCAGCTGAGGCCCGTTTCCACCAGACGTCGCGCGGTTCGGCAGCCGGCGGAAGCGTTGACTACACCGACGCCCGACGCCTGCACTGGAACCTGCAGGGCGGTTGCCTCAGATGTTCTTCGCTTCGCCAGCCGCCTGCCAAGCCGATAGCCATCCGCCAGCCAGCCCAGGTGAGATGTCTGTGGGCAGACACAGAGGGGCGCATCTGGATAGCGACCAAGGACGATGCCGCCCTGGCGCTCTACGACACCTCCGGTCGTTGTCTTGGCTACATCGGGCCCGACGGCCGTCTCGGCACGGCCTATCGTTCTTTTGGCAAGCCCGTCTACTCCATCGGGGCGACAGGCGATGGCAGCATCTGGCTCGGGTGCAAGCCTGGCGGGCTCGTCAGACTCAGTAGGACCGACGGTGGGTTCAGGCCAGAGCCTGTCGAGGCACTTGCCAACAGCGGTATCTATGACCTCGCCACCGACCGGTTCGGACGACTGTGGGCTGCCACGCTTGGCGACGGACTGGCCTGCATACCCGACCCCGGCGCCCAACGCCCCGACGTCATTCTGAATCCAGGCGACTACCCTGACAGCGCAGCCCAGCGCATCCGCAGACTCCATATCACCCGCGACGGACAGACCATCATTGCCGCCACAACCGAAGGGCTCGTCACCGCTACGTTGTCCGGCCAGACTGATGCCATGCACTTCCGACGCCACACCAAAGAGCCCGACCGCCCCACCAGCCTCAGCGACAATGCCACGACCGACCTTGCCGAGACTACTGACGGCCAGCTCTTTGTCAGCACCGAGACAGCGGGCATCTGCGAGGTGGCCGCCAGCCAGCTCGGCGCCGACACCCTCAACTTCCGCCACTACAACGTCGACAACGGCCTCATGCCCAACGACATCACGCAGGCCATGACGCTGGCTCCCGACGGCCGGCTCGTCGTCACGGGCAGTTCGCAAGTCGTCTTCCTCGACGTCAACCGACCAGCCTACACCAACCTCGATCGGCATTTCTTCATCCATCCCTACCGCTTCAGCGAGGCACGTCCCATGTTCACCGCCGGCCGTTGGTTCTTCGGGCTCACTGACGGCGCCATCGCCCTGCCGCAGGACAGCACCCGACTGACGCCCTTCGTGCCGCCATTGCTGCTGACCGCCATCGACATCCATCAGGAGGGCACCGACAGCCGCCGGATGATGGCCGTCGCCACGATGGACACGCTGCGGCTGACGCCCGCCGAGCGCAGCCTGACGATCCACTTTGCCGCCCTGGACTACACCGACCCGACGGCCGTCAGCTATCAGTTCCGCATCGGATCGCAGCCCACTGGTGAATGGGTGAACCTAGGGCACGACCACTCCATCACACTGCCCAAGCTGGAATCTGGCACCCACCTGCTATGTCTGCGCTCCACCAATGCCAACGGGCAATGGACCGACAACGAGCGCCGACTGACCATCATCGCACAGCCCGCCTTCCACGAGACCTTGCTGGCCCGCATCCTCTTCATGCTGGCGACGCTCGCCGCCGTCGTGCTGGCCATCAGCTATGTGTTTCACACCCGGAGCATCGAGCGCCAGCAGAAGGAGACGCTTCAGAAATATCTCGAACTGCTCCGCCGCACGGAGGAGGCCCATCAGCCAACTGAGGCACTCCAGTCGGCCGCCCCCACTGTCAATATCCCTGACATAGAAAGCGACGAGACACCCGGGCGCGACGATGCCTTCATGCAACGCGTCATCCACTTCGTTGAACAGAACATTGCCAACGACGAGGCCGATGTAGCCCTGATGGCTGAGTCGTGCGCCGTCAGCCGCTCTGTGCTCCAGCGACGCATGAAGCAGCTCACGGGCATCACCCCCACCGACTTCCTCCGCGAGGCCCGTCTGCAGCATGCCTGCCAGATGCTGCGCGCTGCCGACCTGCCCGTGGCCGACGTGGCCTATCAGTGTGGCTTCAGCGACCCCAAATACTTCAGCCGATGCTTCAAGCAGCACACCGGCCTGTCGCCTTCCGACTATAAGCGCACGAATGGATTTGAGAATTGAAATTTTAATGCGGGGGATTATTGCGTCGTTCGGGTGGAGAATGCCCCGTCCGACGCAATAATCCACTTTATTGACGCATTTTTCCCCCTAATTTCTCACCTTTTCTTTTTATCTTTGCATCACAATCTATCCATATTAGAATGAATGCAAGAACTCTATTGATGTCATTGGCCATGATGCTCACGACGACAGCATCGGCCAAGATTGTACACACACTGGGCGACTCCACCATGGCACCCTACGAAGAGGAGGCCACCGTCACCCGCGGCTGGGGCATGTACTTCGGACAATTCCTCACCGGCGGCTGGACCAGCATCAACTATGCCAAGGGCGGACGCGACTCCTACGGCGGCTACGACGAACTCTGGCAGACGGCCAAGAAGAAAGTGGAGCCGGGCGACTATGTCATCGTCTCGTTTGCACACAACGACGAGAAGAACGGCGGCATGGACGGCCGACAGCTGCGCGACTACTACCTCAGCATCGGCGACCAGGCCAAGGCCGACGCCGTCGACCTGCGTGGCAGCATCCCCTCGACCACCTACAGGGAGAACCTGAAGAAAATCTGCGACGAGGTGCGCCAGCTTGGCGCACAGCCCATCCTCGTGGGAGCCGTCTGCCGCAGCTACTTCACCGGCAACAGCATCCGGCGCAACGGCCGCCACGACCTGGGCGACTCTTTTTCTATTCTCACCGAGCATGGGCCCACAACAGGCAACAAGGTGGCAGACGACGACCACCGCATGGACTACACCTACCACATGGAGCAACTGGCTCAGGAAGAGGACATCCCCTTCATCAACCTCACCGAGGCGACGGCCCGGCTCTACGAGAGCTACGGCCCGACGAAGTGCAACGGCATGCTGTTCGACGGTCAGGGGTCGACCCACTTCAACACCACGGGCGCCCTGCTCGTGGCCCGCACCTGTGCACAGCTGATGAAGGAGCAGGGCATCCTCTCCGAGCACATCGCCATTCCCGAGGACCTGTCGGTGACGCCCCTCGACGGCAACTTTGGACAGGCTTACGTCGGTCAGACGCTGAGCAAGGAATTTACGCTCAGCGGATTCGCCCTGCAGCCAGAGAGCGGACAGGTCAGCATCAGCGCCACCGACGGCATTGAGCTATCGACCGACAAGACCAGCTGGCAGTCCACGCTCAGCGTCAGCTATCAGGCCTCGACCCTCATTCAGCTGTTCTATGCCCGGGTGACGATCGCCGACAGCACGCCCCTGGAGGGACGCATCACCATCGCCTCGGGCGACAAGACCATCGAGATTCCCGTCGCGGCCTCAGCCGTCGTGCTGGAGGGTGGCACTGAGGTCACTGCCTACTGGCGGCTGGAGCAGGACGACAGCTACACCCTCGATGGTCCAGCCACCATCACACCCGAAAGCTGGACGGGCATGTACGTGCAACGCTATGCCAACCCTAACGCCAAGACGGTATGGCCCGAATGGACCGGCTTCGACGCCAGCCGTAAGACGCAGCGCAACCTGCTCACTGGCGACAACTGGCCTGCCGACGAGATCGACGACAACCCCGACCGCTACATCCAGTGGGGCATCAAGCCCGCTGACGGCATGAAGCTCGACATCGACCAGATCTCGCTATTCGTCACGGGCTGCGGCGGCAACGGCATGTGCTGCCACGTCTACTACTCGACCGACAACTTCGAGACCCGCACCACCATCTTCGAGATGAACAAGATGCCCGCCAACAACCCGCAGTGGGTGGAGGCCAAGCCGGTGCTCACCATAGGACCCGGACAGGAGCTGCTGGTGCGCGTCTATCCCTGGTACAATGGTGCCGCCACGGGCAAGACCATCTGTCTCTCCGACCTCACCATCCACGGCATGGCCAGCGGGGCCGCTACCGAAGGCATCAGCAAAATAATGAACAATGAACTAAGAACTATGAACTCATACGACCTTCAGGGCCGCCCTTTCGCTGAGCCTCGGCACGGCATCGTCCTTGTCCGCGCCGAAGGAGGACCGACAAAGAAAATCATTCACTAATACATTTATATTATTAACTAAAACAACAAATCTATGAAACAGACAAAGCTTTTCATCGCCTGCCTGACCGCTCTCCTCTCATGGACAGCCGCGCAGACGAAGGCCGACCCAGTGAAGCTGGCCAGCTGGACGTTCGAAACGGGCTACACCGTAGCCGACAACGTCTACACGCCCAGTACAGCTGACTGGGCCGAAGTGAGTGCCCAATGGTTCAATGCGGGTCAGCCGATGATTGTGGCCAACGAAGCCGTCGGAACCGCTGCCGACTACATCATCACCGGTCGCACCGCACGCTACTGGCAACTCTGTTCCGGCTGGAACAACCACGTCTTCCGTGTGGTCAACGACACCGAGGCCAGCAACATGACCTCACTGACCGATGCCTCGCAGCACGCCAATTACTACGAGGTGCAGTTCCCCACCAAGGGCTATAAGAACATCAGCCTCTCACTGGCCTGCTCCTACGGCGGCAATGCCGAGGCCATGCTGCAGGCAGTCGTCAGCACCGACGACGGCAAGACCTGGACAGAATGTGGTGAATACAAAACCGCCGGCACATGGTGGACCTACAACGACGGAACCATCAGCGTTCCCGCCGTCAATAAGGACAAAGCCATCGTCAGGCTCCTTTTTGCCAACGGCTTCAGTTCCAACTGGAACCTCGACTACCTCACCATCAACGGCGAGGAATATGTGGCTAACCCCAACGCCATCAGCCTGCCTGCCGAAGATCCGTTAGACCTCTCGCTGGCTACGCTGGTGAACGGCGTCATCAAGACCGACGGCGTCGACGACCCGCAGTTCGATTCCTTCCGCAATCCCGGTTCGGCTACGTTTGCGCTGAACAACACCGTTGACGGTGCCGTCTATCAGATTTCATTGGGTGCCGCTACGGCCAATGCCGGCAACACGCTGCGCCTCGTCATCACCGACGACGCCACTGGTCGAACCGAACTGGACAAGACCATCAGCGTCGAAGCCAACGGATGGCAGAACTTCAAGACCTACACCGTGACCACTGCCCAGATGGCCGAAGGCGAGAAGACCTTCGTCGTCAACTTCCTCAGCGGTGGCGGCTACACGTCGAATGTTAACAACATCGTCTTCAGCGAACTGGAGGTGGGCGACCTCTGCCTGCTCACCACGGAGGTCACTCCCGCCGGTGCCGGACAGGTGACGTCGGCCAGTACGCTCTATGCGCCGGGTGCTGAAGTCACCATCACGGCCACAGCCAATAAAGGCTATGAATTCAGCTGCTGGCTGGACGCAGAAGGCAACAAGATTTCGGAGGACAATCCCTACACCTTTACTATTGAAGAGAACACCAGCATCGTGGCTTCGTTCAGCGAAGTGGAAGTGGTGAACGTCATACCCACCACGGCAGAAACGCCTTGGGTGATGGAGAACGGCGAACTACACGGCTCGCGCGCCTCGTTCGGCTCCGACCATCACATCGACTGGATGAACAATGGCGACTATGCCGTCTATAAGATTGACAACCGGATGAATGCCTCCTACTACGACGTCAGTTTCACCGCCGGCACGACCCAGCCTAACGTGAGCATCAACTTTGTCATAACGAATGCTGAAGGCCTGGAAGTATGCAACGAGACGGTCGACATCGAGAACAACGGCAACTGGGACAGCGCCTCGAAGAGCTACTCACTACGTACGGGTGAGATGCTGAAGGGTCGCTACGTCATGACAATCAACTTCAACTCTGTCGGTGGCAACGGCACCACGGCCAACATCAACAACTTCGCGTTCAACGGCAAAGAGAAGTTCGTGGCTGAGACGCTCGAGGGCGAGTCGGCCACCATCACGTTCCCCTTCAATCAGGGCAGCGAAGGTCAGGTGGCCACGTTCGACGAGGCCTCGGCTCCCTACTTCAAGACCAGCTATGTGGAGCATGGCGACAACCTGACGCTGAAGGATGCCAACAGCGGCCAGACGCGCTTCCAGCCCGTCAACAGCAATGAGGGCGGCGCCAACGACGGCAACCGCATCGACTTCATGGTGATTCCCGTGGCCGGACTGAAGTTCCTGCCTACGAACGTCAGGTTCAAGACCACCCGCTTCGGCACCGACGGCGGCAAGGTGGACGTCAGTTGGATCAATTCCGACGGCACGACCTCGACCATCGCTACGGCCGTGACGCCCGCCCGCAACAATGCTACGCCAAACGTCACCGAATTCGACGAGCCCATCGACAACGCGAAGCCGTGCGACGGCCTCTGCGGCCTGCGCCTGAACCTCTACGGTCTGGGCAATTCAAAGCAGGTTGGCTTCGCCGACATCATCATCGAGGGTGAGCTCTCGGGCACGACGCAGGATGTGGCCCACTATACGCTCAACGTGAAGTTAGAAAGCGACGAGGCCGGCAAACTGACCATCACGCCGAACGCCACTGAGTTTGACGAGGGCGACGAGGTGTCGGTCAGCGTTCAGGAGAGCTTCGGCTATCACTTCACCGCCTGGGTCGACGCTGAGGGCAACGAAGTCTCGACCGAGAATCCCTTCACGTTCACCATGACGGCCGACACGGACCTGACAGCCACCTTCACAAAGAGCAACACCTATGCCCTGAACCTGACCCTCACTGAAGGGGCTCGTGACAATCTGGTGCAGATTCAGCCCGAGGGCACCATGATTGACGGCAAGCGCATGTATGAGGAGGGCCAGGACGTGAAGCTCACGGCCCTGTCGAACAAGGTGCTCACGTTCATCGGATGGGAGGACAACACCACCGACATTGAGCGCACCATCCATATTGACAGCGACAAGTATCTCACAGCCAATTTCTCAGCCGAAGACTACATCGTGGGATGGGACTTCTACTATGACCAGCCCGCTCAGGAGCGTGCCGCCGACTACAAGAGCGACTCTGAGAACGCCGGACTGCTCTCGCTGCACAACGACAACGGCGAGACCAGCGGATGGCTGACACGCGGCATCGGCAACGGCGCCGAAAACGGCCGTTGGGCTGCCCGCATCTGGAAGCTCCGCTCGCAGGGGCTCTATTTCGAGGCTTCGTTCTCTACCAAGGGCTACAAGAACATCAAGGTGACGAGCTCGCTGGGTTGCAGCTACAACACCTACAGCGTCAACAACCTGCAGTATTCTGTCGACGGAGTGAACTATACCACCGTCGAAACCTTCAACATCACCGGCTCGGGCTGGTTCGACAAGGAGGACGTCGCCCTTGGCAGCGATGCCGACGAGCAGGAGCGCGTCTACGTTCGCTGGATGCCCGACCGCGACAGCGAGCTGGTGGGCAATGACACCGACTACGACGGTCTGGCCATCACTGACATCTTCGTCACCGCCGACGCCGGCACACTGGCCGACGAGGAGGCTGTGCTGGTGAGCAGCAATCCCGAGCAGGGGGCTGAAGGCGTCAGCGCCAACGGCTCAGTCATCCTCACCTTCGACAAGAAGATCAAGGCCGGCAAGGGCTGTGCCACTCTCAACGGCAAGCAAATCGAGCCCATCATCAGCGGCAAGAGCGCCGTCTTCAAGTACATCGGGCTCGACTATGCCACCGAATATGCTTTCGAAATGCCTGAAGGCGTACTGCTCAGCCGCAGCGGACAGCCCGTTGCTGCCGCCACCATCCGCTTCACCACGATGGAGCGCCGTCAGCCCGCAGCGCGCCTCTACGACGCCGTCGTCGACGCCAACGGCACCGCACCCTCCGGTTTCGCCGGTGGGGTCTACAAGACCGTCCAGGCAGCCATCGACGCGGCTCCCGCTGACCGTGCCCTGCCTTGGCTCATCTTCATCAAGAACGGCGAGTATAAAGGTCATGTGAACATCCCGGCCAACAAGTCCTACATTCACCTGATCGGACAGAACCGCGACAAGACCGTCATCATGAACGATGCCCTCTCGGGCGGCGACACCTCGGTAGGCACTGACCTCGGCGCCACGCTCACCGTGAAGTCTGGCAACGACTTCTTCGAGAACCTGACCATCGAGAACAGCTGGGGACACGAGAAACAGGCCGGTCCGC
Source organism: uncultured Prevotellaceae bacterium (assembly GCA_902779455.1). Classification (GTDB taxonomy): domain Bacteria; phylum Bacteroidota; class Bacteroidia; order Bacteroidales; family Bacteroidaceae; genus Prevotella. The sequence continues at coordinate 21,683 of CACZBS010000027.1, forward strand.
AGGCACTGGCACTCAACACCATGGGCGACCGCATCGCCCTGAACGGGGTGCGCCTGCTCTCCTATCAGGACACCTGGATCACCACTTCGACCTCGAACAACCGCCACTACATCAAGAACTCGCTCATCGAGGGTGCCGTCGACTTCATCTACAACAGTGGCAACGTCTATCTGGACGGTGATACGCTCGAAATCAACCGACCCAGCGGCGGCTTCATCGTCGCTCCTTCGCATGGTGCCGACGTGAAGTGGGGCTACGTCTTCATGAACAACGTGCTGCGGCCCATCAAGGGCATGAACGTCACCGACGTCTGGCTCGGACGCCCCTGGCACAACTCGCCCAAGACGGTCTTCATCAACCTGCAGACCTTCATCAACATCCCTGCTGCTGGCTGGTACGAGACGATGGGCGGTCTGCCCGCTCTGTGGGCCGACTATAACACGGTCGATGCAGAGGGGAACCCCGTCGACCTCTCACAGCGACGCGACACCTATTATTATACTGACGACGATGGTAATCGTGTCTACGGTAAGGCCAAGAACTACCTCACCGCTGAGGAGGCTGCCGAGTACACCCTGAAGAACGTCTGCAGCGGCGACGACAACTGGCAGCCAGACCTGATGTGCGAGGCCTGCGAGGCTCCCGTCACGACTGTGCTCGACGGCAAGATCAGCTGGGAGGCCGTGCCTTACGCCATCTGCTACGTTGTCACTTGTGGCGACGAGGTGGTCGGTTTCACCACCGACACCGAGTTTGCCACCGAGGCTGGCGCCGACTATAAAGTGCAGGCCGTCAACGAGTTCGGCGGACTGTCGAAGTTCAGCACGAAGGACACCGCTGTCGGCATCACTACGCTGAAGCAGCAGGCGACCGCCACTCAGACCGTCTTCACGCCCGACGGCAAGCGCGCCGGTCAGTCCACCCGCGGCCTCGTCATCATTCGCCACGAGGACGGCACGGTGAGCAAGTCTGTCAAATGACGCCCCGTCAGCTTCCCCCCCTCTTCCAAGAGGCTGTGTCAAAATGAATGGATACGCTAAAGCGTGAAAAACAAGCAAAACACTCCCCTCCAAGGCGCTCGAGCTCTGCTCGCTTGCTACCGAAGGGACACAAGAAAGGTCTAACTCTACTCCCCGCCTAAAAAAGGCGGGGAGTATTAATTAGACCTGCAAGCCAAGAGAAAAGGGTGACATATCCTAACCTTTGCAATGCGTATTAAAAACCACCGAGAGCGCAACTGAAATCATTTTTCACGGCATGAAATAGTTATTTCGCCATGCGTAGTGTTTGCAAACTCACCTGCTGGTCTTTTTTCCGGAATTCCCATGCCATGATTGTGCCTGCTGCGGTGTCATTGCCGCCTTTTTGCTTTTTTTATCTATTGCGCTGTCGTATTTCGGATTTTTTTTCTTACTTTTGCACGCATATTGAATCAATAACCCATAAAACGTTATGAAGATCTTACTCTTAGGCAGCGGCGGCCGCGAGCACGCACTGGCATGGAAGACGGCTCAAAGCGAGCGAGTGGAGAAACTGTTCATCGCCCCCGGCAACCCCGGCACGGCCCAGGTGGGCACGAACGTCAACATCAAGGCTGACGACTTCGAGGCCATCAAGCAATTCGTCTGCGACGAGCACATCGACATGGTCGTCGTAGGTCCAGAGGACCCGCTGGTGAAGGGCATCTACGACGAGCTGAAGCAGGACGAGCGCACGGCCCACGTCGCCGTCATCGGCCCGTCGAAGGCCGGCGCCGTGCTCGAGGGCTCTAAGGACTTTGCCAAGCGATTCATGCAGCGCCACCACATCCCCACGGCCCGCTATGAGACGTTCGACGGCGAGCACCTCGACGAGGGTCTCCGCTTCCTCGAGACGCTCCAGCCCCCCTACGTGCTGAAGGCCGACGGTCTCTGTGCCGGCAAGGGCGTGCTCATCCTGCCGACGCTCGACGAGGCCTGTAAGGAGCTCCGTGAGATGCTTGGCGGCATGTTCGGCAATGCATCTTCGCGCGTGGTCATCGAGGAGTTCCTCAGCGGCATTGAGTGCTCCGTCTTCGTGCTGACCGACGGCGAGCACTACAAGATTCTGCCCGAGGCCAAGGACTACAAGCGCATCGGCGAGGGCGACCAGGGCCTCAACACGGGCGGCATGGGCTCCGTCTCGCCCGTCCCGTTCGCCACGAAGGAGTGGATGCAGAAAGTGGAAGACCGCATCATCCGTCCGACTGTGCTTGGACTGAAAGATGAGGGTATCGTCTATAAAGGCTTCATTTTCTTTGGGTTAATCAACGTCGGCGGCGAGCCGATGGTCATCGAATACAACTGCCGCATGGGCGACCCCGAGACCGAGTCGGTCATGCTGCGACTGAAGTCTGACATCGTCGACCTCTTCGAGGGCGTGGCCAAGGGCGACCTCGACCGCCGGCCCATCACGTTCGACGAGCGGGCTGCCGTCTGCGTCATGCTCGTCTCGGGCGGCTATCCGCAGAGCTACAAGAAGGGCTATCCCATCAGTGGCATCGACCAGGTGGAGGGCAGCGTCGTCTTTCATGCCGGCACGGCCCTGAACGCCGACGGACAGGTGGTCACCTCCGGCGGCCGCGTCATCGCCGTCTCGTCCTATGGCAAGGACAAAGCCGAAGCCCTGCGCCGCTCGTTCGAGGGCGCCAAGAAGATTGCGTTCACTGACAAGTATTTCCGTCGCGACATCGGCGCCGACCTGTGAAAAGACTCCAGAACAAGATAGCCGAGAGCGGACTGCTGCTGCCCGCGGCCGCCCTCGTCGGCGTCGTCTCAGTGGCTGCCAGCCTGCTGGGGGCCCTGCCCACGTATGAGGGCTGGGCCTCGCTGGCGTGCTTTGCCCTGACGGCCTATATCATGGTCGAGATGAGCAACGCCAACGCACTGATCCGTGTGCGCAGCCGCATGGTGACCAGCACGTTCATCATCCTCTCAGCCGCGGCGGGATTCCTCATCGGGCCCATCCCGCCCGTGGTCACCCAGCTCTCCTTCGTTGCCGCCAGCCTCATCATCTTCACCACCTATCAGGACCGTCAGGCTTGGGGGCGCACCTTCTACGCCTTCTTCTTCATCGGACTGGCCTCGTGTACCTTCGTCCAGACGTTCCTGCTCGTTCCCCTACTGTGGATTCTCATGGCCACACAGCTCCAGTCGCTGAGCTGGCGATCATGGATGGCGTCGCTGCTGGGCATCGCCACCCCCTACTGGCTCATGCTCCCCTGGCTCATCTTCGAGGGCGACTTCACCCTATGGACAGCCCACGTCGAACGTCTCATGACGCTCCACACGCCGTTCGACCTCTCCGTCGTCAGTCTCCCGCAGATCCTCATCTTCGTCTTCACCCTCGTCCTCAGCATCATCGGCATGGGCCACTTCTGGAGCCGCAGCTATGAGGACAAGATCCGCATCCGGCTGCTCTACGGTCTCTTCACGACGATGACCCTCGCCTGTGCCGTCATGCTCGTCGTCCAGCCGCAGCACTATGCCACGCTGATGCGACTCATGATCGTCTTTGCCAGTCCCCTCATCGCCCACTTCTTCACCCTCACCTCGTCACGGCTGACAGGCATCCTCTTCATCGTCGCCATCGTCCTGGCCGCCATCATCGGCGTGCTCACCCAGATCTGGCCCTTCATCGCCACCCCATGACCGACCTGCTCGTGCAATATGGCTACTGGGGCATGCTCGCCGCCGCCTTCCTTGCCGGCAGCTTCTTCCCCTTCTCCAGCGAGGCCGTCATGCTGGCCCTGCTGGCCACCGGGCTCGACACCTGGCAGCTCGTCGTCTACGGCACCATGGGCAACGTGCTCGGCTCCGTCGTCAACTACGTCATCGGGCGCATGGGGCGCATGGAGTGGATCGAGCGCTATCTGCACGTCAAGCCCGAGAGCCTGCGGAAGGCCGAGCGCTTCATGGCCGGTCGCGGCGCATGGATGGGCTTCTTCGCATTCCTGCCCGTCCTCGGCACCGCCATCGTCATCGTCCTCGGACTCATGCGAGCCAACCCCCTGATCACCCTCGTCAGCATCGCCTTGGGCAAGTTCCTCCGCTACCTGCTCCTACTCTACGGCGCCGACCTGATCATCTGACGCGTCGTCGTCTGACGGGTCGGCCACCCAGAACTTCAGGCCCTCCAACAGCGGATAGCGCATGCGGCGCGAGCCCGGCTCGCGATGGCCGACGGGCAGGAATCGGCAGAGGATGCGCTTGATGTGGCGGCGGGGGTCGAAGTCCTCCGGACTGTCGAACAGCTCGCTGCGCACCGAATAGCTGAAGCGTCCCAGGTCGCCCAGCACCACCGTGTGGCCGTTAGCCATCTGCTGCTTCATCACGTCGACCACGTCGATGAGCACCGCCAGGGCCGTGCCCCGCGACATGCCGGCACGCCGTGCCAGCAGCTTCGAGATGTCGTCGAGGTCGACCTCTTCCATTTTCTTCGTCTTGGCAAACCATTTGCCGTCGATCTCCTTGTTCTTGCTGTCCTTGTGTCTGTAGAGTTTCAATGCGATTGCCATAGCGTAATAATTTTGTTTGAATGGTTTAACGTCAATTATCGGGAAATGGCGCTTCTTGAAAGTAATATACCCCTATATTACCTTCGAGAATGGGCACTTTCCGTTGTAATATGCCCCCAAATTGGGGGAGTCATTCTTTGTTTGCCTGTTGCTGAAAGAGGGTAGCTTGGGCTGGCTACCCTATCTTGGCCGTTGTGCTTCGGTAACGGTCTGGTATTTCAACGCCCCCTGGCCCCCTCTAATCTTAGAGGGGGAATTAGTTACCTCTGTCGCTGACATGTCAGCAGCAGGGCTTCCCGATTCCCCCATCCGATGCAGGTCTAACCGGCTCCCCATCCGATGCAAGTCTAACCGACTCCCCATCCGATGCAGGTCTAACCAGCTCCCCCTCTAAGATTAGAGGGGGTCAGGGGGCGTTGACTCCCCGCGGATCGTTGACTCCCCATCCGATGCAGGTCTAACTAACTCCCCCTCTAAGATTAGAGGGGGTTGGGGGGCGTTGACACCCCGTCGACCATTGACTCCCCGCGGATCGCTGACTCCCTGCGGGCCATTGTCTCCCTTTGCCCTCTCGGCCTGCACTTGCAATATGCTATTGATGATTGCCTCCAGCTGTTGGAAGACCAGCTTGTTTTCAAACCGCAAGGTACGGATGCCATACTTTTGCAGCAGTTCTTCGTCGCGAGCCAGGTCGTGCTCGGGCATGGCCCCATAGTAATGGTAGTTGCCGTCAAGTTCGATGGCAAGTCTCAGGGCTGGACAGTAGAAGTCGAGGATGTGTGGGCCTACGGAGAACTGACGTCGGAACTGAAGGCCCCCCACCTGCTTGGCTCTGAGATGTCTCCATAGTGCACCCTCTGCGGGTGTGCCGTTGGTGCGGAGATTGCGGCGGAGAGATTTCAGGTCCCCGGTGTTCATGACATGTTCAGTCGTCAAAGGCACCTCGGCGGTTGTCAACGCCCCCCGGCCCCCTCTAATCTTAGAGGGGGAGCTGGTCAGACCTGCATCGGAGAGGGAACTGGTCAGACCTGCATCGGAGGGGGAGCTGGTTAGACCTGCATCGGAGGGAGAGCTGGTGTCACCTTTCTCGTAGCCCCAGCCGGCCCACCTCTTTGCGAAGTCGGCCGCAGCTACCGCCTGCTGTCTTTCAGTATTCATTATTTTTTGTATAATGTATAGTCGTTTCTGAGTGCAAAGATAAGCAAAAAGAGCGAAAAAGAAGTGACGACGGCAGGAAAAAGTAAATTAAAAATCTTTAAGGCAAGGCAATTTGTTGGCCCTGCATTATCGTGTGTGCATACTTTTTTGTAACTTTGCAGGCGCAAACAAGCATTTTAACGTTAAAACATATCTTTTGTAAGATGAAACAATTTCGCCTTGTGGACAACGTCGTGGGCTGGCTGACCTTCCTTATCGCCGCCTTCGTCTATTGCTCCACCATTGAGCCGACAGCCTCATTCTGGGACTGCCCTGAGTTTATCACCACTGGTTACAAGATGGAAATCGGCCACCCGCCAGGTGCACCCTTCTTCATGCTGACGGCCAACCTGTTCTCGCAGCTGACGAGCGACCCGACGCAGGTGGCACGCATGGTCAACACGATGAGCGCCCTGCTGTCGGCCACGTGCATACTGTTCCTCTTCTGGACCATCACCCACCTGGTGCGGCGTCTGCTCATCGACCGCTGGGAGGAGCTCTCAGTGGCTAAGATGGTCGCTATAGAGGCCTCCGGACTCGTCGGCGCACTGATCTACACGTTCAGCGACACCTTCTGGTTCTCAGCCGTCGAGGGCGAGGTCTATGCCTACTCGTCGGCCTTCACGGCCGTCGTCTTCTGGCTCATCCTCAAGTGGGAGGACCATGCCGACGAGCCCCACTCTGACCGCTGGCTCGTGCTCATCATGTACATGACGGGCCTGTCGATCGGCGTCCACCTGCTCAACCTGCTCTGTCTGCCGGCCATCGTGCTCGTGTGGTACTACAAGCGCTTCCCGCAGGCCAACCTGAAGGGCTCGCTCGTGGCCCTCTGCGTCTCGTTTGTCATCCTCGCCGCCGTGCTCTACGGCGTCGTGCCCGGCATCATCACCGTCGGCGGATGGTTCGAGCTGCTGTTCGTCAACGTGCTCAACATGCCGTTCAACACGGGTCTCTACGTCTACATCGTGCTCCTCGTCGGCACCGTCATCTGGGCCATCTGGGAGACGCAGCATGCCACGGAGCAGAACTTCAAGCGCCAGAACATCGCCTTCATCGCGTCGTTCGCCCTGCTCGGCGTGCCCTTCTACGGCTTCGGCTTCTCGGCCGTCGTCATCGGCATCATCATCCTGGCCGTGCTGGCCTATGTCCTCTTCCGCCGCTATCAGAAGCAGCCGCTCGTCTCGCCCCGCCTGAAGAACACGGCCCTGCTCTGCATGCTGATGCTCATGATCGGCTACTCGACGTATGCCGTCATCGTCATCCGCTCGGCTGCCAACCCGCCCATGGACCAGAACTCGCCCGAGGACATTTTTACGCTCGGCAACTACCTCAGCCGCGACCAGTACGGCTATCGCCCCCTGCTCTGGGGACAGGCCTACTCGTCGGAATATGAGATCACCGACGACGGACACATCAAGATGGACGACGGCGCACCCATCTATCAGCGCCGCGAGAAGGCATCGCCCGACGAGCCCGACCGCTACTTCATCGTCTCGACGAAGGACAAGCCCCGCTACGCGCAGAACATGCTCTTCCCCCGCATGTACTCGTCGTCGCAGAACCCCGGCGCCAATCATGTGCAGTTCTATCAGGACTGGCTCGGAGGCATCAAGGGCTATCAGCGCCCCTCGAACTACCGCCAGGGCGACTACGTGACGATTCCCACGCAGTGGGAGAACCTCCGCTTCTTCCTCAGCTATCAGTGCAACTTCATGTACTGGCGCTACTTCATGTGGAACTTCGCCGGACGACAGAACGACATCCAGGGCAACGGCGAATTGGAGAAGGGCAACTGGATCACCGGCATACCCTTCATCGACAACGCACGCCTGGGCGACCAGTCGCGACTGCCCGACGTGCTGAAGCAGAACAAGGGCCACAACGTCTTCTACTGCCTGCCGCTCATCCTCGGACTGCTCGGACTCTTCTGGCAGGGCATGATGCGCGGCCAGAAGGGCATCAAGCAGTTCTGGGTCGTCTTCTTCCTCTTCTTCATGACCGGACTGGCCATCGTCGTCTACCTCAACCAGACGCCCTTCCAGCCGCGTGAGCGCGACTATGCCTACGCCGGCTCGTTCTATGCCTACGCCATCTGGTGCGGCATGGGCGTGGCCGCCATCATCACGATGCTCAACAAGCTGCTGAAGAAGAAGGAGAGCCTCGTCGTCTCGGCGCTGGCCGGCCTCGTCTGCCTGCTCGTGCCCCTGCAGATGGCCTCGCAGACGTGGGACGACCACGACCGCTCGGGCCGCTACACATGCCGCGACTTCGGACAGAACTACCTCATGTCGATGCAGGAGGAGGGCAACCCCATCGTCTTCACCAACGGCGACAACGACACCTTCCCCCTCTGGTACAATCAGGACACGGAGGGCGTGCGCACCGACGTGCGCGTCTGCAACCTCAGCTACCTGCAGACCGACTGGTATATCGACCAGATGCGCCGGCCCGCCTACGACTCGCCCTCGCTGCCCATCACGTGGAGCCGACTGGAGTATTGCTCCGGCACGAATGAGTCGGTTCAGGTTGACCCGCGGCTGAAGCAGGAGGTGCTCAAGTTCTACCAGCAGGACCCCGAGGGCGCCCGCAAGTCGTTCGGCGATGAGCCCTTCGAACTGAAGAACATCCTCAAGTACTGGGTGCGCTCAGCCAATAAGGACCTGCAGGTCATTCCGACCGACACCGTCTACATGACCATCGACAAGGAGGCCGTGCGCCGCAGCGGCATGAAGCTGCAGGGCGACTCCATCCCCGACCGCATGGTCATCTCGCTCAAGGGCCTCAGCTATCTCGACAAGAGCAAGCTGATGATGCTCGAGCTCATCGCCCAGGCCAACTGGGAGCGGCCTATCTACGTGGCCTACACCGTCGGACAGGAGAACTACATGAACCTCGGCGACAACTTCGTGCAGGAGGGACTCGTCAACCGCATCACGCCCTTCACCACCAACATCGACGGACGCCCCGTCGAGGGCATGACCGACTTCGATACGGAGAAGACCTACCACAACGTCATGCACCGCTTCAAGTTCGGTGGCATCAACGCTGACGACATCTACATCGACGAGACCGTCATGCGCATGTGCTACACCCACCGCCGACTCATGGTCAAGCTCGCCATGGAGCTCGCTCTCGAAGGCAAGGACAAGGAGGCCCTCGAGGTGCTCGACCGCTGCCAGGAGGAGATACCCTCCAGGAACGTGCCCCACGACTATCAGAGCAGCTCCATCGACATGGCCCGCGTCTACGCCGCTCTCGGCCAGAAGGACAAGGCCCGCGTGGTGCTCGAGGACATGTGGACGAAGTCGGTGCAGTATGTCGACTACTACTGCTCGCTGCCCGCCCAGGCCTTCAAGAACAGCCAGCAGAACTGCCGCATACAGTTCTACATCATGCAGAGCATGCTCGACATTGCCAGCGACGTCGACACCAAACTGGCCGACACGTTCACCAACCAGCTGCAGCAGTCGATGGGACTCTTCATGAGCAAGGGGGGGAACTTGAGGAATTGAGAATTGAGAGTTGAGAACTAAGTGTTCATAGAGCAACCTGCCATCTATCTCCGATGGCTCTATCCGAGAGCCTACTGGCGAATGGACCGTCGCGAAAGGTCAGTCTACCTGACCTTCGACGACGGCCCAATCCCTGAGGCTACGCCCTTCATCCTCGACACGCTCAGCCACTACGGCATCCACGCCACCTTCTTCTGCGTCGGCGACAACGTACGCAAATACCCACAGCTCTTCCAGCGAATCCTCGACGAGGGCCACCAGGTGGGCAACCACACCCACAACCACATCAGCGGCGCACGCCACACCCTGCGCACCTACAGCTACAACGTCGAGAAGGCCAACGCCTACATCCACAGCCGCTACGTCCGGCCACCCCACGGATGGATGCGTCTCGACCAGTATGCCTGGCTCAGCCGGAAGTACAAGATCGTCATGTGGGACGTCGTCACCCGCGACTACTCCCGCTGGCTGTCGGCCGAAGACGTCTTCAACAACGTCCGCCGCTACACCCGCCCAGGCAGCATCATCACCTTCCACGACTCACTCAAGTCTATCGACAAGCTCCGCACGGCGCTGCCCCAAAGCATCGAGTGGCTCATGGCCGAAGGCTACTCGTTCAAGACATTTGAGAAGTGAGAAGTGAGAGGTGAGAAGTGAGAAGTAAAAGGTTGAAAAAGAGATATGAAAAGTATGATTAGTTCTGACGATAATAAAGACGCCACGAATGCAGACGAGTCATCAGCCTGCAACACTAATTATACTTCTCACTTCTCACTTCTCACTTCTCACTTCATAAAATCCTCCGCCCTCCAGCTCGGATTCTCTGCCTGCGGCATCGCCAAGGCAGAGCCCGTCGACGAGGACACAGCCCGGGCTTACCGCCAATGGATTGCTGACGGCAGGCAGGCTGACATGCACTACCTTGAGGCCAACATCGACAAGCGCCTCGACCCCACCCTGCTCCTGCCCGGCGCCCGCTCAATCATCGTCGTCGCCATGAGCTATGCACCCGCGCGACGTCTGCCAGAGGGCGAATACCAGATAGCTGACTACGCACTGGGCCGCGACTATCACGACGTGATGAAGCAACGGCTCAGACAATTAATACCAGGGCTCATCTGCGTCGACACCGTCCCTATCCTTGAGCGCTACTGGGCCGTTCGGGCCGGCCTCGGCTTCATCGGCCGCAACCATCAGCTCATCATCCCTCATCGGGGTTCCATGTTCTTCCTTGGCGTCATCGTCAGCACGCTGGAGGCCGACAGCTACGACGAACCGCTGTCCCTATCGGCCGATCCCTGCGGCACCTGCCGGCGCTGTCTTGACGCCTGCCCGACGGGAGCACTCACCTCTCACTTCTCACCTCACACATCTCACCTCTCACCTCTCACTTCTCACCTCTCACCTCTCACCTCCAGCGCCTGCCTCTCCTATCAGACCATCGAGCACCGCGGGCCACTCGCCGAGGACGTGAGCGACAAACTCGGCACGACCATCTACGGCTGCGACCGCTGCCAGCGCGTCTGTCCATATAATCGCCATGCAGAGCCGACGACCATCCCTGAGCTGCAGCCCAGCGATGCCCTGCTCGGCATGCATCGCGACGACTGGCACCGCCTCAGCCGCGAAGACTACCAACGGCTCTTCCGCGGATCAGCCGTCAAGCGCGCCAAGTACGAAGGGCTCATGCGCAACATCGAGGCGGTCGAACACAATCTAAAGACAACGAACCAAGACGAATGACGCGAATTATTTATTTGTAATCCGTGTCATTCGTCTTGGTTCGCTATCTTACAAAGAGGCCTTATCTTAGCTTGGATGAGCCGGGGAAGGCATCAGCCGCCCAGTTCCTCTTCTTTTTCCTCCTCGATATAGTCTCTGACGCGATTCAGCAAGCTCTGCACTGAAGCCAAATCCATGCCTAACTGAGCTGCTATATCTTCGGGCGACAACGAGGCCTTATACAACATCTGGACTGACTTGCGCAACTGCGCGCTCTGCTCCTCAAGCTGCGCATTCTGCTCCTCGAGCTGGGCGCTCTGCTCCTCAAGCTGGGCACTCTGCTCCTCAAGCTGGGCACTCTGCTCCTCAAGCTGCGCGCTCTGCTCCTCAAGCTGAGCGTTCTGTTCCTGCAACTGCACTTTCTGCTTTGCCAGTTCGTAGTCGCGGTTCAGTATTTCCGTCTCGCGGCGCTCTATGACCGACATGAATTCTGCCTCAATATTGATGCGGCGGCGCATCTCGCTGCTTGCGGCAGCCTGGGTGAGCCGGGTGATGATGCGCTCCATCTCGACGTCGTCAGAATACTTCGTGTCGTCAATCTTCAGGATGCGGAAGTCATCGCTGTCCCTCTGCGTCTGGTCGAAAATGCTCAGCAGGCGCTCCAGCCTGTTATGGACATGCCCATGCAGCAGGGGAATCTGAACGATGATACTGCTGTGCGTCAGGCTCTCCACAAAGGGGTTAGGCATGCCTTTGGTCACGGGCTGGTCATTGTAGTCCATGGCATGGTGGTTGACGTAGAGGACAGGCTCCTCGATGTCGCCCACACGATGGCCAAGCAGATAGACGGCGACCATCGGCACGGCGTGCTTGCCGTCCTCGGCCATGTTGCGCGGATTCTCATACTGCAGTCCGAGATACTGGCGGAAGCGCAGCGTCTCAGTCTCCACCCACGTCTTCTGCAGCTCTATGAGCACCAGATGCTCACTGCCGTCAGCCTCGCGCACCGTGGCGCCGAAGTCAATGCGCAGCATGGTGAGGCTCGTGCCCTTGTCGTTGATAAACTCATGGGGGCGCATCTCAACGTGCACGATGTCCTTCTTCAGCAGGGCCGAGAGAATCGTCCGGGCGATGCGCTCGTCCTCCATCAGGTATTTGAACACCACGTCATAGATAGGGTTGGCAATGCTTATCATTTTCGTCTACATTTGATTAGTTATTCTGCTACCTGAATGCCAGTGCCTCAGGCGGAGGGAAGTTTCGGATAGCGGCGCGTCCAGCCGTCCCAGCGCAGACGCATGACGCCGAAGAAGGCCTCGGAGAAGATGCCACCCGACATCTTCGACGTGCCCTCGCGACGGTTGACGAAGACGACTGACACCTCCTTGATGCGGAAGCCGATCTTATAGGCCGTATACTTCATCTCGATCTGGAAGCCGTAGCCCTTGAAGCGGATCTTGTCGAGCTCGATGGTCTGGAGCACCCGACGGCGATAGCAGACGAAGCCAGCCGTCGTGTCGCGAACGGGGAAGCCGGTGACCAGCCGCACATAGATCGAGGCGCCGTAGCTCATGAGGATGCGCCCAATGGGCCAGTTGACCACGTTGACGCCACTGACATAGCGGGAGCCGACGGCGACGTCGTAGCCCTCGTCATGGCAGGCAGCATAGAGGCGCGGCAGGTCGGCGGGGTCGTGGCTGAAGTCGGCGTCCATCTCGAAGACATATTCATAGGTGTGCTCCAGCGCCCAGCGGAAGCCTGCGATATAGGCGGTGCCTAGACCCTGCTTGCCTGAGCGCTCAAGGATGAAGAGGCGGTCGGCAAACTCGACGGCCATGAGACCCTTGACAATCTGGGCGGTGCCGTCGGGCGAACCGTCGTCGATGACGAGGATATGGAATGGCTTGTCGAGCGCGAAGACGGCACGGATGATTTTCTCGATGTTCTCCTTCTCGTTGTAGGTGGGGATGATGACGATGCTGTCGCTCTGGTTCATAGTTGCGGATAGTGGGTTTGTTATCTTTTTTGCAAAGGTAGTTATTTTTTCGGCTCGGCGGCACATTATTGCGAGTTTTTTTGCTTTTTTTGCTTTTTTATTTGTACCTTTGTGCTCGATTTTTCACACAGCACTTAAAAAGCAGACAGAATGAAAACGGGTTTCGACAACGCTAAGTATCTGAAAATCCAATCAGAACACATCCGCGAGCGCATCGCACAATTCGACGGCAAGCTCTATCTGGAGCTGGGAGGCAAACTCTTCGACGACCACCACGCATCGCGCGTGCTGCCAGGATTCCGGCCTGACTCGAAGCTGGCCATGCTGCAGCAGATGGCCGACTCGATTGAGATCGTCATCGTCATCAGTGCCGACGACATCGAGAAGAACAAGGTGCGCGCCGACCTGGGCATCACCTACGACGAGGACGTGCTCCGCCTGCGCGACGAGTTCATGCAGCGCGGATTCATGGTGGGGTCGGTCGTCATCACCCACTACAACGGACAGCGTGCTGCCGACCAGTTCCGCCACCGGCTGGAGCGCCTCGGCATCCGTAGCTACATCCACTACCTCATTGACGGCTACCCGCACAACGTGGAGCTGATAGCCTCCGACGAGGGCTTCGGCAAGAACGACTACGTGGAGACGTCGCGCGAGCTCGTCATCGTCACCGCCCCGGGTCCGGGCAGCGGCAAGATGGCCGTCTGTCTGTCGCAATTATATAATGAGAACAAGCGGGGCACCAGGGCGGGCTATGCCAAGTTTGAGACGTTCCCCGTATGGAACCTGCCGCTGAAGCATCCCGTCAACATCGCCTACGAGGCGGCTACGGCCGACCTCGACGACGTCAACATGATCGACCCGTTCCATCTGGAGGCTTACGGCAAGATAGCCGTCAACTACAATCGCGACATCGAGATATTCCCCGTGCTCAACGCCCTGTTCGAAGGCATCTACGGCGAAAATCCCTATAAGTCGCCGACCGACATGGGTGTCAACATGGTGGGATTCTGCATCTCGGACGACGAGGTCTGCTGTCAGGCCTCGCGCGACGAGATTATTCGCCGCTACTACACGGCGACCAACAAGCTGGCCGACGGGGCCGACGTGGAGCGCGAGGTGCAGAAGATCCTGCTGCTCTTCAACCAGGCTAAGATCACGACGGCCTATCGCCGCGTCACCGTCGCCGCAGCCGCCAAGCAGGAGCTCACAGGACACACGGCAGCCGCCATCGAGCTGAGCGACGGCGCCATCATCACGTCGAAGTCGTCGCCGCTGCTGGGATGCAGTGCGGCCCTGCTGCTCAACGTGACGAAGCACATGGCCGGCATCGACCACGACGTGAAACTCATCCCGCAGAGCATGATAGAGCCGATACAGAAGACCAAGATAGAATACCTGGGCGGTCGCAACCCGAGGCTCCACACGGACGAGGTGCTCGTGGCCCTGTCTGTATTGTCGAAGGACGACGAGCTGTGCCGCCGCGCCCTCGAGCAGCTGCCGCAGCTCAGGGGCTGCCAGGTGCACTCGACGGTGATGCTGTCAGAGGTCGACCGCAAGATCTTCAAGAAGCTGGGCTGCGGACTAACCTGCGACCCCGTGCGTAAGAAGCTGTAAGAGTCATTTCCCCTGCGCGCTATAGTGATGGACATTCAGGATTTGCAGAAACGCTATGCTGCCTCTGCGCTGACGACCGAGCTGACGAAACTGATCGGGAAGAAGACGGTGAAGACCATCTTCGCCGAGGGACTGCTGGCCTCCAGCGCCCCCATGGTGTTCAGCGCCGTGCGGACGTCGGTGCCTCTGCTCTTCGTGCTGCAGGATGCCGACGAGGCTGGCTATTTCTATCACGACCTATGCCAGATCATGGGGACTGACGACGTCCTGTTCTTCCCCTCCAGCTATCGCCGCGCCATCAAATACGCCCAGAAGGACCCCGCCAGCGAGATCCTGCGCACCGAGGTGCTCACCCGGCTCACCTCTCAATCCTCACCTCTTAATTCTCAACTCTACGTCGTCACCCACCCCGAGGCGCTGGCCGAGATGGTGGTCACGCGGCAGAATCTCGACAGCCGCACGCTGACCCTCACCCAGGGACAGACCGTCGACCTGGAGCAGACGATGCAGACGATGCGCGAACTGGGATTCCATGAGGTCGACTACGTCTACGAGCCGGGGCAGTTCGCCCTGCGTGGCTCTATCCTCGACATCTTCTCCTTCAGCCACGAATATCCATTCCGCATCGACTTCTTCGGCGACGACATCGACTCGATACGCACCTTCGAGGTCGAGGACCAGCTCTCGCGCGAGCGGCGCGACAGGGCCGACATCGTGCCCGAGATGAGCACACAGGTGCAGAAGGAGTCGCTATTCAGATTCCTGCCACGCGAGACGGTGCTGGTCTTTAAGGATTATCTGTACGCACGTGAAGCTGTCGAGCGCACCTATCAGGAGGGATTCTCCACCCAGGCGCTGACAGAGCGCATGGAGGGTGCCACGGAGGTGGAGCAGCGCGAAATCATGCGCGAGATGCAGCGCGACGCACAGATCATCACCGGCACGCAGTTTGCGGCCGACAGCGCCGACTTCCGTCGCATCGAGTTCGGCCATCGCCCCTCCTCCACCCCACAGGCATCGCTCAGCTTCCACATCTCGCCCCAGCCGCTGTTCCACAAGAACTTCGACCTGCTGGGTCAGACCTTCGGCGACTACGCCCTCAAGGGCTATCAGCTCTGCGTGCTGGCCGACAGCCAGAAGCAGATTGAGCGGTTGCGCGAAATCATGCACGAGACGCAGTTTGAAGGCGTCAACAAGACGCTCCACGAAGGATTCATCGACCACGACCTGCGCCTCTGTCTGATGACCGACCATCAGATCTTCGACCGTTTCCACAAGTACAACCTGAAGAGCGACAAGGCACGCTCGGGCAAGGTGGCGCTGACGCTGAAGGAGCTGCAGCAGTTCGAGGTGGGCGACTACGTGGTCCACATCGACCACGGCATCGGCAAGTTCGGCGGACTCGTGCGCATGCCCATCACCAATGCTGCGGGCAAGGAGGCCTTCCAGGAGATGATCAAGATCATCTACCAGCGGGGCGACGCCATCTACGTCTCCATCCACTCGCTCTACAAGGTGTCGAAATACAAGGCACAGGAGAGCGGCGAGCCGCCACGCATATCGACACTCGGCACGGGGCAGTGGGAACGGCTCAAGGAGCGCACCAAGAAGCACATCAAGGACATCGCACGCGACCTCATACGCCTCTACGCCACGCGACGCCACCAGCGGGGCTTCGCCTTCAGCCACGACACCTACCTGCAGCACGAGCTCGAGGCATCGTTCCTCTATGAGGACACGCCCGACCAGCTCAAGGCCACGCAGGACGTCAAGGCCGACATGGAGCGCCCGCAGCCCATGGACCGACTGGTCTGTGGCGACGTCGGCTTCGGCAAGACCGAGGTAGCCGTCCGCGCCGCCTTCAAGGCCGCCGTCGACGGCAAGCAGGTGGCCGTACTCGTGCCCACGACGGTGCTGGCCTATCAGCACTTCCGCACCTTCCAGGGTCGCCTGAAAGACATGCCCGTGCGCGTCGACTACCTGACGAGGGCCCGCACGGCGAAGCAGACGACGGCCCTGCTGAAGGACCTCGAGGAGGGCAAGATCGACATCCTCATCGGCACCCACAAGCTCATCGGCAAGACGGTGAAGTTCAAGGACTTGGGACTGCTCATCATCGACGAAGAGCAGAAGTTCGGCGTCTCAACAAAGGAGAAGCTGCGCCAGATGAAGACCAACGTCGACACCCTCACGATGTCGGCCACGCCCATACCTCGCACCCTGCAGTTCTCGCTCGTCGGCGCACGCGACCTGAGCACCATCCAGACGCCGCCGCCTAACCGCTACCCCATCCAGACGGAGATTCACAGCTTCTCGGCCGAGATCATTGCCGACGCCATCAACTTCGAGATGTCGCGCAACGGACAGGTCTACTTCGTCAACAACCGCATCAGCCAGCTGCAGGAGCTACGCGACATGATTCTCAAGTACATCCCCGACTGCCGCGTCGCCATCGGACACGGGCAGATGAAGCCGGAGGAGCTGGAGCGCATCATCCTCGACTTTTCCAACTACGACTACGACGTGCTGCTCTCGACCACCATCGTCGAGAACGGCATCGACATCCCCAACGCTAACACCATCATCATCAACGGGGCCCACAACTTCGGACTCTCTGACCTTCACCAGATGCGCGGACGCGTAGGACGAGGCAACCGCAAGGCCTTCTGCTACCTGCTCGCACCGCCACTGTCGGCCCTACCCGTCGATGCCCGCCGTCGCCTCGAGGCACTCGAGAACTTCAGCGAGCTGGGCTCAGGCATCAACATCGCCATGCAGGACCTCGACATCCGCGGCGCAGGCAACCTGCTGGGGGCCGAGCAGTCGGGATTCATCAGCGACCTGGGCTACGAGACCTACCAGAAGATTCTCAACGAGGCCATGGCCGAGCTTAAGAGTGAGGAGGGCATCGTTGAAAGTGAAAAAGGAAAAGTGAAAAATGAAAAAATTGCTCCCGCAGTAGTATCGGCAGAAAGGGCAGCGGAAGCAGATTCTTCACTCTTCACTCTTCAATCTTCACTTTACGTCGCCGACTGCACCCTCGAGAGCGACCTCGAGATGTACTTCCCCGACCAATACGTGCCCAGCGACTCGGAGCGCATGCTGCTCTATCGCGAGCTCGACAACACACGCGACGACCGCGAGCTGGAGGCCTATCGCACGCGGCTCGTCGACCGCTTCGGCCCTCTGCCGCCACAGGCCGAGGAGCTGCTCCACGTCGTCGCCCTGCGCCGTCTGGGCAAGCAGCTGGGCTGCGAGAAGATCATGCTCAAGCAAGGCCGCATGAATCTCTTCTTCGTCTCCAACGCCCTCAGCCCCTTCTATCGCAGCGCCACGTTCGACCGCATCATCGACTTTGCCACGCAGAATGTGCGGCGATGCCAGCTGCGCGAGCAGAACGGGCGCCGCTCGATGCTCATCGGACAGGTGCCGACGGTGGAAGCCGCCGTCCACGTGCTGCAATCCATCCTAAAGACATAAACAAACACTAACCACTATGAGACATTTCTATCTTATCATCCTGATACTCGGAACCCTCTCAGCCCATGCTATCACCAGGGAAGACCTGGCCGAGTATGCCAAGTCCCTCAAAGGACTGAAGAAAGAGCAGTTGAAGACGGCCATACACAATCTGACTGGGTCGCCGAAGACGCTATCCTATGGAAGCGGCAGCAATGCAACATGGTCAGGTTTTTATCAGACCGACCGCAACCCCGTGAACAACGAATGCATCAACCGCTACAGCGCCAACAAGTTCTATTTTCCCAACACCAATACCGGCTCATCCATCAGCGGCATGAACATCGAACACTCCTTCCCTAAGAGCTGGTGGGGAGGAACTGAGAACAGTGCCTATAGAGACCTTTATAACCTCTACCCGTCTGATCAGAGTGCCAACTCCTCAAAGAGCAATTATCCGATGGGCATTGTTACTAATGTCAAGGAGGAGGAAGAAGGCTACGACAAAGTTGGAACAGGCACCATCGACGGCGTCGGCGGACGCAACTGCTGGGAGCCCGGCGACCAGTATAAGGGCGACTTCGCACGGGCCTATATGTACATGGCCACGGCCTATCAGAACCTGACATGGCAGGGCAAAGAAGGTCTTCAGCAGTTAGAGAACGACGCCTGGCCGACACTAAAGCAGTGGGCCTACACGCTCTATCTCACCTGGCTGGAGGCCGACCACGTCGACAGCCTGGAAATCGCCCGCAACAACGCCGTGGCCGTCATCCAGGGCAACCGCAACCTCTACGTCGACTACCCCTATCTGGCCGAATATGTCTGGGGTGACTCCGTCGATGTGGCCTTTAATCCCTACACCTCGGTGACGACGGCCGATGACGACGCACGCTATACGGGCAGCGCCATAGTCGCGACGGTGGCCAAGCCGACCTTCTCGCCCGACGGCGGCTCCTACGGCAGCACGCAGGTCGTGACCATCTCTTGCACGACGCCTGGCGTGACCATCTATTACACCATCGACGGCTCATCGCCTACCACCGACGGCATCGTCTACACCGAGCCCCTGACAATCAGCGAGACCACCACGCTCAAGGCTGTCGCCGTCGACGCTGACGGCACGATGAGCAACGTCGCCACGGCCATCTACGTCATCTACGCCGCCACGACTGACTTTGCCGAGACCTTTGATAAATGCAATGGTACGGGAGGCAATGATGATCAATTCAATGGAACTGGAGTCGCCTCGTCCTCAAAGACTTACCATCCTGATAATGACGGATGGAAAGCTACGAGTTATTTCGGCGGCGACAAATGCGCCCGCTTTGGCAGCACCAAAAGCGCAGGTGAAGTGACCACTCCCGAGTTTGCTGTCAACGGCGTCTCTACGTTCACCTTTAAGGCTGCGCCATGGGTAGGCGACGGCACCTCGCTGAAGCTCTCTGTCGACGGCAATGCCGAGCTGTCCGAGACCTCACTGACGATGGAGGCGGGCAAATGGACCACCTACACACTGACGCTGACCGGCCAGGGCAACGTCAAGATCACGTTCACCCCGTCCAAGCGCTTCTTCCTCGACGAAGTCTACGCCAAGTCGCAGCGCATCGTCGGCGACATCAACAAGGACGGCCTGCTGTCCATGGCCGACATCACCGCCCTGGCCGACATCATCCTTGGCGTCATTCCCCCCTCCTCCACCGACTATGACATGGAGGCTGCCGACGTCAACAACGACGGCCAACGCTCCGTCGCCGACCTGACGCAGCTCATCGACATGATTCTCAAGTGATCTCTTTAACAGAAGTTACAGACCCCACCCCCGACCCCTCCCCTTGAAGGGAGGGGAGTAGCTGCGCCGTCATTCCGTGCGAGCAGTGCGGCAGCCCCCCCTCCTTCGGAGGGGTCGGGGGAGGCTACTCCCCTCCCTTCAAGGGGAGGGGATGGGGGTGGGGTCTCTAACTTTATCACCAGTCAGTTATCATCATATAAGAAAACGCAAGGGACAAACACTCCCCCCCCCTCAAATAAAGAGCTCTGGCCGCTTAGTCCGCCGCGAATGACGGCGCAGCCAACTCCTCCCCTTCGGGGAGGCCGGGAGGGGTCTAATGGAAAAAGGCGCCACCACCCTTCATCAGGGTAGTGGCGCCACATTTTGTTTGAATCATTTACTTGTTGTTCTCTTACTTCAATCCACGATTCACGAGCGTGGCCTGCAGCAGCTGCAGATACAGACGATACTGCTTCTGGTTGAGCACGTAGTGCATGTAGCGGATATCCTTCTTCACAGCCTGGTCGACAAGCTGTGCGCGCTCATCCTTCTCGGCATAGGCAGCCAGCATCATCTCGTTCTGGAAGTTGCGATGAATGTCGGCGACAGCCTCCATTTGGTCGACCGTCAGTCCCAGCGTGACAGCCAGGCGACGGATGTTGACCGTCATGTCGTAAGCCTCGACGTCCTGCGTCGTGTTCGTGTTCTCGTTCTCAGCGTTCACATTCATATTGGTGAGGCTGAGCATGGCCATAACCATCAAAACAATCTTTTTCATACTCTTTTTTCCTTTCTTTTTTTTTTACTCGGGGCTTTGTTGTGTTATCCTGATGCCCCTACTATCTTTAAATGTTTTTTGTTATCCTGTTTTGTCTTTCGACGGTGCAAGTTCAGTGCAAGCCGAACGCAGAAGAACTTGTTCTTATGCTGAGGCGCAGCCTGAATTCGCATTTGCTGGTGCAAAGGTACGGCGATTTTCGGTAGGTTGTATCATTTTTGGGCCACTGTGTGCGGAAACAGCCCCTTTTGTTGACCGAAATCAAATAAAAAGGGATGAAGGAAACAATAATTCAGAATATTTTTAGTACCTTTGCCTACAATTTAAAATCAGTATCATTTATATTATATGGAGAACAAAGTGAACAAATACCTGTCGGTGAGCTATCAGCTCTATTCCATCGACGAAAACGGTGGCAAGCACCTTGAGGAACAGACCCAGCAGGGACAGCCCTTCCAGTTTATCAGCGGCTTCGGCTTCTCGCTCGACAGCTTCGAGCAGCAGATCGTAGCCCTGGAGCAGGGCGCCAAGTTCGACTTCACCCTGACGCCAGCCCAGGCTTTCGGCGAATACGACCCTGAGGGCGTCCACAAGATGAAGCGCGACGTGTTCAGCATCAATGGCCACTTCGACCACGAGAACATCTACCCCGGCGCCGTCATCACCCTCATGGATGCCGACGAGCGCCGTTTCATGGCCCGCGTGGAGAAGGTGGAGGACGACGGCGTCACCATCGACACCAACCACCCCCTGGCCGGCCAGACGCTGCAGTTCACAGGTCTGGTGCTTGAGAACCGCGAGGCCACGAAGGAGGAAATCCAGCACATGCTCAACCACATGAGCGGCGAAGGCTGCGGCTGTGGCTGCGAAGACTGCGACGACGGCTGCGGCCATCATCACCACGAGCACGAAGGGGGCTGCGGCTGCGGACATTGCCACTGAGAAGAACTGAGAGTTGAGAACTGAGAATTGAGAGGTATGCGCAACACGTTCGGACATCTGTTCACACTGACCACCTTTGGCGAAAGCCACGGGGCGGCCGTCGGCGGCGTCATCGACGGCATGCCCGCAGGCATCGAGGTCGACCTCGACTTCGTGCAGAGCGAGCTCAACCGCCGCCGCCCCGGCCAAAGCGCGCTGACCACCCAGCGCTCCGAGCCCGACCACGTAGAGCTGCTCAGCGGCATCTTCGAAGGGCGCACGACCGGCGCCCCCATCGGCTTCATCGTCAGAAACGAGAATCAGCATTCCGAGGACTACGAACACCTGCGCACCCTCTTCCGGCCCTCCCATGCCGACTACACCTATTATTATAAATATGGTACGCGCGACCACCGCGGTGGCGGACGCTCGTCGGCTCGCATCACGCTGAGCCGCGTCGTCGGTGGAGCCTTGGCCAAGTTGGCCCTCCGCCAGATGGGCATCACCGTGGTGGCCTACACCTCGCAGGTGGGCCCCATCGCTCTCGACCACGACTACCGCCACTACGACCTCAGCCTGGCCGAGCAGAACGCCGTGCGCTGTCCCGACCCTGAGAAGGCCCGCCAGATGGAAGCACTCATCGCCGAGGTGAAAGCCGACGGCGACACCATCGGCGGCATCGTCACCTGCGTCGTCCGCGGCTGTCCCCCAGGCGTCGGCGAGCCGGAGTTCTCCAAGCTCCATGCCTCGCTCGCCCAGTCGATGCTGAGCATCAATGCCGCCAAGGGCTTCGACTACGGAGCCGGCTTCAGCGGCGTCGACCAGCGTGGCAGCCAACAGAACGACGTCTTCATCACGTCGCCCGCCGACCCCTCCGCCATTGCCACCATGACCAACAACAGCGGCGGCATCCAGGGCGGCATCTCCAACGGCCAGGACATCTACTTCCGCGTGGTGTTCAAGCCCGTGGCCACCCTGCTGCGCGAGCAGCAGACGGTCGACACTGAGGGCCGTTCCACCACCTTCACCGCTCACGGACGTCATGACCCCTGCGTGTTGCCAAGAGCTGTCCCTGTAG
The DNA here is from genome assembly GCA_902779455.1 of uncultured Prevotellaceae bacterium. Lineage (GTDB taxonomy): Bacteria > Bacteroidota > Bacteroidia > Bacteroidales > Bacteroidaceae > Prevotella. The sequence goes on from CACZBS010000027.1 coordinate 44,268, forward strand.
TCGAGTCAATGGCCGCCATGACCCTCCTTGACTACGTTTTATGTTCTAAAACATCAAAAATCTAGAAAATATTCGGCAAAATTGCAAATTTCTTCGACAAATCCTTTGTCGTTTCAGAAATTTTGCTTATCTTTGCACTCGCAAACTTCGGGCTTGTGAAAGTCTGAGTTGCTTTAGTTAAGTCTAGTTTAGTTTTTGTGTTGGTTGAGGGCTGCCAATTGGCAGCCCTCAAATTTTTCGAATAAAGGAAGCGTCTTCCTGCCGACACAAGCAACAAGAACGGTAACTTTTATTTACAAACGAAGCTTTGGCGATCAAGAAGCGGCACTTCTCGAGGCAAAAAGCACCGCTTCTCGACTCAAAAAGCGGCACTTCTCGGGCCGAAAAGCACCGCTTCTGTTTCGCGGCGATAATACACGACTGAGAATCAAACAGTTACAAAAGCAAAGCTATAAATTGTCAGTTTATTTTACAAACGCCCCATCTGCTCTATCATAAACATTCCTAATTGTGAGGGTAAAATCGCAGGAAAACGGAAAAAAATGTGTATCTTTGTCACTTGATTTAGGAATTATCCAATGCGTAAAGCTAACGCCGACGGACATCCCTCCTTTGAGACCATCGGATAAAAACAAGGAATGACATATGAAGGCAATCAGACAAAAACCGACATTTCTCAGAGTGCTGGCAGTACTCTTTCTGTCAATGGTGGGCTGCATGGCATGGGCAGCCAACTCAAGACAGACCGTCAGTCAACTCAACAGCACCAGGACGGTCTCTGGCGACGTTGACTTTATCATCACCGCCGACACGCCTTTTGGCTCAAACGGCGTCGTCAACATCACGAATGTCGAGCATGCCGTACTCATACTGTCCAAGGTGCGCCCCTCGGCTGCCATTACGCTGCTGCCAGGCCATGTGAAGATCAACGGAGCACAAGCCGTCGACGGACAGAACTGTCAGGTGAAGATGTACGGTCAGGGCACCATCATCATGCCTTATGCCAGCGACATCAAGCCACTGACCGTCTATTCGGGACAGAACTTTTCCGGGGAGGCCGTCAACGACTTCGGACTGGAGGACACGAATGGGTTTATGAACACGCTGACCGACGCGAAGCTCAACAACCGTATCCGTTCGTTCCGACTGAAGCGAGGCTACATGGTCACCTTCGCGCTGCGGCCCGGCGGCTATGGCTACAGCCGATGCTTCATTGCTGCCGACGCGGACCTGGAGATGGCCAGCCTGCCGACCGTCATGGATGAGAAGATTACATCGTATCGGGTGTTTAAGTGGAACGACACGAGCAAGAAGGCGTTGGCCACAGCCGACGGCGATTTCTCTATTTGCTCTGCTCTCAACGTGACGAGCACCTATACGTGGGGCGTCGGTCAGGACATGACGCCGGACGTGGAGAGCGTCCCTCACCATATCAAGGAGAACTGGCCGACAGCTACGGAGCTGGGAGCAGCCACCTGGTCGCCACACATGAAGACCAACAACGAGCCTCAGAACACGAATGACGACCCATGGGTGAAGCAGAGCGTCAACGAGATTCTTGCCAACTGGGAGGGGCTGATGGCCACGGGCATGCGCCTTTGCTCGCCTTCCTCATGGGACGGCAGCGACTACTGGAACGCCACGGGCTTCCTGAAGGAGTTCTTCGACAGCATTGATGCACGCGGTTGGCGATGCGACATCATCGACCTGCACGGCTATTGGCTGCTGAGCAATTTCCAGACCAACATCCCCAACTGGTACAATGCCGTCAGGCGGCCCGTATGGGTGTCCGAGTGGGTGTGGGGTGCCTCATGGAACGCCGACGGTGCCTTTGCCGGCGGCGTCACGGAGGCCGGGAACGCAGCCAACGTCAAGAGTATCTGCGAGTACATGAACGGCCTGCCCTATGTGGAGCGCTACTTCTACTGGAACAACGAGGCCGACATCTCAAAACTCTACAAGGACGGAAAACTCACCGCGGCCGGCGAATACTATGCTGCGATGGACCCAGGGCTTGGCTACACCGGGGCTGCCGGCTATGTGCCAGCCGAGCCGACGATCAAGGCCCCCACCCTATCGAATGTCACAGCCGCAGGCAAGGTCAACCTGAGGTGGAACAATGACTACGGCGACCTGTATCAGAGTATGACACTGGAATACAGCAGCGACGGCGGCTCGTGGCAGACGGTGGCAACCTACGGCCAGGATGATGTTCTCACGACATACACTCACGAGGCAAGCATGGGCGGAGGGCGATACCGTGTCCGGGCGGTTGACTATCTGGGCAACGAGCATGTCTCGGGAGTGGTCAGCGTGACGGGCGGCAATGTGTTCTACCTCTACAACGTGGGGGCACAGCAGTGGCTCACGTCGGGCAATGCCTGGGGCACGCACGCCTCACTGGCACCTTATGGCGGCATCGACGTGATGACGACGGAGACGGCCGACGGCCATTACACCATCGACACACAGCTTGTCAATGGCGACAACCACTTCATGAACATACTTGACAATGGCCCCTGGATGGACCAGACACCCGGGCAATGGACATTCACCGAGGCCGGCGGCGGTGCTTTCCTGCTGACCTGCAACGGTAAGAACCTGGTCTACGACGGCTCGTCGGCGTCACTCATCGGCAGCGATGCCACTGACGCAGGCGCCCAGTGGCTGTTCATGACCCGCGACGACCGCATGGAGCAGCTCAGAATGGCTACCACTGAGCGTCCCGTCGACGCCTCATTCCTGATCGTCGACAACGATTTTGCCCGCTATAACGACACGCGGCGTGCCTACTGGCAAGGCGGCCCGGTGGTGGGAGGGCATTTCGACGGGACCAAAGGGAACCAATGCGCAGAGAAGTACAACACCACCTTCGATGTCTTCCAGACCATCAGCGGTGCTCCTGCCGGAATCTATAGGTTAGCGGTGCAAGGCTTCTACCGCAACGGTGGCTATGCCGAGGCTGCAACGAAGCACAACAACGGGACGGAGCGCCTCGATGCCGTGCTCTATGCCAACAACGAGAGCGTGCCCCTGCCGTCGATCTTCGCCGAGGCAGGAAAGCTTGACGTCGGCGTGACGACCGGCGGTATCAACGGTAAGTTTCCGAACACGATGGATGATGCCGCATTGTTTTTCCTGGAAGACACGCTCTATAAGACGACGCTGGAGTTTACACTTGAGGAGGGACAGGACCTGCGCATAGGCATACGGAAGTCCATGGCCACTGCCGGCGACTGGACCATCTTCGACAACTATCGACTCGACTACCTCGGGCTGCCACCCGTGTCCTACGACGTGAATGGCGACGGGCGAGTCTCGATAGCCGACGTAGCAACACTGGTGAGCATCATCTTAGGCAACAATATAGGCATACGGGCCGATATGGACGGCGACGGCTCCGTGACGTCTGCCGACGTGACTGTCTTGCTGGACATCATCATGGGGCAAACGGAGCCTTGAGCGACATCATGAAGCGGTGGACATAACCGATGCCCGCGAAGGCGGCCATCACGAAAAGGACCGCCCAAGCCCAATCGCTCTGAGAGAAGGGATTGATTTCAATACTCGTCGTTTATGTAATTCTTTGTGCTCATGTCATAATATAGAGCCTCCAGCTCCTGAAGCGTCAACTTTTCTACAGAGTGTTCTATTATCCGTATCAGCTCATCACGCCGATAGTCATCTAACTGTCCGAAACGTCCTGTATATGCCATGTTTTTTACCCTCCTATTATCAGCCGCGAGACTTAGGCTTCTGGCTAATTTCTAACCTACCTATCATAAACATTCATAATTATGAGGGCAAAATTACTAAAAATCGGGCAGAAATGACTACCTTTGCTTGCTGATTTAATAAGATTTAGTATGATAGACCAAATAATTGCCTACAACAAGACCTTCGTGGCCCAAAAAGGCTACGAGAAGTATCTGACGGATAAGTACCCTGACAAGAAACTGGCCGTACTCTCATGTATGGACACCCGCCTGACCGAACTGCTCCCTGCAGCACTGGGCCTGAAGAACGGCGATGCCAAGATTGTCAAGAACGCAGGCGGACTGGTGATTTCGGCTTTCGATTCAGCCATGCGCAGCCTGATCGTCGCCATCTACGAACTAGGGGTGGAAGAGATTATGGTGGTGGCACATTCGCAATGCGGAGCCTGCCACATGAGCTTCAGCCACTTCCGCCACGAGATGATAGCCCGTGGCGTGACGGACGAGACGTTGGACACCATCCAGAAGTGCGGCATCAACCTGCATCACTGGTTGGAGGGCTTCAAGGACACGCCAGAATCGGTCCGAAAGACCGTAGAGACCATCAAGACACATCCGCTGGTGCCCAAGGACATCGTGGTTCGCGGCTTCATCATTGATTCAGAGACAGGAGCACTGGAGGAGATTAAGGACTGATGGACTACTTACCCAAAGACCCGGCCATTCTGGTTTCGAGCGTCAACATGCTTTTGCGTGACGAGGAGTTCGACAGCCTCGAATCGCTGTGCTATGCCTTCAGCCGAGAGCCAAAGCAGATCAAGGCCTACCTGATGGGCAAAGGCTTCGTATGGAGTGAGCAGCAGAAACAGTTTAGACCCATAGGCTACGACGCATGATCACCCGTGACAGCATAGAGACGGCCTACAGTTTCCTGCATCAGAAGCGGCAGGTCTATATCCATTCTTCGCTCGACTGGCAGAAGGATGACATCGAGATTGCCATCGCCTCATACGCTGATGATATGTGTCAGGAGCTGTATGATGCCATATCCGATGGCCACTCAGTCTTTCTCCGTGACCACTGCAGGTTCGAAGAGGACATAACGAAAGCAGTAGAACAATTAGGAAATATATGCTATAATGGAACAATTTGAAGAAAAGCTACGTCAGGACTTGCACCAGTTCCTTCTGTCAATGAAGGAGGTTGACGAGCGACTGCCTGAGTGTCCTGACGTGGAAGAGAAGTGGGAATCAATCGCCAAGGCATACATTCCCGACGGCATCAGGGAGTTTCAGGACTTTCCTTCGGCATCCCTCGGCTGGATGATGTATATCGGCATGGCCGTGGCTAAACTGTGGGATACGGAATGGGATATTTACTCGAAGATAGACGACCTCTATGCCTATCTGCGCGACAAGCGAGGCTACGACTCGCTGGACGAATATATCCGCGAAGAAGTGCTGCTACTGAGAGGCGTTGACTATACCGTATTGGAGAAACTGGTCGGTGAATGTGCCTCGCGTGTCTATAATGCACTTCGTCACCAGAACATAGAGCCGGGTACGAAAGAGGCTTTCAATGCCTACGTCTCGTGCCTCCATCAGCTCTACCTGATGGGGACAGCCATGCAGCTGAAGCGCATGGGCTATCACATGAAAGGCTACGGGTAGGCGAGTTTGCTCGGGAATGCAAAAAGCATTGGAGCGATCTCGTTCTGGACAAACTTGATGATGATTTTGTTAAGCAACAGATAAAGGCATCATACGACCTCGTGGTCAGTAAGGTGCCTAATATCAGATAAAGGGGGATTTGTTGATGAAAGTATTACACGAAAGTTACGATAAAGGATGATGACCATAGACGATTATCTGGAGAAGCCCTACTGGCTGATTGACATCCTGCCCAAGCAGGTGCCTGCAAATAGCCGGGGGCAGTATTTCAAGATAGAAAGATACTGGCTGGAGCAGCCGCAGTTCAGCAGGATTTGCCGTAAGTTTGCCAGTCTGCTGATGAAGCTGAACTGCTACTATGGGATCGCGGTGGCAGATGCCTCCGGTGCTGTTCCTGTCTGCCTTCAGCCAGAATCTCTGGAGAAGATGCTCACTGGCGGTGATGCCGTCTATATGGTCATGGACTCTGAGAATGCGATGATAGGCTTCAACGGCGATGACCACTACATGACCCTCTATAATCCCAGTAAGGAACTGCTGGAGTTGGTTTCCCTCCTGGCGAATTCTGAGGGGCTGTTTGTCTGGAAGCCTGATAATAAGTAACGAGATTTGAGCTTTATCAGGTGGCCCATAGGGACGCTTCATCAGTTGTCGCAGGAGGCACTGAGGATAACGGCAGAGCACCTGAACGGTTCAAGCGCCCGTTGAGTACGGTTCACTTCGGTGCCATCTTCCGTTCTGCTGGACTTTGTCACCTTTATCACAAGAATGCCACGCTTAACATTCTGATTATCAGTCAGTGTT
>CACZBS010000028.1 GCA_902779455.1 uncultured Prevotellaceae bacterium
CCGCCTAAAGAATATACAGACCCCACCCCCGGCCCCTCCCCTTGAAGGGAGGGGAGCGGCTGGCGCCTTGTCTGCTGGCGGCAGAGGACTATATTGAGAATTGAGAGTTGAGAATTTAGAATTTAGAATTAAGAATTAAGAATTGGGAATTGGGAATTATAAATTATAAATCCCCTCGGGGACTGTTGTGGGCCGAGTGGGCCATGCTGGGCTACGCCGCGCTGACGCTCGTGATGATGATCATATGGTGGGACCAGCTGGTCAATCCCGTCGGCATGCTCGTCGGACGGGCTGAAGCAGTCGCCACGACGCTGGCGCTGTGGGGACTCTACAGGTGGCGGCCCTGCCGGCTGTCGATGCTCATCCGCGTGGCAGGCCTGATGGCGTGGCTCGGATGGTGGTATCCCGACACGTACGAGCTCAACCGCGTGCTACCTAACCTCGACCACCTCTTCGCACAGGCCGAGCAGTGGACGTTCGGCTGCCAGCCAGCACTGGTGCTCCTCCAGCGCTATGGCCAGCCCGTCGTCAGCGAGCTGCTGTCGCTGGGCTACGTCAGCTACTATCCGCTCATCATCACGCTCGTCTTCTTCTATTTCTTCCGGCGCTACGAGCGCTTCACGTATGCCGTCTACGTCGTCATGGCCTCCTTCTTCATCTTCTACGTCGTCTTCGACCTCCTGCCCGTCGCCGGACCGCAGTTCTACTACGAGGCCGTCGGCTGCGACCTCATCGCGCAGGGCCACTTCCCCGACCTGGGCCATTACTTCCGCGACCACCAGGAGTCGCTGCCCATACCGGGATGGAAGGACGGCCCGTTCTATCACCTGCTCGTCATCGCCCACGACGCCGGCGAACGGCCCACGGCGGCCTTCCCGTCGAGCCATGTCGGCGTGACGGTCGTGCTGCTGTGGCTGGCCTGGGAGGCCCGCTCACGTCGTCTGTTCTGGGGGATGATGCCGCTGGGCGTGCTCATGTTCTTCGCCACCTTCTATATCCAGGCCCACTACGCCATCGACGCCATTGCCGGACTCTTTGCCGGCACGGCGCTCTACTTCCTGCTCCGGTGGCTCTATGCCAAGGGCTATCCGAGCAGCCGGCGCGAGAAATAGCGTACGGGATACCACACGGAGAGGAACCCTACGGCCAGGACGGTGAAAAACACGAGGACGACGTCCCAGGGATGCACCGAGATGGGATAGGCGTCGACGATGAACGACCCCTCGCTGTTGCCGAGCGATACGACGCCAAACTGCTGCTGAATCCAGCACAATAACAATCCGAGCACGATGCCTGCCACGGCTCCGATGGCTGAGATCATGCGCCCCTCGAAGAGGAAGATGCGCGTGATCTGACGGTCGCTGGCGCCGAGGTTGCGCAGGGTCACGACGTCGTCGCGCTTGTCGATGATAAGCATGGACAGCGACCCGATGATGTTGAAACAAGCCACCATCAGGATAAACGTCAGGAAGAGGTAGGCAAAGAACTTCTCGATCTTCATGATGCGGAACGTCTCGTCCTGCTGCTCATAGCGGTCGAGCACGCGATAGCGGTCGCCGGCAATCTGGCGGATCTGCTTCTTCGTCTTCTCGAAGTTGCTGCCCGCCTTCAGTCGCAGCTCGAGCGACGAGAGCATGCCCTGCTGGTCGAAGATGCGGCGGGCGAAGCCGATGCTGGTCAGCACGTAGTTCTTGTCGTACTTCGACTGCATCACGGAGAAGAGCACGCCGGGCGAATAGAGCTCGTCCTGGACGAAGCCGTCGGCCGGGTCGCTCATGTCGAGCTGACCCTCGCGCCGCGGCGCATAGACGGCCAGCGGACCCTCGAAGCGGTAGCCCGTGCCCAGCAGCTCGGCCAGCCGGACGCCCAGGATGCCGTAGTCGATGTCAGCGGCATGCAGCTGGAACTCGCCGCCCTCGGGCAGCAGGATGGCGCGGATATGGGTCAGGCGGTCGAAGTTATCGTCGACACCCTTTACCGTGACCATCGCCTGACGCCCTTGATAGACCACCAGCGCCTGGTCCTCGACGCACTCCGTCGCCACGTCGACCTGCGGCAGGGCGCGGATCTCCGCGAGCAGCGGGTCGTCGGCCGGCGCCGTCTTGCCCTCGACGGGCGTGATCTGCAGCTGCGGGTCGAAGGCCGTGAAGAGCGAGGCCACGAGGTCGCTGAAGCCGTTGAACGCACTGAGCGCCACGACCAGGGCCGTCGTGGCCACGGCGACGCCCACCACCGAGATGAGGCTGATCACGTTGATGGCGTTGGTCGACTTCTTCGAGAAGAGGTATCTGCGGGCGACGTAGAGTTCGAAGTTCATTTCTTCAGCAGCTCGTCAATGTGCTCGATATAGTCGAGCGAGTCGTCGATGAAGAAGCGCAGCTCGGGCACGATGCGCAGCTGATAGCGCACGCGCTGGCCCAGGGCATAGCGGATCTGCTGGTTCGTCCGGTTGATGTTCTCCAGGATCTCCTCGCCCCGTTCTGAGGGGAAGACGCTCAGGTAGGCCGTGCAGATGCTCAGGTCAGGCGAGATGCGCACGCGGGTGACGCTGACCATCGTGCCGTGCATGGCGCGGGTCTGCTCCTGGAAGATCATGCTCAGCTCCTTCTGCAGCAGCCGGGCTATTTTGTTCTGTCGGGTTTCTTGCATAACTTACTTTTTAGTCAGATAAATTTTTTATTCAGAGACCCCACCCCCAACCCCTCCCCTTGAAGGGAGGGGAGTAGCTGCGCCGTCATTCGCGGCGAACAGTGCGGTAGCCTCTCCCCTCCTTGGGAGGGGTTGGGGGAGGCTACTCCCCTCCCTTCCGCTCGGCCGAAGGACGCTTGCTACCGAAGGGACGCAAGAAGGGGAGGGGTCGGGGGTGGGGTCTCTAACTTTCTCATTATTATTAATAGAATACGAGGTTCGGCCTGCAAAGGTACTACATTTTCGGCAAAAATCCAAATCTTTCCTTCGAAATCGCGCCCGTCACTTCTTGCGCATCAGCGTCAGGCCGTCGCGCAGCGGCAGGATCACCTTCTCCACCCGACAGTCGCTGGCGATGTGGTCGTTGAAGCGGCGGATGCCCTGCGTCTGGTGGTCGTGATCGTAGGCCGGGTCGACCACATGACCGTCCCACAGCGTATTGTCAGCCACGATGAAACCGCCCTTTTTTACGACCGTCATCGTCATTTCGTAGATCTCGACATAGCGACGCTTGTCGCCGTCGATGAAGGCCATGTCGAACGCGACACCCAGCTGCGGCGCCTCCACGACGGCGTCGCCGATGGTGAACGTGATGCGGTCGGCCCACTCGGAGCCGTCGATCCACGGCCGCGTGAAGTCCTCCAGCTCGTCGTCCACCTCGAACGTCCACAGGTGTCCACCCTCAGGCAGTCCCTCGGCCAGGCAAAGGGCGCTGTAGCCGCTGAACGTGCCCACCTCGAGCACCGTCTGCGGGCGTATCATCCTGACCAGAATGCGCAGCAGCCGTCCCTGCTGGTGCCCGCTGGCCATGCGGCCGTTGAGCAGCTGCAGGTTCGTGGCCCGCCAGAGCCTATGCAGATAGTCCGGCTCCGCATCGATATGCTCCTCGATATATTCGTCCAGTCCCCCCATCCAAAATATCTATTATCTTTTATCTATTATCTCTTATCATCTCCTTCACCGCCTCTACGCCCAGCCGGTAGCTGTCGAGCCCGAAGCCGCAGATGACGCCCCGGCAGGCCGCCGAGATGCAGCTGTGGTGGCGAAACTCCTCGCGCTGGTGCACGTTCGAGATGTGCACCTCGACGACCGGCACCTCGATGGCTCGTATGCAGTCGTGCAGGGCCACGCTCGTGTGGGTGTAGGCCCCGGCATTGAGCACCACGCCGTCGACCCCGCCGAAGCCCACCTCCTGCAGCTTGTTGATCAGTTCGCCCTCGACGTTGCTCTGCCAGTAGTCGATGTCGATGTCAGGATAGCGCTCGCGCAGCCCCTTCAGGCACTCCTCCATCGTCTGCGTCCCGTAGACGCCGGGTTCGCGGCGCCCCAGCAGGTTGAGGTTGGGGCCGTTGAGAATCAGTATTTTCATGCTGTGAAGAATGATGAATGGTGTTACTGAATGCAAAAGTAAGAAAAAAACGGCGTCACGCCAAATTTCTCTCGGCTTTTCTCTCGTTTTTTTCGCAAACTTAGAGTAACTTTGCAGCAAAGTAGCAGGAGGCGACGTGTCTCACGTCGCAACAGGCTACAGGATTGCGACGTGAGACACGTCGCCTCCTACTGCAACACGGCGTAATAGCTATTAGTCATATAGAATCGATGGAAGAAGAATCACTGAAACTGAAGCGCGACTACATGCGCTACCTGCGGCTGCAGCGGTCGATGTCGACAAACACGCTCGAAGCCTACGGACGCGACGCCGACCGGCTGCTGGCCTACCTCCACGGCGAGGGCATCCGGCCGGAGGAGGCGACGCTGAGCGACCTGCAGACCTTTGCCGCCACGCTCCACGAGGTGGGCATCGGGCCGCGGTCGCAGGCTCGGATACTGAGCGGCGTGCGCTCGTTCTATCGCTTCATGGTCATCGACGGCTACATGACGGACGACCCGACGGAGCTGCTCGAGTCGCCCGTGCTGGGCGAGCACCTGCCGGAGTTCCTCACGCCCGAGGAGGTGGACCAGCTGGAGGACTCCATCGACCTGTCGAAGCCTGAGGGCCACCGCAACCGCGCCATGATCGAGGTGATGTTCTCGTGCGGACTGCGCGTCAGCGAGCTCGTCACGCTCCAGTGGTCGCAGCTCTACGAGGAGGAGCGCTACGTGCGCGTCCTGGGCAAGGGCTCTAAGGAGCGGCTGGTGCCGATCTCGGAGCGGGCGCTGAAGGAGATCGAGAACTACCTGCCGTGGCGCAACTCGCTGAAGATCAAGGCGGGCGAGGAGGGCTACGTCTTCCTCAACCGCCGCGGGGCCCACCTGACGCGCACCATGGTGCTCATCATGCTCAAGCGACAGGCCGAGGAGGCCGGCATCCGCAAGACCATCTCGCCCCACACGCTGCGCCACTCCTTCGCCACGGCCCTCCTCGAGGGCGGTGCCGACCTGCGCGTCATCCAGGCCCTGCTGGGCCACGAGTCGATCGGCACGACGGAGATCTACACCCACATCTCCATGCAGACGCTGCGCCGCGAGGTGCTCGAACACCATCCCCGCAACATGCACCGAGACGCCGAAATGTAAAGAAAAATCTGAATCTTTTCTTCGGTTATAACAACTTATTGATTTTCAGCCAATTCCAAATTTCGCAAGAATAAAGCGGCGCTTCCCGATGAGAGAAGTGCCGCTTTTTTCATCGAGAAGCGGCCCTTTTTGCCCCGAAAAGGACCGCTTCTCTCTTGACTGTTTATTGATTGTAAACAAAATTCGCAATACGCAGAACATACATGATGACTCTTTCGACCGCGAATTACGAGGAATTATTATATAAACCACGAATTACACGAATTAAACGAATTGAGAGCAATTAAACGAATTATATAGGATTACACAAATTAAAACGAATTTATTTATAAACCACGAATTACACGAATTAAACGAATTGAGAGCAATTAAACGAATTATATCGGATTACAAAATTAAAACGAATTTTTTTATAAACCACGAATTAGTAAAGATTCAACACCCCTCCTTGCGCATGACGGCGCAGCTACTCCCCTCCCTTCAAGGGGAGGGGTCGGGGGTGGGGTCTCTATCTTTAAATCCAAGAAAAGGGGAGTGTCTTATTTACGCAGAAATAGTTAGAGACCCCACCCCCGACCCCTCCCCTTGAAGGGAGGGGAGTGGCTGCGCCGTCATGCGCAAGGAGGGGTGTAGAGTTAGACTTGCAAACCAGGTGTAATCTCACCACAGGGGGCTGAGCAATTACCTTTTAATTCGTATAATTCTTTGCAATCAAAGCGACCAAGGTCGAGCGCGTGTAATTCTTCTTAATTCGCGTAATCCTTCTTAATTCGTATAATTCGTCTTAATTCGTGTAATCCTATATAATTCGTTTAATTGGTTTCAATTCGTTTTAATTTGTGTAATCCTATATAATTCGTTTAATTGGTTTCAATTCGTTTTAATTTGTGTAATCTTATATAATTCGTTTAATCGTTTTCAATTCGTGCAATTCGTGTAATTCGTGGTTAAAAAAAATTCGAGGTAAAAAAAATTCGAGGTTTTAAAAAAATTCGAGGTTAAAGAAATCCGCTGTCTCAGCCGAGCAGGGTGCGGGTATGTTCGAGGATGGCGAGGAGTTCGTCGAGGTGGTCGGCACGGAGCATGGCTATGCGAGTCTGGCGGAAGTTAGGGATGGCCTTGAAGATGGGTGTGGCGGCGAGGTGGCGCCGGGTGTGCAGGATGCCGCGGGGCTCGTCGATCTTCTCGACGTTGATGCGTAGGAGCTCCTCGAGGACGTCGAGCTTGCGGTTGAAATCGAAGGTCTCGTCGACACGGCCGTGGTCGAGCCAGTCGCGCATCTCTTTGAAGATCCAGGGTCGGCCGAAGGTGGCGCGGCCCACCATGACGGCGTCGACGCCATACTGGCGGAAGGCGTCGTCGGCCTCAGCGGCCGAGGTGATGTCGCCGTTGCCGATGATGGGGATGGTGATGCGGGGGTTGCGGCGCACCTCGCCGATGAGGGTCCAGTCGGCCTGGCCGGTGTACATCTGCGAGCGGGTGCGTCCGTGGATGGTCAGGGCCTGTATGCCGCAGTCCTGTAGCTGCTCGGCGAGGGTGGTGATGATGAGCTGGTCGTGGTTCCAGCCGAGGCGTGTCTTCGCCGTGACGGGGACGCTGACGGCCTGGACGACGCGCCGGGTGATGTCGAGCATCTTGGGGATGTTCTGCAGCATGCCGGCGCCGGCGCCCTTGCCCGCCACCTTCTTGACCGGGCAGCCGAAGTTGAGGTCGATGAGGTCGGGACCGGCCTGCTCTACGATGCGTGCCGCCTCGACCATGGCGTCGGTGTCGCGGCCGTAGATCTGTATGCCGACGGGCCGCTCGTCGTCGCTGATCTGCAGCTTGCGGATGGTGGTCTTGACGTCGCGCACGAGGGCCTCGGCCGAGACGAACTCGGTGTAGACCATTGAGGCTCCGAAGCGCTTGCAGAGGCGTCGGAAGCCGATGTCGGTGACGTCCTCCATGGGTGCGAGGAAGACGGGGCGAGAGCCAAAGTCGATGTTTCCTATTTTCATTAGTTGACTAATTTACTATGGGCGGATGAGTGAAGTTAGAGACCCCACCCCCAACCCCTCCCCTTGAAGGGAGGGGAGTAGCTGCGCCGTCATCCCCGTCAGACAGCGCGCCAGCCACTCCCCTCCTTCGGAGGGGTTGGGGGAGGCTCTACTCCCCTCCCTTCAAGGGGAGGGGTTGGGGGTGGGGTCTCTATCATTATCATACCAAGTTGTTATATAGGGGTCATTTCAGCAGATGATAGGTGCCGCCGGCCATTGGACGGACGATGCCTTTCATCTCGAGGGTGAAGAGGGTGGCGGTGAGGGCGCCGACGGTCTGGTTGGTGCGGACGCTGATGACGTTGAGCTGCAGGTCGTTGGTGCGGCTGAGCAGGTCGACGACAGCCTGCTCGTCGGGCGTCAGGTCGGGGAAGAGGGTGCGCTCGATGCCGGCGGTGCGGGCCTCGTGGAGGGCGACGTCCGACTGCCATCCGACGGCGGCGATGAAGTCGTCGGCCGAGGCGATGAGCGCGGCGCGGTTGTCGCGGATGAGGTTGTTGCAGCCCTCGGAGGTGGCGGCTCCGACGGGTCCTGGGAAGGCGGTGACGTCGCGGCCGTACTCCTGGGCGATGCGTGCGGTGATGAGCGAGCCGCCCTTGGCTGCCGACTCGACGACGACGGTGGCGTCGCTCATGCCTGCGACGATGCGGTTGCGCTGTCGGAAGTTGTTGGCTATGGGCTGCGTGGAGGTCATATACTCGGTCAGCAGTCCGCCCTGCGTGGCCATGCGGACGGCCGTCTCACGATGGGCCGAGGGATAGATGGTGTCGAGCCCGTGGGCCAGCACGCCGACGGTCTCGTAGCCGGCGTCGAGGGCCTGGCGATGGGCGGCGATGTCGATGCCATAGGCCAGCCCGCTGACGACGAGCACCTGGGGACAGAGCTCGCGGAGGCGGGTGAGGAAGCGGCGGACGAGGTCGTGACCGTAGGCCGTCGCATGGCGTGTGCCGACGATGCTGAGGATGTGCCGCTGGTTGAGGTCGGCCGTGCCGCGATAGTAGAGCACGAGCGGGGCGTCGTCGCACTCGGCCAGCCGCCGGGGATAGCGCTCGTCGGCGAGGCAGAGGGCCTCGACGTGATGGCGCTCCATGAAGCTGAGCTCCTCCTCGGCACGGGCCAGGGCGCTGCTCCAGTCGCGGAGCGCCTCGATGGTGCGTGGCGTGGTCTCGGGTACGATGTCGGCGATGTCGTGGCGGTGGTCATAGACGGCCCGTCCGCCGCCGGCCTGGCGATAGAGGTGGAGTGCGGTCTGGAAGTTGAAGCCCGTCAGGCGGGTCAGCGCCATGGTGTAGAGAATCTCCTGTTGTTCCACGATGAAAAATCCTAATGAGTCGTTTCGTCGTGCAAAGGTAGTGATTTCTTCCGAGACGGCAAAATTTTTTATATTGAAAGGAGTTTAGGAGTTTGGGAGTTTAGGAGATGATTAGGAGTTTAGGAGTTTGGGAGTTTAGGAGTTTAGACGATAGTTTTGGGCATCGATATGAAGCCACCTGTCTATCGTCTAAACTCCTAAACTCCCAAACTCCTAAACTCCTCAATCAAACTATCTCACCACCTTCCCGATGCGGCCGTCCGCGCGACGGACGATGCGGATGCCATGGCTGGCGGCGTCGACGCGGCGGCCGCTGAGGTCGTAGGACAGACCTGTATGTTGCGTTGTCAACGCAACAGACCTGACGCCGTCGGTCGAGCCGGCTGTCAGGCTCTGGCGGGCGGCGTTCTCGATGCTGATGGCCGTGTGGTCCTCACCGTCATAGTTGTTGATGAAGGCCACGACCTGCATCTTCTCGCGGTTCCATCGGCTGTCGAGGTCGAAGATGTAGTCGTAAGTGAAGCGGTTGTCGGTCCACTCGACGGGCTCGCCCCAGGTCTGGTTGGTGGCGCGGGTGACGTGCTGGTGCATGTAGACGCCGTCGGCCCCGATCTGGTTCTCGGCGCGAATGTCGTCCTCGACGAGATAGAGGGTCAGTCGCGGATGGGCAGCCGTGTAGCGCTGGTTGCGCAGCAGGCTGACGTGGGCCGTCACCTGCGAGCTGTCGGCATTGAACTCGAGGTTAAGCCCGACGACGGCGTTGGCCGGCTGCTGCATCTCATAGTCGAAGAGCTCGGTCAGGTGGACATTGCTCTGCGGGATGAAGCAGGGCGTCTTGGCCCCCGTGTTGTACTGGGCGTCGAACTCGGGCCTGCGGTCGATCATCACGGCCGGTGCATAGAGCGACGTGCCCTCGTTGTAGAGCCACGTGAGCGGCTCGTCCCACGACTGGGTGAGCCAGTCGGTGTAGTAGCCGGCATGATGGCAGACGGCGAAGACGCGGTCGGCATATTCGGGCTTGGCCTCGAGGGCGAGGTGCATATAGGTGGCCACGCGGGGACAGTTGACACACTGCTCGGTGGTGAACTCCTCGACAACGACGTTCTTCAGGAAGGCGTAGGTGGCCGCCAGGGTGTTGTTGGCCTCGTTGTCGTCAGTATTGAGGGTGAGCGTCCAGGGCGTGTCCTGGTCGGTATAGACGGGCGGCCGGACGACGAAGGTGAGGCGTCGGCTCTCCGTGGAGCGCAGGGCCTCGTCGAAATGCGTGGTGATGGGTTCCAGCCCGGGCGCCTCGCAGGTGATGTCGAAGCCCTCTACCGTCTGGCTGCCGAAGTTCTGCACCGTGGCCTCCACGCGCAGGGCGTTGGCCCCCTGAGCCAGGTCGGGGCTCATGGCGGCGGCGGTCAGTCCGAGGTCGTGCTGGAGGATGTTGGTGCCCGTGATGACGGCCTCCATTGAGACAGCGCCCAGCTGGCTGATGTCCTGCCACTGGGCCTCGCCGTAGCGCAGGTAGAACGTGTCGTAGAGCGGATCGCCGACGATGGAGACGGTCTTGACGTTGGCCCGCTGGCGATAGGAGAAGCCGACGATCAGTTGAGAATTGGGAATGGAGAATGGAGAATTGAGGCTGACCTCATTCCATCCCTTCTCGACGCGCTGGGCCGACTTCGAGGTGATGAGCCCCTCGGCGAGGTTGTCGCCGTCGAGGTCCTGGCGCACCCAGACGCGGAGCGAGTCGATATTGGCACGCGAGAGGAGGAAGACGCGGACGGCGTCAATCCGGTTGCCCTCGTAGGCGGCCAGCATCTGTGCGGGCAGGCGCATGGCCACATGGGCCCAGCCGGTGCCGTTCATCTGCAGGTCGGTCTGCTCGGCCACCTCGCCGTTGCAGTAGCCCAGACGGATGGTGTCGGCATGCTCCACGCCCACCTGGCACTCCTCGCTCCAGGCCGACAGCTCGCCCTCGCGGACGGCCCGCACGCGGAAGCTGTACTGCTGGGGCTGCAGGCTGCTGAAGACGTAGCTGAGCTGGCCACCCGAGCTGAGGTCGGCCATGCCCTCGACGGGCTGGCGCTCGATGGTGGTGCAGCGGGCCGTGACGTCGTCGATGGTGACGTAGCCCGAGGCGCGCTCATAGCGCAGGCGGGCCCGCTCGGCAGCGTCGAGGCTGACGGTGACGGTCGCGGCCTCCTTGGTGAGGGCTATCGACTGCTTCGTCTGCCATTCGCCGTTGAGCCACTGCTCGACGTGCAGCTGTCCGCTCTCGCTGCTGCTGCGCAGCCAGAACGTCAGCTCCTGGATGCGGGCCTCAGGCCAGCCGATCTCCAGGAAGTCGTCGTTGCGCGAGAAGCGCAGCGAGGGACTTGCGGCGCCGTAGTAGCCGTTGACGCTGAAGTAGGTGGAGCTCGACGTGGCCCACTCGGCGGGCAGCCCGTCGGCCTTGTCGGTGAAGTCGTAGCCCATGGTGCGGAGCGTCGTGCCGAAGCTGTTCTGGAAGAGCGTGACGCGATAGTCGTCGGCTCCCTCGACGGCCTCCCAGCGGGCGGTGAAGCCGTCGGAGGTGAGGTCGGTGGCCTCGAGTCCGCGCGGACTGCGGCGGGCGAAGGGCGTCTCCTGGGTGGTGATGGTCAAGGTGGTCCAGCCGGAGTAGTAGTTGCCGCGCACGGCCTGCACGCTGACGGTGAAGGCCGAGCGCTCGGGCACGCCGCTGATGGTGACGTCCGTGGGCACTTCGAACCACTTCTCCTGATAGTCGTCGACATAGGTGCCGTCCTGGCGCTTGACATTGACCAGATAGAACTGTGCGCCGGGCACCTCGGTCCATGAGAACGTGAACGAGCTGTCAGCCAGCGCCGTCGTGGCAATCTCGGCGGGCGCCGGCATCACGTAGGCGGTATTGGCGAGCAGGAAGTCGACCGTGCCGTCGTCGTGCTCCACGACGTCGTCGAAGCTGAACTGCGGCCCGGCCTCCCAGGCCTCGAAGTCAAACTGCGTGACGCCCTCAGTGCCGGGGAAGGGGTCGCCGGGGCGGGTGGCGTCGCTCTCGGCCCGGTCGGCACAGACGATGCCCACGCGGGGATGACCGACGGTGACGTTGAGCGTGTTGCGCTGCCATGCCAGGGTGTCGATGTCGATGTGCCATACGACCAGTCCGTGGCCGGGCAGCGAGCGGTCGAAGCCCGTCTGCTGGCGATTCTCCAGGACGAAGAACTCGCGGCCGTTGGTGCCAGGGACGCTCCAGCGATAGGCAAGAGCCCCCCCTACGGCCCCCAAGGGGGCTTCTATAGAACTGTGGGTGATCGAGGGGAGGGGGATGATGCTGTCGGCCCCGGCGGTCAGCTCCTCATAGTCGAGCCATCCGAGCTCGCCGCGCTCGAAGGCGGAGAAGAGCGGCGGACAGTTCATGTTGTCGTTATAGGAGCCGCTGGCCATCGTGTCCCACGTACCTATATTATAATTAAACTGGTTGTAGGAGACGTCGTAGTGGTCCATCAGTCCCAGCACGTGGCCGAACTCATGGACGAAGACGCCGATGCCGAGGGGGATGAGCTCGCCGTCGACGGTGTAGCGCAGCTCGTTGCTGATGGCATAGTGGCGGATCTTCTTGCCGTCGTGCTCGGCGGTGAGCCCCCAGTCGGTGTCGAGGTCGGCCGAGTGTGGCCAGATGTAGTCGACGGCGTTGGGATGGGTGGCCTGTCCGATGCCGGCGTAGAAGAAATAGATATTGTCGACGTAGCCGTCGTCATCGTAGTCATACTGCGAGAAGTCGACGTCGTCGTCGATCTTCTGGCAGACCTCCTTCACCATCTCGCCGACCAGTGCGTCCTGCGTGGGGCGGTCGGTGCCGTAGTAGGTGGCCTCGTGGTCGAGCGTGACGGGGCCGACGACGACGAACTCGTGGTCGAAGAGGCGTCCCGACGACTGGTCGTAGAAGTCCATGGCCGAGCCGTTGGCGCCGTTGGTCCACGTGAATCCGCGCTCGTTGAGCATGCGGGTGTAGTAGTCCTTAGGGTCGTCGATGCTGGTGAACTTGGTGTCGCTGAACTCCAGGATGACGACGAGGCTCTTGCTCTTGCCGATGGTGGGGAATTTGTTCATGCGGAGCTTGAAGTAGCGAGAGGGGCCCATCTTCTGCCCCTGATAGCGCTGCTGGACGGCGTCGCGGCGCTGCATGGCCTGGCGGTAATCAGTCTTGGTGCGGCGGTCGGGCTCGAGCATGCGGGTCTGCGGGTTCCACTGGACGGCGCGGCCGTCGTCGGTATAGAGCTGGTGCCAGAACTCGTCGCCGCGCATGTGGACGGTAACGACGGTGCCGTCGGCCTGGCGCACCTGCTTAGGCGTCGGGTCGGCGGGAATGGCAACAGCCGTGCCAGCCCCGAGGAGGGCCAGCACGGCTGTGGTGAATATGCTTCTAAAGTTCATAGTTCTCAGTTCATTGTACATTGTACATTATTCATTGTACATTATTCATTGTACATTATTTCACGACGATCTTCACGGCCTTTCCGTCAGCCTGGCGGACGATGTTCAGGCCACGGCGGGCACCCTCGAGGCGGCGGCCCTGGAGGTCGTAGACCTGTCCGGTTTGTTGCGTTGACAACGCAACAGACTCGACGCCGTTGGCATAGGGAACAGCCTCAGTGGGCACGGACTCGCCGAGGTCATAGACGGCGGTGACGCGGTAGTTGCCGTTCTGCTCGACGTTAGCCGTCGTCTCGGCCGTGGTGGCTGCGACGTAGCTGCCGTTATAGACGTTGTAGCCCTGCAGCACGGGAGCCTGTGCGGCGGTGTAGCTGAGCTCGTCGATCATGATGCCGAAGCCGTCGTAGGGCACGTGGAGAGCCACGTACTTGGCGTTCTGCGGGACGTTGACCTTCACCTGCTGCCAGGCCCGCGTGGTGGTGAAGCTGACGGTCTGGATGAGCTGCGTGAAGGAAGCGGGCTCGCGGTCGGTGGTGCTGTAGCGGATCTCGAGGCGGCCCTGCAGGTCGTTGGTCAGCGTCCAGAACGACAGCTCCGAGCCGCCCTTCACCTCAGGCGAGATGAACCAGTCGTCGTCGGCCGTCACGGGATAGCCGTCGGGCGACACATCCATGTGTCCGAAGTGGATGAGGCACTTCTCGCCCTGATGCTGCTTCCACATGGCGGCGTTGGGGGTGCCGCTCTCGGCAGCGCTCCATGTCATGAATCCGAGGGGCTGCGATGCCAGGGGCCAGTAGTTGCCGTAGAGGGTCAGGAAGTATGTCGTGGGCATCTTGTCGCCGTCGATGTTGAGCCATCCCTCGATCTCTGCGGCGTTGCTGAAGGCGGGCTGGTCCTCGAAGTCGAGCACCACCTGACGGCCGTCGGTCTGGGCGGGAGCCAGCCAATTGAGAGTTGAGAGTTGAGAATTGAGAGTTAAGTCGCTCGGTGCAGGCAATTCTATCTGCTCAGGCGTCAGCTCCACCTCGGCGCTGAGGTTATTGTCCTGATTATCATCGTCGTAGAGTAGCTCGGCCGAGTAGATGAGCTCGTCGTAGACTGACGAGACGTTGAGCGGGAAGGTCAGCTCAGCCGTCTGGCCGGGCTTCAGGGCCTCAGTGGCCTCAGCCTCGGCGACGATCTCACCGTTGAGGTTGAAGAGCACGCTGTAGTCCGTGGCGTCCGTCGTGCCCATGTTGGTCACGGCGACGCTGACCTCCGTCTGCTGTCCGTTCTTCGGGGCGTAGGGCTTTGAGATGGCCGTCAGGGCCAGGTCGTTGCCCGTGGCCTCGCTGATGGTCCAGTTGTCGGCCCAGATGCGGGCGGCGGGGTCGGGCATGTAGGCCGTCAGGGCAATCTGTGCGCGCTTGCCGGCGAGGCCCTGGAGGGCGAAGGCCACCTCGCGCCATCCGCAGCCCAGTCCGAGCTGGACGGTGTCGCTGGCAGCCACCTGGTCGGCACCGTTGGTCAGGGCGTCGATGGTGACGTAGCCACCCTTCTTGGCGCCGGGCTTGTCGTAGATCCAGAGGCGGAACATGGGCTGGGTGGATTTAGTGAAGTCTATGATCGGCGTGATGAACGAGGCCTGGCCGTCGGCCGTGCCGTCGTTGAGCAGGATGAGCGAGTAGCCGTCGTTGTTCTGAGCCGTAACGGTGGTGTTATAGATCTCGGCATCGATGTTCCAGGCCACGTGCTGGTCCTGGCTGGGCTTGGTGATATAGGGCTCATGGCGCAGGCCGGTCTTGTCGAAGGGCTCGGTGTAGGGCAGGGTGAAGGGCTTGCCCAGGACGACGCCGACGGGCTTCAGCTCGCTCTCGCCCTGGATGCTGGTGGCCGAGACGGCGAGGATATACTGAGCCTGACCGGTGCGCGAGGGGTCGATCATGGCCACTTCCACCTCGGTCTCCGTCAGTTCGGAGGCCACGGGGCGATAGACGGGCCACTGGTCGAAGTGCTGATAGACGGTGTACTTCACCTGCGAGGGATCGACATAGCCGCCGTTCTGGCCCACAGGCTTGATGTTATAGGTCAGCGTGACGCTGCCCTCGTCGTCCTCGCTCCAGAGCATACGCACGCGGTCCATGACGGGCACGTCCTGACCGGCGAAGGCGCGCACACAGACGGGCCAGCCCTGGCCCTCAGCGTTCTCGGCGACAATGCGCACGTAGTTGAAGCCCTGCTCGGCCGGGACGTTGATGCTCAGCGGCTGGCCGGGCTTGACGTCAGTGGCCTCGCCCAGAAGCTTACCCTCTGGCGTGGTGAACACCTTGACGCTGCTGAGGCTGGTGAGGGCCTCGCCGGCGACGGTCGTCGACGGAGCGGTCAGGGTGACGGTGGCGCTCAGTGCGCCCTTGTCGGCAGCCGTGTAGACGACGTCGGCGGGCTGGGCGGGAGCGGCGTCGGTGCACAGCTCGTTGACATAGACGTCGTCGACAAACCACGTGTATTCGCCGAAGATGTAGTCGTGCAGGCCGATGTAGTAGGTGCCGTCCTCATCGGGGGTGAAGAAGACGCTGTAGTGCTCCTTATCCATGAGGTGGTCGGGGTCGAGAGCATTGATGAGCTTCTTCATGCCGTCGACGCTCTGCGACGTGCCGAGCCAGAAGTCGAGGTTGCTGCGGCCGGAGAGTTTGGCGCGGAACTCATAGACCTTGCCCTTCTGCATGCGGAAGGGGGGCGAGATGAGCCAGTCGTCGTTGCGGCCGGTGT
Organism: uncultured Prevotellaceae bacterium; assembly: GCA_902779455.1. Classification (GTDB taxonomy): domain Bacteria; phylum Bacteroidota; class Bacteroidia; order Bacteroidales; family Bacteroidaceae; genus Prevotella. The sequence goes on from CACZBS010000028.1 coordinate 15,724, forward strand.
TGTGGCCGTTCTTGCCGTAGAAGTTGTGCGAATAGGGGTTCCACTGCCATGTAGCCATCGTGCCGTCGTTGTTGGCATTGATGACGCTCCAGCCGAGGATCTGGTTGTAGGTGTCGAGGTCGTTGCTGTAGGGCATGGCGACGTAGGTGCCGGCGGTGAACTGGTCGGTGGTGGCGGCGGCGCCGAGGCGTCCGTCGGCCATGACGGCCTGGACGGTGTAGCTATAGTAGGCCAGGGCCTCGGGCAGCTCCTTGTCCTGGACGCGGCGCGACGTGCCGCCCTCGGAGATGAGCTTGCCGTCAGGATTGCGGACGACGCGATAGGTCAGGGCCGTGGCCTCGTACTGGCCTCCGAAGTCCTGGTAGCGGCCCGTCGTCGGGGCGTTCCACGTGATGGTGGCGATGTTCTGCGAGTTGACGCTCACCTTGAGGTTGGTCGGAGCGGCGGGCACGTCCTTGCCGCAGACGAGCAGCTGGGTGCAGAGCAGCGTCTCGCTGCCCTCGGCCTCAGGCTGCAGCTCCAGTCGGACGGTGTGCAGTCCGGGTGTGACGTCGGCCATCATCTCGAGCTGCTGGCCGTAGCCGACGTGCTCGGGCAGGTCGAAGAGCTCGGTCTCCACATTATCTATAAACAGCTTGACGCCGAGCTCGCCCGTGGGCGTGGTGCCGTCGACATACTGTGCGGGGGTGGTCAGGCGCAGCGTGAGCAGCAGACCCTCGTCGTCGGTGGTCAGGCTCAGGTCGCTGACGGCCTGCAGCTGGCGTCCGCCGGCGGGCAGGGCCTCGGGCGTGATGTAGAACCAGTTGAAGCCCGTGGGCGCATTGCCCAGACGGGTGGTCTTCACTAGTCCGTCGACGGGGTTAAGCACGTCCTCGGGGCGGATGCTGAAGTAGACGGTGCCCTGCTCGAAGTCGTAGTAGTTCAGATAGAAGACGCCGGCCTCGGGGTCCCATGCCATCGGCTGTCCGTAGACGCCGCTGCTGGTGCCCTCCACGTCGGCAATGTATTCATAGGAGGCGTCGAGCGGATTGACGCGGGCCACCCAGAGCGACTGCCGTCCGCCGTTGCGCAGCAGGGCATAGAGCTGTCCGTCGATGCAGAAGAGATCGCCCGGGTTGACGTTGTCGAACTGGTCGTTGCCGTTGTAATGGCAGATCTCGCCGACGCGGCGCAGCTGTCCGCTGATGGTGTCGACGATGTTCAGGTAGTAAGGCTGCACCTTGTTCACCGTGTTGCCCATCGAGATGGCATAGACCTGGCGGTTCTTGGCGTCGTAGCACAAGCCGCGGTAGGGGATGCCCGACTGTCCGTCGCACTTGATGGTCCACTTCTCGCCCACCTGCTGCATGGTCTGCTTGGAGAACTTCGTGATCTCGGCACCGGTGATGCCGCCAGTGCCCTGCTGGGGCCGGTAGCTATAGAAATAGCTCTCCGTAGGCACGGAGTAGGGCGAGATGTCGTCGTTGCTCACCAGCGTGTCGCACTTCCATGCCCACTGGCCCTGCTCATTGAAGAGGTTGAAGCCGACGAGGCCGCAGAAGCCTGTCTGGTCGTTCTCATCGGCACGGCCGGCAAAGTTGTTCTGGCCGCGGAAGCGGTAGAACGTGTCGTCATCGGCTGCCCACGGCGTGCGCATCGGGGCCTTCGCCACGGGGCGGCGGCCGCCGTTGGCGTCCATATACTGCTGAAGGGCCACGCGGTCGGCCTCAGCCGTCATCGGGTCGGCCTGAGCGGCGTCGGCCGTCGTGGCGGCTGCCGTGGCCTTGCGGGTGGGGTCACCTGTTGCGCCGCCCAGTTCGGGCATGCGGAACACCGACTGTGCCCCTGCCGTGGCCGTGGCCGCGAGCGTCAGGGCGACAAGCATTTGTCTGAGTGAGTTCTTTTTCATAAGCTTCGTTTTGGTTTGTATTGTTTTTTATAGGTTTTCATACCCTGATTGTTGACAATCTGCCCGCAAAAATAATTGTTTTTGTTCGAAACCACAACTGATTTCGCCTTTTCTATTTTCATTTTCTTGAAAATGCAACGTTTTTGGCTGTCCGCGAAGCCGCCGTCGGCCGGCGATGGCCGAGAGCACGAAAAACCGTAAAACGGCGCTTTTCAGAGGTAATATACCCCTATATTACTTCCGAAAAGCACCGCTTTGCGCTCTCCGCCACGCCGCTGCCGACGTCGGGAAGGGGCGGATGAAAGGAATAAATGTGGTTAAAATTCGATGAAATCTTCATTTTTTGCAAAATAATTAGTAATTTTGTGGCCGAAATGAAGATGAAATGCCTGCTGACCGGACTGACGCTCATGCTGGCGGTGCTTACTATGCGCGGCGCCGCCCTGACTGACTCTGTGACGATGCTCAAGGCGCAGGCCGACGAACTGTTCAACAGCGAGCAATACTCCAAGGCGCTCGACGTCTACATCGACGCCCTCGACGCCGCCGAACGGGCCGGCGACCGGCGGATGAGCATCGCCATCACCGGGAACATTGCCAACATCTATGCCATCTCGGACGAATACGAGCGCTGCGAGCACTACATCAAGATGGGATATGAGGCGGCCACAAAGCAGGGCGACCAGGACCTCACGGCCAAGTTCATCATCAACAGTGTGGGCATCTACTGCGCGATGAACGACGCCGCCAAGGCCCGCCGACAGCTGGAGCTGATGAACACGAATCCGCTGACCGACACCGTCCTCTGGCGATTCTACACCATCCATTACGCCGGCGACGTATGCCGCCTGGAGGGCAACTACGAGCGGGCCCACCAGCTGGCCGCCGAGGCTCTCGACTATGCCCTGAGCCGACGCATGGGACTGCGCTACGAGCTGGTGGAATACAGCGAGCTGGCCAGCATCGCCCTCGCACAGGAGCGGCCGCTCGACGCCCTACCCTATCTCCGGCAGCACCTGCACAAGGCCGACAGCGCCGACAGCCGCGAGCTCTACGCCACGTCGTGCCACATGCTGGCCGAGGCCTACCAGAAGGCGGGCTATGAGGACAGCGCCCAGTTCTACAGCTCGATCTACAACACGCTGCGCGACAGCGTCATCGACCAGCGCCAGCTGGCCGCCGCCAAGGAGAAGCTCTACCAATACGAGAACCGCCGCACCCAGGGCCGCATCTCGTCGCTCAACGACCAGGTGACCCGCCAGTGGTGGCTACTGGCCGTCGTCGTCATCATAAGCATCATCGCCCTCACCTTATTATATATAAAAAGGAATAAAACTATAGAAGCCCCCTCGGGGGCCGTAGGGGGGGCTATTCCCTCGGGGGCCGTAGGGGGGACCTCGCCCTCGGGGGCCTCTGGGTCTTCGGAGGCTTCGCCCTCAGAGGTCTCTGCCGAGTCCTCGTCCTTAGACCGCACGCCCATCCACCTGAACGACGAGCAGGTGCGCGAGCTGGCCGACCGCATCGACGCCGTGATGAGCGACGTGAGCATCATCAGCGACACCGACTTCTCGCTGCAGCAGCTGGCCCAGCTCGTCGACTCGAACACGAAGTACGTCTCCTACACCATCAACGAGGTGCACGGCAAGACGTTTAAGAACCTGCTCAACGAGCGGCGCATCGACGAGGCCGCACGCCGCCTGCAGGACCACGAGCACTACGGCAACATCACCATCCAGGGCATCTATCAGGAGCTGGGCTATAACTCCGCCGCCGCCTTCATCCATGCCTTCAAGAAACTGAAGGGCATGACCCCCTCACAATTCCAGAAGGCCGCCAACGCATGATGCCAAGAAGAGAGGGCAACCTCACTTTTCCACCGCGGATGACGGCGCAGCCACTCCCCTCCCCTTCAAGGGGAGGGGAGTGGCTGCGCATGATTTGTGACTGAACCTTATATATGAGTGTTTTGCAAAATCTGCTTCCTGGGAGCACTCTTTAATTCTTTCTTACGAATGGCATTTTCCCCCAAAAACAATCTTAAAAGACCTTTTTGTTTGTTAGTTTCTTGAAAATAAAAAACAAAACGACGTTTTTTGCGTCGTTTTCGCTACGATTTCGTATATTTGCCAGCAAATTCGTTTTCAATTCATTAACTAACAAACTTAAGCGTATGAAAAAATTTACTAAGTTTTTCCTCGCAGCACTGGCACTGACCTTCAGCGCCAACATCGCTGCACAGGACGCGCAGGAGGTGGTCTACAACTCTTGCGGTTACGACGTGAACGCTAAGAAGATGATTAACTTCACGTGGACGGCCGAAGGATTCAAGTCGGCCGACGCCCCCGAGGCACAGAACATCTCGGCTCTGGGCTACAAGCGTGACTCCATCTTCTACACCCTCAGCGCCAACGGCGACCAGCAGACGCTGACCGCCATGCACGCCGAGACGTTCGAGCAGATCAGCCAGGTCAGCGGCCCACAGAACGCCGCCTGCGGTCTGCCCATCCAGCTTTATTCCACCACACAGTATCCCCTCGGCACCTTCGCCATCGCTGCAGCCAAGGAGGAGGGCGTCGGCACACGATTCTATACGGCCGTGCTCGACGAGCAGAAGGCCGAGCTGAAGCGCGTCACGACCATCAGCTACTGGTATGACGATGCTGCGAAGACCAGCATCCGCCCGCTGGCATTCTTCTTCAGCTATGCCAACCCCTACTTCGTCTATGTCAAGCGGCAGGGCGGCGAAGAGAGCCTCTGGCTGGGACAGCTCAACATCATGACGGGCGCCATCACTGAGACGGGCGTCATCGACGTCATCAAGAACGTCGACCCGGAGAAGGCCGTCGCCTCGATCTATCCCCTCGGCTATACCAACTACCTCGTCATCAGCCCCGACGGCAAGGAGAACTCCAGCATCTACACGCTGCCCACGTTCGCACAGAACGGCGTCGTCAACTGCCAGCTGCAGACGAAGGCCAAGACCGTGCTCGCCAGCTGCTATCAGCGTCCGTCGACCGTCACTGGCGGCATGACGGGAACGCCCATCGCCAAGATTCAAGACCTGAAGTGCGAGATCGACGGCACCAAGATCACCGTCACCTTCACCATGCCGGCAGCTGACGTAAAGGGCAATCCCCTGGTAGCCGACGACTGGGCTGCCAGCCAGGATTACTCCCGCCAGATCACGGCCAACGCCTACATGGAGGGTAGCTTTATTACCATGGCCAAGCCCGAGGGCGTCAACTACTTCTTCCCCGGCGACAAGGTGACACTGACGGGCGACCTGAGCACTATCTACGGCGTGACCAACCCCAACGGACTCCACTGCTTCACCGTCGCCACATCGCCCGCTAACGGCTATACCGGCAAGACGATGAACTACAACTCGGTCTTCGCTCTCGTCGGAGGCGCCAAGCCCGAGCCTGTCACCAACGCCAAGGCCGAGAAGTCGGGCGCCAACAGCGCCACGTTCTCATGGACAGCTCCCACCGCCACGGAATACAGCGACTGGGGCTATGAGTTCGACGGCTCGAACCTGAACTACAGCATCGTGCGCAACGTCGACGGCGTCGTCGTCGCCGAAGGCATCACCGAGTGCACCGCCGAGGTCGACAACCTGGCCAAGGAGCCCGGCGACTACGACTTCAGCGTCTATGCCGTGGCTAACGGCACGCAGAGCGCCGCAGCTGCCACCAACGCCATCAACTGCCAGCCCCCGACCTACGACTTCCTGGCCTACAACAACACGACGAAGACCATGGTGGCCTTCAACCTCGACGAGGCCTTCACCCACACCGACTGGATGAAGAACAACGACATCCAGAGCGAGGTCGGATTCGTCCGCGGACAGAAGCTCTACACCGCCAGCTTCAACTTCAACAACAACAACCCCAGCTATGCCTATGGATGGCAGACCTTCGTCATCTTCACGGCCGAGAAGCTGGAGCGCCAGGGATACAACACATCTAACTACTGGTATCCCAACAACGGACAGATCATCCGCCACCTGACCACTGCAGCCTTCGATCCCGTACAGGACCGCGCCTTCGGCATCGCTCACGACACCGTCCGCAATGCCGACCAGCAGGCCGTCGGACTGAAGTACTACGTCGTCGACGTCGACACCGTCGCCAGCTACACCCTGCAGAACCGCATCGTCGCCGAGCTCGGCACGTGGAAACTCAACGATGCTCAGCAGAACGCCAAGGCCGTCATGGCCGTCGCTGCCTTCAACAAGAAGTTCTATGCTGCCGTCGCCAACCGCGAGAACGGTCAGGTCAAGTATGAGCTCTGCACCTTCAACCCCATGACGCAGCAGCTCGACCGCATCGCCGACATCGCACTCGACATCGACCCGAGCTACGGTGCACAGTTCATGCTGGCTACGGCCGACAAGCTCTACCTGGGCTACAACGCTCCCGAGAAGAACACAGTGCTCTATGAGATCAGCACCGCCGACGGCGCACTGACCAAGGTCTTCGAGATGGACGGACAGTACACCTATGCCTACCAGAAGCCTTCGGTCGTCGCAAAGCCTGCCAAGCAGATCGGCCCCATGACCGCTCCCACCATCACCCGCGATGAGGAGACGGGTACCTACAGCGTCGAGCTGACCCTGCCCACCACCTACGCCGACGGCACGGCCATCACTGACGAGCTGCGCGTCCGCGTGCTGCAGGACGGCGTACAGCTCTCGCTCAGCCCCATCGTCAGCCCCGACACCAAGGTTGAGATCACCGACCTCAACGTCGCCGAGGGCCTCCACCTGCTCACCTTCATCACCATCGAGCCGTTCTCGCCCTCAACAGGCACATCGTGCATCGCCACGAACGTGATCAACGGCCCGGCCAAGCCCAACGCTCCCACCAACGTCGTGGCTGAGATGTTCGGCGACAACGAGGCTCAGGTCAACTGGACCGCTCCCACCACAAGCATCTGGGCCGACTGGGGCGCCACGATCGCCGCTACCGACAAACTGACCTACATCGTCGAGGTCACTCAGACGGGTGAGGTCGTCTCCGAGGAGGGTCTCGTCGATGCCGAGTGGTATGCTGAGCACATTGCCGACTACAACGGCCAGTACAGCTTCACCGTCTACGCCGTCAACGGCACGCAGAAGAGCGCCGGCGCCGAGTCGAACCTCGTCGAGGTCGTCGGACAGCTCGATCCCACCGCCATCAGCGCCGTCAGCACCGACGCCGCCACGACGGTCGGCATCTACAACGAGGCCGGTGTGCGCACCGACCGCCTGCAGCGTGGCCTCAACATCGTCCGCCGCGCCGATGGCAAGACCGTCAAGCTCATCGTGAAGTAATTCCCGACATTAAGCTATAAAAAAGAATCCTGGGCGAAACCGCAATGGTTTCGCCCAGGATTGTTTTAGGGGAACCGAGCCCCTCGAGGGCCTCCCCCGACCCCTCCGAAGGAGGGGAGTTGGCTGGCGCACTGTCCGCCGCGGATGACGGCGCAGATGACTAATGGAAATGACGGCGCAGCCAGCTCCCCTCCTTCGGAGGGGTCGGGGGAGGCTTTTTTCACCCTAAGAACCTCGCGAAGGCCTCATCGTATGGCGACGTGCGGGCCAGCTGACCGTCGACGAGGCAGACCAGCTCGATGCGTCCGCGGAAGCAGAGCTGGCCGTCGCCGACGCGGTAGAGGTCCTGATGGAAGACATACTTGATGCCGTCCTTCTCCAGTCGCAGACAGGAGCGGAACTCGTCGTCGGGGCGCAGCGGCGCCTTATACTGCAGCTGCATGCGGGCCACGACGGCGTCGACGCCCTGGCGGTGGAGCTCGGCGAAGCTCAGGCCGCACTCCTTGAGGAAGAGGTGGCGCGTGTGCTCGCAATAGTGGATATACTGGGCGTTGTTGACGATGCCTTCGATGTCGCACTCGTAGTCGCGCACCTGCATCACGGTCTCAAAGTGGTAGTTCATTCTCGTTTTCCTTAAATAACTGATGGATTTCTCTTTTGACCATATTGAAGTTAGAGACCCCACCCCCGACCCCTCCCCTTCTTGCGTCCCTTCGGTAGCAAGCGTCCTTCGGCCGAGCGGAAGGGAGGGGAGTTGCTGCGCCGTCATTTCCGTCGGGCAGTGCGGCAGCCCCTCCTCCCCTTGGGGGAGGTCGGGTGGAGCTTCTCCCCTCCTTCGGAGGGGTTGGGGGAGGCTTACTCTCGTTTCCTTAGATATTCATATCCGAAGCGGCAGCGGAGGCAGTCGCGACGGTCGCAGTATTCTTTCTTCAGCTGGATGAGGGCCTGGGAGTCGCCGGCCGTCTTGACCTCCAGTCCGCACTCGCGCCACATGCGGATGATATGGTTCTGCTCGGCCCGCAGCTGCTCGAGGAAGTCGAAGGCGCGGTCGCACAGCTCCTCCTTCTGACGATGGCGGCCGACGGCAAAGAGCATCGGGATGATGGTGTTGATGAGCAGGAGGTTTGTCGATGAAACCGAGAGATTTTTCGGCTTTTTCGTGCTTTCTGAGCCAAACGTGTAATGCGTCTCCCAGTAGGGCGTGACGTGGGTCTGCATCAGCTGGCGCGCCTTGTCGAGCGTGTCGCACTCGAGCAGCACGCTCAGTCCGGCCCGCCGCTCATAGTAGAGGTTGGCCAGCTGCGAGATGCGGATGTGGGGGAAGTTCTGCGGCCGGAGTCGGAGGAATCGCCAGACGGCATGGTTCATCGGCGTCATCGAGAACTTATGCGCCAGGTAGAGGTATTCGTTGCGCAGCCGCTGGAAGTAGCCCTCCTGCAGGGCCGCCTCACGATAGCGCTCGGGCACGGCCGCCTCGTCAAGCAGTCCGGCCTGGCCCATGAAGATGGCCTCCACCTGGAACAGGTCGTCGCGGTGCTTGCCGACGGCGCCGAGGGGCACCTGCTGGGCCCACAGCTCGAAGGCCTCGCCGTTGATGCCGAAGCCGTAGTTGCGGGCCAGGGTGACGAAGTAGGCGTCCTCCCACGAGCCGTCCTTCAGCCGGGCGCGCTGCTCGATGGCGCGCGTCTTCTGCTCCAGCCGCTCGGTCTGCAGGGCCGCCATCCAGGCATGCACCATGAGGGGCGTCAGCTGCGGGATGATCTTATAGCAGGGCGGATAGTGGTCGGTGCGGAGCAGCTCCTCATAGTGCTCGCCGACCTCGCGCGGCACCTCGATGACCATCTGCGGTACGTACTGTCCCTGCGAGTTGCGCACGTCGGCATCGGCCTCGGCGACGACGTGCAGCACGACGTTGTCGTAGCGCTCATCGCGGTCGTGATGGTGCACATACCAGTCGCTCGAGCGCACGTGAATCTCGACGTTGCCCACCCAGAGCGTGCCCCCGATCTTCACCTTCGCGTTGAAGAAGTCGGGGCCCGCGTTCTGATTGTGCAGCCCGGGGTCGAGCAGCTCGACGTCGCGGCCGTCGGTCGTCGCCAGCGGGCGCAGCGGCAGCATGCGGTGCTTCCAGACGTAGTGTAGCAGTCGTTCCTCCATGCTTGTAATATTATTCTTCTATATAACTAAGTTACAGACCCCACCCACAACCCCTCCCCTTGAAGGGAGGGGAGGAGCCCCTCCCAACCTCCCCCAAGGGGAGGAGTGGCTACCGCGCAGCCCGACGGGGATGACGGCGCAGCTTCTCCCCTCCCTTCAAGGGGATGACGGCGCAGCTACTCCCCTCCCTTCAAGGGGATGACGGCGCAGCTACTCCCCTCCCCTCAAGGGGATGACGGCGCAGCTACTCCCCTCCCCTCAAGGGGAGGGGTCGGGGGTGGGGTCTGTATTATTATAATTCATTTTTACTTTCGATTATTCGAAAAGTTTGTTGCAAAGTTAGGCATTATCTGCGAAAAATGTGTAACTTTGCACCAAAATAATTCCTAAAACAATGAAAAAGACCAAACTACTGCTCGCCCTGGCCATGGCCGTGCTGACGTCGGCGCCGGCTGCAGGACAAAAGAAATCACCCGTCGAGAAGCGCGAGCGCTTCGAGTTCTCGTTCGAGCTGCCGGCCTACGTCGAGCAGCTGAAGCAGGAGCTGACCTATCCCCTGAGCTGGGAGAACTCGGGCATCAAGAGCTTCAAGAAATGGCAGAAGAAGGCCCGCCAGCGGGTGTTCGACTGCATGATGACGCCCCCTCGTGCGGCCGACGCATGGGACATGAAGATCGTGGCCGAGGAGCAGCGCGACGGCTACCGTGCCCTGCGCATCGCCTTCAATCAGAATGTCTATGCCCGCACGGAGGCGCTGGTGCTGGTGCCAGACGGCGAGGGCCCCTTCCCGGCCGTCAACCTGCTGCACGACCACGGCGCCCATCTCTATATCGGCAAGGAGAAGATGATCCGGCCGTTCGGCGTCGAGCAGGCCGTCATCGACGACGCCGACGCGTGGGCCAAGAACCTCTACGGCTCGCAGTACGTCGGCGACTATCTGGCCCGCCACGGCTACGTCTGCTTCTCGGCCGACGCACCCATGTGGGGCGAGCGCGGCCGCGAGGAGGGCGTCGACCGCTCCAAGTATGACATCATCGCCGGCAACATGATGATGCTGGGGCGCGACCTCTGCGGATTCATGCACTACGACGACATCGCGGCCACCGAGTTCATGGCCACGCTGCCATGGGTCGACCCGCAGCGCATCGGTTGCATGGGATGCTCCATGGGGGCCTATCGCGCATGGATGCTCGCAGCCCTGAGCGACCGCATCCGGGCGGGCGCCGCCATCTGCTGGATGGTCACCACCGACGTGCAGATGTCCACCGCCGACGGCAAGCGCGAGTATGGCGGCTTCGCCAACTGTCTGCCCGGCCTGCGCCAGTGGCTCGACTATCCCGACATCGCCTCGCTGGCCGCCCCCAAGCCGATGCTCTTCATCAACGGCACACAGGACCACCTCTTCCCCGTGCGGGGCGTCAAGAAAGCCTTCGAGCAGATGCACCAGACGTGGCGCCGGCTGGGTGCCGACGACCGCCTGACGACGGAGCTGTGGGACGTGCCCCACTCCTGCGGCGTGGAGATCCAGAAGTACATGCTCGACTTTTTCAATCGCAATCTGTAGCCCGCATGGCGCAAGCAGCGCCATATATCCTCTCTTGAATTAAACAAAGAAAGAACGAGAAACGGTGCTTTTTGAAAGTAATATACCCCTATATTACCTTCAAAAAGCACCGTTTCTTCATTTTCTCCGGATTGCCGCCCGGTTGGACTTCCAGCCCTCAACGCTTCATCCCCCCAGACTCCTAAAATCCCAAAATCCTGAAATCCTTAGAATAAAACAAAAAACAATTCCTTAGAATAGAACGAAATCACAACTCCTCAGAAGAGTCGTCAGCGCGACGGCCAGCAGCTCCGCGACGAAGCAGAGGCGGAGGCTGACGCGCAGGTCGGCCGTGGTGAGCTCGCGCGGGTTGTGGCCGATGTAGGGCTTGGCGACAGCCTCGCCGAAATAGTCGTGGGTGCCCCCGAAGCGACAGTCGAGGCACCCGGCCAGGGCCGCCTCGGGCCAGCCGCTGTTGGGCGACGCATGGCACGGCCCATAGCGGCGTACGAAGGGCAGGAGCCGTTCGCGGTGCGTGCGACGTGTGCCGAAGAGCAGGGCGAGGCGATAGCCCGCCAGCATGAGCAGGGCCGTCAGCCGGGCGGGGATGTAGTTAGCCACGTCGTCGATGCGGGCGGCCCAGCAGCCGAAGTCGCGGTAGCGCTCCGAGCGATAGCCGATCATCGAGTCGAGCGTGTTGACCATCTTGTAGGCCATCATGCCGGGCACCCCCAGCAGCGCCAACCAGAACAGCGGCGCCACGACGCCGTCGCTCAGGTTCTCGGCCAGGGTCTCGAGGGCGGCCGTGCGCACCTCCTGGGCCGACAGCCGGGCGGTGTCGCGGCCGACGATGCGGCTCACCTGGCGCCGGCCGTCGTCGAGCGAGCGGTCGAGGGCCAGGAAGACGTCGCGCACCTCGCGCCGCAGCGTCCGTCCGGCCAGACAGAAGAAGATGAGGACGACGGCCACAACGCCCTCAGCGACGGCCGACCAGCGCCCGACGGCGGTCAGCAGCAGCCACGTCAGGCCGAAGACGAGCGCGATGCTCACCACGGCCACCGCAGCGCCCTTGGCCTTGCGACGAAGCCCGCGGTTGAGGCGGTGCTCCCAGAAACTGATCCATCGGCCGAAGCCTACCACGGGGTGCGGCAGCCAGGCGGGATCGCCCAACAGCTGGTCGAGCAGCCATGCCAGGGGCACGGCCAGACGTGACATCAGCAACATAGTTCGTTCCTCTTAACTAAGTAACAGACCCCACCCCCGACCCCTCCCCTTGAAGGGAGGGGAGCTGCTGCGCCGTCATCCGCGGTAAGCAGTGCGGTAGCCACTCCCCTCCCCTCAAGGGGAGGGGTCGGGGGTGGGGTCTGTAATGTTATACATTCATATTTACTTTCGTTAATCGAAAAGTTACCTGCAAAGTTACGAATAATTTTGCAGAACGGAACTATTTCACCACCACTTTTTTGCCGTCGACGATGTAGACGCCCTTGCCGAGAGGGCTGCCGCCCTTCAGCTTCTGGCCGGCCATGTTGTAGGTGCCCTTGGCGGGTCGCGACGGCAGCGTAAGCGAGGTGATGGCGGTGAGCTGATAGCGCAGCTCGGCCACCTCGCTGTCGGCATAGCCCGGGGCGGTGGCAATGGCCTTGATGACCATGTCGTCGGTCAGGGCGATGGGCGCGGTGTAGCGCTGGCGCGTCGGACTGTCGCACGGGCAGCTGTCGTCGAGCGTGTAGTATATCGTGGCCCCGGGCAGACTGCACGAGAGGGCAATCATCGTCCCGGCCTCATAGTCCTGACCAGGCTGATAGTCGGCCACGGGAATGGGGCAGACGAAGCCCGCCTCGTCCTTCACCTCAACGACGACGACGGTCTGCACCGAAGGATCGTCCTCCATGTGCAGCACGACGGCCGTCGTGCCAAACGCCTCACCCGTGACGGTCAGAACGGCGCGGCCCTCAGCGTCGAGCGTGAGGACGTCGACGGGCGTGCTGCCCACCATGTCGCCCAGCATCTTCACCGTCACCTTGCGTCCGGCGGCAGCCTCAGTGGGCAGGGCCTGGACGACGAGCGTCGCCGACTGGTCGTAGACGACGTGGAGGGCGCTGTCGGCCACGAGCTGCTCGACGACCTGCTCGATGTCGAAGTCCTGCGTGAACGGCTGTCCCATCGCGACGCCGGCATAGCTCTCGACGTCGCCGCTGACGGTGAGCGTCAGCTTTTGTCTGGCGGGCAGAGCTGTCGCCGGCACGAAGCGCATCTTCTGCGCCAGCATGCTCTGCTCGGTCAGTCCTTCGGCCCCGACCAGCTCAAGCCGTCCGGCCACGGGCTCACCACTGCGGCTGATGCTGACGCGGCCGTCGGCCGTCAGGGATGTGCCGAGCATGTACTTGTCGAAGCCCACCAGCACCTGGCGCGGCGTGGCCTTCACGCCCGCTACCTGCGGCTCGCCGAGCTGCATCATGGCCTGGTTGACGTCAAGTTGCGGCGGCGGCACGGGCAGCCATTCTGAGTACTCCGTGCGGTAGCCCTGCTTCTCATACTTCACCTGCCAGAGGCCCGTGGGCACCATCCAGCCGTATTCGCCGTTCTCATTGGTCAGCTGCGGGTTCACCTGACCGTAGTGCTCGGCGTCCCACATCGTCACGCGGTCCACCTCGTCGCCATAGATGTCCTTCACCGTCTCCTTATAGAACACGGTGGCCGTGGCGCCTTCGAGGCGGTTCGACTGGACACCCTCGTAGACGAAGCCCGAGGGGTCGAGCGTGCCATCGGACGTAGGCTTGAAGGGGCCGGGGCCTTTCTTCTTCGGATATTCCGGGCAGGAGCCCTCCTCCACGCACTTCGGACAGTTGCCGCCGCAACCCTGATGGCACTTCAGCTCCGACCGCTCGATGGAGAACACCTCGAGGGCGGCCTCCATGCGCTCCTCGTACATGCTGTTCGAGAGCATCGTCAGACCGATCTTGGCTATAGCCAGAGCCAGGCCCGAGAACGAGGCGCCGCTGGTGGGGATGAGTGCGGCGAAGCATCCCAGCGAGGCCACCAGGGCCACGATGTCCGACGAGATGGCCGTGATCATGTAGGGCACGCACCATCGTCCGAACGAGTCGATGTCGCCCCGCAGCTTGTCGGCGGCCGCCTGGTCGTCGGGGCACGGGTTGGGTATGGCCTGGCGGATCTTGTTCAGCGCCATGCCGTTGTCGCGGAACTTCGAGTAGGTGGAGTAGAGCGACCAGAGGCTGGCCAGCGAGCCGGCAAACTTGCCCACCTTGAACTTAGTGCAGAACGAGCGCACCTTCTCCAGTCCGCTGGTGCGTAGCAGGTTCAGCTCCAGCTTCGACTCCAGCCACCAGCGCTGCATGCGGCTCAAGTTGGGGTCGGCCAGCTTCTTGCCAATCTCGACCGAGGTATTCTCGGCCATGTAAATCCAGTAGTTGAACTTCGTGATGGAGGCTTCGGCCACCTCGGCAATCTTGCCCAGATAGTCCTGGAACTTGTCGAGATATTCGCCCATCTTCTCCAGACTCTTCACCCAGTCGCCGTCAGCATTCGAGCGGATGTTCATTCGGGCGGCAGCCGCGCCGCTGACCGTGATGCGCAGGTCGTTCTTCAGGTCGACGAACTCCCATCCGCCGTCGGCGCGGGCCAGGGTGTAGACGCTGGTGCCGTCGTCCAGCCGGCCCTGCTCGTAGCCCTCGGCCCTGAGCATGGCCTCGCTGGTGCCGGCGGCGCTGCTCGTCGTGATGCCCTCGGCCAGGTCGGCAGCCAGTTCGTTGAGTTTCTGGGCATAGCCGCTGATGCCGGCGAAGAAGTCGGCGATGGCGCCACCCTCCTGCCACAGGGCATCGACCTCGGCAATGAGCTGCTCGACGGTCTTCGTGCTGACGTCGGGTGCGGCGTTGACGTCCAGTCCGCGCCACTGCATGTACTCGGCCAGCTTCCGGTCGATCTGCTCGGTGGGGATGGCCCCCTCGTTGCCGGCGGCAGCGGCCGTCTCGCCCTGGGCGACGAGCGTGCCGAGGTCGCTGAGCAGCTGGGCACCCTCGCCCTCGTCGGCCCGGAACTGCTCGTCGAACCAGCTGACGACGTCGTCGGCCGCCTGTCGCGAGCCGATGGCCTCACGATGGTAGAAGGGTTCTACGAGCACGCTGTTGGGGATGTTGCGTGTGTTGAACTTCGCGTAGGCTATCCAATGATTTTTGCGTTGGTTGTAGTGTGCCCAGGCGATGGTCTCGCCGCCGTCGGGACCGTCGCCCCAGATGTGGAGTGCCACGGCGTAGACCTTCGTCGTGTCGTTGTCCGAGAGGTTCACCTCGAAGGTGAAGTCGGTGTTGTATCCGTCCTCATTGCTGTAGCCGTAGGAGGCTGGCGAGGCCTTGCCCGTCTGGTAGTTGAACAGCACCTCCTGGCTCTCGAGGTGAGCGGGATGGTGGTTGAAGAACTGCATGCGGGTCCACAGCGGCGCCACGCCGTTGGGGTCGTAGACGACGGTCTTCGCCTCCGTCTGGTAGCTCGTGTCCTTCCATTTGTAGGGCTTGATGACGGCATAGATGTTGTGCTTGCTCAGCGCCGTGGGACTGCTGAGCTGGCACTGGGCCTGCCAGGTGCCGTTCCGCTGGATTTGCGCCTGGCCGATGGGCGTGCCGTCGTCCATCACCGTCACCTCGTAGTAGGGCGGGGCGGGCGGCGTCCAGACTGCAGCGGCGCTGCTGGCGCGGCGGGGGCCACGGGCACCGGCAGGCTCCTCTTCCTCATAATACTGGGTGGTGCCGCTGACGATGAACGAGGGCTGGACGAGCAGCTCCTGCACGTAGATGCCCGACTTGCTGACGCTGACGTCGGTCGTCTCGAGCACTTCGCGGTACTGCTTTCCACCGAGCGTGTAGCTGAGGTAGGCCTCGGGCATGGCGGTGCCGGCCTCGAGGGGCACGGTCATGATGCTCAGGCGTCCGCCCTCGTCGATGTGAGGCCACTCGACGGTGAGCTTGCGGCTGTAGCGGTCCCAGGTGGCCGTGGCTGCCGTCATGGCGATGCCGCCGGGACGATAGTCGCCGCCGGTGGTGATGTCGTCGATAGAGACAGCTGAGAGCCAGGGCCGTCCGTCCATGTAGGGCTGGTACTGGCGGTAGCTCCTGTAGGCCGTGGGCGTGGCGAACCCCTCGGGCAGATAGAACTCTAGGCGGCAGTCAGTCGGATAGAGGCTCACGTCGTAGCTGGTGCCCAGCATGCGCTCCTGCAGCCCCTCGAAGGCCACCTTGACGCCGAACGAGCAGTCGTAGCCCACCTTCGCCTCGGTGGGGCTGCCCACGCGTCGTTCGCTGAGGTTCGTCTCCAGCTGCGTCTGGGTGTAGGGCACTCGACTGAATGCGACCTGGGCCATGTGGCCCTGACCGACGCTGACCGTCTGGGCCACGTAGTCCTCGTCGGCCGTGTAGAGCTCCAGCTGGCGGCGGCTGTTGATGCCCTGATACTGCGGTCCCTTCGACATGGCCGCCACGAGGTAGTCGCCGTCGGGCAGGTCGGTGAACGTGGCGAAGGTGCGGTCGCCAAACTCATGCTTGGTGATCAGCTCACCCGTCCAGGCATTGAAGAGGAGCACGGCGGGATGGCTGCTGACCGACATCGAGTAGCGGGCATGGATATAGCCCCGCTCGACAATGGGCAGCACGATGCTGACCATGCCGTCCTCGCCGACGGTGCCCTCGGCCTCGGCGGGCTCCACCCTGCCGCGGGTGTCGGTGGCGCTGACGTGGAGCCGTGAGCCCACGGGCAGCGCGCTGTAGAGGACGTAGGCGGGATAGCGCACCAGACAGTCGCTGATGAGCGTGTCGCGCCCGTCGGGCAGCGTGGCGGTGAACGTGTACTCCAGGCTGCGGCCGTCGCCGTAGCCTTGCTCCACGGCGGGCGTCTCACCCTCGGCCACGGCGGCCTGATAGGTGTGGCTGAGCAGGATGGTGGTGCCGCGGGCCGGCTGGAAGACGGTGCGGAAGGCTGTGGTGTCACGCAGGTTGGCGTTGAACGACAGTGCGCCGTGCAGGGGCGACGTCACGGTGATGGTGCTCATCGTGGCGGCCACCTCGCCGACGGCATGTCCGGCGGCGTCGGTGGTCAGCAGGGTGCGCGCACCGGTGGTGCCGTCGGGCAGCACCTGGGCCACGTCGACAGTGGCGCCGCTGATGCCCTGGCGCGTCAGCGAGTCGACGACGGTGAAGCTGGCGGTGGTCGTCGCGAGCTGTCGGAGCTGCAGGCGGATGGCGGTGTCGGCGCCGTCCTGTCCGACGACGTATCTCAGTGTGTCGGGCTGCTCGTAGCGGGCGGCCAGCCGGTGGCCTAAGAGCATGAAGACGCTGAGGGCGTCGCCGTCGAGCACGTCGCTGATGGTCGTGCCCCGCTTGAGGTAGGTGCCGTCGGCCTTACGCCACGTCACGGTGTAGTCGTCCTCGTCGACGACACGGCCGTCGCTGCCCTCGAGGGCGACGGTCAGTGTGCGGGGCGTGCGCAGGTTGCCGAAGCAGATGCTCTGGTCGGCCTCGCCCACGAAGATGTTCTCCAGCCGGGCCGCCACGTCGCCCGTCGTCGTGCGCAGCACCAGGTCATAGACGGTGTTCGCCGTCAGATAGCGGAATTCGTAGTCGTTGTGCGGGCCGACGAGCTGAGTGCGCTTGATGCCCGAGCGACGGTCGGTCAGTTCCAGGTGCATGCCCTTATAGAGGGCCAGCGTCGCGGCGTCGGCCTCAGCCATGAGGCCGACCGTCAGCGTGACGCCCGTGGCATCCATCGGCACGATGGTCATCTCCTTCCAGTAGTCGGCCGACTGATAGAGCGCGACGGCCTCGAGCGGCACGCAGACCACGATGTCCTTCGTGTCCTGGAAGGGCATGAACTCCTCGGCCTGCTCTGCCCCGCTGTAGAGCACCTTTTCGATTCTGAACTTGGGCGGCATCAGTGCGAGGCAGGTCAGCGTCTTCACGCTCGAGCCCCAGAAGGCGGTGCTTTCGATGGTCGTGATGGTAGCGGGGAGCACCAGCTCGGTGAGGTTATTCATTTGCTCCGCATAAGTCTCCTGATTCCAGTGGGCGGTCAGTTCCGTGGCTGTCGTGCGGCTGTAGTCAGCGAAGAACATGTTGGGGAAGTCGTAGCAACCGTTGATGATGTTGAAGTTGCTGCCAATGTCGCATGCACAGATGTAGCGCAGCACCTTGTAGCGGTCTTCACTATAGTTGAAGTTGTCGGGATAGCCGTTGCCGTTGTAGCGGTAGTCCATGACGAGGGTGCCCGTCTCGGGATACCATCCGTTGGTGCCGGGCTGGTCGTTGGGCGTGGCGGGCATGTACTGGCAGACGATCTTCAGGTCGACGTCGCAGTCGGCCATGACGTAGTAGGTGTAGTCGCGGCCGTCGCGCCGCTCCATCACCTTTCCGCCATAGTCGCGGAAGGGCACCTCCTGGCCGTTCTCCATCAGCTGCCAGAAGAGGTAGCTGCCGTTGGTGCCCTGCCACTGGCTCTTGATGTAGACGATGGTTCCGGCGGGCAGCGTCATGTCGAGGTCGGTGGTGTCGCTCTGCAGTTTATAATCGTTACCGTCGATGCGATAGGAGACGAAGGCGTTCATCACGTGCTCAGGCTCGAGGGTTATTCTCAGCCGGTGCTGTGTTGCGGTCTGTGCCGTGGCCGCCAGTGCCATCAGGCAGAGCAGGCATATATTGAATAGTCGTTTCATAGCTCTCTATATTAATAATATGTGTGGTGCTTTACTTGATGATTTTCCGTCCGTCCTTGATGTAGACGCCCCTGGCGGGCGTCGTGACGGGCTGGCCCAGCAGGTTGAAGCAGTTCTGAGTTCTGAGTTCTGAGTTCTGAGTCAGGCTGACGCCTGTCGGCTCGGCATCGCCCAGGGCAATGACGAAGCGCTGAGGATGGCTGCCGGCGGAGGCGGTGAAGGTGTAGAGGCCCACGCCTGACTCCTCCCCGAGGAGGTTTGTGCGGGCTCCTGTCTCGTTGTCGATGAGCCAGACGGGGGTGTCGGCGGGGAAACCACCAACCGCAGGGCTGGCCTTGATGCGGAGGGTGAGCGTGTAGGTGCCGCCCTCGGCGAGCCGCATGCCCAGAGGGATGATGCCGTCGGCGAGCGGCCGCTCGTTGATGGCGTAGGCCAGTCCGCTGGCGTCGGTGGTGTAGAGGAGGGTGGCTGGGTTGTCATCGTCGTCGCTCAGGAGCGGGGCGTCGTGACCCAGGTCATAGCCCGTGGTTGTGGCGGGGTTGATGACGAAGCGGGTGCTTCCCCCCTCCCTTGGGGAGGGGTCTGGGGTGGGCTCTACCGTCAGGTTATACACCGTGCGGTGGCGGTTTTGGTCGGTGCGTCGCAGGGCTCGTGCGCTGTTGGCCGGGGCGTCGCCCTTGACGAAGGTGTCGTCCACCTGGCGGCGGTCGGCGCTGAAGGTGAGGGCGCTGACGGCGTCGGGACACTGCACGAAGATGGCCTCGTGGGGATAGAGCACGATCTCGTCGTCGAGGGCGCTGACGGCCTTCCACAGGTTGCCCTGGATGAAGAAGGGTCCGTCGTAGTCGAGGCCGCGGATGTCGAGGAACGAGGGGAAGGGCATGCCCACGAGGTTCCAGTTGCGGTTGTGCGGGAACTCCGAGGCGTGGTGCTGCAGCGGCACGCTGATGTCGTCGCTGGTGGTGAAGTGGTTGACGCCCCCGGCGGCGGGCTTCAGGTGGTAGTAGCCCCAGTGGTAGCCCCACTTGCCGGTGTAGTCCTGATAGAGCTGCTGCTCGGGCAGTACGGCATAGGCAGTGCCGGGGTGCAGCGTCTCGCCGGGCTGCAGGCGCACCCAGGTGCGGTCGAAGTCGGTGGCGGCGCGCGCCGCCCCGTCGTAGCGATAGAAGGTGACGGGTGTGTTGGGATTGTCGCCGATGATGTCGCTGACGCGGACGTCGAAGGGCGGCGTGAAGAAGTATTTGCCGGTGAAGATGCAGCGCAGGTCGATGTCGTCGATGGTCGTAGTGCCGCGGTTGATGAAGCAGTCGTACTTCGACTGGCGATAGGACCAGTCGGTGTGGGCATCAAAGGTCATGCCCAAGTGGCCGATGCGCATCGTGGCACCCTCGCTGACGGTCAGGCTGGGGTGATGGTTGCTGGACTGCTCGATGCCCGCGATGTCGTGCAGGGTAATCATGTCGACGTCGTACTTCGCCTGCTGCAAGCCACTCGAGGGGGAAACGACGACCTTGCCGATGATGTTCAGATGCGACTGGCCGATGTCGAGGGGCTTGATGCTCTCAATTTGGTTATAGTCGGCGTTGGCCTGGTAGAGCGACACTGACGCCTGGGGCACATAGAGCGTGGTGGGCCGGTCGCGGCTGATGAGGAACTCATTGTAGCTGTAGGGCGGCACCATGGCACGCAGGATGACGCTGTCAGGATGGTGCTGGCTGTTGTCGCCGAGCATGCAGCCGCCCACGGAGAGGAGCGTCGAAGGCAGGTCGAGCACGCGCAGGCTGTCGCTGTAGAAGGCCCGCTCACCAATGCTGATGACGCCCTCGGGCACCACCATGCGCCCGTAGAAGCCGCCGTTGAAGGCATAGCGGCCTATCTGGTGCAGACGCGACGGCAGGCGCACTTCCGTCAGGGGCACTTTTTCAAAGCAGAAGGGGCCGATGTAGGTGACGCCGTCGGGGATGTCGATGCGGGTGAGCGACGTGCACTTCGCGAAGGTCGAGCCGCTGAGACAGGTGACCGACCGCGGGATGTTGACCTCCGTGAGGCTGGTGCACTGGTTGAAGGTGCCGTCGAGGGTGCGGATGCCCTCGGGCAGGCGGACGCTCCTGAGCGCCGAGCAATAGCCGAAGGGGGCGTTGGCGATGCTGTCGACCGTCTCGGGGATGGTGACGTCGGTCAGCTGCTGGCAGTCGCGGAATATCTCGCGCTTCATCGTCGTCATGCTCCGAGGCCACACCATCTTCTCGATGCCGCTGCCCCAGAAGGCATACTCCTCGACGTCGCGCAGCGTCTCGGGCAGGACGGCCTCCCGGAGCGCCTTGGTGTTGGCGTAGGCCTCGCGGCGGATGGTGGTGACGGCGGCGGGCAGGTCGAGCGAGGTGATGGCGGTGCCCGAAAAGAAATAGTTGGGGATGACGGTGAGGTCGGCCGGCAGCCGCACCTGCTCCAGGGCGTAGCAGTGCCAGAAGGTGGACGTGCCCACCATCTTCTCGTCGGTCAGCCCGTCGGGGAAGGTGAAGCTCTTCAGGTTGGCACAGTCGCAGAACGTGCCGTCTCCGTCGATGACGACGCCTGGCGGCAGGGTGTAGGACGTCAGGCCTGTGTTGCGGAAGACATTGCCGCTGAGGGTGACGCCCGTGCCCTGGAACGTGACAGTGGTCAGGCTCTGGCAGTTGCGGTAGGCCGAGTTCTCGATCTTGGTCACCGTGGCGGGGATGGTGACAGCCGTCAGGGCGGTGCCGCTGAAGGCCGAGCTGCCAATGGTGGTGATGGCCGGCGGCAGCGGCACCGTGCTGAGGCTGCTGCAGCCACTAAACACCGAGCTCTCGATGGTTGTCAGCCCGCTGGGCAGGGCGATGCTGGTGAGCGACTTGCAGTTCTCGAAGGCGCTGCGGCCAATGGTGGTCACCGACGCGGGGATGGTGAAGTTTTGCAGACTGTCGCAGTTGCTGAGCGCCCCCGAGGGAATCTGCGTGGCCACGGTGGAGAAGACGATGGTCTTCAGCCGCTTCTTCCCCGAGAGCGACATGGCCTTGGTGCTCTCGTCGTCGATGCCCGCGAGGTTGAGCGACGCGAGGTTGGTCATCTGGTTGCGGATGACATTGTAGTCGTCGCGGTTCAGCGTGCCGCTGACGGTGAGCGAGGTGACGTCGGCCAGCTCGCCGACCTCCTCAATCTGCTCCTGGATTTTCACGAAGAGCGTGCCCGGCTCGTCGCAGTGCACGCTGACGGAGAGTCCCGTCTGAGCGTTGGTGCTGACGATGGCGAAGAGCGTCAGCAGGGGGGTGAGTAGCAGTCGTCTTTTCATAAATAAATGGTTTGTCTGTTAAGTGAATACGTAATACAATGCCGCAAAAATAGTGGTTTTAGCATTAAACAGACTGACATAATCGGAAAATCGGCTGACATTTTCGGAATTTGGCAGTAAATAGTTAGTTTAGGGATATTCTTGCAGCCCCCCGATAGATGATAAACGGCCTCAAAGAAGTCACTATTTGTAAAGGAAATTCACAACAATTTGTCCGCTTTTTACAACCAACTGATAATCAGAGCGATTACGAAGTAAGAAAAAAGAAGCGGTGCTTTTCGATGAGAGAAGTGCCGCTTTTCGACCCGAAAAGCACCGCTTCTCTGGCCGAGAAGCGGTGCTTTTTCGCTAAAAGAGCGCTCAAGTGTAAAGAAAATTCTGATTTTAAAGAAGCCCTCTGCTCATTGCTGCTGCACCCATTCGCGGGCGGTCATGCCGGTGATGGCCTTGAAGGTGCGGAAGAAGGAGCGCTCGTTGGCGAATCCCGACTCGAAGCTCACCTCGGTCAGCTTCATGCCGGGATGGCGGCGGAGCAGCTGCTGGGCGTGCCGGATGCGATAGGTGTTGACAAACTGCGAGAAGGTCTGGCGGCGGCTCTGCTTGATGCAGTCGGTGATGTAGCGGGTGTTGGTGCTGAGGGCCGAGGCCAGGTCGGAGACCTTCAGGTCGGCATTGCGAAACATCTGCTGCTCGTCCATCAGCTGGCAGATGCGGTCCATCAGGGCGCTGTCAGGCCGGCGGGCCGTAGCCGGGTCGGCCTCAGCGGCGGGCGCTTCGCCTGACCGCCGACGCCAGCGCATCAGCCACATGGCGGCCAGGGCGAGGGCGACGCCCGCGACGCCCGCGAGCAGCCACTTACGGCTGCTGTCGGCGGCTGAGGCCGACGACTCGTCCTGACCTACATGGATGAGCCATGCCGAGGGGGAGGGGAAGAAGTTGTTGGCCACGAAGTCGGGCTGGACGACGCCGCCCACGACGGCCAGGTCGCCGTCGGGGGTGAGCGTCGGCAGGGCATGGAAGGCGCAGTCGGGCAGCGGGTCGGTGTAATAGAGCGTCAGCCTCGCTTTGGCGCCCTCGCCGGGCTGTGCGCGCAGGCTGGCCTCGGTGAAGAGGGGCGCATAGTCGAGACAGAGGGCATAGAAGCGGAAGTGGCGGTCGCAGCCGGTCAGGTAGGCGCGCTGACGGCTGCGGTCGGCATGGACCAGGAAGTTGTAGAGGATCGAGTCGCCGGTGACGGGCGACAGCAGGGGCACGGGGTGGTCCGTCGGCACGAGCGTGAAGGACGTGTCGCGCAGCAGGACGAAGGCGACGTCGCCCGTCGGATAGCCCGGCACGAGAGGCTGGGCGTGGGTGTTGCGCTCGACGGTGAAGAGCGAGGCGTAGAATCCCCGCCGCTCGTCGCCGACGAAGGCGTCGCTGCTGTTATAGGCGGCCTGGGCGGTGCGCGGGCGCCACTCTTGCAGTAAGGACGGAGAGAAGGGCTCGCCCCGCAGACGGTCGACGACGATGCTGTCGTAGCGGCCGCCCCGGACGTCATAGTCGCTCAGGATGAACACGTCGTCGCGCGCGACGCGGAAGATGAAGGGTGAGGAGCGCTGGACGGCCGGGGCCTTGACGCGACGGAAGTGGCGGCGGCCGTCGAACAACTCGATGGCGTCGTCGGCGTACCAGTTGCCGCTGACAACGACGCGGCCGCTGTCGATCTCGGTGCCCGACAGCAGGGTGCGCTTCTGGTCGAGGGTGCCGAAGCCGGTGAACGAATGGGTCGCCGGGTCGTACATCTCAACCTCGTAGCTTTGGCCGATGCCCAGGTTCTTCTCGTGCCCGCCGGCAATGAGCACCCGACCCGAGCTGAGGGGCAGCGCCATGGCGTCGTCGTGGCTGTAGACGGTGCTGACCAGCTGCCAGCGGCCGTCGACATAGCGCTCGGCGGTCGGTGTGGGCACGAAGCCGGTGGTGTGGCCGCCGATGACCATCAGTCCGTCGTCGGCATAGACCACGGCATGTCCGCCGCGCGGCACGTTCAGGTCGGGCAGCCGCTCGGCCGCCACCTTCTGCGTCGGACACTGTTCATCAGCCTTTACTCCAGCGGCAAATAGGGCAAGAACGCATAGAAGAATCCATTGTGCTCGTGGTCTGCTCATCCTTGTTAGCTTTTGTATCGGCAAAAGTACGAAAAATCCCGCAAAGAGCCAAGCATTTACGGGATTATGTTGCATATATGTCAGCAAAAGAGGGCTTTAAGCGCCCGGAGGAGGGCGTCGTCCTCGTCGGACGACTGCACGGCGATGCGGAAGTGGGCGGGGGTGAGGCCGTGGAAATTGGCGGCGTCGCGGATGAGCAGACCGTGGCGGCGGGCCAGGCGCTCCTTCAGGTTGGCGGCCGTGCCGTGGCGGAGGCGACAGAGCAGGATGTGCGAGTCCGTGGGATGGACGTCGACAAGGCCGGTGGCCTCCAGCGCGCGGGCCATGCGCTGCGCCTCGCTGACGAGCACGGCCGTCGGGAGGACATAGTCGTGCGCGTGAGCTATGAGATAGAGGGCGGCCTGCTGCGCCAGCGAGCCGATGCTCCAGGGTTTCTGGCGGCGGCGGAGCGTCGACAGCAACTCGTCGGCGGCCGTGACGAAACCCAGGCGCAGACCGGGCACGGCGAAGCGCTTGGTCATGGAGTGGAGCATGAGCACGTTAGGCCGCTGCGCTCCCTCCTCGGGCGTCATCATCGGGCGGAGCGTGAACGGTGCGTAGCTGGCGTCGACGACGAAGAGCGTCTGCGGGTGACTGTCGATGAAATCGGCGAAAAAGTCGCGGTCGACGACCGTTCCCGTCGGGTTGTTGGGATTGCAGATCCACATGAGTCGGCAGTCAGCGGGCAGCTGTGTCAGGTCTGTAATATATATAATATGGTGGCCGCTGAGCCGGCAGGCGTCGGCATATTCGGCAAACGTGGGCGCGAGGATGGCGCTGCGACTGCCGGCGAAGGCCTCAGCCACGAGGTAGATGGCCTCGGTGGCCCCGCTCGTCGCCATCACCTGCTGTTCTTGCAGGTTCAAGGACTCAGCTATACGTGCCTCCAGCCGCGAAGACGTCGGCTCCGGATAGCTCTCAATGGAGCTCAGCCGACCGGCCAGGTGGGCATAGAGCCCCTGGTGGTCGAAGTGGTTGTAGACATTCGAACTGAAGTTGACGCGGATGTCAGGGTAGCGGTAGAGGTCGTCGCCGTGTCCGTAGAGCATATCGGTAGGTGGTGTTTAGCGTTGTTTGAAGTTAGAGACCCCACCCCCAGCCCCTCCCCTTGAAGGGAGGGGAGTAAGCCTCCCCCGACCCCTCCGAAGGAGGGGAGTGGCTGCCGCACTGTACGACGGGGATGACGGCGCAGCTACTCCCCTCCCCTCAAGGGGAGGGGTTGGGGGTGGGGTCTGTAACTTCTTCATATTAATATATCTGTAACTTCTCCATTTTTACATAGTAAGCTAAGATTTGAGAATCTGATATATCCGCTCCATGTCGACATGACGGCGCACATGGTCGGCCAGCAGGTCGTACTGGCGGTCGCGATAGTCGTCGACGGACTCGGGAGCGACGGCGGCAGGGGCCGTCCGCTCGCCGAGGACGAAGTCGATGACGGCCGGATTGTCCAGGCAGCCGTGGATGTAGGTGCCGATGACGTGGCCACGGACGACGATGGGGTCGTCGGCCGTCGAGCGGCCCTGATGAATCTCGTAGCCGCGGCAGGGCTGGCCCTGAAAGCGGAACTCCACCTGGCGGGTGGTCTTCTCGGGCGTCATGACGGTCTGCATGGGCAACAGGCCCAGACCGGGCAGGGAGGTGACGTCGCCTCCCTCGATGCCGTCAGGATCGTCGATGCGACGGCCCAGCATCTGGAATCCGCCGCAGATGCCGACGATGGTCTTGCCCTCGGCGTGAGCCTTGAGGATGGCGGCGGCCATGCCCGAGCGGCGCAGGTGGTAGAGGTCGTCGAGCGTGGCCTTCGTGCCGGGCAGGATGATCGTGTCGGCCGCGTCGAGGTCGGCCGCGTCCTTTGTGTAAAACAAGTGTACGCGCGGGTCGCGCTCCAGCACGTCGAAGTCGGTGAAGTTCGACAGGTGGCGCAGCATGACTACTGCGATGGAATAGGCCTTTTTTGCATCCGTTTTCGCGATTTTCTTCTTCTCGAGCACCACGCTGTCCTCGGCGTCGATGTGCAGGTCGGGCACGTAGGGCACGACGCCCAGCACGGGCACGCCGCAGACGTCTTCGAGCATCTGTCGCCCCCGGTCGAAGAGTCGCAGGTCGCCCCGGAACTTGTTGACGATGATGCCGCGCATCAGCTGTTGGTCGGCCGCCGTCTGCAGCTTGATGCTGCCATAGCACGAGGCGAAGACGCCGCCGCGGTCGATGTCGGCCACGAGGACGACGGCCGCCCCGGCATGGCGCGCCATGGGCAGATTGACGAGGTCGTGGTCGCGCAGGTTGAGCTCCGAGACGCTGCCGGCCCCCTCCATGACGATGGGGTTATAGCGGCTGTTCAGCCGGTCGAACGACTGGCACACCTCAGCCCGGAAGTCGAGCTCATGCCTATCGTCCCCGTCACTCCCCTTCACTCCCCCATCACTCCCTTTCACTCCCCAGAAGTCATACGCGTCGCGGTTGCCGATGGGTCGGCCGTGGAGCACCACCTGACTGGTGTGGTCGCTGCTGGGCTTCAGCAGCAGGGGGTTCATGTCGGTGTGGGGCGCCAGCCGGCAAGCCTCGGCCTGCACGGCCTGTGCGCGGCCTATCTCCAGTCCGTCGGGCGTGGCGAAGGAGTTGAGCGCCATGTTCTGCGCCTTGAATGGTGCGGGGCGATAGCCGTCCTGCAGGAAGATGCGGCAGAGGGCTGTGGCGAGGATGCTCTTGCCGACGTCGCTGCCCGTGCCGGCCAGCATGAGAGGTCTCAGATGTTCCATAATGATTCGAAGGGTTGTTCGCCCCAGTACCAGTGCGTATAGCCGGCCAGGACGTTCTTATATTTATAAATCGGAGTGTCGACGGGCGCGCCCGTGGCTGACTGCTGCAGCACGAGCCGGCGGACGTCGGGGGGACAGGCCGAGGGGCGCACCGAAGAGTAGTGGAACTCATGGCCGCGAAGGGTATAGCCATCGACGTTCATCTGCCTGTAGCCCAGGTGCAGGCGAGCGCCGTCCATCGTCGCGCTCAGCGGCAGGACGCCGCACATGGGCCGCCCGTCGATGTCGCGACAGAGATACATGAATCCGCCGCACTCGGCCAGCACGCGTCCGCCCGCCTCGGCATAGTCGCGGATGGATTTCCGCATGGTAGTGTTATCAGAAAGCTGCTGGGCAAACAGCTCGGGATAGCCGCCGGGCAGATAGAGCAGGTCGCAGTCGGGCAGCGACCTGTCGCGCAGCGGCGAGAAGAAGACGACACGGCCGCGGCGGGCCAGCGCATCGATATTGGCGCGGTAGGTGAAGTTGAAGGCCTCGTCGCGGGCCACGGCGATGGTCGTCGCGGGGGCGGAGGGGGCACTGGGCGTTGCGGCACTGCCGCAACGCACCGGACGAGAAGAGGCAGCAGGGACTGTGGCGACGGTGGCAGCAGGGACTGTGGCGACGGTGGCAGCAGCGAGCAGGCGGTCGAGGTCGACGTGGGCCTCCACCTCGTCGGCGGCCCTGTCGATGAGCCGTTCGGTCTGGCGCTGCTCCTCGATGGTCAGTCCCAGGTGGCGGCTGGGGATAGTCAGGTCGGCGTTGCGGCCGAGATAGCCCAGACACTCCGCGCCGGCGTCACGGCAGGCCTGCTGCAGGGTGGCATACTGGCGGTCGGAGGCGACGAAGTTGAACACGACGCCGGCCAGCCGAAGCCGCGGATTGAAACAGCGGAACCCATAGATGAGCGGCGCCACGCTGTAGGCCACGGCGCGGGCGCTGACCAGCAGCACCACAGGCACATCGAGCAGCATGGCCACCTCGGCCGCACTGCCGCGACGGGCGTCGTAGCCGTCGTAGAGACCCATGGCGCCCTCGATGACCCGCACGTCGGCATCGCTGCCGTAGTGGGCATAAAGCTGCTTGACATGATCGGCCGAGGCCATGAACGTGTCGAGGTTGACCGACTCGCGGCCGGCCGCCTGACGGTGGTAGAGCGGGTCGATGTAGTCGGGGCCGCACTTGAAGGGCTGCACGCCGAGGCTGCGTCGGCTGAGAGCCCTGAGCAGGCCCATGGTGAAGGTGGTCTTGCCGCACCCTGAGGAGGCGGCACCGATGAGCAGGGCGTTATCTTCTTTCATTTCTACGGAGCAGGATGGTGAGGGCGATGGGGGCGCCGATGAGCGCCGTCACCGAGTTGATGGGCAGTGCGCCCTCCATGCCCGGCAGTCGGGCGATGAGGTTGCAGACGAGCGCCAGCGACGCGCCGGCCAGCAGCGTGGCGGGCAGCAGCGTGCGGTGGTCGTCGGTGTTGAAGAGTCCGCGGCAGATGTGCGGCACGGCCAGTCCGAGGAACATGATGGGACCGCAGTAGGCCGTCGTGATGGCCGTCAGGATGCCTGCCGAGGCGATGATGAGCATGCGTGCCCGGCGGATGTTCAGCCCCAGGTTGGCGGCGTAGCGCTCGCCCAGCAGGAGCGTGTTGAGCGGCTTGGCCAGCAGCATCGACAGGGGACACAGCACGGCCATCAGGGCGACGAAGACCCAGACCTGTCCACCGGTGACGCGGGCGAAGGAGCCCAGTCCCCAGATGACGTAGCTGCGGATGTCCTCCTCGCTGGAGAAATACTTCAGCACGCCGATGATGGCGCTGGCAATATAGCCGATGAGGACGCCGACGATGAGCAGCGTGGCCCGGCCGTGCACCCGCTGCGAGAGCCAGACGATGAGCGCCATGGCGGCCATGGCCCCGCTGACGGCGGCGACGGTCAGCGCCGTGTTGCCCATCAGTCCGAAGCGCGACATGAGGCCGCCGCCGATGGTGCCGTTGAGCAGCACGACGAAGGCGACGCCCAGCGAGGCGGCACTGCTGATGCCGAGCACCGACGGCCCGGCCAGGGGGTTGTGGAAGACGGTCTGCATCTCCAGTCCGGCCAGGGCCAGTCCCGCCCCGCAGGCGATGGCGGTCAGGGTCTGCGGCAGTCGGGTGCGCAGCACGATATTCGTGAAGACTTCGTTGTCGGAGCCGTTGCCGGCCAGGATGCCGACGACCTCGCCCATCGGGATGGGCACGGAGCCGAGCATCAGGTTGAGCAGGGCCAGCAGGGGAATGCTCAGTGCGAGCAGCGTCATTTTCATTGTTCGAGGATATGGATTTCAAGTGTCCCCGTGGGGAACACGGTTCTACAATGTTGCATACACAGGTCGCGGAGGGCCTCGAAGAAGGCGGGCGGCATGAGGGCCCACAGCTCGCGGGCCATCGTGACGGGCTGCAGCCTCGAAGCCGCATCGCTGACGCCCACGGAGCGGGCCACACGGGCGAGGAAGTCCTTGTTCATCAGCACCTTATGCGAATGGGTATCGAGATGTCCCTCGGCCAGTTTGACGGCCTTGCCGATCATGATGCCCAAGACCACGCGCCGGAAGCCCAGCCGATGGGCCATCCCGAGACTGTCGCCGACGAAGTTGCCGTAGTGGATGACGCGCAGCGACGGCTCCCGCTCTGTCAGGGCCGTCTCGCCCCGCTTGCCTGAGGCCAGTCCGACGGCCGTGCAGCCCATGGCGCGGGCCACCTCCAGCTCGCGGCCGATGCTGCGGACGAAGGCCTCGTTGGAGAGCGGCGCGACGATGCCGCTGGTGCCGATGATGCTGATGCCGCCGACCACCCCCACCCTACTGTTGAACGTGCGCTCGGCCAGTTCGCGGCCGCCCTCGACGCTGATTGTGATGTCAAGGTCGGCGTCGGTCAGGGCCCGCACCTCGGCCGTCATCATCTGGCGCGGCACGGGGTTGACGGCCGGCTCGCCGACGGCGATGCCCAGCCCGGGCAGCGTCACGCGGCCGACGCCCTCGCCCTGCAGGAAGCGGATGCCGCGGCCCTGCGGCTCGGCCCATGCCACGCGGGCGGTGATGCGGCATCCCCGCGTGACGTCGGGGTCGTCGCTGAAGTCCTTCGTCGCCGTCGCCGTGGCATATCCAGGAAAGACCTCCGAATGGTCGATGCCGACCGTCAGCGTCTCGCCGTCGGGCAGCGCGAACGTCACCTCGTCGGCCGCCTCGCCCAGCAGCCGCAGCGTGGCCGCCTTCACGGCCGCCGTGGCGACGGCCCCGGTGGTGAGCCCCGTGTGCAGGGGGAAGAAGTCGGGCAGCAGCGCCTCGATGGCCCGACGCAGACCGTGGCGCCCGGTCACACGGCGCAGCGTGGCCCCCGGCGGGAAGCAGGCCGCATAGTCAGGCGCCGCGACGACGAAGATGCGCAGGCCCAGCTGGCGGGCCGCCTCGACCTTCGCCGCAAAGCCGCCGCTCGCGCCGCTCTCCTTGGTGATGACGGCGTCGCAGCCCGTCTGTTCCATCAGCATGCGCTCCTGCTCGGCCGTAGGCAACGGCGCATGGTCGTCGTAGAACACCAACTGACCGGCCGTCAGACCGCTGTCAGCGGCCTGCTGCCTGCTCTCCTCGCGGTCGAGGATGCGGAAGACCGCCGAATGCTGTTGCCAGAACGGCTTCAGCCGGGCTATCGTGTTCACGCCTGTCAGAGCCAGCAGACGCCGGGGCGGATCGGCAGCCAGTCGCACCAACGCCTCCTCAAAGTCAGCACACCAGACGAGGTCGGGCGCTGGCTGCTGGCGCTGGCGGTCGATGCGCACGACCGGCAGACCGGCCGCGGCCACACTCTCGTGGAGCCCTTCGGCAAAGGGATGCGAGGCGTCGACGATGAGCCGCACGTCGTGCTCGCGGCAGAAGCGGCGGATGTCGTCGGCCGTCATCGTGCCGACCAGGCGCCGGCCGTGGTGCAACGTCACCTGCTGCCCATCAGTTCGTGTGGAGTAGTAGAACGGCTGTCCTGCCTGCTCGCACACGTCGACCGCCATGCGGCCCTCCGTTGTTCCGCCAAAGATGAGAATCATAGGGTGTCGTCTCCTTTCCGGAAGAGATGCGTGAAGTGGCGGTTATAGAGCTCGGAGAGGCCCTGGCGGTTGTCGATGGCGTCGCCAACGACGAGCATCGTGGTGAGCGTCAGGTGGTTGTCGCGGACGATGCGGCTGAGGTCCTTCAGCTGACCGCGATAGATGCGCTGGTCGGGCCACGTCAGGTGATAGCAGGCGGCCACGGGGGTCGACTCAGGATATTCCTCGAGCAACTCGCGCTGCACGTCGTCGACGATGGCGGCCGAGAGGAAAATGCACATCGTGCTGCGGCTACGGGCCAGCAGGTGCAGTTTTTCGCGCTCGGGCATCGGCGTGCGGCCCTCGCCGCGGGTGAGGATGATGGTCTGCGTGCGCTCCGGGATGGTGAACTGCGAGCGCAGCTCGGCCGCGGCGGCCAGGAACGACGATATGCCGGGGGTGATGCGATAGCGCATGCCCTCGCGGTCGAAGAAGGCCATCTGCTCCTGTATGGCGCCGAAGATGCAGGGGTCGCCGGTGTGGAGCCGGACGATGCGCTTGCCCTGGTCGTAGAACGTCTTCATCAGCTGGCACTGCTCCTCGAGGGCCATCGCGGCCGACGAGCGGACGGTGGCGCCCGGCTTGTGACAGTCGGTCAGCTCGCGGGGCACGAGGCTGCCGGCATAGAGGATGAGGTCGGCCTGCTCCAGCAGCCGTCGGCCGCGCACGCTGATGAGGTCGGGGTCGCCCGGGCCGGCGCCGACGATGTCGATGAAGGGCCCGCCGGCGGCCTCTTCCGCCACGGCGAGGGTCCAGTTCCGGCCCTTCATTTTGTTTAAGACCAGGCGGCCGCCGTTGCTGCCGAGGATGGCGGCGGCCTCGCTGACGCTGGGCGTGCCGACGTGGCGCTCGACGGAGGCGCTGGGCGTGGGCACGTCGACCCCAGCCAGTTCGTCGGCCGTGAAGAAGCGCACCGGCTCGTGCAGCTCGCCGATGAAGGGTTCGTCGGCCTTCACGTCGATGGTGCACCACTCGCGGATGGCCGCGGGCAGGATGCCATGGCGGCGCAGCTCGTCGTGCATCTGGCTGACGATGTCGCGATAGTCGTCAGGCCGATGGGCCAGGCCGAAGCCGGCGGTGAGCACGCGGGGGATGAACTGGATCGTGGTCAGATGCCCGGGAATGGCGTGCACGTAGGGCGAGACGATGATCAGCAGGCGGCAGTCGGCGGCCTCGCTGACGTCATGGATGAGGCGGACGTGGTCGGGCATGGTCTGACGGAGATAGTCGGTACCGGCGTCGTGGGCGTCGATGAGCAGGGCCGTCGGCCGGCGGTTGACGAAGTCGAAGATGACCTTGTTCATCGCGACGTCCGTAGCGACGGCCCACCCGAAGCGCTGCGCCAGCGTGTCGAGGGCCCAGAGCTGCTGGTTGTCGCTCTGCGTGGTGACGACGGGCTCTACGCCCAGCGCGGCGGCCAGCCGGGTGGCCAGCGCGTTGGCGCCGCCCACATGACCGCTGACGACGGCGACGACGTGGCGGCCGGTCGAGTCGATGCAGACCACGGCCGGGTCGGTGTGCTTATCCTCGAGGCAGGGGGCGATGGTGCGGACGCAGATGCCCATGGCTCCGATGAAGACCAGGGCGTCGAAGTCGTGCCAGCGGGCGGCGACGTCGGCGCGGTCGAGGGCCTGGCCCTGCGTCTCCTGACTGACGATGTCGGCCACATGTCGGCCGCCATCGCTGATGGTTATGATGGCTGTTCGCATTTCAGTATGTCGATGGGGTTATAGTCGTTGAGGGCAATATGCATGGTGGGCAGCTGGCGGAGGCCCAGCTCCGCGCAGGCCTCGGCGAAGAGCTGGCGGCTGGCGGGCGTGACGCTGTTCATCACGATGACGCCGCCGGGGGCGAGGCATGAGGCCACCTTGGCCATGATCTGCTTGAGGTGGCCGCCGTGGCCGCCGATGAAGACGGCGTCGAGGGAGGCGGTAGCAAGCTCTCCGTTCTCCGTTCTCCGTTCTCCACTCAAGAAGTCGCCCATGTGGACGGCGATGCCGGGGGCGTGGTGGCGGCGCATGTTCTCGCGGATGATGGCCTCACACTCGGGGCGAATCTCGAACGCCTCGATGCGCAGGTGAGGGAACAGCAGGCGGGCCTCGATGCTGATGCTGCCCGTGCAGAAGCCGATGTCCCAGAGCACATGGCGCCGACTGAGGTCGAGGGCCTGCAGCGAGAGCAGGCGGATGGGCATCTTGGTGATCATCCGCTCGCGACCGTCGAGCAGGGCGAAGTCGCTGTCGGGGATGCCGAAGGGGCGGGGGGGCAGTGCGGCGGTGGCCTCGAGGATCAGGCAGTTGGGATGGCTGAACTCATGCGCGGCCGCCTCGCTGAGGGTGAGGGTGGTGATGCGCTCGCGGTCGGGATGGCCCAGATGCTCGCCGACGTGCATGCGATAGTCGGTGAAGCCATAGTCCGTCATGCGGCGGGCGATGGCGGCAGGCGTATGCTCGCGGTCGGTCAGGACGCCGATCTTCGCCGTGCGCTCGATGAGGGCGCGGTCGAAGTCGGGCCAGGGGCGGCCCGTCAGCGAGACGATGCGCATGTCGTGATAGGGCATGACGAGGCGGTGGGCCAGCATCTGCAGCGAGTTGAAGGTCGGGAAGAGCTGCACCGCGGCCTCGGGCATGCGCTCGCGGATCGTGTTGGCAAAGCCGAAGAACAGCGGGTCGCCCGAGGCGAAGACGGTCACGTGCGCCTCGTCGCCCAGCTGCCGATACTGCGCGAAGACGTCGTCGAGCGGCACGGTGATGTCGATCCATCGTGCGCCCGCCGGCAGCAGCCGTCCGACCAGCTCATGATGGCGCCGTCCGCCCGAGAAGACCCGCCCGCGGCTGATCTCCTCGGCGACCTCCGGGGGAAAGAACGGCTCCGGCCGGTCAGGAATGCCAATAATGTTGAATTTCATTTTTTTCTTCGGGATAATGGGATTCGGAATATCGGAATAACGAAATATCGAAATATCGACCTCGCGGCGGGGCCGGGCGGCGGCGGGGCGCGGCGG